>NZ_JANQDH010000064.1 GCF_029891735.1 Chrysosporum bergii ANA360D
CATTTTTTTGTCACTTTTTACCGATTCTCAATTAATCGTAGTGATGTCTCACTGTGCGCGATCGCTCCCATGAATGCCGCTTGAGCAAATTCTTACACAGCAAGCTTTTTGCCCCTTCCTCTCCGTCGAACTCACGTTAAAATAGGAATTATTACATTGCTCATACAGACGCACGCCAAAAGCAGCCAATATTACCAGGGCTGCGGTCAAGAAACTATCGTCTGTTTTTTACCGGACAAAGTTCTAAAAACGGTGTGCTGCACCACCGCACAACACACCCTACAAGATACTTGACCAACAGCCTTTAAGCACCTTCCCGCAACTTATCCAAAACACTGCGATCCTCTAAGGTAGAAGTATCACCAAATACCTCTTGACCAGAAGCTAAACTCCGCAGCAAGCGCCGCATAATTTTACCGGATCGGGTTTTGGGTAAAGCATCAGTAAAGCGAATTTCCCCAGGACGGGCGATCGCTCCAATTTCTTTGACAACGTGCTGTTTCAGTTCTTTACTCAAATCTTCACTGGCTTGATAAGTTCCTTCTAAACTGATGAAAGCCACAATTTCCTCCCCTTTAAGTTCATCCGGCTTACCCACCACCGCAGCTTCTGCTACTGCGGGATGAGAAACTAAAGCTGATTCTACTTCCATAGTCCCCAGGCGATGTCCTGATACATTCAACACATCATCCACACGACCCATTACCCAGAAATAGCCATCCTCATCTTGTCTAGCCCCATCACCTGCAAAGTAGATATAGTTACCATCTTTCGGGGGGATATGTTCCCAATAAGTGCGACGAAAGCGTTGTGGGTCATTGTATACCGTCCGCATCATCCCCGGCCAAGGATAACGAACTGCCAAATAACCCCCCTCATTATTAGGTACAGTGTCACCCTCTAAATTTACCACATCCGCAATAACTCCAGGAAAGGGAAGAGTTGCCGAACCTGGTTTAGTGGGAATAGCTCCGGGTAGTGCTGTAATCATAATACCACCGGTTTCTGTTTGCCACCAGGTATCTACAATGGGGCAACGTTCGCCACCAATAATTTTATGATACCACATCCAAGCTTCTGGGTTAATGGGTTCACCCACCGTCCCCAACAAACGTAAAGAAGATAAATCGCGGGTTTTGGGATGGTGTTCCCCCATTTTGATAAATGCCCGAATCGCTGTAGGGGCTGTATAAAAGATATTCACGCCGTATTTTTCAATTACATCCCAAAAGCAACCGGGATTAGAACCACGGGGCGCACCTTCGTACATTAAAGTAGTAGCACCGTTGGAAAGAGGCCCATAAACTATATAGCTATGTCCGGTAATCCAGCCCACATCAGCAGTACACCAGTATACATCTGTATCTTGCAGATCAAAAATCCATTTACTGGTCATGTGAGTATATAAGTTATAACCAGCAGTTGTATGTACAACACCCTTGGGTTTACCCGTACTACCGGAGGTGTAAAGAACAAACAGCATATCTTCGCTGTCCATAGGTTCTGCCGGACAATCTGCTGATACACCCTGTTGTAGGTCATGCCACCAATGATCCCGCCCTGGTTCCATGTGAGTTTGTTGACAGGTGCGTTTGACAACTAGTACATCTGTAACACTAGGGACGGTGTGATCTGCCAAGGCTTTGTCTACTTGTGCTTTCAGGGGAACAATAGCATCTTTACGCCAACCACCATCAGCAGTAATCACTAACTTAGCTGCTGCATCATTGAGGCGATCGCGTAAAGCTTCTGCACTAAAACCACCAAATACCACACTATGGGGCGCACCTATTCTAGCACAAGCTAACATAGCAATGGCCGCTTCAGGAATCATAGGCATATAAATACCCACGCGATCGCCTTTTTTCACCCCCAACTGCTTCAGCACATTGGCAAACTGGCACACCTCCCGATGTAATTGGGCATAAGTGAGGGTGCGGGAGTCTCCCGGCTCCCCCTCCCAAATTAGCGCTGCTTTATTTCTACGCCAGGTTGTCAGATGTCGATCCAGGCAATTATAAGAAATGTTAATTTTCCCACCCACAAACCACTGAGCAAAAGGTGGCTGCCAATCTAGTACTGTCTCCCATTTTTGGAACCATTCTAACTCTGTGGCGGCTAATTTTGCCCAAAATTCCTGGGGATTAGCTCGAGCTTGAGCATATAGTTCTTGGTAGTCTGCCAGACTTTTGATATGGGCGTTTTGGGCAAATTCCCTAGTGGGAGGGAATAAGCGCTTCTCCTGTAAGATGGATTCTATGGTTGGCTCAGACATAATTAATTTTTCTCTCTCTATGGCGTTGTCAACTATTGTGTACTGAAAGTTATACACAATTGCTTTGATTTTCGTTAAGAGTTACAATACCAGCAATTACTCCGGCACATTAGTAGGGTGCGTCAGATTGTATAAATCATGCAAATAGCCTTATATTTGATATCTGGCCCACCGTAGTTATATTAACAAAGCGTTAATTATTATTAAAAGTAGGGCATCGTTTGCAAGCACAAGACATCAAGGATCAACTCACCAACCTCATCGAGGAAGCCAACTCGATAGACCCTAACCTGGCCAAAAAATTAGATGAAATTAATCGTTGGGTAAAAAATATCAAAACAGGTTCTCTGACCGCCAAACCATTTGTCCTAGCTTTTTTATTAGAAGTAATTACGGATTCTACCATTTGGCTGATGATTAAATCATCATCTTCCCCAGCAGAACAAAAAGCTAAGTTTGAGCAAATGACCCCCAATGAAAAATATTGGTACAGCTATCTTTTTCCCAGATGGATAAACGCCAATGACTCCAAATTTTACATTTGGAAACAAAAACTCATGGCAGGGGAATTTAATCAACAAGATGATGATATCATTAGAGCAATAGCCCAAGATGTTGTGCAGCGTCAAGGTAGTGTGTGGAAACGTTATATTGCGGATTTGTCTATGGCAACAGACTTGATTGTTAGTAATCGCCAACAAAAACCACTATGTATTCAAGTTACCAGCGTATCCGAAGAGTTTAATCAGCAAAAGTATCATTTGTGGCAAGTGACACTGCAATCATGGGAAATAGAGAGAGGAATATTTTTAAGTTACAATCCCAAAGATGCCAATTTCATCAGACAGTTAGTCAACATAGCCATGTACAACAGTGACTATCTTTCAAGTGGTAAGTATTTGAAATTAGATTAATTCCAAATTCCAGGTTTTTGTTTTTCCCCTAGATACTCATTCAGCAATCACAGCTTTTATGGCTCACCGACAAGAAACTCAAAGCTACGAAACCCCTGTGGAAAAATTTACTCAAGCTTTAACAACAGCCCGGAGAATGCAGCATGACTGGCTAACCTACGGTGTTGATTTTGTGCATTTATACATTGAAGATGCAGATAGTAATTGGCTAGAAAATTGGGGAAATGAAGAGATTTTATGTAACAAATTATTAGATGGAATTAAGGAATTTTTGGTTAGTGATCATGATGTGGCCGTCAGAGTCAGAGAACATTTAGGGCAGCGTTCTTTGTTTGATTTAGCAGTAAACTTAGAAGTATGTTGGAGAATTGCCACAGTAGATGAGCGATTATCTCTAGTCCGGAACTTGTTAGCTGGTGAGGAATATCATGTTAATCTTCATCATGAGAAATTGTTAAATTTAGCAGAGAGTCTTTTGTTAAAAATAGCAGATATAGCCATCAGATGAACTGGGAGACGTGCAACAGCAAACCTTGGGATGGTGAAGATTTATTAGACTTTACCACTGTAGCTGATTTGCAACAATGGTTACAGTCTGATCCAATTTAATACACCAGACCTTTATTTATTTTTCCCTGTTCCCTGATCAGAGCCTCATACTCCGTACCGTTTAGCTGCTGTCAAGTATTATTTCATTCATGTACTTGATACAATAACCAGGAAAACGCGATCGCTCTTGGTTTACATAGCCAACAACAAGCGATCGCCTGAATATCATTTCCATGAGAATACAGCACTAAACAGTTAAGCTATATAAAACCACTATTTTTTTTTGCACTTTTCAAATAATTTTTATCCTGCTTGAGAAACCCGGAATGCTAGACCACATCTTTGATTATCTTCAGTTTAATTTCAGCGTTGAAGCCCCCATTGTCCTGTTGATCTTGATTTTCTTAGAAGCGGTGCTATCCGCCGACAATGCCATCGCCCTAGCTGCCATTGCTCAGGGACTAGAAGACAAAGAACTAGAACGTAAAGCCCTTAATGTTGGTTTAGTCGTTGCCTATGTGCTACGAATTACCCTCATTCTCAC
The DNA here is from genome assembly GCF_029891735.1 of Chrysosporum bergii ANA360D. Classification (GTDB taxonomy): domain Bacteria; phylum Cyanobacteriota; class Cyanobacteriia; order Cyanobacteriales; family Nostocaceae; genus Umezakia; species Umezakia bergii. Next base: position 4,283 of record NZ_JANQDH010000064.1, read on the forward strand.
GGCTACTTGGGTACAAAAATTTTGGCAATTTGAATTATTAGGTGCAGCTTATCTCTTGTGGTTAGTATTTCAACACTTTACCTCAGAAGAAGCCAAGGACGACCATCATCACGGACCACGTTTTAAATCTTTGTTACAAGCCATACCAATAATTGCCTTTACAGATTTAGCATTTTCTTTAGACAGTGTGACAACTGCCATCGCTGTTTCTCAAGAAACATGGCTAGTGCTGACGGGTGCAACAATTGGAATTATCACATTGCGATTTATGGCCGGATTGTTTATTCGGTGGTTAGATGAATTTAAGAACCTGGAAGATGCAGGCTATATCACGGTGGCCTTTGTGGGTTTGCGTCTGTTGTTAAGAGTGATCAACGATGATTTAGTTCCACCAGAATGGCTAGTAATTTCTGCCATCGCTCTGATTTTAGTCTGGGGATTTTCTCAGCGTACCGTCGTTGAACCACCGAAAACAGAATCCGAAAAGAGTGAAGCACCAAACCAGAAGCTAGAAGCTAGGGAATGAAGGATGATTTTCATTCTTCATTCCCTAATTCCTAAACTACTCTTGTAACCAAGGTGTTAAATGTGGTTCCCAACTGACTAATTCTTCTTCTTTAAACCACAGGGCTATTTCCCTCTGTGCGGTTTCTAAAGCATCAGAACCGTGAATGAGATTGCGGCCAATGTTAATGCCAAAATCTCCCCGAATTGTTCCAGGTTCTGCTGATAAGGGGTTAGTTGCGCCAATAATTTTTCTCGCAGCTGCCACAACCCCATCACCTTCCCAAACCATGGCTACAACTGGTCCAGAGGTGATAAACTCGACTAAACTGGCAAAAAATGGCCGTTCCCGGTGAACATCATAATGCTGTTGGGCTAATTCCTTGCTGACTGTCATGAATTTTAAAGCCACCAGGGTAAAACCTTTAGCTTCATAGCGACGGATGATTTCACCCACCAGTCCACGCTGTACACCATCTGGTTTAATTGCTAAGAATGTGCGTTCCACAGCTATCTCCCAAAACTGAATATTTTTTTCTCCGGTCGTATTTGTCATTGCTTTTGATCTCCTGTTCATGTCATCAAGGCTTGATAACCTTGACAGATGACCAAGAACTAATCAGCAATAATTAGTGACCAATCAGAGTCTACCTCAGAAATTATCTGTAAGAGCATATCAGTTGCCGATAGAATGCGTTAAATTGTTAATTCGTGGGTGAAATACAGAGGTTACTAAACATGGGTGCTGAGTTAACTGCTAGATCTGAAGGGGTGGTCATGCCTGTGAATGGACACAAATTAGAAGTCAAAGGTCACAAACCAAAAAAGCTCTTACCGCCTAGTAATATTACAGAAGGCCCGCTTCGTCACTGGAAAATTGAGGACAGCGAAGCCTTGTACCGCATACAAGGTTGGGGAGAGCCTTACTTTTCCATTAATGCTGCCGGTCATATTACCGTTTCTCCCAAGGGCGATCGCGGTGGCTCACTAGACTTATTTGAATTAGTCAACGCCTTGAAACTGCGTAACTTAGGACTGCCTATGTTAATTCGCTTCTCGGATATTTTGGAAGACCGGATTGAGCGGTTAAATGCTTGTTTTGGCAAAGCCATTGCCCGCTACAATTACCCAGGTATATATCGTGGCGTGTTTCCTGTGAAGTGTAACCAAGAGCGCCATTTAATTGAAGATTTAGTCAAGTTCGGTAAACCCCATCAGTTTGGCTTAGAAGCCGGTTCTAAGCCGGAATTAATGATTGCCTTAGCTTTGTTGGATACACCGGGAGCATTGCTGATTTGCAACGGCTACAAAGACCAAGAATACATCGAAACAGCAATGTTAGCCCAAAGACTGGGGCAAACCTCAATTATCGTCATTGAACAGATTGAAGAACTGGACTTGGTGATTAATGCTCACCGTCAGTTAGGTATTAAACCAATTTTGGGAGTGCGCGCTAAACTCAGTACCCAAGGTATGGGACGCTGGGGAACTTCCACAGGCGATCGCGCTAAATTTGGTCTGACAATTCCCCAAATTATGGAAACTGTCAACAAACTACGCGAAGCTAATTTGCTGGATTGTCTGCAATTAATGCACTTCCACATTGGTTCACAAATCTCCGCCATTAATGTAATCAAAGATGCCATCCAAGAAGCCAGCCGTATTTACGTAGAATTAGCCATGTTGGGGGCTGACATGAAGTATCTCGATGTTGGTGGCGGCTTGGGTGTAGATTATGACGGCTCTCAAACCAACTTCTACGCATCCAAAAACTACAATATGCAAAACTATGCTAACGACATCGTGGCAGAGTTAAAAGATACTTGTGCGGAGCGGCAGATTACCGTACCAACATTGATTAGTGAAAGTGGAAGGGCGATCGCGTCCCATCAGTCGGTACTAATTTTTGATGTTCTCAGTACTAACGATGTTCCTCTAGACTTACCAGAACCCCCAGAAGAACAGGAATCCCCCTTAATCAAATACTTGTGGGAAACTTACCACTCCATCAACCAAGAGAATTATCAAGAATTTTACCACGATGCAGCCCAATTTAAAGAAGAAGCCATCAGCAGATTCAATCTAGGAATTCTGCGCCTAGAAGAACGAGCCAAAGCCGAGCGATTGTATTGGGCTTGTTGTCAAAAAACTCTCAACATTACCAGACAGCAGGAATACGTACCAGATGAACTGGAAGACCTAGAAAAAATCATGGCTTCCATTTACTACGTTAATCTTTCTGTGTTTCAATCAGCACCAGATTGTTGGGCGATCGACCAACTATTCCCCGTCATGCCAATACACCGGCTGGACGAAGAACCCCTACGACGGGGAATATTAGCAGACCTGACCTGTGATAGTGACGGCAAAATCGACCGCTTTATTGACCTACGGGATGTCAAATCAGTTTTAGAACTGCACACCTTCAAGCCAGAAGAACCTTACTACCTAGGAATGTTCCTCAATGGAGCTTATCAAGAAATCATGGGCAACTTACACAACTTATTCGGTGATACTAATGCTGTTCACATCCAGTTAACACCGAAAGGCTACCAAATTCAGCACGTCGTCAAAGGTGATACCATGAGCGAAGTGATGAAATATGTACAGTATGATTCTGAAGACATGGTAGAAAACATCCGTCAACGCTGTGAAAAAGCCTTAGAAGAAAAACACATCACCCTAGCTGAATCCCAGCGACTACTACAAACCTACGAACAAAGTCTAGGAAGATACACCTATCTAAACAGCTAGGGAATTTTAGATTTTAGATTTTGGATTAAGGTTTTACTCCCCTCTCCACACAGGAGAGGGGCTGGGGGATGAGCTAAATTACATTCATCCCCAGCAGATCCTCAATGGCTTGGCGCTCAAAAGGTGTTTCCGATGGCGGTGTTTGACGAGCATCCGTAATCAGCCAATCTAAAGCAGCCGCTTGAACATCTATTGCATTTCCCTTTTTATCTACGCAATAACGACCAAACACCAATTTATCAACCAGTCTTACCCCAGGGCCTAATCGTGACCATTCAAAAATAACGCTGTTCTCTACAGTTGCTCCACTGCATATCCAGCAGTTGGGACCAATCATCGTTGGTCCAACAATTTTAGCGCCATCTTCAATCCTAGTCATGCCACCAATGTACACAGGTCCTGTAATATCCACCTTATCCCAATTCACAGCAACATTTAAACCAGTGTAGATACCAGGGGCGACTTGGTTACCTGGAATTTGCACATTTTTAATATCTCCTAGCAATACACCATTAATTGCCCGCCAGTAATCGGGTACTTTACCAATATCCACCCATTCAAAGTCCATGGCAATGGCGTAAAAAGGCGCACCAATTTCTACTAATTTGGGAAATAACTGGCTACCAATGTCATATTCAACGCCAGAAGGTATATAATCAAACACCTCCGGCTCAAAAATATAAATACCAGTGTTGATATTGGTGCTAATAGCTTCCTCCTTCGGCGGTTTTTCTTGGAAAGCTTTAACGCGTCCATTTTCGTCAGTCACTACCACACCGTAACTAGAAACCTCTTCCAGTGGGACAGATTTTGTAATTATTGTGGCAATTGAACCCTGGGATTTATGCCACTTCACAGCCGCAGACAAATCTAAGTCAATAAGAGCATCACCACACAAAACCACAAAAGTATCATCAAAAAATGGTGAGAAGTCTTGAATACGCCGCATTCCACCAGCAGAACCAATGGCTTCCCCCACTAATTTGCCGTCGTCATCAATTTTGCCTTCAAAAGAATAAGCAATTTCTACGCCAAACCGTTGACCGTCACGAAAATAGTTTTCAATTTCCTCAGCCAAATGGCTAACATTCACCATAATCTGGTTAAATCCGTGCTGGCGCAACAGTTCCAGCAGGAATTCCATCACCGGCTTTTGCAGAATGGGAATCATTGGTTTAGGAATTGTGTAAGTAATAGGACGCACACGAGTACCCTTACCCGCCGCAAGAATCATGGCTTTCATACAATTTTATTCCTCAAAGACAAACTAGTTTACTTTGCTCCAGTGATGCTTAATCATCAATTTTAATTTTTGGGCAAAGTATCTCCTCAAAACAGGCATAACAGGAATTTGCTGGCTATTGCCACTTTTTAGGTATAATTTTAGTTTATTTTTGTTTTGGAGTTAAATATCGCCAGTGACATACTCCTACACTCTCCTGCGGGCAGGTGAGAAGCTTCTTTTTGTTTAAGCTAAGGTGAATCTGTGAGCAAGCGAATTTTAATTTCCTGGTAAAATTCCTCTTGTAATAGTTCAACTTTAGATTCAGCTGAAAGCAGTAGTAGCGCCCAGAAAACACTAACTAAGTGGCTATGTTCTGACTCATGGTGAAAGCCGCTTTGGTGTGGTTGCTTTGTTTGAGTCCACAAATCTACAAGTTGTTCTAGATTCAAACAACTTTGCTGGAAAAATAGCTCTGTTGCGTAACCATGCAACACTTGCTCTAGTTCCCCAGCCACTTCCGTCAGATTTTCCTGGTGTGCTAACTCTAGCGCTTGGCGCATCTTTTGGGCGCTGGGCTGACGCTTGGAGCGGACAGGTTGGCTCGATTTCTCAACCAGTTTAAGCTGGCTGGCCATGATCTGCAATTGCTTAATTAACTCTTGGAGAGTTACAGGACGCTTTGGCAGTGGCATTGCTGAGGGACGGCGACGCAAGTGTCGCTCTAATTGCAAACGATGGGCATGATGCAATAGACCAGCCTCACTTGGTGAGATTGCATCATCTATTACATCCTCGTTTGTGTCTTCTACTAAAGATAATTGCATCAAGGTGTTAGCTTTGAATAACACTAGCATTGATGCTGACAAAAAAGCCTGTCCTGATTGCGACAAGTCAGATTCATAATTTTTAGCTTTGGCCTCCGGTGCCATTAATTCTAGATAACGGTCAATTACGTCAATTACCTGCACATCCCAAGGATCAATGTCCCCTTGTTCAGCCTGATCAATCAGCTGTATGATTGTTTCTAATAACTCCGAAGCGTCCATAAAATAAATTTAGTCACCAAATACCTGTCAACACTAGACTTGAATCTTTCTCATCCTTCGGTTTTAATAATAATTTTGATTTTCAATGACGGCAAAATACTGCCATGCCTTCAAATCAGGCATCGTGGATTTTAGATAAAAATCTAAAATCCCCAATCGATTTATCGATTCACTAACGATTCACTGTGGCGGCTTCCCGTGCGGCAGTTGCCTGATCTGGGTGAATACCCAAACGTGTGAGATTAATCCGTCCTTTATTGTCAATTTCTCGCACTTTGACAATCACCTCATCCCCAACCGCTACCTCATCTTCAACTTTGCCAACGCGATAGTCAGCTAATTGAGAAATGTGAATCATGCCTTCTTTACCTGGCAGAAATTCTACAAATGCACCAATGGGGATAATTCGGGTCACACGCCCTACATAAACATCACCTTCATTTAACTTACGGGTCATGCCTTGAATGATGTTACGGGCTTTTTTAGCCCTACTTTCATCCACAGCAGAAATTGTCACTGTGCCATCGTCTTCAATGTCAATTTTCGCACCAGTTTCTTCAGTGATGCCCTTAATTGTTTTACCTCCAGGTCCAATGACCAAACCAATCATGTCTGGATCAATCTTGATGGTCAAGAGACGTGGGGCATAGGGTGAAGTGTCAACTCGTGGCTCTTGTATGGTCTCGATCATTTTTTCCAGAATATGCAGCCGAGCCGATTTAGCTTGGTGGATGGCCTGGGCAATGATTTCTAATGACAGTCCAGGGATTTTCATATCCATTTGCAGCGCGGTAATACCGCTATCTGTCCCGGCGACTTTAAAGTCCATATCGCCTAAAAAGTCTTCAATTCCCTGAATGTCAGTTAAAACTCGTACTTCGTCATCTTCTTTAATTAAACCCATTGCCGCACCGCTCACAGGTTTGGTAATTGGTACGCCAGCATCCATCAAGGATAAAGTAGAACCGCACACCGAACCCATAGAAGTGGAACCGTTGGAAGAAAGCACTTCTGAGACTACCCGAATTACATAGGGGAATTTTTCCTTGGGGGGTAGCACTGGTACTAAAGCTCGTTCGGCTAAAGCACCATGACCAATTTCCCGCCTTCCAGGGGAACGCAAGGGTTTAGTTTCTCCCACGGAAAACGGGGGAAAGTTGTAGTGATGTAGGTAACGTTTGGATTGGTCTGCTTGCAAGTCATCGGTGAGGTTTTGGGCATCTCCGGGAGTACCAAGAGTACAAGTGGATAATACTTGAGTTAACCCCCGATTAAATAAACCACTGCCATGGACTCGCTTCGGTAGGACACCAACTTGGCAAGAAACAGGACGTACTTCATCGAGTTTGCGCCCATCAACGCGGACGTTATCTTCAATGATTTGACGGCGCATGAGGTGTTTAGTGATGTCTTTGAAGGTGTTACCAACTGCTTTGCTGTTGGCAATTGCCGCAGCTTTAACTTCGTCTTCCTCTGGCAGTTCCTCGATGGCACCAGCAACTTGCTCCTTGAGAGCGTCCAAAGCTTGATCCCGTTCTCCCTTGCTGTAGTCAAATTGACACAGGATTTTTTTAATTTCATCCCTGGCGCGATCGCGGATATAATTGTTCAGGGTCTGGTCTTCTTCTGGTGGTGCTTCTTGCACAACCTCTATACCCATTTCCGCCAACAAGTCTTCCTGGGCTTTAATTAAATCTCTAACTGCTTCATAACCAAAATCAATCGCTTCGATAATATCTTGCTCTGGCAATTGATTGGCTCCTGCTTCCACCATAATCACACCGTGGGGTGAACCTGCCACTACCAGATCCAAATCTCCATTTTCAGTTTCTGCATAAGTGGGGTTAATGATAAAATCATCTCCCACCAAGCCAACCCGCACCGCCGCCATTGGTCCATTAAAAGGAATTTTTGCTATTAGGGTGGCAATGGAAGCGCCGGTCACCGCTAAAACATCAGGTGGTACTAACTCATCCATCGACAGGGTAAGGGCGATAATTTGCAGGTCATCCCGCAGCCATGAAGGAAATAAAGGCCTCATGGGGCGGTCTATCAAGCGGCTGGTAAGAATAGTTTTTTCTGGTGGACGACCTTCTCTCCGCATGATTCCTCCGGGAATCCTACCTGCGGCATACAATCTTTCTTCATAATCTACCGTCAAGGGAAGGAAATCAACTCCCTCTCTGCTCTGGGAGCGTGTAGCCGTCACTAAAACAGATGTGTCCCCCGACTCTATCAAAACTGACCCACCAGCTTGGGGAGCTAGTAAGCCTACTTTCAGTCTAATATCCCTACCATCGAAGGATATTGACTTATCAACTTCTGCCATGCAGTTTTTTTTCCTTCTCTTTTGCTATTCTCTCTCTGTGGCAATCCTAACATTTATGCTCTCAAACTGACTTCTGGTACACATAAAGATAAACAACTTGTTAAACTAACAACCAGATTTTAAATATTTTTTAATGGACAGGGGGAAAAATCTTTGCTAGCTGTGGAGGCTGAGAACATACCTTCTTCCTCCCAGATGGCGTAATCCCAGTTGTACAATAAGAGATACTGAGTGAAAAAACCGCACTAGCTCCATAAGCGGGGTGCTTTGACCTAAACTGTAGTCAAATGATTTTTTTTTATTTTTCCTCCACCATCAGCGTTAGGGTATGGGGAAAAAGTTAGCTAGCTTTTAAACCAGGCTTTAGGGTTGATTCTTTCCCAGTTTCGGCCTTGTTTGTGTAGCATTTTCTGGGGGAGAAACTTGATAAGTAATTTTATCGCTCACAGTTAAAACTGCAAAATTAATAATTTAATACTTTAGTTATCCGAAAATTGGGGCAGTTAGCAAATGGCACTTTTACACGGTAATTGGTTACTAAAAAATGACAATAGTTGTTTATTTATTTGGGGTGAAACTTGGCGTTCATCACAAGTAAAATTACAGACTATTACATCCCCGGATATACCAGCACATCCCTTGGCAATGACATCAGTTGATTTGAGTGCATGGATGATTGATCATAACATCATCCAGCCAAACCAAGTTAACATAGCCAGCACTTCTAGCACTCGTAAACGTACAACTCTTAACCAAATCAGCTGGCCTACCCACTCTCAAATCATTGCTTTACCAACTCACATCCCAGAACATAATCAGGAAGAAATAGTATTTATTTTTCCTTTGCATTCTGCCACTTTAGCCACCCAGAGCAAGTCACCCCCATATCTTCAACCCTGGCGAGTAGAAGGTTTTTGCCTCAACCCAAGTGCCGCCATAAAATTTTTGGCGGCTATTCCCTTAAACGCTGTTCAGGAAGGAGATACTGTATTTGGTGCGGAGTTACGTTTTTGGTCACAAGTAGCCCGTTGGAGTTTAGATTTAATTTCCCGGTGTAAGTTTTTGCCAACTATTCAACCGCAATTAGATACTTCTATTGTTGCTAAGTGGCAAGTTCTCTTAGATAGCGCTGTAGATGGAACCCGCCTAGAAAAATTTTCCGCAAAAATGCCTTTAGCCTGTCGTACTTATCAAAAAACTCCTGACCTGGAAGAACAGTATTTAGCAGTGGACTTGCCAACCAAACCCCAGGAATTATTATTAGATTTTCTCAATAGTACCATAGATGCCCAAGTGCGGGGAATGATGACTGCGCAAGCACCAGTAGAAACCAGAGTCATGGCATCTTTGCCATTTACAGTGCGACAATGGCTACAAGGTTTAACTGGTGCATCTAACAAAGTGAATGCAGATGCGATGGGAGTAGAAAGACTAGAAGCTGCGCTGAAAGCGTGGACTATGCCTTTGCAATACCAACTAACAGGAAAAGCCTCATTTCGCAGCTGTTTTCAATTGCTTCCCCCTGCATCCGACTCAAAAGACTGGCTATTAGTATATTTGTTGCAAGCCACAGATGATCCTGATTTTTTGGTAGATGCGGTAACTATTTGGCATCAACCAGTGGAACAGTTAATTTATCAAGGTCGCACCATTGATCAACCCCAAGAAACATTATTGCGGGGGTTGGGGTTAGCTTCCCGCTTGTATCCAATTCTTGCACCCAGTTTAGAAACAGAGTATCCGCAATCTTGTAGCCTTAACCCATTACAGGCATATGAATTTATTAAGTCTGTGGCTTGGCGGTTTGAAGATAGTGGTTTAGGGGTGATTTTACCCCCTAGTTTGGCTAACCGGGAAGGATGGGCGAATCGTTTGGGCTTGAAAATTATTGCTGAAACCCAAAATAAACAACAGCAACCCTTGGGTTTACGGAGTTTACTAAATTTTCAATGGCAATTAGCAATTGGTGGACAAACTATTTCTCAAACCGAGTTTAATAAACTTGTGGCCTTAAATAGCCCGTTGGTAGAAATTAACGGCGAGTGGGTGGAATTGCGAGACCAGGATATTAAAACTGCACAGGCATTTTTTGCCGCTCGTAAAAACCAAATGACGCTGTGCTTAGAAGATGCTTTACGTCTGGGTTCTGGAGATACCCAGGTGATTGAAAAGTTACCTGTGGTCAGCTTTGAAGCATCTGGGATATTGCAGGAATTAATTGGGACGCTAACGAATAAAGCAACAACCCCGGCTTACGCCCCCTTACCCACACCTAGGAATTTTCAGGGAGAGTTGCGACCTTATCAACAAAGAGGAGTGGCTTGGCTAGCTTTCTTGGAACGTTGGGGTTTGGGTGCGTGTCTTGCAGATGATATGGGACTGGGTAAAACCATTCAACTCATCGCCTTTTTACTGCATCTCCAAGAACAGGATGCACTGTCCCATCCCACATTACTTGTTTGTCCCACTTCTATTTTAGGGAACTGGGAACGGGAAATTAAAAAATTTGCTCCTAGTCTCAAAGTTTTACAGCACCACGGCGATAAACGTCTTAAAGGTAAAGGGTTTATAGCAGGGGTGGAAAAACACAATGTAATTATTACTAGTTATTCACTGATACACCGGGATGTGAAAACTTTACAGAGTGTTGATTGGCGGGTAGTTGTCTTAGATGAAGCCCAGAATGTCAAAAATCCTGAAGCTAAACAATCACAGGCTGTGAGAGAATTAAAAACTACCTTTCGTATAGCCCTAACAGGAACACCAGTAGAAAATAAACTCCAAGAACTGTGGTCTATTTTAGATTTTCTCAATCCGGGGTATTTGGGCAATCGTCAATTTTTTCAGAGACGCTTTGCCATACCAATTGAAAAGTATGGTGACACAGCATCTTTAAATCAGTTGAGGGCTTTAGTGCAACCGTTTATTCTGCGTCGCCTGAAAACAGATGGGGATATTATTCAAGATTTGCCAGATAAGCAAGAAATGACGGTTTTTTGTGGTCTCACTCCTGAACAAGCCACACTTTATCAACAAGTTGTGGAAGCATCATTGGCAGAAATAGAAGCTGCTTCAGGTGTGCAACGTCGAGGGATGATTTTAGCTTTATTAATCAAACTAAAACAAATATGTAATCACCCGTCCCAATATTTGAAACAAGACACACTACAACAGTATAGTTCGGGAAAATTGCTCCGCCTAGAAGAAATGTTGACCGTGGCTTTAGAGGGGGGAGACAGGGCTTTAATTTTCACTCAGTTTGCTGAATGGGGTAAGTTATTACAGGCTCATTTACAGCATAAAATCGGGGAAGAAATCTTGTTTTTATATGGTAGTACCAGTAAAAAACAACGAGAGGAAATGATTGACCGTTTTCAACATGATCCCCAAGGTCCTCCCATTATGATCCTTTCTTTAAAAGCTGGTGGGGTTGGATTGAATTTAACCAGGGCTAATCATGTGTTTCACTTTGACAGATGGTGGAATCCCGCTGTTGAAAATCAAGCCACTGATAGAGTATTTCGCATTGGTCAAACCCGCAATGTTCAAGTGCATAAATTCGTTTGTAATGGTACATTAGAAGAAAAAATTCATGACATGATTGACAGTAAAAAACAATTAGCTGAACAAGTAGTTGGTACTGGTGAGGAGTGGCTTACTGAAATGGATACAGATCAGTTGCGTAACTTACTCGTACTGGATCGCAGTGCCATAATTGAAGCAGATTAATATATCAACGACAACTAGGGCATTTTGCCCAATTAGGTACAGTAGCAGGCAAGATGCCCGCACTAGAAAAATTTTTACCAACTACCAATTATGAATAACGATACTTTGCAGGCAAGCCGTGAATGGTGGTCACAAAAGTGGCTAGAATTACTAGATTCCTATCGCTTTAAAAAGCGCTTGGAACGGGCTAGAAACTATGCTCGACTGGGAAATGTCCTCCAGATTGAGTTTAAAGGGGCAAAAGTATTAGCGAGAGTACAAGGGAGTGAACCTGAACCTTATCAGGTTTCTTTGTCTCTTGATCATTTTAGTGAGGAAGAATGGGGTTATGTAGTTGAAACCATGTCCCACAAAGCAATTTTTGCAGCCAAGCTGTTAGCGGGAGAAATGCCCCAAAATATTGAGGAAGTTTTTACAGCCAATGGTTTATCTTTATTTCCTTTTACACTGTCTGATGTCCATAGTAAATGCTCTTGTCCTGATCAGGCAAATCCTTGTAAACATATTGGTGCAGTATACTATCAGTTAGGCGATCGCTTTAGTGAAGATCCCTTTGTGTTGTTTCAATTACGGGGACGCACCAAAGAGCAAATTATTAGTGATTTACGTCAACTGCGCGGCGCTAAGGCTGAAGTTACCAAAGGTAAAACATCTGACATCACACAGCCCACTACCCACCCCCAACCCTCTATCAATCTTGCTGGTTTTTGGCAATACCACCAACCACTAGAATCTTCTTTGGTGGTCATTGCTCCTTCCAGTAGCGAAACGGTGTTGGACGTATGGGGGCCAATCCCTTTAGCGAAAACAGACGAAAGTGGCGTAAGTTTAACTTCTGCTGATGTGGTGACGCAATATTTAGATACTGTGTATAAACAGGTAAGTCAGCAAGCAATGTTAGCAGCCATGAACATGGAAGCCTATTACTCTAACCAGTCCAGTTAAAAGATTGTGCCAGGTTCCAAATTCTTTTATACTCACTAAATAGGTTTTAATTCTCAACAGCCCCTCGTAATGGAAAACGATTCGGAATACATCAGGCAAACGGAGGCTACCCGTGTACGGGTACTCAGCGAGGCACTACCTTACATCCAACAATTTGCAGGTCGAACTGTTGTTGTCAAATATGGTGGTGCAGCAATGAAAGATAGCACCCTGAAAGACAAAGTAATGCGGGATATTGTTTTTTTATCCTGCGTGGGTTTGCGTCCCATTCTGGTCCATGGCGGTGGTCCGGAAATTAATACCTGGTTAAGTAAACTAGGGATTGAAGCACAATTTAAAAATGGTCTGCGAGTCACAGATGCCCCCACCATGGATGTAGTGGAAATGGTTTTAGTGGGTCGAGTCAATAAAGAAATTGTTTCCCTAATCAACCAGGCTGGAGGCTCGGCAGTAGGACTGTGTGGTAAAGATGGTAACTTGATTACCGCCCGCCCGCAAGATGAAGAAGGTATCGGTTTTGTGGGGGAAGTAAGTAGTGTGAATATTAAAATTTTGGAAACTCTCTCTAGTAATGGCTATATTCCGGTGGTGTCTAGCGTAGCCACAGACCACAATGGACAAGCCTACAATATTAACGCTGATACCGTGGCTGGGGAAATCGCTGCTGCTTTGGGTGCGGAAAAGTTAATTTTGCTGACCGACACACCAGGTATTCTTCAAGACTACAAAAACCCATCTACTTTGATTGCTAAAATAGATATTAGCCAAGCTCGGGAATTGATGGGCAATGGTATAGTTGGCGGTGGGATGATTCCTAAAGTTAATTGTTGTGTGCGATCGCTTGCCCAAGGTGTAAGTGCGGCACATATTATTGATGGTCGTATTCCCCATGCCCTACTGTTAGAAATTTTTACCGATGGTGGTATTGGCACTATGATCATCGGATCGCACTTTTCTTGATGATACCATAAATTAACGCTGTAGGCAACAGAGCGGGTAATGTAAACGTGAGTACAGAAAGTGTAGAAATTGGCAGAAGTCTTTATCAGACTGGAAAACTTAACTTTGAAAATGGGCAATATCGAGAAGCTGTAGAAAATTTAGAAAAAGCCAGGGCCTTGTTATCTGCAAATTCTCGCCTTGGGGGTGAAGTGCAAGTTTGGCTGGTAACAGCTTATGAAGCAGCCGGACGCACTGAAGAGGCCATCGCCCTTTGTCAACACCTGCAACGCCATCCTTTCCCAGAAACTAGCAAACAGGCCAAGCGGTTAATCTACATTTTAAAAGCGCCAAAATTGCAACGCCCTAGTGAATGGATGACCCAAATCCCCGATTTAGGGGCATTGTCTGATAATGATACCAAAATTCGTGCATCTGGCAGTCCTCGCCAATCCACAAGTAAAGCACCGGCTGAACCAAAATTTGTGGATCTGACCCAGGTAAATACCAAAGACAATCGTTTTATTGGGGTGGCACTAATTGTGATTTTATTCACCTTCTTATACTTGGCTTGGTTGAGCTTTTAATTACTCACCTGTTAAAACTGGATATTATTGCTGAGACTTTTAATTTGAGTGCCAGGATAATAAAATTGCAAAATTTTGGCATTTGACCAACCCAGTTTAGCTAAGTTTTGCGCGCCAGTTTGACTCAAGCCAACTCCATGTCCTAAGCCACCGCCAATAAACGCATATCCCCACAAATTAACTGTGCCTTTGTTGAGTGGTTCTATGTAAAACAGCGTACTTCTCGGTGCTGCAAAGGCGCTGCGAATTTCGTCTTTCTCCAGAGTAAACACCCCAATATCTGTTTTTACCGCCAGTTCAAGAATGCGTCCACTTTTACTGCGCTTGACTACTGACATAGCCTCAACGGTGTTAAATTTGGCATAGGGGCTATTTTTAATTTCCAGGAATCTTTTTAAAAGTTGGTTGATATCATCAAGGGCAGTTTCCTTGTTCCAACGAAAAGTATTCCAGGTACTTTCATTAAATCCTTCTCGCTGATGAATAAACTTCTTAAAGTTGCTTTCATCGGCTAAACTCTGCTCAGATAAGTTCCAAAGGTTGGTAGGAGCATCTACTACCGGGCTTAAATAGGGACGATCTTCACCATTCCAAACATCACTAAAGTAGGCAGTAACTCCACCGGTGGTTGAGGAATACAGGGCATCTACTAGCTGATTATTATAAGTTAAAACCATACTCCTAGTAGCCGCGATCGCTTTGTCAGTTTTGGGGGTTGCTCCAGTTAAACCGTAATAAACTTGACAATGTGTATCAGCACACAATTGATAGTTATCAGTGACAAACCTCCGCAAATTTCTTAAAGCATAGGTGCGGGCGATAATTGTCTGGGCTTCTACTGCGGCAGTTGGTGCAGTTGTGCCAATTTCGTTAGGTACAACTCCACGTAAATAGCTTTCCAGAGGTACTTCATTGACTAAAGTATATGTACCATAGGCGTTGGGCTGTAAAGTCATCCTTCCTGGATAGAGACGATTTTTTTCCAGGTTTTCGCCTTCCCTGACCCTAATTAAGTTTTTATTGCTGGTAATTTTTAAATTATTCGGGCTGTAACGTTGTCCATTCACTTGCCAAGTAACTTTTGGCACTTGTTTTAAAATCTTAGTGTCCATATATGCCATGTTCTTACCGACAGCTTGCACACCTTGGAATAACAAGCGCCGCAGTAGGGGAGTGTTGTAAACCTCTCGTTTTGCCCAAACTTGCCAGCGTTCTGGTTGGGCTATTTCCACTTCTATTCCCTGAGAACGCCAATTTTTAGCACTGTCTTCGGCAGTTTCAAAGGTACGGTATGTACCTAAAACCACTACCTCCTTCACCTCTAGTTTAGGTAAAGGTTCCATGACAGTTTCTAGCTGGAGTGGGTTTTGGGTAACTAGGGTTTTTTCCTCATTACCGTAGGTAAATTTTAGCTGCAAGCGATCGCCTGATGTGGGTTCTAGTTGTAATTTGAATTGGGGATTTTGGCCAAATCGTTGCACTACGCCAATTCTCAGTTCTACATCCTCATCTTTGTGGTCAATAGTTGAAGCCCCAGTCAACCCCAACAAGCAAAATGTTGTCAGTACAGTGTAGGAAAAATGCCAGAATGTAGATTTCATAGTAGTTATATAATTCCTGTAAATTCAAAAATGCTAACAATTGCTCACATTTTCTGTCAGCACCACCACTTCACAAATTAACAGACACTTGAATTTAAAGGAAAGTCTGACGATTTATCAGGGGGATAATTTTTGGTATGTTCAAAACAGCAAATATTCACCCCAGTTAGGGGTGAAAGTGCCACAATCATACATTTAGCGTCAAAATAACAAAGTATTCGTCCCATTGTTTCGACCGGCTGAAATCTTTATGACTCCTCAGAAAAGTGATGCAAAACCAACTGCTACATCATCAAAAGGGTGGAGTAGTTGGCAAGAAAATCTAATTCTCATCGCCATCGCCTTATGTTTGGCAATTTTGATCAGAACATTCATCGCCGAACCCCGCTACATTCCATCAGACTCAATGCTACCTACATTACATACAGGCGATCGCTTAGTGGTAGAAAAAGTCTCATACCGTTTTCACCCCCCCGCCACTGGGGAAATCATCGTTTTTCAGCCTCCCGCAGAACTACAACGCCGGGGATATCCCCAAGACCAAGCTTTTATTAAGCGAGTTATTGGTACTCCCGGTAAAACAGTCCAAGTGACCAACGGTAAAGTTTACCTGGACGGTAAAGCCTTAGAAGAAGACTACATAGCCGAACCCCCCAATCAGCCATTTCCCGCTGTACAGGTTCCCCCAGAGAAATTTTTTGTCATGGGTGATAACCGCAATGATAGTAATGATTCTCGTTATTGGGGGTTTTTACCGAGAAAAAACATCATTGGTCGGGCAGTATTTCGCTTTTGGCCTCTTGATCGCATTGGTTTTATTTAGATTTTAGATTTTGGATTTTGGTAGTGCGGGTATCTTCCCTGGGGTTATACAAATTAAATGGGTAAAACCTGATCAAAACCTGAGAAAATACATCAGCTGGGCAATAACCTCACCGGATAAACCCAAACGGCGCTGAAAATCCGCCAAGTTCCGGTACAGCCCAGCTGATAGCCGATTTTCTACCACTGCTTCTGCAAAACATACATCTATAAAAGGAATTTTAACCAATTGGTCAACAGTGGCAGTATTCGGGTTAACTAACTGCGTAGGATAATCTAAAGATTCTTCGTCATAATAAATAAAGTTGAGTAGGGGCTTTAATGGTTCTAGTCGCTGTGTGGGTATGGCTAAAGCCGCAGCTACATCTTCAATACAATAAAATTTAACACCAGAGCGAGAAAGTTCCACTAGCGATCGCGCTTGGTGAATTGACAAACCAGGTAGCCGTAACCAATCATCCACAGTGGCTTGATTAGCATCAATGCGAATACCTAATTTTACTGCTAACTGTACTTCCTCCCCAGATTGTAATCGGTAATAAGGGTCATTAAGGAGTTTAGCCCGGAGTTTTTGTAACTTAGGGTTTAAAGGTAGCCAGTTCATTTTTTTACTTATATCAAGAAATTTGCTCTAGTAGCTGACGGCGCTTTTGTTCAAACTCGTATTCAGAAATCAATCCATCTTGGCGCAGAGTATCCAACTGACGCAAAGCCTTGGCAATTCCTTCCACATGATCACCTGTTTGGGGTAAATTATTGACTGCGGACTTACCCAAGTTAAAATTACGATCAAAAGCTGCCTCATCCTGGGCTAAATACCAAACTCCCTCAATAGCACTGGCTACCTTGGGGATGGGTGTCCAGGAAAGCAAGACATACAACAAACCCCACCAGGGTTGTCCCAAATAAAACTTATGTAGGCCTGAAATTGTCAGCGTACCAGATAAAGCTAAAATTGCCGCAATAGTACGACTTTTGCGCTTAGTGAACATATTTCCTATTAACCTACCACTACTACAGTTTCTATAGTTTCTATGGATATGATACCTAACCTGGATGTGGACAGGTTGAATAAATTGAGTTTTACACCAAAGCTACCGGGGAACTGGGGAAAATAGTTATTAATAGCATTTTTACATCTCACGCAGAGACCCAGAGTCGCGGAGGGAGAGGGGGGGAGAGATGGAATACAACCCGAAAACCGCAGATCCTCAAGCCACCATCTGACTCATTCCAACTGCGGCTAGCACTGCGACAAAGTTCTGCACTATAATTCCATGAGCCGCCGCGTAATAGCCGACGGTGAAAGTCACCGCCCACTTCCCAAGCGCTTCCGTCTGAAGGCGCGCCATGATAATTATTGTGCCAAGTATCAGCACACCACTCCCATATTAGCCCGTGCATATCATACAAGCCAAAGGCATTGGCGACGCGAAAACTGCCCACATCGGTTGTTTCTTTGCAGTTAAAATTAACTAAGTCAGAAGTAATCACTTCGCCAAAGTGGAAAGATGTGGTAGTTCCAGCGCGACAAGCATATTCCCATTCAGACTCACTGGGTAAACGGTATTCACGTCCGGTTTTTTCTGACAGTCTGGCGCAAAATTCTACAGCTTCGTACCAAGATATATTTTCTACAGGCCGATTATGACCTTTAAATTTGCAGGGATAAGGATTTAAAGGTTGCTTAATTTCTGGTAAAGCGGCTACAGCTTTCCATTGCCCTTGAGTTATGGGAAATTTACCCATATAGAATGGTTTAAGAATCACTTCGTGTTGAGGACGTTCATCAGCATCTCCTTCAAAATCTGGGGAACCCATCATAAAGCTACCACCAGGAATTGACACCATTTCTAGGGTTACTGTGTCGCTCAATTTTTCAGCAAAAAATTTGGCGGTGGGAAAGTCCCGGTGAACTTCTCTACCTGCTGTATCTACTGTAACTACTTCAAATTCAAAGGTTTCTAAGGGGGGTAATGGAGGTGTTGTTTTATGTGGTAGTCGTGGTAGTTTGATTAGTAGGGGTAGGGAATTTTCTGTTTTTTTAGATTCAACAAGCGGCTGTTTACAAGACTTTAAATCATTGAGAACTTCGGTTGCTGATTGATATCTTTGACTAGGTAAATGTTTTAATAATTTATTTAAAATTTTGCTTAATTCTTCGCTTATGGTAATACCTTTTTTATATAATTCTTCCTGCCATAACCAATTAGCGTTCATGGCATCATAAAGAGGATCATTAATTTCTCCATAACTATTTTGTACTGGTAAACTTTGTGTTAACAGACGCACGCAAGTTACACCCAAAGCATATAAATCACTAGCATGACAAGGAAATCCAGCCATTTGTTCAGATGGAGCATAACCAACAGTATAAATCACTGTAGCTTGTCTTGCTAAACTTGTTTGTGTTACCTGTTTAGCCCCACCGAAGTCAATTAATACTGGTTTACCGTCACTGTAACGGCGAATGATGTTTTCTGGCTTAATGTCTCGATGAATTACATTAGCACCATGAACAAATTCTAAAACTGGCAATAAGTCAGTTAAAAGTTGGTAAATTTCTTCTTCGGTAAAGGGTTTTTGCTGAACTTCTTGTAAAAGAGTTGGTCCTTCTATAAATTCCTGCACAAGATACAAGCTCGAACCCTGTTCAAAATAAGCTAATAATCTAGGAATTTGAGTATGATTTTCTCCTAGTTCATAAAGTCGAAATGCTTCCTCTTTAAAAAATTCTGCTGCTTTCCTTCGTTGGGTTGTTCCTTGAACTTGAGGAAAAAATTGTTTGATGACACAAGGAGCATTTAGTCTATCTGCGTCTTCAGTTGCATAGGTCTTGCTAAACCCTCCTTCCCCTAAAAGGCTCAATACGCGATAGCGATTTCTGAGAAATTCGCCAAAGTTACTTTTTCCGCAACTCATGCAATATCTACTGCCTTCTGGGTTAAATGGATTCGAGCAATTGGGATTTTGGCAAATTTGCATAATGAGGAGGAAGTAGCATCTTGTCCCAACTTGGCCCCAATAATATCCAATTCAGAATACACATCTAAACAAATAAACCTGAAGAAACCTATTTTCAGTTCTCTTGAAATAGAAGTAATTCTGAGAATATATATTTTGATCACAATAAAAATAATATTGTGAAACTATGGAATTTGTCAAGTGTGTTTTGTCTTGTTAATTGTGTACAATATGCAGATTATTTTTTGTGTTCAAAAGTACGAATAGATTCTCCTAAAAAGGCGATAATAGCAGATACTGTAATCAATATCACACTAACAGCATTAATGTCAGGTTTGACTCCTATTCTCATGCGGCTAAAAATTTCTACAGGTAAGGTGTTATAACCGCTACCAGATGTAAAACTAGCAATGAGAAAGTCGTCTAAACTCAAAACAAATGCCAGCAAGCAACCAGCTATAATACCAGGCGTTAACTGAGGTAGTAACACTTTCAGAAATGCTTGTGTTGGTGTAGCTCCTAAATCTAGTGCTGCTTCTTCTAGGTGGGGGTCTAAATTTGTCAGTCTTGAAGACACGACAATTGCGATATAAGCTAGGCAAAATACTATATGAGCAGCAATAACTGTCCATAAACTCAGGGGAATAGCAAAGGCGGCTAGAAAAACTAAAGTAGCCACGGCGATGGCAATATCTGGAATAATTAACGGTAGGTAAGAAATACCCCGATACAAATTCTTACCCAAAAATTGATACCTTGCTAACCCTACCGCCATTAAGGTTCCCAACACTGCTGAAACACCCACTGCACAAAAGGCTACTATCAAACTATTTTTTAAAGCTGATAACAGCCGCTCGTCGCTAAACAGTTTGTAGTACCAACTTAAAGTGAATCCTTGCCAAGTTGCGCTATAAGGTGACTGGTTAAAGCTATAAAACCCAAGTACCAGTATAGGCAGATACATAAATCCAGATAAAATTATGGTGAAAACCCCCTGCCAAGAGGCACGCGGTTTTTTGTTGGATGTAGAAATACCCACGTTAATTGTGTTTGTAATTTTTTCTAATTATTCACCGTGTCCTACATAACATAAAATTTTCACATTGTCAAGACTGAGGATGGACTTGAAGGAATATATCTGCTCACTCTCTAGCTGTGGGGTGAGAATAACAAAGATCACATCAACTGCAAAACATACTAAAAAATTATCTCAATCAATTGAATTTTGCTGAAAAATTGACCGATTCAACCAACATTTTCGAGAAAAAAAGTATTTTAATTATTTATGATTCAGTCTAGGTGCTGATGATAGCCATATTTCCCTACTAAGGTAGAAAACAAATATAGGATAATAGTAATATAATTTCAAATAATGTAGTTATTAAATTGGTATTTAAATCGTTTATCTTGCAGGAGTTTTGTGATGCGAATTGCTCAGATTGCCCCATTAATTGAGAGAGTACCGCCTCCAGCATATGGAGGTATAGAGTTAGTTGTAGGATTACTCACTGATGAATTAGTTCGACGGGGACATCAAGTCACCTTATTCGCTTCAGGAGATTCTATTAGTTTGGCCAAGTTAGTATCAGTTCATCCCCGTGCTTTACGACTTGATCCAGATGTCAAGGAACAAAACATATACGAAATGCTACAACTGGGCTTTGTTTATGAACGGGCGGAGGAATTTGACATTATTCATTCCCATGTGTGCTGTCCAGCACTACCCTATGCAAATCTGATTAAAACACCGACAGTTCACACCTTACACGGTATTTTTACCCCTGATAACGAAAAGATGTTTCAATATGCTAAACATCAACCTTTTGTCAGTATTTCCGATGCCCAGAGGGAACTGAGGTTAGGGTTAAACTATGTTTCAACAGTTTACAATGGTATTGATGTTAACAGTTATAAATTTCATCCCCAACCGGATAATCCACCATATTTGGCATTTTTAGGTCGGATATCTCCAGAAAAAGGTACACACCTAGCGATATCTGTTGCTAAACAAACTGGTTGGCATTTGAAAATTGCAGGTAAAGTAGATGTAGTTGACCAAAAATACTTTGACCAAGAAATTAAGCCCCAAATTGATGGTCAGCAAATTGAGTATCTGGGTGAAGCAAACCATGTGCAAAAAAATGCCCTGATGGGGGGTGCTGTAGCCACTCTTTTTCCTATTACTTGGCGAGAACCTTTTGGTTTGGTTATGGTAGAGTCAATGGCGGCTGGTACACCTGTTATTGCCATGACATTAGGGTCTACTGTGGAAATAATTAAACACGGAAAAACTGGTTTTCTCTGCAATAACATTGAAGATTTTAGTCGCGCCCTTGATCAGGTGAGGCAGTTAGACCGCTATGTTTGCCGAGAATATGTTAAAAATAACTTTAGCCTAGAACAGATGACCGATGGTTATGAGGCAGTTTATCAACAAATTCTCCAACAAAAATCTACTCAAAATGCTGATCTGCACCATGTGGTTAGTTTGGGTATGAGCAGTAATTCCTGAGATACTACATCTGCCAGGTATTTACCGAAAAAAAAACGACTTCTGCTCTGCTGAAGAAATTTCTCAGAGAAAGCCTAAACAGTGATGTTTTAATTCCCCTTAGCTGTAGCTAGGGGAGAATGTCAAGGGTGGACAGAGGCTTGATTTAAATTGGTTTTTGGTTTTTGGTTTATGGACCAGAAAAAACAGCTTCTTCTATATCTTGGCGGCTGAGAGAATATTTAAAAGAGCGTTGAATATCTTGGCTATTTTCCCCAGATTTGAAATATCTTACTATAATTTCCTCAATATCAAGCCACAGTTCAGCTTGCCAAGTGGGTCGTTGCACACGCCAACAATTGGGCTGCTTTTCATCTTGTTCACAGCCTTGGTCTTTTAACCACTGTTCGATTTGTGGTAAAGGATGGCTATATAAAGGTGTATCAGGGGTAAGCATAGGACACTCAAAAAAGACAACAAAATTGCAAATAAAATTTTCAAAAATTAAAAATTTAAATATCTAGAAGTTCCATATTCAGTAATCTTCATTTGTTCTGGGTTGGGTAGGGGAGAAATATCAGCAACTTGTGGTTGGGTAACTTGGGTTTGTATGTTGGCTTCACCACGGAACATAGCAACAGCGATGGCAACTACCACACAACCCACTAGGGTTAAGCCTAACACAAATAATACAAAAATTTCTCCCGCTGATAAGGGGCGATCGCTGGCATCTAGATAAATTGATTTGGAAAAATCGTAGGGTTTCCGCACCGGTTGGTTTAAATCCATTGGTGGTTGAATCACCCCAAACCGGGAATAGCCGATTTTAGCATCATAACTTAAACGCCGTTCTGGATGACTCAGGGTGGCGTAAGCTTCGTTAATTTGCTGAAATTTAGCAGTGGCAACTTTGGCAGGTAGTTCTGTAGTATCTGGATGATAGCGTTTACTCAGTTGCCAATAAGCCCGACGAATATCAATAGCCGATGCGGAGGGATGCAGTCCCAACACGGCATAGTATGTTGTAATCTTGCTGATTTGTCGCTTTGTCCCGTTTTCAGTCACGGCTTTAGTTCACTTTGCTCAAATTCAGTTTTTTCTATTTTAATTCTTTTAGGAACGGCGAACACAGGAAACCTAGTATAAACCGGCTTTATGGGCAAATTCATAAGCTCTCTCCCCGTCTTTGATTCCGGGAATAATCATCTTCCATCTGAGGATTTACCTCCTCAGCTAGGAACAGAGTAATTGGTGTGGAAGAAGTATGTTGTGGTAGGTAGTTAATTTGACATTGTGTTTTATAAACTTGTAACAAGCCACGCAGTAATTTTGTATCTGTTTGACCAGGGAACAAGCCAACTACTTCTAACTGTTGTTGCACATAGTTAATTTGCTCCTCTGGTGAGAGACCAACTAAAGCCTGGTGAGATATTTCTATATTTACTCCAAAAGCTTCCCCAATTGCCCCAGTCAGTTCACATATCCACCTAGCATCATCCCAATCAGAGAAATCACGTTGATGGTTAAACTGAGGAATTGGTGCTGGAGTATCGAAAATAGCAACTAGACCCACAGATTCTCCCTGACGTTGTAATTGTTGAGCCATTTCAAAAGCCACTCGACCGCCAAAGGAATGACCACCCAGGAAGTAGGGACCTGCTGGTTGAACACTTTGGATGGCTTGAATGTATTGAGATGCAATTTCCTCAATACTTTCCAGGGGAACTGAATCACCATCAAGACCCTGTGGCTGTAAACCATAGCATGGTTGATTTTCTCCCAGATATCGTGCTAAGTAGTGCAGGTAGAGAACATTACCCCCAGCACCTGGTACACAGAAAAAGGGCGGTAATGAACCCTGAGATTGAATAGGAACTAGGGTCGGCCAGGGTGTGGTGACAGAAGAACCAAGAACAGCAGCTAGATGAGCCACAACATTAGCATTTATTAAATACGTGCGATCGCAAACAGATAATGATATAAATCTTGTAGTGCGGACGTCCTGCTCGCAGCTTAATACATCTTGCCTGCTACCATACCTAATTAACTAGAATTCGCTATAAAGTATGAATTAATGTTAAGCAGATGCGCTGTGACAATGAAAGTGATAATTTTTATGTGTAAAGCCTTAAGTTTCCCCCACACGTACAGGTGGCTGAGGTGTGGGGGTACTTATTAACTATTAGACAAACGTTCCAACTGCATTCTTTGCTCCATTTGGCGGAGAAAGTATCCTGTCATCATGGCCGATGCTAGAAGCCCGGCTAAATTATCCCTATCTGTTGTAACTTGCACATTGAAATTTTCTCCGGGAAGCATTCCCACCAGTCCTTGGACGTTTTGGGAAATTATGTGTTTAATTTCTGGAGTGACAGACTGAGCGACACGGGCTAGAACTTCAGGAGGCTGATGCTGTAAATATTTGAGTAACTGATTAGGATTTTCCTCAAAATTGTCGTTCAGAAGCTGATGGGGGTTTTCCTCAGAGTTGTCATTCAAAAAGTCAGGGTCAAACACCATTGGCAAATTTTAGCTGAGTTGCTGATTCTACTCTAAACCATAGTACAAGAGTAGTGCAATTGATTAACTGGGAACAGGGAAGACTAAATGTTAATCAGCAGGTTTTAATTCTTCTGTGACTGTGAGGTCTAGTTGTAGTTGTTCTTCTGGTTGGCGGTGTTCTAATGTTTGGGGTAGTTGTTCAATTTGGAAATACTGATGAAACCTTGGTGTAACTTGTAGTAAATAAGACCGAGAATCATTGTCTCGGCGTTTGCGGACAAAACCGAGTTCTACCAGTTCAGGGACGTGTTGGTATACTCCTGAACCCCGCAATTCAATTAAATCGCTTTGAAGTATGGGGTTATTTAAAGCGATCGCTGCTAATGTCCTGAGTGCGCCAGTGCCTAATTCTACAGGAATCAATGTTTGTACTAAGTCATGAAAATCTGACCGCAGTTGTAGACTGTAACCAGTGGCGGTTTCTACTACTTCCAAGGCACTATCTCGGTGAGCATAATTATCCATGAGTTCCATGATGCCTTGTTCAGCTGTGCGGCGATCGCATCCTGCATAATCAGCTATTTCGCTGAGGGACAAAGGCTTACCTTTTAAATACAGAATCGCTTCTATCTTAGTTGCTGTAGTCATTTAATAGCACGTTCTACATTTTCTACAGATGCTTGACAAGCATGACCGTTTAAATCATTCACAAATTTAAATTCTGCTCGTAACGGAAAGTTGACCGGAGCAGTTGGTTATGTTAATTATAAATTTTCGCATTTTATTTAAGTCTTAAGGTCTTCTTTAGGAGAGAACGGAAAATCTCGGTTTACCCTAAAGATAAAAGGATCTGCAAGAGTTAGCCAAACATAATTTATGACACTACAAAGCTTTGGTGTGATTGGATTAGCCGTAATGGGCGAGAATATAGCTCTCAACGTTGAGCGTAATGGCTTCCCAATTGCAGTTTATAACCGCTCCAGAGAAAAAACAGATGGATTTATGGCGCAGCGTGCGCCCGGAAGGAACGTTAAAGCTGCCTTTACCTTAGAGGAGTTTGTCGCATCATTGGAACGTCCCCGCAAAATTCTGGTGATGGTGCAGGCTGGTAAACCAGTGGATGCGGTGATCGCCCAACTCAAACCCTTGTTAGATGAAGGTGATATTATTATCGACGGTGGTAACTCTTGGTTTGAAGATACAGAGAAACGCACTCAGGAATTAGAACCTGCTGGATTGCGTTTTCTGGGTATGGGTGTGAGTGGTGGAGAAGAAGGTGCCCTCAATGGCCCCTCACTTATGCCTGGTGGTACACCGAGTTCCTATGAGTATCTATCACCAATTTTCAACAAAATTGCTGCCCAAGTAGATGATGGTCCCTGTGTCACCTATATTGGACCTGGTGGTTCTGGTCACTATGTAAAAATGGTACACAACGGCATTGAATACGGCGATATGCAGTTAATTGCAGAGGCCTATGATCTGCTCAAGAATGTAGCAGGATTAGATCATAATCAGCTGCATGAAGTGTTTAAGGAATGGAACACCACAGATGAACTTAATTCGTTTTTGATTGAGATTACATCTAATATTTTTCCTTACATTGACCCAGAAACCAAAAAACCTTTGGTAGATTTAATTGTTGACGCAGCCGGTCAAAAAGGAACTGGACGTTGGACGGTACAAACTGCTTTAGAATTGGGTGTAGCTATTCCCACCATTACCGCAGCAGTTAATGCCAGGATTATATCTTCTATTAAAGACGAACGGGTAGCAGCATCTCAAAGCCTAACAGGCCCTAGCTCTAAATTCGACGGAGACCGGAAGGACTTTGTTAACAAGGTGCGTGACGCTTTGTATTGCTCCAAAATCTGTTCTTACGCTCAAGGGATGGCGCTGTTACATACAGCTTCCAAAACATACAACTGGAATTTAAACTTGAGTGAGATGGCACGGATTTGGAAAGGTGGTTGTATTATTCGCGCCGGCTTCCTGAATAAAATTAAGAAAGCTTTTAACGAAAATCCTGCTTTGCCTAATCTACTCCTAGCACCTGAATTTAAGCAGACTATTCTCGATAGACAAGATGCTTGGCGAGAAGTGATTATGACAGCAGCAAAAGTGGGTATCCCAGTTCCTGCCTTTAGTGCTTCTTTAGATTATTTTGACAGCTATCGCCGCGATCGCTTACCCCAAAATCTCACTCAAGCACAACGCGACTACTTCGGCGCACATACTTACCTACGTCTTGACAAGCCAGGAACATTCCACACTGAGTGGGTTCCCATTGCTGAAGCTAAAAAGTAAACTTTCACGCCTTGACCAAGGGTAATAGTCAAAGTTTGCATTGTTGAAATTAGATATTTAATAAGTGACTCTGAGTTTCAGAGTCACTCTTTATCTACATATGTATTCATCACATCATCACACCATTAAATGGGATAAGCGCATATAGAGGGCAGCTATCGCCTGATAATTGAGATTTACAGCAATTTTGGCGATGCAACAGCGCTGATTGTAGCAAATGTACCGTGAATATTAGGATTTTATATCTTTGTGAGAGAGGCAGTTTTTGACTTGGTGACAATCAGACAACTGCTAACTCTACATCAGATACAACACTCAGAAATTTTGCCTCACTGGAGGTTTAAGCATTACCATGGAAATTTTCCATCAAGTTTAAGCGAAGCGTCCACTACCCCGATGTAGTATTGGGCTGTCTAGTTCGCTGACTTGGGCTTGATATTGAGATGACTGTTGCGAACCAGAAGAGCATGACAACATCTGAGATAAGCGATTGAGCTTTGCTTGGCAGTTAAAGGCAAAGGAACTGAAGACTAAACTTGAAACTAAAAGTGAAATCGTAGCTCGCATAACAGATGTTTATGTTTGAAATCTCCTATCTAATGTTATCGATCCTCTCATACTTTTTCCGGAAAATGAACAAAAAAGTATTGTACTTTACTGAAATAAAGTTACTTTGACGATATATCAAGGCTTTCAGCTAATAACCAACCACCAGCATGATTGAAGTGACCCCAAATAGTCAGCAGTTGCTCATGCACAGCAGCTTGTAATTGCTCTTGTATATGCGATCGCAAAGTCACAATCTGCCAAGTTTGCCCATGATATGCAGCTGGTGCAATGATGGTAAAATGATAGTCTTCCTGGTTTAAACGCTGGAAAACTCCGGTAAAACATTGGCTATGACTGCTTACCACCGGTTGAAATACTTGGTGGTCATACCTATTTGACGATTCCCATGGGTAATTACCACTTAATGGATAGGCTTGAAAGTGATTTAAGTAATACAATTGCCAATTCCGCCATTGTGGATTTTGGGGTGATATATCTAAATTAAATAGAGGTACAACACAGGCAGGAGCGTGTAAATCTTGTAACAAATACGTTTGTAGTTGCCTAACAGGTAAATCTCTAGGCTGACATTTCAAATCCACGCACATAGCCGCGGCCATTCCTGCGGCTTGACCGATATTCATCACCACTGGTTGTAATCTAGTTGACCCATTAGCAATATGAGATACAGAAATATTTTTTTCACAAACCAATAAACCATCTGTTTCCAGAGGAACTAAGCAACGGTAGGGAATAGTAAAGGGTGTACCAGTCCAACGTCCCCCCCAACGAATTGATTTAGGTTGCAATGACAAGTGGAACTGAGGATAATGATGGTCATTGGCATAGTTACCAATGGCGATGGTATCGGGAAACAAAGATGCTACCCTACCGCAGCCCATAGGCAAAATATCCTGTTCTGTCACAGTAGTTAGTCCCACCAAGCGGCGACTCTCCCGGTAGTAAGGATGCAAAGCCAAAGCAGTAGAGTGAGAGGGAAAAACTGATTCAGCCAAGCCAAAGCGCCTACCCAAATTATTTTGGATAAAATGGGCAAAGTTTTGGCTATGCCAGCGACATTCTTGCAAAAATTCTTGTTTAGCTACTTCTGATTCTACTAAACGCCCTACACCTTCCCCATAATCATTACCACAAATAGGCCAATTGATCATAAATCGACCACCTGGTAAGCGCCCATAATTCAAAAATTTTTCCGCACCATAGTTATCCCAAGCACCTGCAAACAAAGCAGGATCATAATTCAGCCCGCGGGGAATTTCCGGCGCAATTGCTTCCCCAAAATCTTGCATCACCACTACCCAAGTAGGGGCTTGCACAGGATACTTTTCTGTGAGATGATTAGGATGTACAGGAGCGCTCTTTTCCCCCCATGCTGATTGTAATTCCCAGCCCCAACGGTGAGGTATTTCCGCCAAAGCCAATAAATCCCCTAATTCTGTACCATCAAGAACAATCTTGGCTGTAACAGTAAAGTCTGCAAACCGCACACCAGTTATACAATTACCTTGCTGCAATACTTCTTTTGGTACTTGTCCAGAAATCCAGTGCAGATTAGATAATTCTTGTACCCAATCAGCAAAAATCTTGGCTCCCATGCGGGGGTCATAACTAAAAAAACTAACCCAACTATTATTTAATCCTCCTGGCTGACGCTGGCGTAATTCTTGTAAATACCGCCCCCACAACCCTGTCTGAAAAGCTACCAATTCATTACCATCAGGAGCGGATACTCCCGCAGAGGTGAGCATTCCCCCCAACCAAGCAAATTCACTCACTAGAATAGTTTTTGCTCCCTGTCGCGCCGACTGGATAGCCGCAGCTGTTCCACCGGTTCCACCACCAACTACTAAAACATCGGCTGTGTATGTTGTTTGGGTCATGGTAAAATTTTTGTGTCTGTAGAACTGTTGGATATACAACGTTCAAGCCATGAATGGCGATCGCTACCCATTACAAAACTTATCAGCAGGCGTGTAGGAAGCGATCGCGCCCAATCCCAAAATATCAAAAATTTTAATTCATCCGTAATCCGGGCAAACAAGATAACAGTAGAAAATATTTATAGCAGTTCTTGATATTTTGGGATAAGCCTGTTCCGGGACACCCCAGAGCAAAGCTGATGATTGATTTGAGAATCGCTATTTTGTTTCCATCTACCCTCAAGCTAAATGTCCATAACGTTAATTTTCATTGCCCTCCTAGCCTTCTACCTGGCGTGGAATCTCGGCGCTAACGATGTCGCCAACTCCATGGGAACCTCTGTCGGTTCCCAAGCCATCACTCTGAAACAGGCAATAATCATGGCTGGGATTTTGGAATTTACAGGGGCGGTATTATTTGGCCAGGAAGTATCCCAAACCTTAGCCACAAAAATTGCCAACCCCACCTTATTCGCTCCTACACCAGAGATTTATGTAATTGGTATGGTGACAGTATTAATTACCTGTGGTTTGTGGCTGCAAATTGCCACCTCTCGCGGTTTACCTGTGGCCTCATCTCATGCGGTTGTGGGTGCGATGGTTGGATTTAGTTGGGTAGCTGTGGGAGTTGATGGAATTAATTGGTGGTCTATCAGCTTAGTGGCTCTGGGCTGGAT
Source organism: Chrysosporum bergii ANA360D (assembly GCF_029891735.1). Lineage (GTDB taxonomy): Bacteria > Cyanobacteriota > Cyanobacteriia > Cyanobacteriales > Nostocaceae > Umezakia > Umezakia bergii. The sequence goes on from NZ_JANQDH010000064.1 coordinate 34,194, forward strand.
TGTCACACCCATAATCAGTAGTGTGATAGCAGCCCTATTCTACAGTCAAATTAAGCATTGGATTTTAGAGCAACCAAATCCACTAGCACAGCTACAACAGTGGATTCCCTGGCTGAGTGTAATTCTGTTGGGGGTATTTGGTGTAATTGTTCTGCCTTCCTTAACCCAACCCCTAACTAATTACTTGAATGAGGAAATCGGTTTAAACTTACCTAACTACGATCTTCCCTTATTCACAGGTGCCATTGCAGCCGTTGTACTCACGGTAATTAGTTGGCGACAGTTGCCAGATGTAGAGAATAATATAGACAAAATAAACAAAGGGGAAATGATTCTCACTCATGTAGAAAATTTATTTGCTCGGTTTCAGGTCATCAGTGCTTGCTTTGTGGCCTTTGCTCATGGTTCTAATGATGTTGGCAACGCGATCGCACCTTTAGCTGCCATAGTGTATACAAATACCACTGGTAATATACCTATAAATGGAATTACCATTCCTATGTGGATTCTGATCCTGGGAGGTGTAGGTATTGTCGCTGGTTTAGCTGTGTGGGGTAAAAAGGTAATTGCCACGATTGGGGAAAACATAATTCCCTTGCAGCCTAGTAGCGGATTTTGTGCCGAACTGGCTACCGCTACCACCATTCTACTAGCCTCCCGCTTAGGTTTACCTGTTTCCACTTCCCATGCTCTTGTAGGTGGTGTTATTGGTGTGGGATTGGTGCAGAATATCAACTCAATTCAATTGCCAACTTTACAAGGTATTGCAGTTGCATGGCTAATTACATTTCCCGTGAGTACCATCTTCAGCATTGCCATCTTTAGTACTGCCAGGATTGTATTGCTTTAAAATTAATTGGTTTAATTGGTGATCTATGTTCATGAATTGACATTTCCTGGGCTTTTCTCTGAAAAACCCAACTGCTAAAACAGCCTAAACAAAGTTAGTTTTGGCAAAATAGCCGTTAATTCATTAAAATAGTGTACAAGGGATAGTAATACTTTTCTTGGCTTTTCTTGGCTGTGAAATCCTAGTTTAACACCTATTGATCATGCCGACTGTCACATACTTTACATCCTGCGTAAATTAACATAAAAAAACTATAACTTTAACTATGTGGCTGTGGCAATGCAGTTATTGATAAGCTTTTGCCCATTACTGTTCTTAGTCAACAAGTACTGGGAGTGGCTGTAAAGTTTGGATTTTTCTACACATTTAAATAACTTTGATGTCAGGTATATACATGATTTTCGAGTAAAATAAATGACAGAATTTGCGAAGTTTGTATTTAGAATGACAAAATTAGACAGAAAAATTACATTTATGTACGCAACTTCTGCTAAAGTTTTAAACTTACCTGACCCAATACATAAAATCAGTATCAGTGTCCAGGAAGTTCACACAAAGCAGCTTTATCTTCAAGGTGTTAGAGGTTAGAAGCTAATGGGGCGATTTGAGAAGCGACCAGACAATCCGCGCGTCAGAGGCGAGCTATCCAGAGCAGCAGAGACGGCTTTATGGGCTGTAGTAGAGGATTTAGAAAGACTCCAGCAAAATGTCCTCAGATCGTTACACGAAGAAATCAAACGGCTGCAAGGGGAAAAAACTCGTTTATCTGACGAAATCCAGGAGTTATTAGCGGAAAAGGAACACTTACAACAGGTCAAGCAAATTACCGGACAGCAGGTGTTAATTCGTCAATTATCAGAGGCCTTAGCAAAGCATATATCCTCGCAACTGCAATTATCTCTGGCCAATTTAGTCAGCAAGTCAGTAGAAGGTAATTCCCATAACTCAGGAGGGGATAATCATCAGAATGCTGAACAAATGCTTGGTACTTTGAACGATACTCTGACCAGTACCTTTAATTCTTTACAACAAGAGTTGAAAAATTATCAAAATAATCTTTCCCAACAGTTGTCCCGGATGCAAAGTCAACAGCAGCAGGGAGAAGCCATTGTGGAGGAGCTTATTAATCATCTACGCAGTGAACTAGTAAAAACAAAAGAGGAAATCTCTCCAGCAAATCTCAAAGCATCACCGCCTACTATTTTGCAAACAACAGAGCAAGAACCGCCTCATTCTTCTCAGACATATTTACAGTTAGAAGAGATTACAACTAGCACCACTGAGAATTTATCTGACGAGACAATATCACCAAGTGAACCAATATCGGTACTGAGTGGGGATTTGTCCTCGGAGCAGAATCAACCAGCCCCACAGTCACCAAGTGAACCAATATCGGTACTGAGTGGGGATTTGTCCTCGGAGCATAATCAATCAGCCCCACAGTCACCAAGTGAACCAATATCGGTACTGAGTGGGGATTTGTCCGTTAATGAGAGTAAATCCCTCACTTCCGAACCAGCAACCAAGCAAGATACAAAAGCTGAATTATCACAGTCATCTAATCCTGGGGTTGTTTCTCCGATTCAAATAGGTTTCTTGTTGGTTGTGTTGTCAACGGTGGTGTCATCGCTGCACAACATAGTCATCAAAGGTATGTTTTATAAAGCCTACGACAATTCTGGAGTTTTAGAGATACACGGAATTGTTTCGCCAAGCCTTGGGAATATACTGTTAATTTTAACCTTACGCTTACTGGTAGTTGTACCAATAATGTTACTATTAGCCCCTATGATGTATCCACAAGTATGGCAAGATATGCAAAGTCTTGTGCCATCATTAAGTGGCAATTCTGCCCTAAATAGTGGTTTAAAGCAACGGAAAACTTTACCTTTGAGTATAGCCAGTGGTTGCTTTTTGTTTTTATCTCAAGTTTTGCTCTACTTTGCTATTGGTCAGGTAGCAACTGGAACAGCGATCGCTTTATTCTTTGTTTACCCCATGATTGGCGCTCTTCTCTCGTGGTTACTGTTTCGCCATCGTCCTAGTACATTCCACTTTGCCACTATAGCTGCTATTTTTTGTGGTGAATTACTGGTATTAGGCGGTTCTCCAAATGTGGGTCTGGTCAATTTTTTCCTGGGAACTAGCATCGCTATTTTGGCTGGGGTGGCTTTTGCTGGCTACGTGATTCTGACGCGCATATGTGCCAGTAAGCTGCATCCAGTATCTTTTACATTAGTTAACTTTACCACTATGTTGCTATTGAGCTTGATTTGTTTGATCCTACCTTGGCCAAAGAATTTGAGTGTTGCTGTTCAGCAGCCTAACTTGCTGGAACTGATTTTGAGTGCTTTTATTTTGGGCGTTCTCACTCTCCTAGGCTATGTACTCAACAATGTTGGTATTCGCAAATTGGGTGCGTTGCGGGCGACGATTATCGGCGCTGGTGTCCCAATTTTAACCGTAGTTTTTGCCGGTTTGATACTTGAGGAAACCTTGACAGTTGTACAAATTATGGGAGTGCTGTTCGTAACTTTTGGGGTAGCAGCTTACAGCTTTGAGAAAATGCGGACTCAGGTTAAACCTTCTCATTCTGAAAATTAAATCACGGTTTTTCATGGATCGTTACACGCAATTAGCCATCAAATAAGCGTGGTAATGGGTGTTAAAAACCCCAATTTTTTTGTTATTCATTTAGGGAGATATAGCCCTTTTTCGTATAGTGAGATACAAATGTAAATGATAAACGTTTTGTAGTGCAGGCATTTTCCATGCTATGAGTATACCTCACTTGGCCAAAATTCGCCATACTATAGCTTTTTTGGCTATCTTTTCCAGAGCAAATAATTAATTTAAATTACACTCATGGATGGGAGTAAATATCAGGAAATCTTGACAAATGGTTGCAAATTAGCCATTTAGATGTTACTTATAGGGGTATTGGCAACAAATTACTTTATACAAAATTAACCTCAAAACAAACGAAAGGAGAATATGATTTTGTAGTAAACTAAAAGGTATTTTCAACTGGGAATTAACCTACTTATTCAAAGTAGATAATTATCCGGGCAATCCAACACCAATAAAACCCAAAAACACCACAAGTTGTAATCGGTGCATTCTTGATTTACAGAATATGGACAAACCCACCAATATTTGTTGTTTGATTAGGTTACCTACTCCTAAATAGTTCCCAAGCAAAGCTCCAAATCTTTAGACAGCAAATAGTCATACAATACAGCTGTTGGATGCAGACAGAGAGGGACAAAAATAACTATGGTGTTAAATTCCCCAAAACTTTGGAGTTAAAACATTCTCTCTCTCAGGTTGGGACTAAGGACATGGGGTATAATTGGGTGTATGCTGCTAAGTTCTGTGTGACTGGTAAATTTGTAAACGTGCTATTCAATTGTTGTCTGTAAATATGAGTAACGATATAGATCTGATTAAGCGTCTTAGCCCCAGTGCGATGGATCAGATCATGCTTTATCTGGCTTTCAGTGCGATGCGGACCAGTGGGCATAGGCATGGAGCATTCCTAGATGCAGCCGCAACGGCAGCTAAGTGTGCCATATACATGACCTATTTAGAGCAAGGACAAAATCTACGGATGACCGGTCACTTGCACCACTTGGAACCAAAACGGGTAAAAATAATTGTAGAAGAAGTAAGACAGGCGCTGACAGAGGGCAAATTGTTAAAGATGCTCGGTTCTCAAGAACCCCGGTATCTGATTCAGTTGCCTTATGTGTGGATGGAAAAGTTTCCTTGGCAACCAGGAAGATCCCGTGTGCCTGGTACAAGTCTCACCAGTGAAGAAAAAAGGCAAATCGAGCAAAAACTACCTAGTAATCTGCCTGATGCTCAATTAACCACTTCTTTTGACTTTCTGGATCTAATTGAATTTTTGCACAAGCGATCGCAGGAGCTATTGCCACCTGAGCATCAAATGCCTTTGAGCGAAGCCTTAGCAGAGCATATCAAACGTAGGCTACTATACTCCGGTACTGTAACTCGGATTGATTCTCCTTGGGGAATGCCATTTTATGCTCTTACCCGCCCTTTCTATGCTCCAGCAGACGACCAGGAGCGTACATACATCATGGTGGAAGATACTGCCCGGTATTTCCGAATGATGAAGGATTGGGCAGAAAGGCGGTCAAACACCATGCGAGCTTTAGAAGAGCTTGATATTCCAGCAGACAAATGGGAGCAAGCTATGGAAGAGTTAGATGAAATCATTCGGGCTTGGGCAGATAGATATCATCAAACTGGTGGTATTCCCATGATTTTGCAGATGGTGTTTGGCAGAAAAGAAGATTGATAGTTAAACCGTACTGTCTCCAGCAAGGCGATCATGGCTATCACAGAATAGGCTGGACTTACAGCCAGCCTAAAAGAATTCGTCAACTTAATAGCAGTCTATTTTATAGACTTTGTGGAATCACCTCAAAAGAGGGACTAAGTTCAGTGGGGGCTAGATTTTGTGGTGTAAATGCAGGTGAAAAGCCACCAACACGGTCACTGGCATCAATACAAGTATCCATTGCCTGGGTGGGTGCCATATCAATCTCACTAAGTAAACCCACCACACATTGAGAAAAACGATCGGGTAACAAGCTACGACCACAATAATTTAAAACTGTTGTATTAACAGCTTCTGGAGTATTCCTGGCGATACCAACCACACAACTAGAAAAGTTTTGGGGTCGCCGGGCTTGCTCGCAAGAAGAAAGAGCATCTACAACACTAATTTGGGTTTGCTTATTGATTTTAACCACACAAGCAGACAAGTCTCGCGGACGGACTGCTGCTGCACATCCCTGTGATACTGCTTGTTCTGTTATGCCCAACTTCAAGAGTTGAGCCGTACAAAGACGGTAATCGTTGGCGTAAGAGGTAGTTACTGCCATACTCGGAGTCATCATTGCCAACAGTCCAGCTACAGCCAAAACAGGCGTTGTCAGCCCAATGGTTACAGTCTTGAATATTGTGACAGCTAAACCGGCTGTTTGGTTCCCAACTTTACTCAGATTTTTTTTGTTCATTGCCTTTGTTTAAATACCGAAAGTTATGTTAACTCAAATGTACAGCAACTTTTGGTACAGACCACCCAATAATAGCAGGTAGATATTGGCTACATAGTCAAGACAAATAACTTTTTCAGCAAACCCTAGCCAGTATAAAATACAGAGTATATTGTATAACGAGCTAAAACCCGGCTGCAACCTTTCTGTGGCTTGATTACTTCGTTCTTTTATTTGCCATCTTGATCAGCAAAAGTTGTGAGGTTTAACATATGAAATTTGGCATTGACATCGCGCACAATTCTCCTCCAGACACCGGTGCTGTAGGGATCAAATCTGAGGATGTTTTGACTAGAGATGTCGGGAACAGGGTGATTTCCAAATTACGCGCCCTGGGACATGAAGTAATACCGTGTAAACCAGATAGGTCTACTTCCGTCACCAATTCACTATTTCAAAGAATCAATACAGCCAATACCAACAGAGTTGACGTTTTTGTCTCCATACACTTCAACGCTTTCAATGGTTTAGCTAATGGTACGGAAGTATTTGCAGCTAGTCAAGCGGGAAGACAAATTGCCCAACCAGTGTTAAATGAAATTGTCAAATTAGGGTTTTTTAATCGTGGAGTGAAAAGTGGTTCCCACTTATATGTTTTGAGAAATACCAGGATGCCAGCAATTCTGATAGAATGCTGTTTTGTCGATTCACCAAGGGATATGAATATCTTTGAATCAGAAGCAACTGCTAATGCTATTGTCAAAGGCTTGACCGGTGAATTGCCTACCAATCCCGTTAATCCCGTACCTGATGAAGAGTTGAATACAGACACTACAGTCATTAGATTGCAAAGAGCCTTAAATCAGTTAAAAATCGAGGATAGCAATGGTAAGCCCTTGGCTGAGGATAATATCATAGGCCAGGCAACTAGATCGGCAACAGTTAACTTTCAGAATGTTGTGGGACTAGCACCAACGGGAGTTGCAGACGCAAACACCTGGAATGCAATTAACTTGATTTTAGCAAAACGAATAGTCAGACCTCATCATGCTGGTGGTGCGGTTGTTAGATACATACAATTCCGTTTAGGTGCTGATGCTGATGGTGTCTATGGTCCCCAGACAGGAGCGGCCATTAGGAAATTTCAAAGGCAAAATGGTTTACTGGCAGATGGTATTGTGGGGAGAATGACCTGGGGAAAATTCATTGGTTAGTATAGACGGTAGCGGGCAAAATGCCCGCAATACAAAATTTATTAAACTAAGCCGGTCAGTCACCCGACCGACTCGTCTCCAAAACCGTACATGAGACTTTCACCTCATACGGCTCCTCAACCGATTTCTTAGATGGGATGCGGAATGTGGGTTATATATACCTATGAAAATCCCCCAGTATAACTACTAGGGGTAAAAATTACTAATTAATTAACCCAGTGACCACACTAACCAGCATTAGCCAAGAGTAACTCTCGCTGTTCTGACCTAGTGATTCTCACTTGATTGTCATCATCAACATCAGCAATAGCTATGACTCCATCGGTAATTTCTCCAGATAGCATTGCTTCAGCCAGAGGATCTTCCAACAACCGCATAATCGCTCGGCGTAAAGGTCTAGCACCGTAACTAGGACTATAACCCTCTTCTACCACACGGTCTTTAAAGCGTTCTGTCACCTCTAAAGTGATTCCCTTTTCAGTCAAGCGGGTAGCAACCTCACGGAGCATAATATCAGCAATTTGCTTGACTTCATCTTTAGAAAGCTGAGTGAAGACAATAATATCATCCAACCGGTTGAGAAACTCAGGACGGAAATAAGCCTTCAGTTCCTCATTAACTAAGGTGCGAATACGGTTATAACTAGCATTAGCTTCCGTCTCAAACTCAAACCCTAAACCACCACCACCTTTTTCAATCACCTTAGACCCAATGTTAGAAGTCAGAATAATCAGAGTATTCTTGAAGTCCACTTTCCGACCTTTCGCATCAGTCAAGTGTCCGTCATCCAACAGTTGCAGCAGCATATTAAATACATCCGGGTGCGCCTTTTCGATTTCGTCAAAAAGCAGCACCGCGTAAGGTCTACGGCGCACAGCTTCCGTGAGTTGACCGCCTTCTTCGTACCCTACATAACCAGGAGGTGAACCAATCAGCTTAGAAACTGTATGTCCTTCCATATATTCAGACATATCTAGACGAATCAAAGCTTCTTCAGCACCAAAGAAGTAAGAAGCCAAGGATTTGGCTAATTCAGTTTTACCCACTCCGGTAGGACCAGAGAAAATAAAACTAGCGATGGGACGACGGGGATTTTTTAACCCCACTCTAGCTCGACGGATAGCACGAGACACAGCCGTAACTGCTTGTTCTTGACCTATTAACCGCTCATGTAGTGTGTCTTCTAGGTGTAGCAGCAACTCTGACTCAGATTCTGTGAGCTTGTTCACTGGTACCCCTGTCCAAGCAGAGACGATTTGAGCAATATCTTCCTCATCAACGATGGGCGGCTTGACAAATTCCTGATTTTCTGCATCTGCTTGCAGTTCTGCTTCGAGTTTCACTTCCTCGTCTCGCAGTTGTGCTGCTCTGTCAAAATTCTGGACTCTCACCGCATCTTGTTTGGCTTTACTTACACTGACTAATTGCTGCTTCAGTTCTTGATTAGCAGAAATGCGGGAGTTACGCAGACGCACACGAGAGCCTGCTTCATCAATCAAGTCAATTGCTTTATCTGGTAAAAAGCGATCGCTAATATAACGATCCGACAACTCAGCAGCAGCGACAACAGCCGCATCAGAGATATGTACTTTGTGGTGCTGCTCATAGGCTCCACGCAAGCCGTAGAGAATTTCAATAGTTTCTGGTACAGAGGGTTCCCCCACCAGAATTGATTGGAAACGACGCTCTAAGGCTGCATCACGCTCAATATGCTGACGATACTCATTTAAAGTGGTGGCACCAATACATTGCAATTCACCCCGTGCTAAGGCAGGTTTGAGAATATTGGCTGCGTCTAAGCCTCCTTCCGTACCACCAGCACCAACTAAGGTGTGAACTTCGTCAATCACCAAAATAATATTACCTGCAGAACGCACTTCTTGCACTATCTTCTTCAGACGTTCCTCAAAGTCACCACGAAAACGGGTTCCAGATACCAATAGCCCCATATCCAGGCTAATCACTAGCTTATCTAGCAGAACTTCGGGAACATCCTGATGGACGATGCGTTGAGCTAAACCCTCAGCGATCGCGGTTTTCCCCACCCCCGGTTCCCCGATTAACACCGGATTATTCTTTGTCCGGCGACCGAGAATTTGAATAGTCCGCTCAATTTCCTTTTCTCGACCAACTACAGGGTCAAGCTTACCCTCTTGGGCTAATTTAGTTAGGTTTCTGCCAAATTCTTCTAGACTGAGGTTTTGGGTACGCTTTGAACCCCCACCTGTGCTAGCAAACACTGACGTACCTTCGCCCAAACGACGGATCACGTTGCTGCGGATATTCTTCAGGTCAACCCCCAGATTTTGTAGCACTTTGGCCGCCACACCTTCACCAGCCTCTGTCAAACCTAAAAGCAAGTGTTCAGTGCTGATGTAGTTGTGTCCCAGGTTATTAGCTTCCCTAAAGGATTGCTCAAATAAGCTTTTCACCTTGGGAGTAAAAGGAATTTCTGGTGGTACAAAACCAGAACCTTTACCAATAATTTTTTCAACCTCTCGGCGTGCTTCCTTCAAATTCACACCTAATTCGGACAGCACTTTAGCAGCAACCCCAGTCCCTTCTCCCATTAAACCCAGGAGAATTTGTTCAGTTCCTACAAAATTGTGTCCCAGGCGACGTGCTTCCTCCTGGGCTAACATAATTACTTTAATGGCTTCGGAAGTGAAGTGTTCAAACATAGCGGGTTATTGCTCCCTTGCTGCTTTGGGCTTTGGGTGGGCTAAATCTTCACCCTAATTTAAACTTTTTTGTATTTTCTTAAAGATAATGTATCTTTACTTAAATTTACATGGCTGTGGTGAGAGCCGTATGAGGTAAGGTGTGTTTGCCGTCATAATTAATCATTGCCTAATTGAGAGATGATTGACTCTAGAACTGGGATGAGATGATCATCCAACTAAAGGTATAAATCATGTCTGATCTACACGGAAATAGCAAGGATCAACAACATCCCCTTTACAACCGCGATCGCCCCTCTATTGATATTCTACTCCGTCAAGAGCCAACAGACTACAATTTAGCCGAATTAGCTAGATTAAAAATTCGTTATCAAGGCTTTCCAGGGGCTAGAGACATCCAACGAGACCTTGATAAAGTGTTGCAGCAGTGGGGTTTAACGGAAGCAGAACTTTTTGCCAAAACCCGCCAAATCCACAGTGCGGGAGGAATTTATCAAAGTCGCGGTAAAAAAGAAGAGCAAGATTGGAACTAGTCATTGGTCATTGGTGATTACTTTCTTTCCTCTCCATACTTCCGCAACTCCTTGAGTAATTTTTCTTGAGATGATTCTGGAATTACTGAATTAACCATTGGTTGGGGATTTGCTTCCCAAATATCAGCAGCAGGTGTGGGTTTTACATTCAGCGCCTGTTGTCTCGACTTGGTGGGGGAAAGCTCAATCTTGGGTGTACTAACAGGAGGCTGCTTAATAGTTGGTTTCTTCACCACAGGCTGCTTAACAACAGGTTGGCTAACAGCTGTTTTGAGAGAATCTAAAGTAGCCCCTACCTTTACTTGTTGCTGCATCTGTTCTGTAGAAGACACCAAGCTACTTAAACCATTCACCAATTGCAATAGATTTTGTCTAAAAGCTGGATCACCTGTTAATTCGTCTAAATCCGATGTAATCTTTTGGGTATTGGCAAAAGTTACCCTGGCTGAATCTAAGGTTTGCTGCATGAGCAATAAAGTCTGAGGGTCAGTTAAGGTTTGAGAAGCATCCCGTAAATTAGCTGACGCTTGGGCCGCATTGGCGGAAAGGCTTTCTAAATTCTTCAGTAATTCCCCTTGGGTCAGTTGACTAACCGCAGGCGACAGACTACTGACTGTCACCCGGAGTTGATTGCTAGTTTCGGTAATATTGTTTAAAGCACCAACCAAAGAACTGCGATTACTCGTCAATAGTTCATCTAAGTTATTCAACAACCGATTAGCTTGATTGGCTGTAGAACTAAATTCACTGGCTGTCGCCCCTAATTGATCTACCGTTTTCGTCGCGGATGTAGTCAGTTTATTTGTAGCTTGTTGTACTGAATTGGCCGTATTGGCAAATGTCCCTAGTTGTTTTTCAAAGCTTTTGCTCAAACTTTGGAAATCTTGACTAAGGGATGCAACATTTGTGGCTGCTACTGTGGAGCTTTCTAACAGTCGATTCAGTCTCTGATAAAATTCTGGCTCATTATATGTAGTGGCTAAATTCGTGGCCGTGCGAATCAGTTCATCAACACTAATACCAATTTCACCTTGTAAGCGAGAACCATCACAAATAATCACACTCTCATCACAATCATTATCTAATGGTTTAGCGATCGCCTCCCCAGTAGGTATAGATTTTTTCGGTGTAATGTCGATAATACTTTCGCTAATTAATCCACTTTGATTAGCTTCAATTAGCACCTCACTGGGAATCATTAAGTCAGTTCTAGTAATTTCCAGTTCCACATCTACCGCATTTGATCCGGCTTTAACCCCAGAAATATTACCTACTTTCACCCCCCGATACCGGACTGGTGCGCCTTTTTGCATACCACCAGCATTAGCAAATTCTACTATAAACTTATATGAATTGCTACTAGCTGTAAATCTATTCAACCACAGCACAATCATCACAAATGCCCCTAAACCCAGTATAATCAACAAACCCACCGAGCCTTCTCTTAATGTGCGCCTAGAAGCAAAACTATTAGTTATATCTCGCATATTTTTTCTCCATCCACCTACCCAGCTACCTGAATCGGTCCATCTATACTGCCAGTAATAAATTGTCTCATCAAGGGATGTTCTGTATTATCCATATCACTAACAGTACCCTGCCATTGCACTTTACCTTGATAAAGGAACACTAATCTATCCACTGTACGACGAATGGTACTATGTTGATGGGTAACAATGGCATAAGTACTACAGACTCCTTGTGTTGATTGCAATTGACGAATTAAATCTTCTATCACCGTTGAAGCAATAGGGTCAAGTCCTGCGGTGGGTTCATCATATAGTAAAACTTCTGGCCCGTCTGTGAGACTATCAGGATTAGAGATAATTGCTCTGGCAAAACTTACCCGCTTTCGCATTCCCCCGGATAGTTCAGATGGGTACAAATGGCTAATTCCCGATAAACCAACCATTTCTAATTTTTCTTTTACCAGTTCTTGGATACGCGATCGCGGTATCTTTGAATGTTGATAAAGTAAAAAACCCACATTTTCATCTACCGTCAACGAATCAAATAACGCCGCTTGTTGAAACACCATACCAATACTAATAGGATCAGTAATGTCCTCAATTAACCCATCTCGTCGTACCCCTTGGATATAAATTTCTCCACCATCGGGAGCAATTAATCCGGCAATAATTCTTAAAACCGTTGATTTACCAGTTCCAGAAGGTCCAATAATCCCTAATGCTTCCCCGCGATAAATTGTCAAGTCCACATTATCTAAAATTTTCTTCTCACCAAAGGACTTAGAAATACCTTTCAGTTCAATTAATGGTTCATTAGTCATTGGTCATTAGTTATTAAAAATAAGCATCCACAAATTACTGAAAAACCCATAAGATGCTAACTCAAGTAGTCACACAGCTAAGTATAATCTTAGTCAAGGTGAGTAGGGGGGCTTTGACAATCCCAAGACGATATGATTTAATAAATAAATAATATCGATATCGTAAACTTTGCGTAGCCTGTCCGATGACCGCGTAGCAACATCAGTTTACAATCCTCTGTATTTCAACCAGGGGAGATGTCAAGACCCATTAGCACATTACCATTTTCCTGTTACATCTCACAAATTGCTTTTAAAACTTGTAACACTTCAACAGCGCGGGGAAATTCCATAAAATTTAATAACGGCATCAAGTAATAAATGGGCGGATTACCTTGTTCAATATAAATAAACTGATAAACTCTGCCATTAGTTGTTAAACCCCAAACCGATGTTTGATGATTTAAACCTTTATAAGCGTAGGTCAGCAGTTGTGGTAAACCTGTGAAAATATCAATTTGACTATTTTTTGATTCAATTAAAAGTATCCATAAATATAGTTGGGACTGGGTATGTTTAGCTTTACTCACAGCTAAAATATCCATCCTCCCTCTCACGGTGGTATCCTCATCTTCAACTTCAATATCAGCAATATCTTCTTCTAGGCGAATTTCCATGGGATAGCGATAAAAGCCAGCTAATCTCAACAACGGTGCAAGTACCAAAAACTTTACCTGACCTTCCGAAACCTTACCTGCTGTCAGGTACTTATCAAAGTCATTCTGAAGCTGTTTCAAATCCTGGTGTTCTACATCTGTGATCGGTTCCAGGGATAAAAGAGGAGAAAATAAACCATCGTAGTGTTTTTCAAACCCAAACAAACGCTGAACATCCTCTAGAGACAAATTACTAGCATTAACAATTGTCATGGATTTTTGCTGAATGTGAGCCAGGAATACTAAAATTATAGTAGGTTAGGTTAATGTTGATGGACCTTTTCCAGTAACCACATAGAAGCAACAATACCAACAAAATGAGCAGCAATACCATTAATATTAGCCACCAGTATAAATACATCCAACGCTCGAATAATCTTATTAGGATTAACAATTGCCACTCCAGGGGGTTGAGATACAACCTTTGCCACTAACACACTCACACTGCTTCCAGCACCTAAAAGAGTCAGCAGCATCCCCACCAAACTGATCAAAATACCCATGCGAATGGTTGTAATTGTATCCGCTTTACTTGGATGCAGAGTAGGATTAGGATTGTCTAAGCGTCTGCCTAGGCGCGTGTAACGAAAATCCCAAAATACACCGAATAATAATAATAAAACTCCAATTACAGCCCAAAAAACACCAACTCCCAGTCCGGGATTTGATTTATCGGCAAAATCACGACCAGTAGAAGCAAATAATAATAATAAGCCAGAAACCAGCGCCAACGCCAATTGTACCCATAACATCATCCATCCTGTTAGACGAATTTGATTGGCAATTTTGTGCTTAGATGTTCTTAAATGCGATCGCACTAGCGATCGCACTTCTGTTTCTGGCTCCATATAATTTCTATAATTTGTATAATTTGTTTGATAATTTGTTTGATAATTTCCATTTCATTTCCTTAGCCCCATACTAAATATTAGTTTCCCAGTTCATCCCCCAGACCCCCCCACAGACATAATTACACTGCTCACTAAAAACTTCAGCAACTATCCAACCCGTCCATAACGTGCAGTTAAACAACTAGCCCCATCTGCTTGATTACACAACCAAGCCCACATCTGATCACCAAAAGAAAAATGCCACCATTCTCTAGGATTACGTTGAAAACCCGCTTTTAACATCACATCATGCAACAATTGCCGATAAGCATGATATTCTCCTGCTTCCGGGTAATCACTATAGGCATAATAATTGGGGTGCGATCGCTCTGACAACTCATCAATAGGCGAACCCATATATACCACCTTCCCCGTATCATCCACCAGAGTCACATCTACAGCGGCCCCGGTACTGTGGGGAGGAGGAGTATTTTCATCCCAACTCGGTACAGCCCAAATTTCATAAACCGACTCCCAAATCTCTTGGCGTTGTAGTGGTGATAACTCAGCCTCAGTCAGCCCCTGTTCTTGTAACGCCTGAGCAAAAGTGTAGTCTACCATAAACTGCTGCACACCCACCGGACGATAGGCATCAAAAATTTGGATATACCAACCAGAGTAAAGACACTGTAAGTAACTTTGCGCTTCAATTAAATGCTCAATCACACCCTGGCGGAGATAATAAGGTGAATATTCCCCATAATTTGCACCAAGTTTTTCATAAGCATGGGGGGATTCCACCGCAAAAAATTTCAAAGGAATAGCCACAAGCGGTTCACCGCATTCTACTATCGGTATTTCGTGATAAGGCCGCATCAAATCAATGTAACTCACTAGATTGAGAAGGGCTATATCACCCTTTGTTTTTTAATAATTTAACCCACTCAAACAATCTTATAGCATTCCTTAAACACCTAAGATACCAATGACCAATGTAAATGCTTTTCTTGTAGCGGGAGAATACTTCCACTGCGCCCAGGACAAGTCCTGCTTGCTGCTGAATATATCCCGCCCCCTAATAATGTACCTCACTTGGGCAAAATTCGCTGTCATCTGTATTACATAAACATATATAGTATAAGTACTTCCACAGGGTTTGAGCGAGAGTTGTCAGCCCTCCAGGAATTCAAGTATTAATCTCATCGTTTTTAAAAACTATATTTTCACATCCAAAAAACCGCCACATATTCAGTGCAATTCAATATTTCACCCACAGCCAAGAATATTTAACTGTACTTTCTTAACATATCCTTAACATATCCTTAACCTATTCTTAACCTATTCTTGTTATCCAGCCTACATTTATCATTTAATAAATCGTGAAATACTTGTGCAGTAAGCATTACAGCCATTATTATTAACATTAATAAACACAGAATTTCAGGCGCGAGAAATCCCATAAAAAAATTGCAAACAAGGGTTGACAAATCCAATTAGGTCAGCTAGTATATGTATGGTTAGCTAAACCAAAGGCGCATAGCCATAGGTCATAAACAAAAGACTATTCAAAATCCATCAGCATCTCTAAGTTAGATGTTTTCCAACAAGAGCAACCAATCATCAACCTCCTCCTTAACCAGAGGTAATAGGATGATGTAGCTCTGCTATGAAGCCATTAAGAAGCCATTAAATTATCCATTCAAACAACCTCTACTTTAGTTATCAGGAGACAACCATGTTTAGCATCACAACTTCCCTAGCAGCTCAAGAAATCCCCCAAGAAATCCCCCAAGAAATCCCCCAAGAAATACTATTCATCGACTCCCAAGTTCGCGTGGTGAGTCAACTCCTCGCCGGAGTCAAACCAGGAATAGCCGTCATCCTCTTAGATAGCGCCAAAGATGGCCTAGAGCAAATCACCGCAACACTAGCCTCATATCCTTCTACCACCCTTCACCTAGTCAGCCACGGTTCCCCCGGTTGCTTGTATTTAGGAGACACTCAATTAAATTTAGACACCCTCCACCGCTACAGCAAGCAACTACAGCAATGGCATATCAGCAACCTATTACTATATGGATGTAACGTAGCCGCAGGAGATGCGGGAGAAGAATTTATCCAGCGCCTGAGTAACCTCACCGGGGCAAAAGTAGCAGCATCCAAGACTTTAACCGGTAGTGCCGCACTCAACGGAGATTGGAACTTAGAAGTAACCACCGCCAATATGGACTTATCCCTGGCCTTTACTAGCCATGCCATGTTTAATTATGAAGGTGTGTTGAGTTTAACTAAAGTCGGCAGTGAGTTCCAAATCAATACTCACACACTAAATAGTCAGCAATCCTCACAACTAGCAAATCTGAGTGACGGTGGCTTTGTCGTTGTCTGGGAATCACTTGAACAAGATGGCTCCGGGTCCGGAATCTATGGGCAACGCTACTACGCAAATGGCACAAAAAATGGCAGCGAGTTTCGCGTTAACACCTATACTACAGATGGTCAATGGGCTCCATCAGCAACTGGATTAAGTGATGGTGGCTTTGTTGTTACCTGGTACTCAGATAAAGCAGGCACACAATCTGGAACTTATGGGCAGCTCTACACGGCAAATGGCACAGAAAATGGTGTTGAGTTTGAAGTCAACATTTACACAGAAGGAGGAGAATTCTTGCCACCAATCTTGTTCACTGTTTCCCGTTATGTTTCAGTAGCTGAACTCGCTGGGGGAGGATTTGTCGTCATTTCACGCAGAGAAGGACAAGGTAATGGAATTTATGGGCAACGCTACTACGCAAATGGCATAAAAAATGGCAGCGAGTTTGAAGTCACTACCACAGGCGACAGTATCAATAAATTATCAGTAGCCTCTCTCACCAACGGTGATTTTGTCGTGACTTGGCATTCTTGGTTTGATACTTGGGGCAATTATTTGACTGAAATCTATGGTCAGCGCTTCTATGCAGATGGCCGGAAGAATGGCAACCAGTTTCACGTTAACACCACCACTGCGGGTCTTCAGTCTAACCCATCAGTAACTGGGTTAAGTGATGGTGGCTTTGTTGTCACATGGCAGTCAGAAGAAGATGTACCGTCAACGTGGGGAATATACGGGCAACTCTACAATGTAAATGGCACACCGAATGGCGGCGAATTTAAAATTAGTACTTCCCAAATGGGAATAGCAGCATCCGTAACTCCCCTAAATAACGGTGGTTTCGTCGTCACCTGGCAATCAGGATCTCTAGGAGACATCTGTGGGCAGTATTTCAACCCAGATGGTACTAAGAATGGCAGCGAGTTTCTCGTCAACACTTACACTAATAGTATTCAAAGTAACCCATCAGTAGCAGCCCTAACAGACGGTAGGTTTGTTGTTGCTTGGGACTCATTCGCAGAAGATGGCCGTAGCAATATTCATGGACAGATATTTCAACTCCCTAACGAAAACAAAGCACCCACAGACATAACATTAAGCACCACCAGTATTAATGAAAACGTCCCAGCCAACACAGTAATTGGCAACCTCAGCACCACCGATCCTGAAGGAGGCTCATTCACCTACAGCTTATCAGGTACAGATGCAGCAGCCTTCAACATCAGCGGAAATCAACTACGAATCAACGCTTCACCCAACTTTGAAGCCAAACCAACTTACAGCATTAATTTAACCACCACAGATGCTGGTGGTTTGATTCATAACAAAGACT
>NZ_JANQDH010000065.1 GCF_029891735.1 Chrysosporum bergii ANA360D
CGTACTAATTCTCTCTCCCATGGGTGGTAACCCCGCACGGCGATCGAAAATCACTAACCAACCTGTATCTAATCCTAACCCATCCAGATATTTATCCAATTGGATCAAACCCTGGGTTAGCGGGTCTAACTTTTCTTTCCGCACCTTCAACTCTATGCCCATCACCACTTTGCCATAGCGTAAACAAATATCCATCCTTCCAGAACCAATGGCATATTCCCGTTCTAACGTACCACTACCATTCACTACCCGATTTAAAAATGCCATTAACACCAAATGGGGAGCAATCTCATGGTAGGGCGCACTTTTGAGTAGTGGTTCTCCATGTTGTCGCCAAAACTCCAGAAATGCTTCCAATAATTCATCGGGTAATAGTTCCCCCTGTTCATTTAGCCAACGAGGTTCAATAACTCCAATGGAAACCCTGGTTGTGTAACTCAACACCAAAGGTAGAACTTCCTGATAAATTGGATTGGCAATTTCTAAGCCATGTCCCCGGTCTCGACACAGTCCTAAATCCAGGACATAACGAATATCATCCTGTGGTACATCAGGTAAATCTTCACCTGCTAAAATTGGTTCAATAATGGTTTTGACCCGCTCTTCCCGTAATCTTTCTGCCAAACTATCTAAATGGGTATCCTGGCGCTGAATGAGATTTTCCTTAGCCTGGTTAATCACCTCAGCGGTAATGGGTTGGGTTAGATCTTTCACCAAAACCTGGGTAGCTTGACGAGCTAGGGCGTTGACTAACCACGGTTGTCCATCGGTTAAATAAAATGACTGTTGAATTCCTTCTGTGGTAAACACCTGTCCCGTAGCTTGTGTATGTTGTAAGTAAAGTTCTTCTACTTCACGTAAGGTAAAATTACTTAAAGTCAAGGATTCAGCCTTGATATTGAAGGGACTGGAGGTATTGAGTCCTTCACTTCCACCGGATTTAACCTTATAGTCCCGCACATCCCGCATACCAATTAATCCGACCGAATGGGGAAACCCCTGGGGACGACGGGGAAAACCCGAACGTAATTGTCTTAAAATAAAGATTAAAGCTTCATCTGTTAGGGAATCTATTTCATCTAAAAAGATTACAAGA
>NZ_JANQDH010000066.1 GCF_029891735.1 Chrysosporum bergii ANA360D
GTAACAGAAACCAAGTGTATTTTCAGGACTGAGATACTATGTCTTTCATGTCTTAACCCACTTGTCATTTTTGCTTAAACAGTGTATAATCTATTGGGAACATACTAGGCTGATTTGCTCTGGCTGTGGGTATCGTTGGGGCAAGATTGATTTGTCTGTTCGCTCAGTGTTGTGTTTAAATTGCAGTACTCTTGCAGACAGAGATGAGAATGCTGCTAAGAATATAAAAATGGTCGGCATGGGGCATCGGCACGACCTAAAATGGACAGGGAGTGACTGTAAGACTGTTTCGGCAGCGAGTTACTGTGAACTGTCAAGAATCACCGACCTTCAAGGTCGGTGAGTATGTCAACATAAAATCTTCCTCCTTTGGGCGTTTGCTTAAAACTGTTACAGCTAGGATATTAAGTGCTGCTTCATATTAACAGGGGTTTTCTCATGCTAGATATCAGCAAGTTGGCGCGGCAAATGCAGGGTTTAAGTCAGCATCTCACCTTAGAAGCTGCGGCTGGTCGCCAGCGCTTAGAATTGGGACGAGAATATCTAAACAAAGCCAAACAGCGCCAACCAGATTTAGTTCAAATACAGGAAAAATGGCGCGATCGCATTATATTCACCCATTCTACACCCATTGAGCCGTTAACAACCTGTGTTGATATCCCCGCCCCCCCCAAAGTGCATACTGTTATTGCCACTGACGGTTCCCAAATAGCCCCCAACCATCATGAAATTGCTTATTGCTATCTTTTAAATATTGGCAGAGTGGTATTACACTACGGACAAAATCGCCAACCTTTACTTGATAGTTTGCCAGAGGTGTTTTATCGGCCAGAAGATTTATATATGTCTCGCCAATGGGGAATTAAAACCGAAGAATGGATGGGTTATCGCCGCACAGCTTCAGAAACAACAGTTTTAGCAGAATTAGCTTGTGCTGCCAAATCAGAAGCTCCAGCTTTAGCCATGGTTGATGGTTCTTTAATTTACTGGTTCTTAGAACAATTACCAACCGATGCCCGCCATCATATCTTACCGCCCATCCTAGCCGCTTGGCAACAGCTTCATCAAGCACAAATTCCTCTCATGGGCTATGTTAGCGCTTCTCGCAATGTTGACTCTGTGAACTTTTTACGTTTATTAGCTTGTCCCCATCCTGCCCCTGACTGTAAAAGTTATTGTCCAGAGCAATTAGAAAAAGTACCTTGTAAAATTTTTGAACCTTTACGAGATACTACTCTATGGGGGACTGAACTCCAACCAGGACAACGGGGGCCACTATGGCGCAGCAATAACCGAATTTTAGAATTATATGGTGAGCAAATCATTTACTTTTGCCATGTCCATGTGGGTAGTGAAATTGCCCGCATAGAAGTCCCCGCATGGGTGGCAGAAAACTTAGATATGTTTAATCAAGCTTTGGGACTAATGTTAGCACAGGTACAGAAAGGCCAGGGCTACCCTGTGGCCATTTCCGAAGCACATAATCAAGCAGTGGTCAGGGGTGGTGATAAAACTCGTTTTTTCGCTTTGTTAGAAAGACAAATGATCAAAGCCGGTATCAGAAATGTCGGCACTTCCTACAAAGAAGCTAGAAAACGAGGCAGTATAGCTTGAGGCAATTTTAGATTTTAGATTTTAGATTTTAGATTTTAGATTTTAGATTAATCTTGGATTTCTTCAACAGTAGCCATAGGATGCTCCCACTACAACGTTATTATTACCAATGACTGTTCGCTGTTACCTCTACTTTGACTAATAACTCCTTTTCCCCACTGGTGGGGCAACCCCAAGCTGTAGAAATACTGACCCAGGCTGTGAAACAACACCGGGTAGCCCCTGCCTATTTATTTGTAGGTATGGATGGTGTAGGAAAAACTTTAGCTGCCCGGTGCTTTGTGGAATTGTTATTTTCTGCACAGTCTGGTCATGTGACCTCTTTACACCATCGTTTGCGTCAAGGTAATCATCCTGACTTGTGGTGGGTGCAGCCTACTTACCAACACGAAGGCAAACGACTCACCGCGGCAGAAGCGGCAGAAAAAAAACTTAAACGTAAAGCACCACCCATAATTAGACTAGAACAAATCCGGGAAATTGCTGAGTTTCTCGCCCGTCCTCCCTTAGAAGCGCCTAGAAATGTAGTGGTGATAGAGTCAGCAGAAACAATGGCGGAAGCTGCGGCTAATGCTTTACTGAAAACTCTAGAAGAACCTGGACAAGCCACTTTGATTTTAATTGCACCCTCCCCGGAGTCGGTTTTGCCCACTTTGGTGTCGCGCTGTCAACGTATTCCTTTTTATCGCTTAGACCCAGAGTCTTTGACTCTGGTACTTACCCAAACAGGACATGAAGAAATATTACAGCATCAAACAATATTGAGTATAGCTGCAGGTAGCCCAGGAAGTGCGATCGCATCCCATGAGCAGTTAAAAATAATTCCTGAAAACCTACTCCAACAAGTAACTAAACTGCCTTCATCCTATAGTCAAGCCTTACAGTTAGGTAAAAAAATTGCTCAAGAATTAGATACAGAGGGGCAACTTTGGTTAGTAGACTATCTCCAACAATTCTACTGGCAACAGTGCCACCAACCACAAATCATTCACAAGTTGGAACAAACTCGTAAATTTTTACTGTGTTACGCCCAGCCCCGCTTGGTTTGGGAATGTACATTCATAGAACTGTTGACTAGTGACGCTGGAATCCCCCGGCTTTAGCCTGGGGGAGTGTCAATAATGTGTGAAGAGAAATTTCACTCCACCAGTGATGCTGAAGCATCCTCATTGGTTTGAGGTAAGCCGGGTAACTCCAGACAGTATCCCGCACCATAGACTGTTTTGATATAGCGGGGGCGACGGGGATCTGGTTCTAGTTTGGTTCTCAAGTGGCGGATATGCACTCGGATGGTTTCAATGTCATCATCTGGATCATAACCCCAAACTTCCCGCAGAATTTCACTGGGGGAAACTGTTTGTCCGTGGCGTTGCAGTAAACAATGAAGTAGCTCAAATTCCAGGTGAGTTAATTTTACTGTTTCATTGAACCATATGGCCTCAAATCTTTCTGGAACCAAGGTTAACTGCCCATAGTTGAGAATTTCACTATGTTTTGCCGCTTGGGGAATGCGGTCTGTACGTCGCAACAATGCCCGCACCCGTGCTAACATCTCCTCTACTTCAAAGGGCTT
Organism: Chrysosporum bergii ANA360D; assembly: GCF_029891735.1. Taxonomy (GTDB): domain Bacteria; phylum Cyanobacteriota; class Cyanobacteriia; order Cyanobacteriales; family Nostocaceae; genus Umezakia; species Umezakia bergii. Next base: position 3,188 of record NZ_JANQDH010000066.1, read on the forward strand.
GGTGAGGTAATCATCCGCCCCTGAGTTAAAGCCTTCTACTTTATCCTGAGTTTGGCTCAAAGCAGTAAGCATTAATATGGGAATTTCTGCTGTCCGCCCGTCTCGCCGTAGGCGTTGACAAACTGTAAATCCGTCTACTCTCGGCAACATCAGGTCAAGCATGATTAAGTCAGGTTGTAACTGAAGAGCCAGGGCTTGACCTTTGATGCCATCTTCAGCTTGGCTGACATCGTAGCCAGCCATTTCTAAATTGACCGCAACTAGTTCTGAAATTGCTGGGTCATCGTCTATGACAAGAATCCTGGGCATTATTGAATAAATTATTACTACTTCACTAAGGTTGACACTCCCCGGCGTAAATGCACGGGGATTCTACATTCTACGTCAGAATTTGCTCTAGCAGGTTTTCACCAACCAGAGTGGAGATCCCAACTCCTGTAGCGTTACCTCGGGGATGCCCTCCCCTAGCTTGCTTGGCAAGATTTAAAATATTTAAAATATTTACTGCTGCATTTACATCTCTTTTTATTCCCTTCCATAGGAATTTAGAAACACCAAACCAATATTTAATTTTACGTTTCTGTGCCTGACTCAGTTTGAGATAAATCTTTTTTGATTTTTTGAGAGTATTTTCTGAGTCCGTGCATTCGGTAGGAAAAGACGTGAAGGATTGAGAGTAAATCCTGAGTGAGTTCTGATTCTGGGCAGTGTACAGTTTTGTCGAGAACCATGATTTATCCACGGTTTTGCTCGACCATGTATTCCAAAAGATTTTTATCTTGATTATAATAAATATTTCAATGTAGCATAAAGGTCAAACTAAAACTAAGGTACTCTAGATCCAGTGTATGTTGTGTTCATCTGCCTACAATTCGCCTCCTTTTCTCCAAAATGGTCTGACCATGACTGTTTACGCTGCTTTGTGGGGAAAACGTTATTGGCGGCAAACTACTCCCTATCCAGAGCCGCAATATCAAAAAACAGTTTTTATTGGTGGGCAGGGTGTGCCGATTTTTGGTTGGGTGGCTATACCAAAAAATGCTCATAGTACCATAATTGCTACCTATGGCATTACAGGGGATCTAGAACAAGAATGGTTTTTAAGACTGTTAGGGCGTAAGGCTTATGCCCAAGGGTACGCCGTGGTGTTATTTGATTGGCGCGCCCACGGACGAACAGCAGAACTATCTCCCACTTTGACCTCTGATGGTTTGTATGAGGGAGAAGACTTTGTTCGCATTGCGGCCGCCGCTGCTACTATGGGATGTCCCAGTAAGTTTTGGTTTACAGGTTTTTCCCTGGGGGGACAATTGGCGCTGTGGGGGCTAAAAACTGCCCAAGATTTAATTCATGGTCATGAATACTTAGGATTACGCAACAGTGACATTGGTGGTGGGGTGGTGATTTGTCCTAATTTGGATTCTATGCGATCGCTTAACTATTTAGTCAAACAACCCCTGGGTAAATACTTAGAAAAAGCCATCGTGCGTAATTTGAAAACACTAGCATGGCGAATACATGATACTCATCCTGGTACAATAGATCCACAAGCCATAAAACGAGCCAATAGTATTTGGGCTTTTGACCATGAACTGGTAATTACTAGATTAGGTTTTTCTTCGGTGGAAGAGTATTATCAAGCTAGTAGCGCTTTACAGTTATTGCCACACATATCAAAACCAACTTTAATATTATATGCTGGCGATGACCCCTTATTTCACCCAGAAATTATCCCTGAGTTGCAAGCCAGTTGTAATAGTAATCCAGCCTTAAACTTATTACTTACTCCCCACGGTGGTCACGTGGGTTATATAAGTAGCAAGGAATGCCAGCGCCAAGCACAAGATCCAGATATTTGGTGGGCTTGGAATCGGACTTTACAGTGGTTAGCAAACCAGCGGAAAATTCCATCAGAGTTAGTATGGGTTTGATGGGCTAGGATTAGCAGAAACAATTAATTAGCCAAGCTCACCGTTAAATTTAACACCCCGGATTGAGTAATCTAACAACTCCATGGGGTGCATGACCGGAATTTTTTTACTTTGTAATTGCAGATGCTTAGTAATTTGCAAAGTACAACCAGGATTAGCAGAAGCAATTAACTCAGCACCAGTATTTAATAAATTATTTACTTTTTGCTCACCTAACTCCTCAGCAACTTCTGGTTGAAGCAAATTATAAACACCAGCACTACCACAACACAAAGCCCCATCTATTGGTTCCCTTAACTTGATATTGGGAATTTGCCGTAATAGTTGACGTGGTTGCACACTGATTTTTTGTCCATGTAATAAATGACAAGCATCTTGATAAACTAAATTAAGAGGTTCGTCAGTTAAGGGCGATAATTTAGCTGTTATCCCCACTGTTGCTAAAAACTCTTGAGCGTCTTTAACTTTGGCTACAAATGCTTGTGCTTTTTCTTGATAATCTGGGTCATCTGCTAAAATATGACCATACTCTTTTAAAGTGTGACCACAACCAGCAGCATTGATAATCACAAAATCTACATTAGTATGGGCAAAACTATCTATCATTTGCCTAGCCAAAGCCCTGGCTTGTTGGGTTTGCCCTTGGTGTTCCGGTAGCGCTGCACAACAACCTTGAGATTTAGGAATGACAACTTCACAACCATTGGCGGTTAAAACTCTTACAGTTGCTTCATTTACTGGGGAAAAAAACAGCCGTTGTACACATCCCAAAATTACCCCCACTCGGTAACGCCGCTTACCTTGGGCAGGAATCACATCTAGTAAATTATCTTGAAAAGATTTAACAGTAATTTGGGGTAAAATTGATTCCATTGCTGCCAAACGGGGGGATACTTTCTTCAGTAAACCTGTACTCCGTACTAGTTTAGGTAAACCTAATATTTGATAAATTAGCAAAGGAAACAAAAACAAGCGTAATAAATCAGGATTAGGAAATAAAGAGAATATCAGTCCACGAATTAATTTATCTGGTAGGCTGCGGGAGTAATTACGTTCAACTTGGTGCCGAGTGGCAGAAATTAATTTATCATACTGCACCCCGGAAGGACAAGTACTCACACAAGCCAGACAACCCAAACAAGAATCAAAATGTTGTACTGTAGCTGTATTTAACGCAATTTCACCCTCATTAATGGCATCCATTAAATAAATGCGTCCCCTGGGTGAATCCATTTCTTTACCAATGACCCGATAACTAGGACAAGTAGAAAGACAAAATCCACAATGTACACAACTATCAATCAATTTTGCATCAGGTGGCTGATTAACATCAAAACCTGTTAAATTCTTAATACTAGCAGCTTTATTCACAGAATTATCAGAAACTTGCATATTATTTCTTTCTTCCCTTAAGTTTGTGTTATTCGCGCCTTTGCGGTTTGTTAAATTAAATTCCACCCACAAAGCGACCAGGATTTAAAATATTCTTACTATCAAACTGTGTTTTAATTCCGCGCATCATGTGTAATGAATTACCACCATATCCCCAAACATCTATGGCTTGTTTAATTTGATTTGATGCAGTTAAAATACTCAAAAACCCTTGGTAAGATTCACAAATAGCCCGCATTTTAATCACCTGACTTTGATTTTGCAGTTGTAACCAACCCACACCACTAGCAATGTGAATTAAACTCCTTTCTGCTTGGTTCACAACTTCCACTGCTGCAGTGGGTAATACTCCTATTTTGCAGGTAATTGCAGAATCTGTTACCCCACCATACATTAGTTTTGGTAATCTTTGCCATAGATATTCTTCAGGTTCCTGATGGTAAATTGTGCCTTCTAAACCCAACTTTTCCCCCAGAGCCAATAACCGCTTTGACTGTTCCTCAACACTTTCCCTAATGCTTTGGAAACGCGCCATTAATCCCAAACCTCCACTTGCGCCTAACCTGGTTACAAGTTGACTTGATAGCAAATCAGCTTGGCTGGGTGTTAAGGCAGAATTGCGGAGGGTGTCCGCAGCTTGGCATATAGACTCTGGTGTACCAGTTAGTAGAACCGTACTAGATGTTTCTGGTAATGGATACACACGAAAAGTTACTTGACTAATAACTCCTAATGTGCCATAAGAGCCTGTAAATAATTTCATCAAATCATATCCAGCCACATTTTTTACAACTCGCCCCCCTGCTTTGGCAATTTCCCCATCACTGCGGACAAAGGTAATTCCTAGTAGCTGGTCGCGCACACTCCCATAACTTTGTCTGAGGGAATTAGTATCAGCTGTAGCCACAATACCGCCAATGGTTGCTAATTCTGGTGTGCTGGGGTCGATGGCAATAAATTGACGGGCTTGAGCTAAAATTGATTGGAGTTGGCTAAACTGCATCCCTGCTTCTACAGTGACGGTTAAATCACCAACTGCGTGTGCAATGAGTTGATTAATGCGTTCTGTGCTGACAATGATATCAATACCTGTGGCTAAACCGCCCCAATGGATTTTACTGCATTTACCACAGGGTAGCACTCGCCAGTTATTGCGGTTAGCTACGGCGATGACTGCTGCTAGTTGTTCTTGAGTTTCCGGGTAAACAATACAACCAGGGGGGTTGGCAGATGCCATCATCGCTTGTTGGATATGTTGTTGCTGACTAGGTTCTAGGTTTTCCCAAACACAGATGGCATTTTCTGCGACGATAGATGCAAGATAAGCGGCTACTGGTTTCATGGTCATTGGTCATTGGTTATTGCTGACATTAGTAAAGATGTAAGTTCCTGCTTAGACCCATTACTACCATTGGTAGAGATGACTTGGCATTTTTCTTGATAACGCTGTTGTAATTTGTACATATGCTCAAATAAATGCCAGCAATATTCTTCTGGTAGTCCACAGGTGACAGCACCGCGGAGAACTACATTAAAGTACCAATCATTGGGTGCAAGTTCTTCTGTGAGTTTGTTAACTACTACATAGGTGCGGACTTTGGTGTATAGCTGATTTTGGCAGTGTATATCTACTGTTTCCCGACGATATAAACTTTGGGAAACACCTTCGCGCTGGTCGAGATATGCACTCAATCGCTGGGGTAGGTGATACAGTACACCCTTAACACTGGCATGATTATCTTTTAACACATCCAAAACGCCACATTTGCGCGTGGGAGAATAGGAGTAAAACCCTAAGCGATAGCCTGTTAAAATTCCTGTCCCAATAATATAAGGATGTGTGTTTTCACCAAGCGATCGCTTTAAATCCACAGGACACATACAAGAGCCATAGGCAAAATAATAAAACATCGGCTCTTTTTGTGACTGTTGGGCAGGATGGTGAGATTTTCCCCAAGTATGCTGTGAGCGATCGCTGTGATGACTCATCTATCTTTAGAAAGATTTCTAGAAGTATCTATATAAAAAGTAGTTTATCACTAATTTCGTGATTATACAACTATACTGCCATCAATACAATAGGTGGTTTATAGATTGGAAATATGCGGGGTAAAACCCCGCATGAGATGAGGAGCTAAAACCTATCAGGAGGTAAAGTAGCTATCCACATTGAGAGTACCGGCGTTGTTATCACCAGTAGCGAAGGTAAACCGATCTACTTGCAGAACTAAATCGTTATTGGATTGGAAACCTGCTGTACCGTCGTTAATAGATAAATACTGTCGTCCTCCCCAACCAAAGAAGACAGCAGAGTTAATTCCTAACCCCTGTGCGC
>NZ_JANQDH010000067.1 GCF_029891735.1 Chrysosporum bergii ANA360D
CACCGTCAGCCCTTATTAGCTTGACCACTATCTTTTGGCTTTTTCCATGCAGTCTTACGACTGCCTGCTTTTTCTTTCGCGTTACTATGCAGTTTTCAAGGTTCTGGCTGGTTTCTTATCCAGCAGTCTGGCTTTTTGCCCTGTTGCTGAATTTTTCCCAATCTACTATCTTATCATGGTGTGTTACTCACCACAAATTTGTTATATCTAATTCTTGTCTTTGATGACAATTCCTTAGATTTTTTTTACTGATGATAAAAGGTGGAGATTAGCGGACTCGAACCGCTGACATCCTGCTTGCAAAGCAGGCGCTCTACCAACTGAGCTAAACCCCCATCTAATCTTTCATAGGTGGGCCATCCTGGACTCGAACCAGGGACCTCACCCTTATCAGGGGTGCGCTCTAACCACCTGAGCTAATAGCCCATTACCCGAACCATAAATATAGTTTGAAAGCTTTAGCTTTTTCCGCCACCGACCTAGGAATGACCATCTCAGTATCTATGACTCGTGTTTCGATATTCGATACCTGAGTGGGTAAGGTCTCCCTAAAAGGAGGTGATCCAGCCACACCTTCCGGTACGGCTACCTTGTTACGACTTCACCCCAGTCACCAGTCCTGCCTTCGGCATCCCCCTCTCCTTAGAGTTGGGGTAACGACTTCGGGCGT
>NZ_JANQDH010000068.1 GCF_029891735.1 Chrysosporum bergii ANA360D
CACCGTCAGCCCTTATTAGCTTGACCACTATCTTTTGGCTTTTTCCATGCAGTCTTACGACTGCCTGCTTTTTCTTTCGCGTTACTATGCAGTTTTCAAGGTTCTGGCTGGTTTCTTATCCAGCAGTCTGGCTTTTTGCCCCGTTGCTGAATTTTTCCCCGTTTTCTCGTTTCTCTACTGAACCCCAAATACTTTGAAAGCTTTTACCAACCTCGACCGACCTAGGAATGACCATCTCAGTATCTATTACTCGTGTTTCGATATTCGATATCTGAGTGGGTAAGGTCTCCCTAAAAGGAGGTGATCCAGCCACACCTTCCGGTACGGCTACCTTGTTACGACTTCACCCCAGTCACCAGTCCTGCCTTCGGCATCCCCCTCTCCTTAGAGTTGGGGTAACGACTTCGGGCGT
>NZ_JANQDH010000069.1 GCF_029891735.1 Chrysosporum bergii ANA360D
GGGTGGTTGTAGGGTGGGGGGTAAACGAAATTTAACAGCCTGCTTCCATTCGTCTAAAATTGCACGTTCAGCAGTACCGGGATCATGGGGAAATACCGCCCCCACTTCCAAAGACAGCAAAACAGCAGTATACTCACCACTAACTGTAAGTTCCTGTGCTAGAGTGAGCATGGCTGTAGTTTTTCCAGTTTGTCTAGGGGCGTGGATGACAAAATAATTTTGCTGATCTATGAGTCGCTTTAACTGGGGTAAGCGCTCTCTGGTGGGTAACATATAATGAATGTCGGCTTTACAAGGTCCGGCTGTATTAAACCATTTAGTCATTGTTTTTTTTAATGGGGAATAAGTCAATTGTAACGCCAGCATCCTGCTTGCTACTCTTGATGAATAATCTAACCCCGAATCACAGTAATATTTCTCCCCATGGGACTAACAGCAATTTCTGTAGTAGTTCTCTCACTCATGGGGGGTATATCAGATCGGTATTTTCTAAACCCCTACCTATTCTACATTGAATGCTGCGGCGATCGCTGCTGATGCAGATGCCAACCCCAATCTTGCGGTAACACAACCTTGGCTGGAATATTGGCTGGACATGATATCACTCCCCGTCCGTTTAAAGTCCTACCGATGCCCCATGCCCCTTATATTAAACGTGTTGTCCAAGCGGTAGATTATATTATGAGTTATAAATTGTGAGTTATTACTTGTAGCTAATCGTGAATCTACGTTTGCTGATTCCAATTTTTGATGACACCGTTTCCACTTGGGCATTAGAAGCGCGGTTGTTGCGCTGGCTAACATTTATTTGGCTGTTTGTGGGCTTAATCATCTTATTTTCCGCATCTTATGCTGTAGCTGATGCTCGTCAAGGTGACGGACTTTACTATTTTAAGCGCCAACTAGGCTGGGTTTTCTTTGCTTTGATTGGGTTTAATATTGTCGTAAATCTTCCCTTACGGAGAATTTTGGCTAATAGTCATTGGTTTATAGCAGTGTTTTTGCTGCTAATTTTTGCGACGTTAATACCAGGACTAGGCAGAAAAGCCTTTGATTCAGCACGTTGGATAGCTATTGGACCAATTCCCTTACAACCCTCAGAATTAATTAAACCCTTTTTAGTCTTGCAAACTGCGCGAGTGTTTGGACAGTGGGAGAAGTTGAGTTGGACTGTTCGCTTAACCTGGCTGGGTATTTTGGGTTTAGTAGTGTTAGGAATTTTAGTACAGCCTAACTTAAGTACAGCCGCACTGTGTGGGATGACTATTTGGTTGATTGCCTTAGCTGCCGGATTGCCCTATAAATATTTGGGAGGAACAGCGTTAGGCGGAATTATATTAGGGTTAATTAGTATCAGCCTAAAAGACTATCAGCGCCGACGGGTAATGTCATTCCTCAATCCTTGGGGTGATCCTACTGGTGACGGTTACCAATTAGTACAAAGTTTGCTAGCAGTCGGTTCTGGTCAAACCTGGGGGGCTGGGTTTGGGCTTTCCCAGCAAAAGTTGTTTTATTTACCTATTCAGGACACAGACTTTATTTTTGCTGTGTTCGCCGAAGAATTCGGGTTTGTTGGTAGTATTGTATTGTTGCTACTTTTAGCTTTATTTGCTACCCTAGGTTTAGTTGTGGCATTAAAAGCTAAAACTTTAGTTAATAGATTAGTAGCCATTGGCATCACAACCGTAGTTATAGGGCAATCACTGCTGCACATTGCAGTTGCCACAGGTGCATTACCCACAACGGGCTTACCTTTACCCTTGTTTAGCTATGGTGGTAATTCCATGATCTCCAGCTTAGTGGGTGTCGCTTTGTTAATTCGGGTAGCCAGAGAGAGTAGCGAAGCTGAGATAGTACCACTGCGGAAGCCGCGGATGTTCGAGAAAAAATCAAAGCTTTAAATTTAAATTCTGAATTTAAATTAAGAATTTAAATTCTTAAATTCGCCGTCCCATAATGATTAAATCTCGTTCTATACCGTCAAGTTCTGCAACTTGCGGTAAATATCCCCACTGTTGAAACCCGAACTTAGCAAACAGCTTTAAACTAGGTTGATTATGAGCAAAGATAAAGCCCAAAAGAGTCTTTATCTGTAAATTAGGACTTTCTGTAATTGCTTGGGCTAGAAGTCGGCTTCCTAAACCATGTTGATGGACAGAGGGAGCGATGTAAATACTAATTTCGGCGGTGGAATCATAAGCTGGTCGCCCATAAAACGATTTAAAACTCAGCCAGCCCACAACTATCCCTTCTACTTCTACCACCCAAATTGGTCTTTGTGAAGGCGATCGCTCTTGAAACCAAGCCCGGCGACTTTGTACAGAAACCCGTTCTAAATCTGCTGTTGCTTGGCGACTGGGTATAGCTGCATTATAAATTGCCACTATTGCCGATAAATCAGTTTCATTCGCATGGCGGATAGTCATTGCTGGCTTGAGGAAAGAAGGTTGGCGAAAATACTTCATATCATACCAAAAAAAATCAAGTTTGTGGTGTTTTTTGAGTTTTCAAGGTACAAATTAAGTTGGTAATTATTAGCTATTTTATAACTATTGAATATTTTGTTTACACCAAAGGTAGAGGTCATTTTTATCAGCCATATCTAGGATTAATCTAGTAGTCTAGAAAATTTAAATTTAGATTTAAATTATTATGTCTAATAATTTAGTTAAAAAAACCGAAATTTCTCAAGATAGTCATGAGCAAGATTCGGCTTTAGAATTAGATGTGGCTGTATTTGTTAGTCAATTTAAAACCGGAGTTTGGTGGTTGGGTATTCCTGGTTGGCTTTTGGGAATAGCCGATAAAAGTTTAAATTCCTTTGCTGATGGCTATTTATCTAGTTTAGAATTTTTCCATCTTTTCACTACAACCTTGTTTTTTTTAAGTTGGCTATATTTGAAACCTGATGTTAAACATAATCAATCTGAGGAAAACTTATCTCCCACTCAAAGCCATAAGTTGGCGTTAAAAAAACGTCATATGATCAGCCAAGAGTATATTCTACCTTTTCCTTACCTATGCCAAATTTATCATCTGTTGAACTTGAAACATTTAGAAACGGTTCATAATTTCAGCCTCAGTAATTTAAAAATTCTCAATGTCAGTGATTTTCAGCCAACTAATATTGGTGGAATTATCAAATTTAAAACCATGTTAGATTCTTCTACCAGTCTTCTGAGAATTTGGAGAAAACCCATTGTAGAGGTAGATTTAATTTTACACACCCCTTATACAATTGAGTTAAGTATCCCAGTTTACAATCATAAAAGAATAATTGTGATCTTTCAGGCCTTCCCCTTAAACGATAAGGAACATCAGTTTTTTATAGATATTTACAGCGATTTAAATTGGCCTAAACCATTGCTGCAAATACTCTTACATTTTGCTTCTTGTTTAACTTTACTCGAAGATTTACCTTATCTACGCCATTTAGCTGATACCAACATTGAGCGTTTATTCAAGTTAGGTAAATTTTCTAATCAGTCGAGTATGCTACTGTTTCAAAGATTTGTGGAACTATACGGTACAAGAGAAGCTAAAAATAAATTCCCTGTTTCATAGCTGTGTAGCAATTATGCGCTCAAGTAATTGCAGATGGTGAAAAGTCGATCCATTATAAAATATGAACGAACCACATCAGGAGTTGGGAAGTGTTTCATCCTCAAGACGTACCAGCAGAGGGGCTGCTGCTAGTAATGTTTTAGTGTAGGGGTGTTGAGGATGGCTAAAAATCTGTTTTGTTTCACCTAGCTCAAGAATTTTACCATTGTGCATCACAGCAATGCGATCGCACAAAAACCGCGCTAACCATAAGTCATGGGTAATAAACAGGTATGTTAGGTCAAATTCTGCTTTTAGTGCTAACATTAAATCCAAAACCTGTGATTGTACACTAGCATCTAACATACTCACAGGTTCATCACAAATCAAAAGTTGAGGACGAGTAATTAAAGCCCTGGCGATGGCTACTCGCTGCTGTTGTCCTCCAGATAAATCTGACGGATAACGTTCATAATAAAGTTCTGGCGGTGTTAATCCTACCTTTTCTAGCATCCATAAAACTTGTGATGTGGCTTTTTGTGTATCAGCAAGATTATGGATAAATAACGGGTCTGCTATACTTTCTCCCACTGTCATTACAGGATTAAGACAAGCATGGGGGTCTTGAAATATCATTTGCATTTGTCGCCGTAAACAACGAATTTCCCTCTGGGATAAACTAGTTAAATCTTGTCCTAAAAATTCAACTTTACCCGCAGTGGGAGGAATGAGTTGTAATATTGTTTTTCCCAGTGTACTTTTACCGCAACCTGATTCCCCAACTAATCCGAATATTTCTCCTCGATATAATTCTAGGTTAATGCCGTCTACAGCCTTAATGGTCTCCTGCTGTTTATTCCAGATCCTTTGAATAAAATTTCCTTCTATAGTGTAGTGCTGCTGTAGTTCTGTGATACGCAGTATGGGAGATGAAGAAATTGGTTCTTGATTGCCTTTGCTTAACTCTTGACTTTGATCATCTATGGTTTGAAGATGTAAAGCAGCCTTTAATAGCGATCGCGTGTATTCATGTTGAGGTTGTCTCAATACTGTAGCAGTACTACCTATTTCCACCATTTTACCCTGGTGCATAACACCAATGCGATGGCAATATTCCCCCACCATAGCCAAATCGTGAGAAATCAACAGCAGCGCCATATTTTCTTCACTGCATAGCCGAGTTAACTCTTGTAGAATTTGGGCAGAGACAGTGACATCTAAACTGGTGGTGGGTTCATCAGCCACAATTAACTTAGGCTTAAGAAGTAAAGCCAAAGCTATGGCTACCCGCTGGCGCATTCCACCGCTAAATTCATGAGGATACTGATACCAGCGACTGGCGGGAATATTCACCTTTGCTAAAGTGGCCATCCCCTGTGCTTTAGCTTCCCCGGCTGATAAATGTGGTGAATGGGCTTGAAGAGTTTCCATACAGTGTTGACCAATTGTCATTAACGGGTCAAGGCGTGTCATGGGATCTTGAAAAATTAAGCCTATAGCTTCCCCCCGAAATTTCCGTAATTCATTAGGCATTAAATCAAACACACATTTTCCCCGAAATGTCACCCGCCCCTCCACACGACTAGAGGGGGGTAACAAGCGCATTGCAGCCCTTCCTAAAGTTGATTTACCACAACCAGACTCACCCACTAAACCCATTCTTTCCCCTGGTTGTAAGGTTAAAGACACATGATCAACCGCCCAACTTGTGGACTCATGGTCAGAGTGAGGATAAGCAACACGCAGATTTTCTATAGAAAATAAAGCTTGACTCATATATTATTTTTTACCGATATGTTCTGATGGCAAAGAAAGGGGAAAGACAGTAGGGCCAAACGTAAAGAATTATTATTTTTCCTGCACTCCTTCTTGCTGGAGAATAGCCTCACAGTATTGAATGATAGTTGTTAGGCGATCGCTGATGCTCTTTATTCTTTCCTGGGCAGTGGATGCTTGCCGCGATCCTTGAAGAAACATAACATCAACTTCCAACAAACGCAGCTGCTTACTGATCTCTGTCCGATAAGATTGTACCCCCGAACCTCCATCAGGCAAAGGGACAATCTCCTGGCGAAACACTTGCTGCAAACAGGCTACCTCCTTTCGCAGTTGTGGTGTATTGACTTCGGTAGCAGTGAGATGGGAGTGTAGTTGCTCAAGCAAAGTTGCTAGTGTCCGATATTTTTCCAAATTTACAGACATAGAGTGCTAGTTAAGATAGTATTAATTTCAAGAAAATTATCTTTTACAATCAACTTTCTTAACTTCCTATTTAAAGCATCAGCCTCAAATCGTAGTTTGAGGTTTGATTCCCAATAAATGGACTTTACGCCTTATGATTTTAGCATCCTAGTATGGATAGTTACTACAGGCACTTAAAAATTATTTGGGATTACCACTCATCTCTCACAGATAGCATTTCCCACCCATTATGCTATCTGTCGCCTTCATCACTCAGTTATTCACCGATCACCTCTAATTCTCGTTGTATGAGCAGTAGCAGTATTATTGTAAATTCCACCACCGATCTCGCCCTTCCGGAATGGCTTCAAAAATGTTTACAAGAATCATCAGCATATAAAGGCGAACCCCCAGCAGACAAAGGCTACACTGATGAAGTCTTAATTGGTAAAGCCTTTGAATTTGCCTATCAACTACACCAGGGTCAATACCGCAAATCGGGAGAACTGTATATTAGTCATCCTGTAGCCGTGGCTGGATTGCTGCGAGATTTGGGGGGGAGTCCTGCTATGGTAGCAGCTGGGTTTCTGCATGATGTAATTGAAGATACAAGTGTCACTGGGGAGGAAATAGAAGAACACTTTGGTCCTGAAGTCCGCCGATTAGTTGAAGGTGTTACTAAGCTTTCCAAAATAAATTTCACCAGTAAAACTGAAGGACAGGCGGAAAACTTCCGACGGATGTTTTTGGCAATGGCCCAGGATATCCGAGTAATTGTGGTGAAATTAGCAGACCGTTTGCATAATATGCGAACTTTACAATATATGTCAGAATCTAGCCGTCGCCGTACAGCCCAAGAAACCAGAGACATTTTTGCCCCGTTAGCAAATCGCTTGGGAATGTGGCGGATAAAATGGGAACTAGAAGATTTGTCCTTTAAATACCTGGAACCAGAAGCTTTTCGGGAAATCCAAGATTGTGTTTCTGAAAAACGAGCGGCCCGGGAAGAGAAATTAGCCAAAACCACGGATATTTTGCGCGAACGTTTGCGGCAAGCCGGGATTGACTGTCAAGATATTAGCGGTCGCCCCAAGCATTTGTACAGCATTTATCAAAAAATGCAAAGGCAGCAAAAAGAATTTCATGAAATTTACGATTTGGCAGCCCTGCGGATTATTGTCCAAACCAATGAGGAATGTTACCGAGCTTTGGCAGTAGTTCATGATACTTTTCGCCCTATTCCTTCTAGATTCAAGGATTATATTGGATTGCCCAAACCCAACCGTTACCAGTCGCTTCACACTGGAGTAATTGGGCTGAGTGGTCGTCCTCTGGAGATCCAAATTCGTACTGTAGAAATGCACCATGTGGCTGAATATGGCATTGCTGCCCACTGGAAGTACAAAGAAACAGGTGGTTCTACTAGCCAATTAACCAAGGCAGAGGAAAAATTTACCTGGTTAAGGCATCTGCTGGAATGGCAAAGTGATCTCAAAGATGCTCAAGAATATCTTGATAGCGTCAAAGACAATTTATTTGAAGATGATGTTTATGTCTTCACTCCCAAGGGGGATGTTATCGCTTTGAGTCCTGGTGCTACTTGTATAGATTTTGCTTATCATATTCATACAGAAGTGGGGAATCACTGTGCAGGGGCGCGGGTAAATGGTCGCATGGTACCGTTATCAACGGAGTTGCAAAATGGCGCAATTGTAGAAGTTATTACCCAAAAGAATAGCCACCCCAGTTTAGACTGGTTGAACTTTACCAGGACTTCAGCAGCAAAATACCGGATTAAACAATGGTACAAGCGATCGCGCCGGGATGAAAACGTGTCCAGGGGAAGAGAATTATTAGAAAAAGAACTGGGTAAAACTGGTTTTGATAATTTGCTGAAATCAGAAGCAATGCAAACTGTGGCGGAAAAATGTAATTACCACAGTGTAGAAGATTTACTTGCCAATTTAGGTTACGGTGAAATTACTCTCAACCTAGTCCTCAATCGTTGGCGAGAAGTAGCTAAGGGAGAACAACCTAATAACGTAATTCCCCTATTTAGCCCAAAAGAAGCAAGTACATCAAAAGCTTTGCGAGAAGCACCCCCCGCTAGTTTACGCCCTGGTGACTCCCCCATTATTGGTGTAGAAGGATTAGTTTATCACTTAGCTGGGTGTTGTACCCCTATACCAGGTGAAGCAATTATTGGTGTGGTTACCCGAGGTCGGGGGATTTCCATCCATCGCCAAGGGTGCCATAATTTGGAAACTGTGGAGTATGAGCGATTAGTACCTGTTAGTTGGAATTTAGCCACAGAACATATTAGCCGTAATCAGTCCTACCCTGTGAATGTCCAAATCGAAGCCCTTGACCGGGTGGGAGTCCTCAAAGATATTTTATCCCGGTTGAGTGACCAGGGGATCAACGTCCGTCATGCACAGGTAAAAACTTCCCTTGGTCAACCTGCGTTGATTGACTTGGGGATAGATGTACGCGATCGCTTGCAACTAGAGCAAGTGTTTTGTCAAATCAAAAAAATGAGCGATATTTTAAATATCCGTCGCGTTGTTGACCGAAATATCAACTGCGAGCAGAGCTAATGGCTTTAGACAATAGCCGTTCTGTTGAGTACAAAGTGTCAGGCTGGAAGTTACACCCAATAAAACGCCGCATAACATTCACTGATAAAAAAGGTATTAGTGAACTCAAATTATTAGGTAAATGGGATATCCATACTTATCCTGTAGAGCTAATAAGGAACGTCAGTGACCCTGGAATCCCCCGCCTTTAGGCGTGGGGAGTGTCAAGAACATGAATAGACTGCAACATTTTTTCTCGCTTTTTCCGGGCAATTTCTTGTAAATCAACTGTTCTATCAGTTTCATCCACAATTTCACCAGTAATTACTTCCAGCACATCTTCCAAAGTAACAACACCAGCCACATCTCCATATTCATCAACCACCACAGCCAAATGTTCACGTGCTGCAATAAAATTTTTCATTAACTTATCCGCCCTAATTATCTCCGGAACAAAGTGAACTTTGCGAGCTAAATTAGCAATTTTTTCTTGGTTTTTACCCTCAACCATGGCTGTAAGTAAATTCTGCTTTAAGGCAAATCCAATTACTTGATCTATAGACTCATCAACCACTATAATCCGGGTATGTTGAGAAGAAATAATATCTTGTTTTGCTGCCTCCAGAGTTAGATTACCGCGTAAATATGTCAACATGATGCGTGGTGTCATCAAATCTGCTGCTGTAACGTCATTTAATCTAAATACCCGTTGAATCATTTCTGCCTCATCCCTTTCAATAATTCCTTCTTGTTGACCAATATTCGCCAGCAGCTTAATTTCCGCCTCATTTGTTGTGGGTCGTTTCTTAGTTTTAAAAAAGCGTGCAGTCAAGTTTTCTATAATCCACACTAAAGGTGTGAAAACTAGAGAAAGTCCCGTCACAGGTAAAGCCGCTAATATGGAGATTTGTTCAGAATAGCGCTCTCCTATAGTCTTAGGAATTATTTCCCCAAAGATGATAATTAAGAAAGTAAACATTCCCGAAAATACACCAAGCCAAGTATCTCCTAATACTTGACTAGCAACACTACCTGTAATAATACTGCCAACAATATTAAAAATATTGTTCATAATGACAATGGTAGCAATAGGTCGATTCATATTTTCCCGAATCGCCAACAGTGCCACGGCTGAAGGTTTATTTGATTGTGCTAATTGCCTGACTCTAAGGGGAGAAACCGAAAACAAAGCCGTTTCCGTGCCAGAACAAATCGCTGAACCTAGGATCACAACAACAACAGTTATTACAAGCTGTAACATATAGTTTCCCAACTATGGGAAGAAAATTTTGGGGCTAATACTACTGGGCAGAAGTGAAAATGGAAAAATTAAGAGTCAAAAGCATCCTCTTCTCAGGTATTATACGGTTTTTTATGGGGGTTTATTTCCGCCGTGCTGCATTAGTAATCACTAAATATATGTATGATTGTCTCATTTTAGCAATATCTGGGTTTCATTGCTGAAATTACTAGTGGAGCGAAACAACAGGGAAAAATAAATAAGGTGTACGGAGTTTTTTCAAAAATCAAATACTAGTCCTATAGCTACCAAAGTTATGCTTGAGTAGTGTGTATCTATATGATGATTTCTAGAAATTCTCATGCAACAAATATTTCCCGGAGAAGTATTCGCCAATACTGCGGATTTTGACAAAGGTATTCGCCAACTCTTACCCCGATATGATGAAATGTTGGAGCTAATTACTCGGTGTGTTCCCACCACAACCAGCCGTGTTTTAGAATTAGGCTGCGGTACAGGGGAACTGACCCTGAAAATTTTCCAGCGTTTTCCCGATGCTCAAGTTCTGGCTGTAGATTACTCACCTCGAATGTTAGAGTATGCCGGGCAGAAAATTTCATCTGCTGGATATGAAAAACAGTGGACTGGTATACAAGCAGATTTTGGCGAATGGGCAGAAAACCCAGAAAAATTGAATATAGGTGGCGAATTCGATGCCTGTGTGTCATCTTTGGCAATTCACCATCTCGATGATCAAATGAAGCTCAAATTATTTCAACGAATCGCTGCCAGTCTAAACCAGGGTGGTTATTTTGGTAATGCAGACCCCATATTACCAGAGTCACCTATATTACAAGAAATTTACCAGACAGCACGACAAGAATGGGCAGCCCAACAAGGAACTAGTTTAACAGCAGTTCGGGCTAAACTTGGCAGTAGTAGTCAGCAAGGACACTCTAGCCAAGACCAACTGGCTACTTTAGATGCTCATTTGCAAATGCTGACCACATCTGGATTTAAGACTGTGGCAGTACCTTGGAAATATTATGGTTTAGCTGTGTTTAGTGCTTGGCTTTAAAACTCCCTGTGGTAGAAAGGCAATCAATTACCATCTCAGATAGTGTCCCAAGCGGTTCCCTTGTAGCCATAATCAAAAATTTCTGGATGCAAAATTTCTGCCAAAATTTCTATAGAATCTGCTAGTCGTGGACCTGGACGATTAAAGTAAGCATGACCATCAGCAATATAAACTCTACCACTTTGGGATGCGTGAAGTTTTTGCCAATCTGGACGTTGAGTGAATAATTTTGCGTCTTGACGAGTCCGGTTTAAATCATAGCCACAGGGCATAAAAATGATGATATCTGGGTTGTTCTTTAACAGGGTTTCCCAGGAAAGAGTACTAGAGGGCTGACCTGTAACACTAAACTGTGATTGACCTCCTGCTAAATCCACCAGTTCAGGAATCCAATTAGCTGCTGTCATCAACGGGTCTGTCCATTCAATACACGCCACTCTGGGTAACTCTGTTAAGGACAACCCTTGGATTTTTCGCCGACAAATTGTGACCCGAGCTTCTAAATTTTCTAATACCTTCACTGAGTCTACACCAAAGATATTACTAACTCGCTCTATATCTTGCCAAACATCCTCCAGCTGGTTGGGTTTTAAGGAGATAATTTGAGGTGAGTTGTGGATGAGGGTAGCCACGGCTTTTTCTACTTCCGCCAGGCTAACCGCACACACATCACACTGGTCCTGAGTGATAATGTGGGTGGGTTGCAATTTCTCTAAAATATCTATTTTGATATCATAGATACTCAAGGCAGATTGCAACAAATCGTTGACATCATCATGAATTTCCCGGCTTGGTCTATGAGAGTTCACCCTTGCTTGGGTACAAACAGGGCGATTGTGGATTTCTGGAGGGTAATCACACTCATGCGATCGCCCGACGATTTGATCGGTCAGTCCCAAAGCGGCTAAAATTTCCGTTCCACCGGGAATCAAAGAAACAATCCTCACACTATGATTTGCCTGATTTGCCATTGAATTACCTCCATAACCTCTGCTCTTATTTCGATTCTTACAAACTTTAACTATTAGAGTATCTTTCTCTAGGTGAATGCGCGACGGCGCTCTTAGTCAGTATTTATATGGTTAATTAGTAATGATTTATTTTGGTATATAGGATTTCTTAAACACGTGAGATACAAATGCAAATGATATAAATTTTGTATTGCAGGCATCTTGCGGGCTAAAGATGTACCTCACTTTGGCAAAATTCGCTATAGATGTCTAGAAGCTGGGAACTTGTTAATTACCCGGCTATTTTTTTACTCTTCTGCAAAACTTTCCTGTTCATCCCTTATTTGCGTAGGATACCGTAGGGTAGGCAATTTATTAAAGATACAACCATTCACGGTTGTATCTATTTATGTCTACTTAATTAGATCATCTATGAAGCTGAATTATTTGTGGCAATTATTGAGGATTTATTGAGGATTTTATGGAGAAAAAACCAAGGCAGTTAAAATTAAGTGGTTCTCAAGTAACAGCAGAAGCGGTTGATACCTTAAAAAGTGAATTTTTATCAACTATGAGCCATGAACTGCGAACACCTCTCAATGCAATTATGGGCTTGTCTCAGTTGCTACAACAAGAAATAGTTGGCTCCTTAAATGATAAACAAAAGGAATATATCAATCATATATATTCCAGTGGGGAAAGTCTACTATCACTGATTAATGATATTTTGGACTTATCTCATCTAGAAGCAGGTACAGAAGAATTATATCTAATGCCTTTTTCAGTATCAGGGCTATGTAATTCCGTCTTATCGAGAATACGCGATCGCGCTGTTAAAAAGGGATTAAAATTAATATGTGAAATTGATGCACAAGCTGACGTGTGTATTGCTGACCCCCGGCGCATTCAACAGATGTTACTCAACCTTTTAACCAATGCCATTAAATTTACACCCACAGGACAGGTATGTTTAACAGTAAAAAAAGTGCCTACTGGGATTAATTTCACAGTTGCAGATACTGGTATTGGGATTGATGAGAATCAGTTTCAATTTTTGTTTCAACCTTTTCGACAATTAGATAGTCGATTAAATCGCCAGTATGAGGGTAGTGGCTTGGGTTTAGCTTTGACCCGCAAGTTAGCCAGGTTACATGGTGGAGATGTAACAGTAGTCTCTAGATTAAATGAAGGTAGTCAATTCACCCTGTTTATACCAGATAAAACTCATGAACATTTGAAATTATGAATAGGGGGCTAACCTTTTAATTGCGCTCTCCATTCTTCTAAGGAGATGTATTTGTTATCTATAACATCTAACACTTCAATCACATCACCTGTGTTTAACACACGAAACCAATAAATTGCTGTATCGTGTTTCAGTTCACCCTCATCAATTCTGACCGAAATATCAAGGCTTGTTTATGCTAATTATTACATAACGCTATAAACTGCAATTATCCATAAATTTCTACTATCTCACGCACTAAAGCCGCTAACTTTTCTGCACTATCAGGAATGGCGATCGCCTTGGCATTTTCCGCCATTTGGGCTAACTTTGTGGGTGATTGTAATAAATTTACAACTTCGGTTTGCAACGTGTCGGCTGTTAAGTTTGATTGCCGAAAAGTTAAAGCTGCGCCTGCTTGAGTAAATACATTAGCATTGTATGTTTGATGGTCTTCGGACGCAAAGGGGTAGGGAATCAATATGGACGGGGTTCCACACACCGCCAATTCTGTTAAACTACCAGCACCAGCCCGACTAATGGCTAAATTGGCTCGTCTGAGCAATGCCGCCATATTATTATAAAATGGTAATGCTATGTATTGGGGATGGTGAAGACTATCTACTTCAGGATCGCGATCGCCTGTTAAATGTACCATATAAGCACCTGCATCAAACCAAGCAGCAGCAGATTGGCGCACTAATTTATTCACAGCCACCGCCCCCTGACTACCACCAAAAACCACAATTAAAGGCACACCATCAGGAATGGGTAAATCCAGTGATGTATTCAATCCTTCACCTAAAAATTGAGAACGCACCGGAGTACCCACATGGGCATTTTTAGCACGAGGTAAATACTTACTAGCCTCGGCAAATCCTAAACCAACCACACTGCACCAGGGGCTAAAAAATCGGGTAACTTTACCGGGTAAGGCATTAGATTCATGAAAAACCACAGGTAAACCCAGGGAACGGGCTGCAATAACACTAGGACCAGCAATATAACCCCCCGTAGTGACTACAGCTTGAAACTTACCTTGTTTGAGGATATGTCTTACTTCCAAAATGGCAGCCATAAGCCGTCCCAGGATGCGTAGTGTTGACAATCCAAACCCCTGCTGAAACCCTTCCACTGCAATAGTATTCAAGGGGTACTGTTTGGGAACCAGTTGAGTTTCTAAACGATTCGGGACACCCAGCCATTCTATTTGATAATCTGGCAGTTTCTCAGCCAGTGCAATAGCTGGAAACAAGTGTCCACCAGTCCCACTAGCAGCCATTAATAATTTTATCCGTGCGTTTGCCATCAACACTCTACCATTTAGCGCCTAGGTTATCTAAGTTGACATACTCACCGACTTTGAAGGTCGGTGATTCTTGACAGTTCACAGTAACTCGCTGCCGAAACAGTCTTACAGTCACTCCCTGTCCATTTTAGGTCGTGCCGATGCCCCATGCCGACCATTTCTATATTCTTAGCAGCATTCTCATCTCTGTCTGCAAGAGTATTGCAATTTAAACACAACACTGAGCGAACAGACAAATCAATCTTGCCCCAAGGATACCCACAGCCACAGCAAATCCGGCTAGTAGGTTCCCATCTGTTAATTACTCGGAAATCCCTTTTAAGTTTCTCAGATTTAGCCTGACAAAAAGTTCTGAATTGCCGCCACCCTTGCCCGCTAATCGCCCTAGATAGTCTCCGGTTTTTGAGCATTCCTGACACATTCAAGTCTTCCAAAACAATTACTTGGTTATCCTTAACTATTTTGGTTGATAGCTTATGTAAAAAATCTTTCCTGGTATCAGAAATACGGTTGTGTAATTTAGCTATCTTTATGCCAGTCTTGTTTCTTCTTGTTGAATCTTTTTGTTGACGCGCTAATTTTCGCTGCCACTTACGACTCTTGCGGTCATGTTTTGAGTAGCTAGGGCTTAAAACTTTTTCTCCATTGCTCATTGTGGCAAAAGTCTTTAGTCCCAAATCAATACCTATGCTTTGGTTTTTGGCAACAGTAATATTGGGTTCAACTTCTACAACGAAGCTGAGAAAATAACGGTTAGCACCATCCTTAATCACTGTAACTGAGCTAGGTTGAGATGGTAGGTCTCTTGACCAAATGGGTTTGATATTCCCAATTTTGGCTAGGTACACTACTCCATCTTTTATCGAAAACCCCTGCTTAGTAAAC
>NZ_JANQDH010000070.1 GCF_029891735.1 Chrysosporum bergii ANA360D
CTGCTCAGAATATAAAAATGGTCGGCATGGGGCATCGGCACGACCTAAAATGGACAGGGAGTGACTGTAAGACTGTTTCGACAGCGAGTTACTGTGAACTGTCAAGAATCACCGACCTTCAAGGTCGGTGAGTATGTCAACCATAGGACTTAACAAATTTTCAGCGGTCTGACATAGCTGTTGATGATGCTCACCATTACTTGCCAGCAAACCACCCCATTGATGGATATCATCAGTGTTGTATTGCAATAAAGTACCATCAAAGTGAGTAAACTTACCACCAGCTTCTGTTAAAACTAGTTCTGGTGCTGCTATATCCCAATCTTTAGGGGCAGATTTTCCCGAAAGAGAAATGTAAATATCTGCTTGTTGCTCTAGAATTGTAGCAATTTTACAACCTACACTGCCCACAGATTTATGATTTTGACAAGGTAAGTTTTTTAGTAAATAATCTAAAGGTTCATTGCGGTGAGAACGACTCACAACTACGGTTAAATCTTCAATGGGCTTACCGGAAGACACCTGTATGGGAGAAAATCCATCACGGGTTTCCACAAATGTACCCCCTCCCTTAGTGGCAAAGTATAACTTTTCTGCTTCCGGCACAGCCACCACAGCTAAAACCGGGCGTGATTCTTTGACTAAGGCAATGTGAATGGCATACTCCCCAGTTTTTTGGATAAAGTCTCGTGTACCATCTAAAGGATCAATAACCCACACCCATTGAGAAGATGTGGGTTTTAGTGGTGATTTATAGGTTTCTTCGCTTATATAAGCAAAATCCTCATGCCCCAAAGCCGCTTGTAGCTGCTCTATAATATATTTACTCACAACAGTATCTGCCACAGTGGCAGGGCTACCATCTTGTTTATACTGTACATCTAAATCTTGTGCGGTTCCGTGGTAGTAGGATCTGAGTATATCTAATGCACCCCAACTTACCTGACGGGCGATCGCTAATATTGCTGATAGGTCTAGCATTAATTCCTCCTTATATTCCTATAGTATATAGTATTTTTGGGGTTGGTTTCTAACACTCTTGCATAACCTCCTTTTTATTGCCTATAGTATATTTAGTATACATAGTATATCTAAGAATGGCAACGATGAAAGGACAAAAAAGATTAAAAAATATACCAATACTTTATGATTAATTTAAAACAAAAACAACCGTAGTTTTAACACCTAGGGCATGGTAGAATATTGGAGAAGAAGCAAAAATTAGAGGTATTAGTACAAGCGAATTAGTTAAAGAATGGGGAGGGCGATTGAAATGGCCAACGGCTAACCCCCATGTCTGAAGCCAGTAGCTCTGCTCGCCGTTGATTATTGCTAGAGGCAGAATCAGCCCGGTAAATTAAATCCAAGGTGATTAAACCCACAAATAACCGCCGTGGGGATTTTAAATCATTCATTTCTATGCGCTAGGTCTTATTTTTTCACTCATGCCCACTGATCCCGCACCAGGAACACTTTACGTTGTCGGTACACCCATTGGCAACCTGGAAGATATTACCTTTCGGGCAGTGCGAATTTTGCAAAGTGTAAATTTAATCGCGGCAGAAGACACTCGCCACACTGGCAAATTATTACAGCATTTTCACATTAAAACACCCCAAATCAGTTACCACGAACACAACCGCCATAGCCGCATCCCGGAATTATTAGACTATCTGAGTCATGGACAAGCCATCGCTTTGGTGAGTGATGCGGGAATGCCGGGAATTTCTGACCCTGGTTATGAATTGGTAAAAGCCTGTGTTGATGCGGGGCTGGCAGTTGTGCCTATCCCTGGTGCTAGTGCGGCAATTACGGCTTTAAGTGCCGCAGGCTTACCCACGGATAAGTTTGTTTTTGAGGGCTTTCTCCCGGCTAAAGGACAAAAACGACGTGAATATTTAGCATCTATTCAGGCAGAAAGTCGCTCTTTAATTTTCTACGAATCACCCCATCGTTTACGAGAAACTTTACAAGATTTAGCCACAGTTTGGGGAAGCGATCGCCAAATTGTCTTGGCACGGGAGTTAACTAAGATTTATGAGGAATTTTGGCGGGGAACCATTGCCGAGGCTATCGCCCATTATAGCCAACGTGAACCCCAAGGTGAATATACTTTAATTGCTGCGGGGGTTCCGCCTACTCAACCCCAACTCACGGAAGAACAACTCAAAGCGGAATTACTGGCCATGATCAATCAGGGAATATCGCGATCGCAAGCCAGCCGAGAATTAGCAAAAATTACCTCTCTTCCCCGTCGTCAACTTTATCAACTAGCTCTTTCTTTAGCTGCAAATTCTGAGTAATTGAAAGCAAAAGATACTGATTACCAATTATTAAACCAAAGATATATTAAGTAACAATTTGCTTCATCATCAAGTACAAATCGGCTGTAATGGGGAAGACAACTGATGATGTTTGGCTAAGTTTAAAGCTAATATTAGAATGGAGGATATGGATTATGAGGATACGGCAAGAATGACCCAAGTCGTTCTAGGAGAAAACGAAGGTATAGATTCAGCTTTGCGTCGGTTTAAACGCCAGGTCTCTAAGGCTGGTATATTAGCTGATGTCAAATTTCATCGGCACTTTGAAACACCTTTAGAAAAGCGCAAGCGTAAGGCAGTATTAGCTAGACGCAAGCGACGTTTTTAACAAATATCCGCGAAATTCCCCATTCCTCTATAGGGTGGGGATGGATAGCGGGACACTTGCCAAATACCAACATTAGTTATCAAGCTAGATCAACAGTGCGAGTATTACAAAGATTCATGGTTTTTTCCACCCCTTGTTTAAGGCTAAATTCCACACATTCCACCACAAACCCAAGGATCACAGACATGAGTTGAGTTTCTGCGGCGGAAAATTTGCCCAGCACATGAGAAATAGACTCAGAATTATCCTGATTACTGCTATGATTGGGTTTACCAATACCGATTCGTAAACGTGGGAAGTTTTGGGTGTGCAAATGAGCGATCGCACTCTTCATACCATTGTGTCCCCCGGCCGAACCAGATAAGCGGAGACGAGTTTTACCCAAAGGTAAATCCATGTCATCATAAATCACTAGCACAGAATCTGGCGACAATTTATACCAACTAGTCACAGACTGGATGGACTGTCCAGAGTTATTCATGTAAGTTAAGGGTTTGAGTAAGCGCACTTTATGATTACCCAATGCTACACCCTCTCCATACTCCCCCTGAAACTTGCGGTTTTCTGCCAAAGGTATCAGCCAATGACGCGATAGTTCATCTATGGCCGCAAAGCCAATATTATGGCGCGTGCGGTCGTACTTAGGCTCGGGATTTCCCAAACCCACAATTAATTGGGGAATTACCAAAGATGGTTGTGTAACTACTTCTGTCATTTTGCTTCAAATCAATTGGCGGTTTGCTGAAAAGGTTATTTGTAAGGATAGGAAACAGGAAACAAAGTTAACAGGTATAACTAACCTTGATTCAGCCAACCCTAGTTACTCCAGGCTTGTTGCTTAACTAATGGAGGAAGAACCAGCAGCATCCTGATCAGACTTAGCAGCTTCCAGTTTTTTGGGTTCGATTTCAGCAGAAGTTTTTACCGCTTGTTGTATTTGTTCTGCTTCCCGCTTAAACTCGTTTTGAAATTCATTAGAAGCCTCTTGAAAACCGCGAACTGCTTTACCCATACTGCGGCCGATTTCTGGCAACTTTTTCGGACCAAAAATTAACAAAGCCACTACCATAATTAGAGCCATTTCTGGCAAACCGATACCAAATATATTCATGCAGTTTCTCCTATAAATATACAATGCCAAGGTAAATCTTGCATAATCATTGTCGTGTGAGCATCTTGCCTTTTACGAGTATAACTCACACTGTGGACGCTACACCGATAAAAAAACCCGGACAAGCCGGGTATAAATTAGCTGTGTTCAGTTAACCGCCTAAACTCCGCCAATCAACAAGTACGTCTTGAATCAACAAAGACTTATTGTAAACTTGCAGAATAATCAGCAGAAATACGAAAAATAGGAGCATAAAAAAACCCATTAAAGGGGTAGTACCCCAACCTGGAGCCACCTTACCGTATTCAGAATTAAGGGGTTTGAGAATATCTCCCAACCTAGTGCGTTGTGCCATAGTTCACCTAAGATCAGTTACCAAAGCTTTTTTTCATCTTCTGTAATATTCTATAAGAATAGCACTCATAATTAATAGCTAATTTATGGAACCCGCAGTAGTTGTTAGTATTTCCGTTGGCGCTGCCTTAGTTGCCATTACTGGTTTTGCCATTTATATTTCCTTTGGACCTCCTAGCAAACAGTTGGCGGACCCCTTTGAAGATCACGAAGACTAGATTAGAGGAACAGTGTACAGGCTAATCACTGTTCACTGTTCACTAGGAAAGTAGCGATTTTCCAGGGCTGTATGCTTAAGTTTTGTAAATCAGATGAGTTAACTTCCAACAAATCTACTTGATTTCTTAAACTCAGCCCTAAATCACCTTGCAAAACCAATTCCCCTCTTTCTCCATGACATTCATAACACCGCAAGATTAATTGCTGGGTCTGATCTTCAGCAGGTTTGAAAGCCATTAAGATTAAATTTTCGGCTGATAAATTTAGAAAACTGACCCTAGACCGTGTAGTATCGGGGTGAGGGTGTGACTGGTGGTCAGGAATTAGAGGGTAAGTAATGACTTGTAAGGGTATGTTTAACTCATAACCACGCCTCACGGTGTGGGCTGACTCCCAACCGCCTGGGTGGGGGTACAGTGCGTATGTAAACTGATGAAAGCCTCGGTCAGTTTCTGGGTCAGGCCAATTCGGACTGCGTAGCAGGGTGAGGCGTAATTGACGGGGTTGGCTATCATAACCATATTTACAATCATTGAGCAAACTAACACCATAAATACCTTTTTCGGTTTCTTCAGTTAAATCAGCCCAACGTAAAGCGGGAACTTCCCATTTAGCTTGTGCTGCGGCTGTGTCGCGTTGAGTGGGGCGACGAATTGCACCGCAGGGAATTTCATAACTGGCAAAATCAGCTTCTACATTCACTGGAAAAGCCGCTTTGACTATGACCTGATTTTCTCGCCAATGCACAGTAGTGGCAATTTTTAACACTGGTGAACCCGCTTGTAAGATATAGTCTTGGCAAAATTCCGACCCACCTAATTGACGCACGACTCGTAAACGACTTTGTACTATTCCTTGTTCTAGCCATTGTATAGATTTTAATTCTGTGGCTGGTAAAGGATGTTGGGCATAATTAGGATCAATGTTCCAAGCGTCCCAATATTGACCGCTATCTTCAAAAGCTTGTAGTTGATTACCGGCACCAGTTAAAATTTCTCGGTTATGAATTTTATCAAACACACTGGATAAATCCCCGGTGTCAGGATTAATCATCACCCGCAGGTATTGGTTTTCTAAAGTCCAGTTTGAGGACATGGGGAATTGAGGAGATGAACAACCGGGAAAAATCCAAAACACCCCATAGCCAACTGGGGGGATTTCTCCAGCTAAAAATAGTAGTTCTGAGGATGCTGATAACTGAGAGATCATCGGCTTTCCGGAAATATCCTGGACTTGCCATTGTTGCTCAGATGAAGGTATGGTTACAGATACTACCTCAGAACGCTGCCAATTCAGGGCATTAAAAACAAATATTGGTTGTGCTTGAGGATGGGGGGGTGGGGGTAGAACGGTCTGGGAAGCAATGGCTAACAGTGATGCTTGTAATATTTCGGTTCCTACTTGTTCCACTTGCTGCCACTGTGGTAGTGCATCTTGATAAACTTGGGTAATGGCAGAACCTGGTAGGATGTCGTGAAACTGGTTAAATAATACTTGCTGCCAAGCTGTGGTAATTTTTTGGTAGGGGTAGGTACTGTTACAGGTGAGAGTGGCTATAGTAGCAAATAGTTCAGCTTGATATAATAAGTCTTCACAACGGCGATTCCAGCGTTTTTGATCTGCGTGGGTGGTGTAGCAACCACGATGAAATTCTAAGTATAATTCATCGTTCCAGGTGGGAAAGGGTTGGGTTGCTTGTTCCTGGATATGCTGTAAATACTGTTGTGCAGTGGTAAATTCTAAATCAGGAAAAACAGCGGAATTTTGCCAGCGTCGGGCAGTTTCCAACATATCTTGGGTGGGTCCGCCTCCGTGGTCGCCAACCCCAGGAAGCCAGAGGCTATCTTTTAAACCAGTTTTGCTTTGCCATTCACAGGCGTATGCTGCCATTTTTACCGGGTCAATTCCTTGGCCGATGAGGGCAGACATGAGACTAAAAATTTTACTCCCATCAGGCGATCGCCACCAAAAAGCCTCATAATCAAACTCAGTAGTATCATTCCAGCGTAATTTTTGAGTGACAAAAAACTCAATTCCCCCATTGACTAAAAACTGCGGTAAGGTAGCACAAAAACCAAAAGTGTCTGGTAACCAAGCCACAGTGGAAAACTGACCAAACTTAGCCCGTATATAGCGCTGACCATACAACAACTGACGGACAATAGACTCACCAGAAATTAAATTAAGTTCAGGTTCTACCCACAAACCGCCCACGACTTCCCATTGTCCGGCTTCTACTTGTTGTTGAATTTTTTTAAATAAATCTGGACGATGTTCTTCAACCCAAGCATAAAGGGCTGGGGTTGAATGACAAAAAATCAACTCAGGAAAGTCAGCCTGTAACTTTAGCACTGACTCAAAAGTACTTTGTGCGGCTTTCCAAGTATCACTCACAGGCCAAAGCCATGCTAAATCTAAATGAGCATGACCTAATAAATAGATTTTACTCTTTAAACCGTCTATACACGCTGAAATACGGCGGTAATGAGCGGCCAAAATCTTGAAAAATTCCTGCTGGTTGCTCTCTTCACTTAAACCCTCGGCCAAAGCCACCAACCTTTCTGGGGTAAACTTGGCTAAAAAAAGTTGTACCACCGCCAACTCATCCGCCAAAAAACCCGGATCAGGATTATGATGATCATTGGACTCATATACAAGCAGCGATCGCACCAAAGCACCATGATCATGTCCAGGACTGACTAAACGTAAAGCCACAAGAAACTCCTCACCAGGAGTCACCCCTTGACCAAGCAAAACCCTTGGCGCACAATCAAATAAATCTCCCTCCAGCACTAACTCGCCATTAACATAAATCTCAACTGAATCTGCCCACCAGAGCAACGCCAACCGCAAAGACAAACCAGTTAAAGCATAACCATGTAAATTTGAGGGAACTATCAACTTTTGCACCAACCACAGCACTTTTTTCCCTCCTGTCCAGGTAATATGTTTCTTATGATTAAGCTGGACGGGCTGCCAAGTAGACCAATCAGATGTAGCAAGATGAGCTATATTGCAGTCAGATTCTTGGTATAGCCAACTACATTGAATATTAACCTGACAAAAAGAACGCAGGTGGTCAACAGTTGCCGAAATTAATTGATTATGAGATTGTGATATGGGCAGGTTCATATTTTCGTTAAGATCAAGTTAGTTGCCATAGTTATTTACTTATTGTTGGGCGGGAGTATCACAAATCAACAAGACTAAAACCGATAAATTACCATCATGTCTTCCGGTTCCTCTGGACGTTATCAAAGCAGACTACTAAACTTTGTCCACCTGCAATCTCGGCGGTTGACACAACAGTGGGATCATACCCTCCGTAACTTGCAGGTTGCAACTCAGTGGGGTGTGGAATTATTACTTTACCCCATATACCTATTATTGAATCCCACTACATCAGCACCCAAAACTCTAGGATCTCAAGAACCACCACCCCGGTTAAACTTAGAACCGGAAACCCCTTCAAGTGTTGATACACCCATTGAAAAAGTCCTAGCAGCAGTCAAAAGTTTACCTTCTGAGTCAAAATCTCCACCTTTGACCTGGTGGGGTTTTGTGTCCTCAAAACTTTGGGGTCATCTCCCCAACCAACCGACTAAGTTCACAAATTCCCAAAATTCGCCGGAAAACATCCAGCCTTATTTGCCAGTAGTGCGGGGAATTGCCACTAGTTTAGTCAATCGTAACTTAGTCCTTGTCACTGCGGACAATGAAATTTTAGATGTTTTAACACCCCAGCAACAGGCAAAATTAGCAGCCCGCATTATTAGTGAAGTTGGTAATTATTGGCATGATTGGCGGTTAACTGCTAATCAACCACAGAGTAAACTACTAGGCAAAGTTAACCAAATATTAGCACAACTCACCAGCAGAATTAGAGTTAATATACCAGCATTACCTCACAGCACACCAACCACCTCACTTAATACTGATAAATTAATAGCATTCCTAGATACATCTATTGCTAAATGGGAAACCAACGCTTTATTACCGGTGCGACAAGGTAGCCAGGAAATTATCCAAGTTGCCCAAAACCAGCTTGATATATGTTTTAATATATTTTATATA
Source organism: Chrysosporum bergii ANA360D (assembly GCF_029891735.1). Taxonomy (GTDB): domain Bacteria; phylum Cyanobacteriota; class Cyanobacteriia; order Cyanobacteriales; family Nostocaceae; genus Umezakia; species Umezakia bergii. The sequence continues at coordinate 8,411 of NZ_JANQDH010000070.1, forward strand.
TTTTCCAATATATTTATTTACGGACGAGAACAAGTCGCTACTAGAGAAAATGTGGCAGTTAATGGTGATAGTTTAGCTAATTTAATTGCGGCTGCTATTAATTACTTTTTTGGTGGGGGTAAAAATCCAAAAATTGCCCAAAATCCTAGTCAGATGAAATTACAGCACCGTTTCTCACTTGAAACTGCAAATAAACAGTTACAAAATCAAGATTTAGACAAAGATTCTTGGGTAAATTGGAATGATTTATTTGGTAATTCGCCGAAGTACAGAGGATATCTGACACAGTGGCCAAACAATTCTTGTCAAAACCTCAACTCCCAAGCCATAACAGAGAATCACCCTGATAGTCAAGTTGATTACCAGCCAGACTGGATAGAAGTTGAAGCTACTTTTATTGGTTATGACAAACATCCTCTAGAGCAAATTCTAGAGTGGCTTGACCTTGCCATACTTTGGCTAGAAGAAATAATTGTTAAAATTGTTCAGTTTTTCCAAAGGTTATGGAGTAGTAAGTTAAAAAGGAATCAGTAGAATCAGCTGGGAATATTTAATGTTGGCTTGTGGTGATAGTTCTGTAAATCCCTATCTAGTGACCAGATATATATTTCTCTTGTAGGGAAACGTTGAGACAATTTATTAAATTCTTCAATGATACTGAGATCCCCAAAGCTTGTTCCTTCTTGTTTATCTGGGGCTTTGTTTTGTCCAGCTAGATTGGGAAAGTTATCAATCCAATCTAATATTGTAGTTGTATCTGGAAATTTCGTAGTTTGCCAGGGTGCTTCCCCTTTAAATGCTGCTTTAACTTCTTCGACAAAACGTATAGCTGTTTTTCTGCGTATTGTACCGTCGCCATTTTGGGCAATATGATTACCTGTTTCCATAATGGTCGCCATAGGTAACAAAAAAGTACAACCAGATTGATAATAGGTTTTATAATCTTCAAGAACTGATTTCCTATGCTGGTTACAGTTGGGAACATTCAGAATGTTGAGGAATATACTAGTATCAATCAGGAAAATACTACTCATTTTCGTACTCCTGTAAACGAGATAACCAGGCGATAGCTCGCTGTTTTCTGTCTTCTGGAGTGTGGGGTGACTTGACGAACCGATCAACTATACCAGTAGTTACCAGGTGTCCTAGCTGTCCTTGGGATATCAGACTGGGAAAATCATACATATCTCCCAACCTAATTAAACTACTGTTACCTTTATTATCTTCCTCTGGATCTCGAAAACAAAAAACTACATCCTCTAAGGCAACATCAGGTAAGGCATCCATTAAGGCGGGGTTATGGGTAGAAAGTAGTACTCGCAGTCTACGTTTTTCCGCAATATCTTGGATACTTGTTAATAAATGCTTGGCGCGGTTGGGGTGAACACCGTTATCAATTTCCTCAATTACTACTAAACTGTCTTTTGTAGCTGATAACATAGCAGCAGCGATGGCCAATACTCGTAATGTACCATCTGATAATAATGCTGCTTCACAGTAGCGACGATTATCACCAAAAGTTTCTGCCAATCTCACCATCACTTCATCCCTAGGACCTAACAGGAAATCTAGCCCATCTATAGCCTGTTCTGGTAAACTTTGGATAAAATTAAGGATTATCTGTTGATTTTCCGGTTGGTTTGTCCATAAGTGATATAAAACGCTGGAAAGATTTGTGCCATCTTCTCGTAATCGTTTATCAGACTTAAAGCTGTATTCACGCATTCTGGCAGGAACGGGATCTAAAAATAAAATATTATTTAAGACTTGTTGATATTCCCGGACAGTTTCAGGAATTATTTTTTGGGAGTTTTCATATTTGGCATCAAAACGAGCAGGACTATCTAATTGCACAAATATAGCCATTTGGTCGGTGCAAGTTATTTTCGGCTTGTTTCTTCCCTTGGTAAAGTTGTTATAGTTAACAGTGACATCTGTATTTATTCCCTGGGAAGGTTGATCTAACTCATATAAAGGTACTGTATTGATTGAATCAGTGATTTGCTCACAAGCAATGTGTAATTCTCCATCACGGACGCTCAGACTTATATTTAATTTGTTCCACTCAGGTAAATTTAATCTGCATCCAAGGGTAAAATGTGGTTCTCCTTGACGGCATAAGTCATTTACTCGACCGCGCACTACTCCCGGCGTAATATTTACAGTATATTGAATACTGGAAAGTTTTTGTCCTTGTGCCAGCCATGACAAAAAGCGCAAACCTTCAAGGACGTTACTTTTGCCTGCTGCGTTTGCACCTATTAGCAAGGTTAAAGAACCAAGGGGTAAGCGGCCGGTTTTGTAACTTTTAAAGTTGGCAAGGGTAAATTCGGTTAGCATGGCACTCATATGATGATGATTCTCCTCTCAATGCAATCACTTGTGGTGTTATGCGGTATGAAGCTAGCGCTAAACCGGGGATAACTGATAATCACTTATAATTAAACAAATTACTGAACACTTTCTCACACTGTGGTTCTTGATAGTTATCTGGTAACAAGTTAATCATGGCGTTTTGTAATTTCTCTACAGCTGCATCCACTTCTTGGCGCTTGATTCGGGAAGTTGGAGGAAAGTATAATGGCTCCCCAAACCGCACTGTTAATTTTTTGCCTAAATAAAGGTGGTGAGTACCAATGAGTGCAACTGGTACTATGGGTACGCCAGCCCGTAAAGCATAAGTTACTGTTCCCCGTTTGAGGGGGTGTAACTGACCTTCAACAGTTCCTAACCGTCCTTCGGGAAATAGTACTAATCCGTCACCCTGGGATAAAATTCCTAAAACAATACGGTCTATTTGTCGCAAAGTTTGGATGTCTTTCCCTGTGGGTACGTTGTTCTCAATTGCTTTGGCTAGTTCTAAAAGGTCTTGTCTTCCTGCTTTTGCAGCTTCTATAACCGCGACTTCTTCTCTCCATGTCCGTTCTAAGGGAATTACACCCCCCACTAACCGCAGTAGCCAACGTTTCCAGAATTTGTTATACAGGGTACGAGCATCACCGAGGAGGTAGTAGTGGGGATAAGTAGGGAGTTCCCCCAGCAATAATAAGGGGTCGAGATGGTGGAGATGGTTAGCGGCGATGATGGCTGGTTGTTTTGGTATTTTGTCCTGGTTTTCCACCTGGACACGAAACAAAGTATGAATGAGCGATCGCACTACGCAACGGCGTATAGTAGCATGGACTCTAGTTTCTGGGTGTCCCTCAGCCATGGCTTCCAACCGATGCAGAATTTCTGATGTAGTTTGACGCACTGCGCTATCTTTAGCGGAGGCCACTCCCTTTTCTACTCGTTTAATGGTTTTGGGAGTTAAATCTACTGGTTCTTCTGGAAAGGAATTATAATCAGAACTGTTCATTATTGTCAGGTGTTACCAAGGTAATTTACTACCGTCCCAGGAAAAAAATTCTCCACTGTCACCGTCTTGGAGGTGTTCAATTACAGACAGTAATTGAGTAACAGTAAGTTCCACTGAAAATAGTTTTTCCGCTGGTACATTTCCTTGGAATGGACGGGAGAGGCGTGTATCTGTTGTTCCTGGATGTAAGGTTACTAGTAATGTTTTCCGACAGGTTCTTGCATATTCAATTGCTGCTGTTCGCATAAACATATTCAGGGCGGTTTTAGAAGCACGATAGCCATACCAACCGCCAATGTGGTTGTCGCCAATACTGGCCAATTTAGCGGAAATGGTGGCAAATACGCTGTTTTCACTATGGCGAAATAAGGGTAATAAATGTTTAGCTAGTAGAATAGCACCTATGCTGTTAGTTTGGAAGTAGCGCAGCAAATTTTCCGCGTTAATTTGTTTTAAACTTTTCTCAGGTTGTAAGGTGTGGTCATGTAATATACCTACACAGTTAATTACTAAGTGCAATTTATTCACTTCTGCTGCAATGCGTTGCACGCTTGCGGCAATTTGGGATTCTTCAGTAATATCTAGGGATAGACAAGTTAATTTATTAGGATATTGATTGGCTAAAGCCATCAACTCCCCGGCTGATTCAGGTTGACGATAAGCTGCATACACTTTGGTAATTCTTCCATCAGCTAGGAGTTTTTTCACAAACCCTAGTCCTATACCTTGACTAGCCCCCACTATTAGGGCGTTGGTAGGATTATTTTCAGCTATATAAGACATTGGTAATCAATAAAATTGTTGTGTTAACGGGTTTAATTATTTATTTGCCAATACAGAAACGGCTAAAAATCCGATCTAGCACTGACTCTGTAACTTGGTCTCCGGTAATTTCTCCTAATGCTTGAATAGCATCTCGTAAGTCAATTGTCCAGAAATCAAGGGGTAATTGTTTGACAATTGTGAGTTGTAGTTGTTCTAGAGCTATTTTAGCTTTAGTTAGGGCTGCCGCTTGCCTTTGGTTAATTGCTAAATCCAAATCCGCAGCTTGCACTTTTCCTCTTTGTACTATTTGTAAAATGGCTGTTTCTAAAGCATCAATACCTTGACTTTGGGCTGCTGCTGTGGTAACAACTGGCTCAATATGGGGATATTTACCAAGGTTAATATTTCCTGTTTTTACCAGGTCAATTTTATTGATCACTAGAATTAAGGGGCGGTGTTGCACCTGTGTATAAATGTCTTGGTCTTCTTCCGTCCATCCTGCGGCCGCATCAACAGTTAATAATACTAAATCAGCAGCACTAGCGGCACGTCGCGATCGCTCTACGCCTATTTTTTCCACTGTGTCTGCTGTTTCCCTAATACCCGCAGTATCCAAGACTTGCACGGGAATTCCCCCCACCACTAGCTGAGACTCTACCACATCTCTAGTTGTACCTGGTAAATCAGTGACAATGGCGCGATCGCTCTGACTCCAAGCATTCAATAAACTAGATTTACCCACATTAGGCCGCCCTACGATTGCCACTTTTAAACCTGTTCGCAGCAATTCGCCTTTATCTTTTGTCGTTAATAATCTGTTAACTTCTGTGGCTATGTGTTCAATATCTGATGTTACGGCTTTACTATTTAATCTGGGTAAGTCTTCCTCAAAATCAATTCGAGCCTCTATTTCCGCCAAAATATCTAAACATTTGCCGCGTAACTCCCGGATAGGACGGGCTAATCTGCCCTGTAAACCAGCTAAAGCAGTTTGGGCAGCTTGGGGGGATCTAGCTCCGACTAAATCGGCGATACTTTCAGCTTGGGTTAAATCCATTCGTCCACTTAAAAATGCTCGGAAAGTAAATTCCCCTGCTTGGGCAAGTCTAGCTCCTTGTTCTAAACACAGTTGTAAAACCTGCTGTACTACCATCATTCCCCCATGGCAGTGAAATTCTACCACATCTTCACGAGTATAAGAACGGGGGGCGAGCATGATTAATAATAAAGCTTCATCAACTAATTCTTTAGTATGGGGATGGCGGATATGACCGTAAAGAATGCGGTGACTTTCCCAAAGTTGACTTCCAGGGGCGTAAAACAAAGCTTTAGCAATGGACATAGACTGGGAACCAGATACCCGGACAATATTAACACTACCCTGTTGAGGCATGACAGCAGTGGCGATGGCGGCAATGGTTTCAGTAATAGCTAAGAGTTGGGACATGAGTTAAGTTTTTAGCAAAAAAATTATCTAAAAAATGGGTTGAAAACCCCGTCGTTATACGACGGCTTTTCTTGATTATGGATATATTTCTTCAGCACCTCAAGTGTATTTTCAGGACTGAGATACTATGTCTTTCATGTCTTAAACCACTTGTTATTTTTGCTTAAATACTGTATAATCTATTTTAACAGATTAATGTTAGCACAAAGCATGAAAGCTAGATATCAATACAGATTTTACCCGACAGACCAACAGCAACAGAGTTTAGCTCGGTTGTATGGTTGTGTAAGGGTTGTCTGGAATGATGCGCTACATTTCTGCAAGCAATCTGAAAAGCTGCCTGGGTACAACAAACTCTCAGGGATGTTCACCCAAGGTAAATGAATTGGATATTACACCGCACCTTTACAGAGTAGGTCAAAGTAGTAGTCGATAGTACTGATGCTACCAGAGTTAGATCATTGGTATCTGCCATATGTTTTAAAGAGAGGAAATCACTGTGGAACAGCAAATTAATTGTGTAGAAACCTGCGTTAACGGCTGCATTTTAGGGGATAAATGCCCCCACGTCGAGTTTAGAGAAGCCACCAGCAAGTTTATTCAGGAAACTTCCTTAGACCAAATGCTGGAAATAGCAGAAGAACGCCTGCGGAAAAAAATGACGGAACCGCCTAAATGGGTTTTTCCGGAACTTCCCTAAAATGAGGGTATGGGCAGAGGGGGATTTATCATTGAGTTTGAAAAATGTTTTGCACCATTTTTTTATCTGTAGTAGCAGCTGCTTGATCTAAAGACGCAATTTCCCCAGCATCTAAGCGCCAACCTAAAGCCCCTATATTCTCCCGTGCTTGTGCCACACTTTTCGCCCCGGGAATGGGGATAGTTCCTTTACAGATGCACCAGTTAATTGCTACCTGAGACATGGTTTTATTTCTTGATTCTGCCACATCCCGCAAACATTCTAAAAGCGATCGCACTCCCGGTAATAGTTGCCTAAATAATAAACCACGGATACCGGGCGGTAAACTGCTTTTTTCTTGATATTTCCCCGTTAATATGCCCAAAGCCAAGGGACTATAGGCAATTAACTTAATTCCCAACTGATCACAAACATCCTTAAGTTTTAATTGAGTTACAGGATAAGTAGACAGTAAAGAATATTGTACTTGTAGGGTGGTAATGGGGACTCCCCGGTCTGCCAATTTCTTATATACACGTTGCAGCCGTTTAGGTCCGTAATTAGATAAGCCCACCCCCCTAACTAAACCTTGTTCATATAAATCTGCTAAACCATCCAACAAGCCTAATTCTTGCCAAGGGGCATAATTAGCGGTTGACCAGTGCATTTGTACTAAGTCTACGTTTCTCCCCAGGCGTTGGGTAGAGGACAGACAAGCCTTGACCATTGCTTGACGAGTCCATCTCCACGGATAAGCCGCTAGCTTAGTGGCAATGGAAATATTATCTTTATTTACTCCTTGATATGCTTGGGTAAATTTTCCCAGTAGTGACTCACTGCGCCCATTTAACCTTCCGGTTCCGTAGGAGTCACCAGTATCAAACAGGGTTACACCATTACTGACACAGAGGTTAAAAACACCTTGTAACTCTTCATCCATGCTTTCATCATATCCCCAGAGTAATTGATTACCCCATGCCCAAGTGCCGCAGCCCATAGCGGGGAAAGATAATTTTTGGCTGATTTGATCATTAGTCATTAAAAAACCACCTCACCTTTGGGCTTGTATCCCCTCTGGGTAAAACCATAAATAAATGTGGGCTATTGAGAGGGATGGGGAGAAACAATTTCAAATGTTAGGACTCCTACATTTTATCATTGTCCGGATTTTATTACCGGCAACTTGGGTTATTGGAGCGAGTGGCAAGGTAGAATACAGAATCCCCGTCCTAAAGGGTCAGGGAGTGTCAAATGATTAATCTAAATTTTAGCGGTGATGTCAGTAAATGCACATACCCAAAAAATGGTTGGTGGAAAAAACTAATCAGTCGTTGCTTTGTTTGCTAGTTGGGGGACTAGTATTTAGAGGTTTGATAGCTTTCTGGCTATACCCAACTGCTGATGAAGCTTATTACTATCTCTATAGCCTGCATTTAGACTGGAGTTATTTTGATCATCCCGTGATGGTGGCGCTAACCACGGGCTTGGGTCCTTGGTTGACTGGGGTAGTTTCTCAATTTACAATTCGCCTGGGGGCGCTGATTTGTTACACAGGCAGTTTAATATTATTATATCTTACTAGCCGTCAGTTATTCTCCTCTAAGGCTGCTTACTTTACCTTAGCGATCGCCACTATTAGCCCCATTTTCATGATTGGTTTTGGTATTCTCAGTCTTCCGGATGCCCCATTGATATTATTTTGGTCTGCTAGTTTATATTGTGCGGCCCATGAGTTTTTTTCTCAAGCCAAACCCCCCACCAACAATGAGTTAGATGTAGATGTATACCAACCCAGTTACCGTTTAGCCATCCTGGGAATTTTAGTAGGATTAGCCTGTTTAAGTAAATATCATGGTTTTGTGTTAGGTTTGGGGCTGGTAGGTTTTTGCTTAACTAGTCCCCGTCATCGGTGTGCTATGGCTTCCTTCTGGACATGGCTGGGGATAGGCTTGTGTATTATTACCATTTCCCCTATTTTATTCTGGAATTTACAACATGATTGGGTTTCTTTGCGTTTTCAGTCAGAACGTGCAGTACCCCAGAGCGGTTATAGTGTCCTCAGTGTGGTTGGTGTGTGTTTAGCTGAGATGGGTTATCTGTTCCCCTCCATAGGATTACCCCTTTGGTGGGTTAATTTGCGAACATTTTTAGATAGAATAACCAAAATTTTCTCTCAAAAATCATCAAACCAGTGGAAAAATTACCCAAATGCTGAACTATTGATATTATGGGTATCTCTACCCTTGACTTTAGGTTTTACCCTTATGGGAGGATATAGGCAAATTTTACCAGCTTGGGCAATGCCGGGATTTTGGGGGGTAACTGTGTTGCTAGGAGAACAAGTAAGTATTTGGGAAAAGCGATCGCGGTGTTGGGTGCGGCGATGGCTTTTAGGTTCTGGGCTGATGATTGCGACCATTTTACTCATTGCTCTTCTGCAAGTGACCACGGGTATATTCCAAAAACCCAGCCAAAACGCCATTATGGGGGGATTTTTACCCCCTCAACAGGACCCATCCACAGAATTAATCGACATTCAGCAATTACGGCAAGGCTTTGTTACATCTCCCATCTTGCAGACAGCGTTACAAAACTCCAGCTTTATATTTACCAATCGTTATTACCTCGCGGGTCCCATTGCCATGTCGCTCAAACCCATAACTAACACCCCCATTACCTGCTTTGATATTGGTCAAGACTTGCGGGGCTTTGCTTATTGGTCAAAAGCCGACCAATGGCTAGGAGAGGACGCACTTTATGTTACCACAGCTGCCTTTAAAAATAGAACAGACTTGATGGCTAGCTATCGTCATCATTTTAACAGTCTAACTGAAATTGCCACCATCCCCATTAAGCGGGGAGGAGTCGAGATCAATGTTGTTCATGTTTATCAAGGTAAAACACTCCTCAAGCCTTATCCTCGGTCTTACGGAATTTAACCTAAAAAGAGTTTGTATGCAGGGTTTTGGCTCTCATCCCAATAACGATAACCGAGGCTATCAAGAAAACCTTGCCATTCCTGCATTTCCTGGGGAGGTACTTGCATCCCCACCACAATTCGCCCATAATCTGCCCCATTGTTGCGGTAATGAAACATACTAATATTCCAATTAGGACTCATAGAACCCACAAACTTCATTAATGCCCCTGGACGTTCGGGAAACTCAAAACGATAAAGTAATTCATTATGTGCTAGGGGAGAGTGTCCACCAACCATGTGCCGCAGGTGTAATTTTGTCAATTCATCATCTGTTAAGTCAATGGTTTTAAAACCGCAACTTTCAAAAGTTTCTACCATTTTGGCTGCATCAGCACGGTTTTGAATTTGCACACCCACAAAAATATGAGCTTCTTTTTCATCGGCAATGCGATAATTAAACTCAGTCAGGTTGCGCTTGCCAATACATTCGCAAAACTTCCGCAAACTGCCTTGTTGTTCAGGAATAGCCACTGCAAAAATTGCTTCACGACGTTCTCCGAACTCTGCCCGTTCGGCCACAAAACGAAGACGGTCAAAGTTCATATTAGCACCGCAAGCAACAGCAATTAAAGTTTGCCCTTGAATTTGTTCTCGTTCAACGTAGGCTTTAGCACCTGCGATAGCCAAAGCGCCGGCAGGTTCTAAAATTGATCTTGTATCTTCAAAAACATCTTTAATAGCAGCACAAGTATCATCTGTATCAACCAAAATAATTTCATCTACATAGTTTTGGCATAAACGAAAAGTTTCTTCCCCCACTTGTCGCACTGCTACGCCGTCAGCAAATAAACCCACTTGGGACAACTCCACCCGATGACCAGCCTTCATTGATTGATACATGGCGTTTGCATCGACGGGTTCAACACCAATAATTTTAATTTCTGGGCGCAATCGTTTTACATAAGCAGCAATTCCCGAAATCAAGCCCCCGCCACCAATGGCTACAAAAATAGCATGGATGGGTTGTTGATATTGGCGCAAAATTTCCATACCAATTGTCCCTTGTCCAGCAATGACATCAGGATCATCAAAGGGATGAATAAAAGTTAGTCCTTTTTCTGCTTCCAATTGGCGGGCGTAAGCATAAGCATCATCGTAGGTGTTACCATGTAGTACCACCTCCGCACCCCTAGCCCTAACAGCATCTATTTTAACCAGGGGAGTAGTCACGGGCATAACAATAATTGCTTGTGTTCCCAACCGACTAGCAGCAAGGGCGACACCTTGGGCATGATTTCCCGCAGATGCAGCTATGACACCCCGGCGTAGCAATGGGGGAGAAAGATTAACCATTTTATTGTAAGCACCCCGCAATTTAAAGGAGAAGACTGACTGCATATCTTCCCGCTTCAGCAAGAGTTGATTATTTAATCGTGTGGAGAGGTTGGGGGCATACTCCAGTGGTGTTTCTTGGGCAACATCATACACACGGGCAGTGAGGATCTGTACCAGGTAGTCGCAATACATGATATAACAGGTAAGTCAATGGGAAATAGATTGTTAATTTAGTTAATTTTACCGTTATTTGCTGTACCTGGTTTGCAGATATTTCACTTGTAAGCGGGGTGTTGATAGTTATGCTATGTAAGCTTTTTTATCCTGTTTTCTTCTACGGCAAATAGTTCTATCAAAGCCACAGTACCCACAAAAAAGGTATAAATAGCGTATTTAATGGGGGTTTTTTGTTTGGTTGCTGCATAAAGAGCAGCAATTACGGCTTCTATTAAGTGGGCTGTAATGGCAAAACGTTCTAACCAAAAAATAAAATTTAGGGCAGGGGGTATACTAATATGACTGATGACTGTATAAATATTCCACAACTCCCAGCCAATGGCAGCAGACATAAAAATTGTGGATATAACTTTGATTATTCTAGCCGGTGTTGTTAAGATGTTCATGCAGTTTTGGGGTAAGTTTCTTCAAAACATTATCCGGCAAATTGCCAAAGATGCCAGTATTCCAGCCACATCAGCACACAGGGCAGCTGGCAGTGTGTAGCTGGTACGAATAATGCCAATACTACCAAAATAAACGGCCATGATATAAAAGGTGGTTTCCGTTGAACCTTGCATGGTGGAAACCAGAAAAGACAGAAAGCTGTCGGGGTCGTTTTTGATAATTTCCGACATTAACCCAAATGACCCGCTACCTGACAGGGGGCGAATTAATGCCATG
>NZ_JANQDH010000071.1 GCF_029891735.1 Chrysosporum bergii ANA360D
TCCCTGATAGAGGCAATTTACACATTGAATTTTGACCAGTTAGACCTACTAGGTGAGGCGCTGTTGGATTTTACTTCTGTTGCTGATTTGCGGCGATGGTTAGGGTAATTTACCCGAATGAGAGGATAGATTAACTACAAACCTGTCTTCACATTCCATATGTTGATGGTGTTGTCTAGACTCCCACCGGCTAAAGTTTGACCATCAGCGCTGTATGCTACTGAAAAAACCGAGTCAGATTTCCTTACCTCAAGATTGACCCTCTTGTAAAAAAAATTCAGCCTGTTCTAAAACTGTAGAAGTTGCTTTATCACATTTATCTGGGGGATAACCATACTTTTTCAATAACCTTTTAACTATCACTCGTAATTTAGCCCTGACATTTTCTTTCACTGTCCAATCAATGGTTAAATTAGCACGAATCGCTTTCACCAAATCACGAGCGATCGCTTTGAGGGTATCATCTCCTAAAATCATCACTGCACTATCATTCACCTCCAAAGCATCATAAAAAGCTGTTTCATCTTCAGTTAGTCCCAAGTCTTCACCCCGTCTTTGTCCCTCCCGCATGGCTTTGGCGAGTTCAATTAGTTCATTGATGACTTGGGCTGTTTCAATGGCACGATTTTGATATCTTTTGATGGTATTTTCTAACATTTCTCGGAAGGAACGAGCTTGAATTAAGTTCTTGCGAAAACTGATTTTGATTTGTTCATTAATTAATTTTTGTAAGGTTTCTAATGCCACGTTACGATAGGGTAAACCCCGCACTTCTTCTAAAAATTCATCGGAGAGGATAGCGATATTTGGTTTATTTAATCCTGCGGATGTAAAGATATCTATTACTTGTTCACTGGCGATCGCTTTAGAAACTATCTGTCTTACTGCTGCATCTATATCTTCTGGGCTTTTCCCGTCACCAGTGGTATATTTTACCATTGCTGCTTTGATAGCTTGGAAAAATCCGATTTCATCTCGAATAGCGATTCCTTCGTCGGTACTGCTAACTAAAGCAAAAGCTTTGGATAGTTCACCTACTGCTTTAATATAACGTTGTTTACCATCTTCTAATCCTAAGATATGATTGAGGGCAGCAGGAATGATTGATACTCTTTCTGTGGGTTTACCTGTAAAGAATTTTTGATAGTTAAAATTGTGATACATAGCTTTGACAATTTCGTATTTCTCCTGCATAATTACTAGGGCAATACTGGTGTCAATGCCTGTTTCCCCTCTATCTCTTTCTGTGTAATCCTTGAGTGCATCTTTGAGTTGTTCAGCAATGCCTAAATAGTCAACTATTAACCCCCCTGGTTTATCTTTGAAGACACGATTTACCCTGGCTATAGCTTGCATTAAATTGTGTCCCTGCATGGGTTTATCTACATATAAAGTATGCAGACTGGGGGCATCAAATCCTGTTAGCCACATATCCCGAACTATGACTATTTTAAAGGGGTCATCGGCTTTTTTGAAGCGTTTAGCTAATTCTTTCCGGGCTTTTTTACTGCGGATGTGAGGCTGCATTTTTTTGTCATCAGCAGCAGAACCAGTCATGACAACTTTGATAACTCCTTGGTTATCATCTTCACTGTGCCATTCTGGTTTAATTTGAATGATAGCATGGTACAAGTCAGCACAGATACGGCGACTCATACAGACGATCATGGCTTTACCGTCTCTCAGTTCTGGTGCTGCGGTGCGATTTTCAAAATGTTCAACAATATCTTTAGCAATTTGATTAATTCTTTTTTCTGCACCAACTAAGGCTTCTAATCTTGCCCATTTACTTTTAAGTTTTTCTTTGGTAGTGAGTTCTTGGTCTTCGGTAATTTCTTCAAATTCAGGGTCAATGTTTGGGCGTTCTGAGGGTTCTAAATCGAGTTTTGCTAATCGCGTTTCATAGTATATTTTGACTGTAGCTTCATCTTCTACTGCCCTTTGAATGTCGTAAATATCAATGTAATCTCCAAATAAAGCAGTGGTATTTTTATCAGTTTGGGCAATGGGTGTACCTGTAAATCCCACAAAGGAAGCGTGAGGGATAGCGTCTCTTAAATATTTTGCGTAACCATATTTAATATAAGCCTCGTCATCTTTTTGTACAACTTTGGCTTTTAATCCGTATTGGCTTCTGTGTGCTTCATCTGCTATGAGAACTATATTATGTCGGGGGGAAAGTTCCTCATATTCGTTACCTGTTTCTGGGGCGAATTTTTGGATGGTGGTAAATACAATTCCCCCTGCTGCTACTTGGAGTAATTCTTTTAAATTTTCCCTGTTTTCTGCTTGTACAGGGTTTTGTCTTAATAAGTCAACGCAGGATGAAAAGGTGGTAAATAGTTGATCATCTAAATCATTTCTATCTGTTAAAATTACCAAAGTGGGATTTTCCATTTCTGGTTGTTGTATCAGTTTCCCACTATAAAATGCCATTGTTAAACTTTTACCGCTACCTTGGGTATGCCAGACTACACCCACTTTTGTATCTCCATCTGTGCGGGTGGCTTTGATAGTAGAGGTAATGGCTTTATTCACAGCATGATATTGGTGATACCCTGCCATTTTTTTAATAATTGTATCTTGGTCAACTTCAAAAACAATGAAGTATTGGATAATATCTAGTATAGTAGTTTGATTAAATATACCTTTAATAATTGTTTCTAATTCTGCTTGTCCTTGAGGAATAATATTTTCACCATCAATAGTACGCCAAGGCATGAAACGTTCCCAGTCTGCGGTTAATGTGCCGACTCTGGCTTTAATACCATCGGAAATGACGAGAATTTCGTTATAGGGAAATAAGCAGGAAATATCGTTTTTATAGGTTTGTAGTTGGTTGAATGCACCTTTTATTGTAGCGTTTTCATCTGCGGCGTTTTTGAGTTCAATTACGGCGATGGGTAAGCCATTGATGAAGATAACTACATCAGGAATACGGGCGGTTTTACCTGTTTCTTTGACACGAAATTGATTAACTACTAACCAGTCGTTATTATCAATTTTATTAAAATCAATTAGTTGGACTTTTTTGTATTGGGTTTGTCCATTTTGTTGATATTCAACATCTACCCCATCTGTTAAGTATTTATGAAAGCGGCGATTGTTTTCATAAAGTATTGGGGTTTCGGTGCGGGTGATTTTTTTGATTGCGTCTTGGATGGCGTGAAAGGGAATATGGGGGTTGATGGTTTGTAAGGCATTTTGTAAGCGGTTGATGAGGATAACTTCGTTATATTCTTGGCGTTCTGTTTGGGGGGTATCGGGGGCGATTTCTACACCATTTAAAGTGGTGTAGCCTAGTTCTGATAGCCAGTCTAGGGTTGCTTGTTCAATAATTGATTCGGTGAATTTGTTCATAGCAAAATTACACCTTTAAGCCATATAATTTGCTAAGAAACTACCAATACCCTTGATCATTAACTCGACATCTGAACGAGTAAATTGTTCAAATTCTCCATGTGCTGCTTGATTACGAATATCTGCCCAAGCTCTTAACTGTTTAGCTGTTAATTCATTGAAAACACCTGCTTTTTTGAGGTCATCAATAAGTGGATTTAAAGTTAGGGGTGAACCTTTAGCATTAATTGTTGCTATAGGAGGGGTTTGTTTATCACACAGGGTTTTTAAGGCCTTTTCTAATACTGCTCCAGATAATACTGCTGCTGGAACATGGTCATATTTACCACTTGTACCTTCCGCTAATAACTGTTCTGCTTGTCCCATATAATCTGCTGCAATTTCTGATTCAATTTCAATTGCTAAATCTCCTAAAAATCCTTGTTCAAAATCTGATTTAATAGCTTTTAGATAGCCTATGGCTCGATTTAATTTGGCTCTATATATCCAATCTACTTTATTTCCTTCATCTGATTGTCTTAGCTCTTCAATTAAATTCCAATTGGGGTGATTTGGAGGTAAGATTTTGCTGAACAATGTGATACATTTTGCTTGCAAAGCCATAAAAGGTTGATAATTATTAGTGTAACAACCTAACCCTTGGGGGTTCGTATTCAAGCTTATTCTATCTATTTCTTCTCCCTCAGTAATAAGTTCTTCAAAGCGAGATAAATATTTATTAAGAAGATTTGTTGGTAAAGTCATTATGCTACAGACTCCAATAATTTTTCTGCTTGTTTAACTCGAATTTCTCCTGACATCAATTTTGGTAATAGAGTGTCTCGGAGAGTAGCGAGTGAATGAGATTCTTGTAAATTATTAACAATCATCTGATACAGCCTTTCAACTTGTTTAATAAAAACATCTAAAATTTTAATATCTGGTATAACTAATTCAATAGGACGAAAATTAGATTTACTAATTTCCAGAAAAGTTGTTCCGTTAGCTCGTCCTATAATAGTTTCTATATTTTCTCTAGTCCAATTCAAAATATAGTAATTCGGTAAACCTTTATCACATATCATTCCAATATATCCTTGATTAATAGCTACTGGAATTTCTGAAATAGCAAGATAACCTATAGGAGCGCGTGAAGATAGTAAAAGAGTTCCTTTAGGTAATAATCCAGAACTAATTTGTTTTAATCCAAGTTCAGTAATTTTTCTTTCAGTATTGAGTAGTACAGGACTTGATAATGATGATAAATCTTTGGGAGTTGTCCAATGAATAGTTCCACCTTCCCAATAATCAGGATTTTTTGTGCTTGGAGTGCTACCACCAACAATTTTCACTGATTCACCAATAGTAGCAACCTTCCAACCCTTGGGAATTAAACCCAAAGACGACTCCTCAAAATCATTAGGGAATAGATCCGCCGTTGCTGCATCCATACCTGCGGGTTGTCTCCCTTCCATCTTGGCGCGTACTGGATCAAAATCCACAAACCACGACTTAAAAATCTCCCTGGCCATTGCTTCTAGGGTTTCGTTCATCTGTCGGTTCAGTTCGATTTTGTCATCCAGTGTTCCCAGAATGTGTGCGATCGCTTTTTGTTCAGCAAGTGGGGGAAGTTTGACAGATAAAAAATAAAAATCCTGACGACTTGTAGAAGGAATAGCTGAACCGCTATCCATTCCATTAATATCCTGAGTTAAGAGATTGTAATAAGCCCATTTTAAATCAATATCAACTTTAGGCTCTAAATAAAATGCCGTATCTATTACCCAAAAAGGCTTGTCTGAATAATGAACTCCTCTATAAGCTCCTTTTCTACCAATAATTACACTAGGATGATTACATAAAGCCTTTTTACTTTGTCCAATTTTTCCATTAGTTCCAAAAACTGGGTATTCACCAATATTATCTGCATAATTAGGACAGGGTTTACCATATTCAAGCGTTACTAATTCCCCCCAATATAAATCTTTCCAATTATTCATAATCTTAATATTAACCTCTCTTATTATTATTAATTCATTATCTAAAAATTTCCATTAATAAACTCTTTAATATTTTACCTTATATAGCAACTTAAAAAGTATTAAGAAAAAGAAAAAATGCTAAAACTAATTCACATAAAACGTCTCAATTTTTGAATTTTGACTTTTGATTTTTGCTATAACTCCTCCTCAGCCTCCACATTTACCGCTTCTAATTCAGCTTCCAACTGTTCAATAGTCGGTAAACTCTCCTGCAACCTCTCCGGTAATTCCTCCCGCAATTGATAAGTAGAAACCCCAATAGGCTTATTCATATCTCGCAAAGAATATTCAACAATCTTTTGCTTTTTATACTTACATAAAATAATCCCAATAGTTGGCATATCATCCCGGTGTTTTAGCAACTCATCCACAGCCGAAACATAAAAACTCATCTTCCCTGAAAACTCAGGTTTAAATTCTTCCACCTTCAAATCAATCACCACAAAACACCGTAAACGTAAATGATAAAATAATAAATCTAAATAAAAATCTTCCCCTTCCACCTCCAAATGATACTGACTACCCACAAACGCAAAACCTACCCCCAATTCCAATAAAAAATCGCGGATACGTTCTATCAAAGCTTTCTCTAACTCTCGCTCCTGTGCCTCCTTCCCTAAATTAATAAAATCAAAATTATAAGGGTCTTTAAATAACTGTTGAGCCAGTTCTGATTGGGGATTTGGTAATGTGCGAGAAAAATTAGTATCAGCCTTACCTTGTCTTTTATATAGTCCACTTTCTATCTGATGGACTAATACATTGCGACTCCATCCTTGCTCAATAGTTTGTCTTGCATACCACAGACGTTCCTCTGGTGATTTCACCTTTTCTATTAAGGTAATATTGTGATACCAAGTAATTTGTGCAAGCACCTCTTGCACAAATTCAAAATCAGGGTAAGTTTCCGCAAAACTCCGCATATATTTAAGATTGCGGGATGAAAAACCCTTCATTTCAGGAAAGGCTTTTTGTAAATCAGATGCTAAATTATTAATAACTTTAGCACCCCATCCTTGGTGCTGTTGACGATGTAAAATATCCCGTCCAATTTGCCAATAAAGTAATACTAATTCCCGGTTAATAGCAATTACAGCGCGGATTTGAGCATTGCGGATAGGTTCTTTTAATTCCCCCACAAATTGCTGATAATCATCTGGATTTGATAAACTATCCACCATAGCCCAACCCCCGCAGATTCTCCCGAATCATTGCTTCTAATTTAGCACTTTCGGTAAATTGTTGATCTAATTTCGCCGTTAGATGTAACATCTTTTCATCAAAAGATTCATCATCATCTTCTATTTCTTCTGCTCCTACATATCGTCCTGGAGTTAATACATAACCATGTCCTTTTATTTCTTCAAAACTGGCACTTTTACAAAAACCAGGAACATCTACATATTCTTCCTTACCACTACCCCGCCAATTATGATAAGTTTGGGCAATGCGTTTAATTTCCTCCTCTGTTAAATCCCGATGTACCCTATCAATTAAAAAACCTAATTTCCGGGCATCAATAAATAATGTTTCACCCCGGCGATTACGGAATTTACCACCGGATTTATTAGGAGTCAAAAACCATAAACAAGCGGGAATTTGGGTATTATAAAATAATTGTCCTGGTAGTGCCACCATGCAATCAACTAAATCTGCTTCAATTAAAGATTTTCTAATCTCTCCTTCCCCAGATTGATTAGAACTCATAGAACCATTAGCTAATACAAACCCAGCATAACCAAGAGGGGCTAAATGACTAATGATATGTTGAATCCAGGCATAGTTAGCATTACCAGCCGAGGGTGTGCCATAAAGCCAACGTCCATCTTCTTGTAATGCTTCCCCTCGCCAATCACTCATATTAAAAGGAGGATTTGCTATGATATAATCTGCTCTTAAATCTTTGTGTAAATCACTGCGGAAAGTATCAGCATTTTGTAAACCAATATTGCCTTCAATTCCCCGGATAGCTAAATTCATTTTGCACAGCTTCCAAGTTGTGGGATTAGATTCTTGTCCATAAATAGAAATATCCCCAACTTTGCCACCGTGAGATTCTACAAACTTCTCAGATTGAACAAACATTCCCCCAGAACCACAACAAGGATCATAGACTCGTCCTTTGTAGGGTTCTAACATTTCTACTAACAATTGCACCACACAACGTGGGGTGTAAAACTGTCCCCCTTTCTTCCCTTCTGCACTGGCGAATTGTCCTAAAAAATATTCATAAACTCTACCTAAAATATCTTTAGAGCGACTTTCCGCGTCTCCTAAACCAATAGTGCTAATTAAGTCTATTACTTCCCCCAGTAAGCGTTTATCTAGGGAGGGTTTACCATATTCCTTGGGTAATACACCTTTGAGAGAGGGATTTTCTTTTTCTATGGCCTCCATCCCCTCATCAATTAACTGCCCAATCGTTGGGGTTTTAGCGTTACTCTGGAAATGTAACCAGCGTGCTGCTGGGGGGACGTAAAAAATATTTTCTGCTTTGTACTCGTCCCTGTCTTCTGGATCTGCGTATTCATCCTGAGTTAATTTCTGGTAGATTTCGTTAAAAGCATCAGAAATATATTTAAGGAAGATTAGCCCTAAGACAACGTGCTTATATTCAGCAGCATCTAAGTGACCACGCAATTTATCGGCAGCTTGCCATAATTTCTCTTCAAAACCCAATTTAGTGCTACTGCTGTTTGCTGTAGTCTGTTTCTTTGGCACTTAGATACTCCGGTAATTTGTTAATTCTATGTTAAAAATAACGTGAACTGTCATTAGCATTATATAGCATTATAAAAGACTGGTGTAGTTGATAACAATAGTTTTTAGGTAATTTATAAAAATAATTTTATTTATGTGACAACCCTCTGACCATCTCGAGTACAGGCTAAGGTAGTCGGTACACCTTGACTTTTTCCACAGTAAAAGCTCCCCCCCTGGCGTAGGCGGGTTGATGAGTGGTAGTGGTGGCTAGTGTAGTTAAGGAAGCTACTACTATAGAGGGCGATCGCGCCTACATAGTCAACTATACAGCCGAAATTGACAAATATAACCGCTTTTTACCAATAGTTCAGGACATGGTTCAATCCTTGAAAGTATTTAAGGATACATAGTATTAAATGTCTAATTGCCAATGACTGCACATAATTATGTAAAATTAGGTAAAGTAATTTGAAAATTTGTTAAATCAAGGCATTAGCTAACCTATGCAGCTGAAGCTCAGTGCATCTAAATCCATCTTTACCTCCTTGACCTTAATCGCTCCTTTTTTCCTGTGGGGAACGGCAATGGTAGCTATGAAAACAGTTATCCCCCACACAACCCCCTTTTTTATGGCAGGTTTACGATTGCTACCAGCTGGGGTATTAATTTTGATAGCAGCAGCATTTCTGGGTAAACCCCAACCCCGGGGTTGGTTAGCATGGCTGTGGATTATTTTATTTGCTTTAGTAGATGGGGCATTATTTCAAGGGTTTTTGGCACAGGGATTAGTGAGAACTAGTGCAGGTTTGGGATCTGTGATGATTGACTCTCAACCTTTAGCAGTGGCTTTGTTGTCGTTGTGGCTATTTGAAGAACATATTGGTTTGTGGGGATGGCTGGGATTGGTTTTAGGAGTTCTGGGTATTAGTTTAATTGGTTTACCCGATGAGTGGATTCTTCACTTTTTTGATGGTAATGTCAATGCAAGCATTGGCTATTGGCAAGATTTATTTGCTAGTGGTGAATGGTTAATGCTGTTAGCCGCTTTTTCCATGGCTGGAGGAACGGTGATGATTCGGTTTGTGTGTAGATATGCTGATCCGGTGACGGCTACAGGATGGCACATGATTTTGGGTGGATTGCCGTTGTGGGGAATTTCATGGGTAGCGGAATCTCAGCAATGGGAGAATCTTGTGACATCTGAATGGATGGCTTTGGGTTATGCTACAGTTTTTGGCAGTGCCATAGCCTATGGATTGTTTTTTTACTTTGCTTCCAAGGGTAATCTAACAAGTCTCAGTTCTCTTACCTTTCTAACTCCTGTATTTGCTTTATTATTTGGCAATCTGTTCCTCTCGGAAGTTCTTAGTCCTTTGCAGTGGGTGGGGGTGGGACTGACTTTAATTAGCATCTATCTGATTAACCAGCGCCATAATTTGGGTAAAAAAAATAATCAAGTGAGTGTAGAAGATAAACCCAGACAGGAATCATCTGTTTTAGAAGCATCTGTTCACAAATAAATTAATAATTCTCATGTCTTGTCTGTTGCTTCTAAAGTTAACATTTCGGCATCTTCGGGTTATGGTGGAATGTGTAACTCAACTACCACATTCAGGGTGAAACTGACAATATGAGGCGGTATTATTCCTCAATTTTGATTTTTACCTGTTTTACTTGCTGGGGTTTTTATCCTCATCACACCAGTCTGCTAACATCTCACCCAGCATCGGCACAAATTCCTCCAGCAAGTTCCACAATACCCACCACGTATACTATCCTCAAACTTGGCAGTCAAGGAACAGATGTTAAGGTATTGCAAATTCAATTAAAAGATTTAAGATACTACCATGATGATATTGACGGAGTTTATGGACAAAACACCAAAAGGGCTGTAGCGGAGTTTCAAAAGTTACAAAATTTACCCAGAATAGATGGTATTGCTGATTTGGCAACTAGGCAGAGTCTACAAACACTTTGGGTAAACCAAAGTCCTGTTTCTGTTCCTTCTACTCCAACAGTCCAACAAACTGACGCTCCTCAACTTAGCCAAGGAGGATTTATTTGGTGGTCGTTATTGGGTCTGGTAATTCTAGGAAGTACTGGCGGAATCCTATTCTTGGTGGGATTATTTATCCCGTTTAAATTCAATGCTTTTAGTTCTGGTGAACAAAAACCCGTGAAGTCGTCTCCAGGAGAGTTAGATACATTTTCCGACTCCCAGGAAAATTATGTACCTGTGATTAGTTCACCACCATCGCCAATCACTCCCCGTCTAAGTAAAGTTAATGTTGTTGATGAACTGATTCATGACTTGCACGGAGGCGATCGCCCCAAGCAGCGCAAAGCCATTTGGAATCTAGGTCAGCAGGGAGACTCGCGAGCAATTCAGCCCCTGGTAGACTTGATGATGGATGCTGATTCTCAACAACGCAGTTTAATTTTGGCAGCTTTGGCAGAAATTAACACTCGCGCACTCACACCAATGAACCGTGCTTTAGCCATTTCATTGCAAGATGAAAATCCACAAGTGAGACAAAATGCGATCCGTGACTTAACTCGCATTTATGACATGATCATTCAAATGAGCCAAATTGTCGCCCACGCCATGGAAGACCCGGATGTAGATGTGCAAAATACCGCTAAGTACGCTCTGATTCAGATGAATAAAATCCGGGGAGTATCCCATCAACAGATTCCACCGAGAGATAGTGATTTATAAATGTTTCAACTTGATTTGAATGACTGTATTGGGTCCTGCTAACAAAACAGCGGTATCCCTGAATTTGGGGGGACCAATGCGAACCTCCGGGTTTCTGGAAAATCCGAAGCCTTCTATGGGTACACCAAAGTAATTAAGATTTAGAATTTGGTCGTTATTCTGATCATGAATAACGGCAACAGCGTAACTACCAGCTTGTAAGTTATCGAAAGTCACTGTTAAGGATTTCTCCGACATTTTAGTACACTTTGCCTTGAGTACGCCATCTCTGTTATTGGGAAATCCTTTACTATTAGCAAATATACTCACACACACTTGTCCTTCTGTGTTTCTCAATCCATTAATTTCTACCGTCAGATTACTTAGAAAATTCCCTCTAGCACTGGATGTCCAGAACCCGTTTCCCATAATTGCCAATAGCAGAACACTCAGTCCTAATTTTTTTACCATGATGTTTTTACCCAACTTAAATAATTTAACACTAAATACAGTTTGACTTACCCTGATGTTTGGCGTTACTGCTCTTTTACCACTGGTACTGTAATAATGAATTCAGTTCCTTCTCCAAGAGTAGATACACAGTTGATTTGACCTCCATGTTTTTCTACTATAATTTGATAGCTGATGGATAGTCCTAATCCCGTTCCTTTGCCTACGGGTTTAGTAGTGAAAAATGGGTCAAATAATTGTTTTTTGATATTTTCTGGTATGCCAGTTCCATTATCAATAATGCGAATTTCTACGCAGTTGTTGCTGATCAGTTGAGTACAAATTTTAATAGATGGATTGTGATTTTTCCGTCCTTTAACTATGGACTCTTCTAAAGCATCTATGGCATTAGTTAAAATATTCATGAATACCTGATTGAGTAAGCCAGGGTAGCACTCCACTAAGGGTAAATGACCGTACTCTTTGACTAAATTAATACTCTCACTACTTTTGTGCTTTTTCAGCCGACTTTGCAAAATTAGCAGGGTACTATCAATACCTTCATGGATATTAACTGTTTTCTTCTCAGCTTCATCAAGGCGAGAAAAGTTTTTTAACGATCGCACGATTTGCTCAATGCGATCGCAACCTATTTGCATAGAATTAAGAAGACTAGGAAGGTCTTCAGTTAAAAAGTCCAGTTCAATTTCGCGAGCTTCTGTTTGAATTTCTGCTACTGGATCAGGATAGTGCAGGCGGTACAAATTGATGATTTTGAGTATTTTTTGACTGTAATCTTTTACATATAGGAGGTTACCAGTAATAAAATTAACTGGATTATTGATTTCGTGGGCAACACCAGCGACTAATTGACCTAAAGCAGCCATTTTGTCATTCTGTAGTAATCGAGTATAATTTTGCTGGAGGTCTTTAAAGCCTGCCTTAGCTACTCTTGATTGTTCCTCTACACGCTGTAACTTAGCTAGTGTTAGAGAGTGAATTTGCGAGTTAGCTAATAGTAACTGGTGAAAGTCCAGTAACTGATGATTCCCTGACGTAGTTTTTACTACTATTGGTTCATAGACTAGTTCGGGCGATCGCTGCAATGCTCCCTGAGTAGCTTCTACAATCAATGTATCCCCCGTAAGCATGAATACATCTGGCTTGAGAAATTCATAAAGATGTTGGATACTTCGCCCAGAAAAAAGCCCAAGGCTATAGGGGCGGCTCATGTGCTCAAAAAATTTCTTCCGCGACATCATACCCTGGTAGGAACTATTGTCAGTCAAAACCACTCCTGGTAGTAGAGGGTCTTGATCAAAAAGTTTAGTTAATTCATTTACCTGACGTTCTACAAGCACCATGATATCCCACAGGGGTAAAATTTCTACAGTTGAGTCCAATCGCAGGTTTAGCTCATTGGCATTTGTCACGCTACCCATAGCCGGCATCATTGAAATCCTTTGCCTTTTAGGTAATATTATTACAGTCACCGCCATGAATAACCATAAACATGGCCGTCCAAGAAATTGCTACTTCTAGCAATCTTGCCTTGTTTAGTGTTCCCAAAATAAGTTGACAAATTGATACACTAGCTAATCTTAGCATTTAGAGACGCTCAATATGAGATTTTATCTTGGTTGTGAGTTATGTTTTTGATAATCTATTTGTACTTTTGCATTCAGTAAATTATTAGCTTATTATTTATGCAATCTAAGATGTTACCTCCACCCCTGCAACCTGGAGATTTGTTAACAGTGATAGCTCCTAGTGGTGCATTAAGAGAGTTTGAAGCATTGAAACAAAGTGTGGAAATTTGGCGATCGCGTGGTTATGATGTCCATATAATCGCAAATTTGGCTGATAGATGGGGATATTTAGCCGAAAAAGATGATATACGTCGTCAACAGCTAACCAAAGCCTGGGAAGATCCACATTGTCGTGGTATCCTCTGCACTAGAGGCGGATTTGGTAGCACTCGGATTTTAGAAAATTGGACTTGGAATATTAACTCAACAGTACCAAAATGGCTAATTGGGTTTTCTGACATTACAGCTTTGTTGTGGAGTCTTTACACAGTAGGTATTTCCAGTGTTCATGCTGGTGTGTTGACAACTTTAGCAAATGAAACAGATTGGTCAATTGAACGATTATTCGATGTTGTCGAAGGCCGGCCTATCTCCCCTCTTCAAGGCTGTCCTTGGGGCGGAGGAATTGCTACTGGTGTTTTACTTCCAGGTAATCTCACTGTAACTACTCATCTTTTAGGTACATCAATAATGCCCAATTTGAAAGATGTGATTTTGGCATGGGAGGATGTGACAGAACCACCCTACCGCATTGACCGAATGTTAACCCAGTGGCGTTTAAGCGGTGTTTTATCAAAAGTCCGGGGTATTGCCTTGGGAAGTTTTACTAAATGCGAACCACCGCCAAATGTGCCTAGCTTCAGTGTAGAGGAAGTTCTACGCGATCGCTTGAGTGATTTGGGTATTCCTATTGTATCGGATTTGCCCTTTGGTCATGGCAATCCTAACGCAGCTTTACCTGTGGGTGTATTGGCAACATTGGACGGAGACCAGGGTATTTTGAGTATCTGTTAAAAATCGGTCATTACTCATTGGCTTAAACAAAAAGAAGCCTCTCACCTACCTGATAGGGGGGTGATGAGATGAACTTTTGAATAAACTGTCTGTATGGGAACGGGCTGCATCTAACTTAATTTGGCCACGAGTTGATTTTCTAAAAGAGTCTCATTAGTTAACAAGTCCTCAACTGTGATGCGCAAAAAACGTTGTTCATCCACTTGAAATAAAACTTTAATGCGATCGCTTCCCGGAGATCCTGGTGGTGTGAGTTGGGCAATAGTTCTCGCACCTGGTTGATCATTGAGGGGTTTAACATTGATTACACCTTCTTCTAAACGGCGAGTAATTAAGCGATCTCCATCAAAATAAACCTCCGTACTCCCGGTCTGATCTCCTAATTCCCCGATAATTAATTCAATGCTGGGTTGATTCTCTAAAGAAGCCCCTAAAACTAATTGCACCGGTTCACTCATGGGGTAACCTTGTCCGGTTTTAATAATTGAATACCAATTGTGACGCTGATGGCGACGATCCCAATAACGGACACCGTAACTGTGATAGAGAAAGTCTTTAACTTCCATCCCCTGGGCTAACTGTAACGCACCTTGAGCGATGGCTTCAAAAGGACGTTCACACCGGATTTTTTCTGGTTGAAAATACTGTTTTACCCATGTCTGCACTGCTGGTAACTGCACAGTCCCGCCTACTAACAACACAGCGTTAATATCTGCAACTTCTATTCCCTGTCGTCGCGCCTGTTGTAATATACTAGTCATGGACTGATCTAATTGAGTAAAAAATCCGTTTTCTTGGAGGATATTGTGGAAGATTTCCCGGTTGAGTTCTAATTCATAACTTTCCAAGTTCTCATCGTCACAATAAACTTCACTAGCTTGATTCTTCGTGGCTAACTGAATTTTTACTCGTTCTGCTAATCTGATAGTCAAGGGAGTTACCGCTAATTTTTGAGTTTTGGCAAAGTAATCTGCCACCCAATGATCAATATCACTACCGCCCAGATTTTGCCCTGCTTTGGCTAGTACACGGGCTATTTTTGGTTTTTGGGCGGAGTTTTCCCCCAGAGATTTATTACCCCACTTGAGAAGAAAACCCAGGGGCTTTTTGTTTTGCATTCTTTGATCTAACCGCACCAGGGATAAATCTAAAGTACCCCCGCCAAAGTCAACAACAAGGAGAATTTCTTGATCTGCTAAACCGTAACCCAAAGCAGCAGCTGTGGGTTCATCTAGCATTTGTATTTTTTCCACGGGTAGGTCTTGGCAAACTTTAGCTAACCAGTGACGATAAGCCTCGAAGCTATCTACAGGTACTGTTAAAACAAGAGAATCTAACCCTCCTTCCATGGCTGTTAGTTTTGCAATTAACTTATTGAGAAATAATTCCCCTACTTGCTCAAAGCTGACAAATTGTCCATCTATCTCTGGTAAGAAACCTTGAATATCCGCACCAATTCCCCGTTTGAAGCTGCGAAAAAATCGCGTTTCGTTTTTAACATCAAAACCGCGATCGCGTACTTCTTGCCCTACTAAAACTTTACCCTGGGTTGCTTCTTCTATATACACTAGGCTGGGTATGAGTGGGGAACTTTGGTGAGTTTGAATTGATAAACCTGGTATAGTCAGGGTTTCCGGCTGCTGGGTGACCGGATTCCAACGGGCTATAACTGTGTTACTTGTACCAAAATCAATCGCGATGACCATAGGTTTTAATTCGTGCAAAGGCGCAAAGAATTTTTTAGTGAGATTATTTTCCCATAAGCCAACAAGAGCGCAAATGAGCGATTGTTTCTTCTTTATGTTTAGCTTCTACTTCTATCCCAGGGTGGGGATGGATAGCGGGAAAAAAACGAAGTGTCCTTGAATCCAAACTAATGGGGATGTAGAAACCCCAGCCTACTTCGTTGATGCTGCGGTAGTTCATACTGTGCAGAAAATGTGGGGCGCTTGTATTATATCTGACTTTTACGCCTTGAATGTCTTGCAATTGATCATTCTTTAGACAGACGAGTTAAAAAAACCAACGGGTTAAATTTTTGAGCTATGTGGGCTTTAAATATACATATTTAAATATTTAAGGTTCATTCCTAGATAGAAAATTATCGAAATAAAGTCAACATAGGCGTTTTGAGGATTTGTAAAAGTGATATCTTACTTTTCAGGGTTTTTGGCTCAACCAGAAGTACAAGCACAGACTTCTAGTCAGCACATCACCAAAGTAGCAGTTATTATTGAGACTCATGAACAGTTAAGTTGTCTATGTTCACTGTTAGAAGATATTGGCAAGCAAAAACTATATCAGACAAAAATTGATATATATGTTGTCAATAACGCTACAGAGGATGTGACTCCAGCTGATTTACAAAGATTTTACTTTGCTGATATTCGGCTTCTGCAACCAGGTAAATATTTGGGTAACTATGGCGGTTTTTATTATGGTTTACGATTTGTTAGCAAACTGAGATATGATTATGTTTGGCTGCTTGATGATGATGTACGTCTAGACCCTTTGGCTCTAACCACACTCATTACAACTTTACAAGAAAATCATGAAGTGGGCTTAGTAGGTTCTCAAATTTATCAGCTAAAAGAACCTAAAACTATTCAAGAATTTGGTAGATTAATTAATGATGGTAAACCACAAGCAAAAATCAATTTTGACAAAAATGGGAATATTTTAAATGATGAAATCCTCAAAAGTAAGCCTTATATTAGGGTGGAGGATTTTACAGATAAATCATTACTCTTGCGTCATAAAATTGTTAAGCATGGAGTATTTAAAGGTTATCGTCTTCACTATAATGATATAGATTTATGCTCACGAGTTAAACAAGCTGGTTGGATTATTGCCATTAATCCTAGTTCAATTATTTGGTATAACTCACTTGCGCCAGACTTTTGGTCTGGGATTAATTATGACTACGAATGCAGTTTTTATTATTGGCAAAAGTACAGACCAGACCTTTTATAGCATTCAGCCAAGCTTCTACCGCACAATTAGGCTGTGTGATTAATCGCTACTGGGGGTAAGTTCTGCATTTACCCTTGTATGTATTTATGTTGAAAAATACCAAGTATTTTCAGGGAAATATGGTACTTGATTGTAGTTGTACTACCTTGACACCAGAGATAGTGTGCCTGTCTGATATGCGTTGGAATTGTGTTCACCCCCGGTTAAAACACATTTTAAGCCGTTGTACTTCACAAAGGCGAGTATTTTTTATTGAGGAGGTAATATTTACTAATCAATTGATGGGGCGGTTAGATATTAGCCAAGATAAAACTGGGTTAGTGGTTGTGATTCCATCTCTACCAAAACAACTGAGTGATGAGGATATCAATCTGGATTTACAAAGGTTAATCAGTGCTTTTTTTAGAGAAAATAGTATTGAAAATTACATTTTTTGGTACTGTACACCAAAAGCGATCGCCTTTACTCGCAACCTCCAACCCCAGGCCGTTATATACGATTGCATGGACGAGTTACCCACAATTAAAAGTATACCTTCTCCACTCCAGGAATACGAGACAGAAATTTTTTCTCTTGCAGACTTGGTGTTTATCGCTGAACAAAGTACCCAAGCGATGCAGGCACATCATCACCCGAATATCTACGTATTTCCCAGTGGCGGCGATGGCGATCGCATTTGGATGACAATGATGAAGCTGATAGACTTTGCCATTACTACTCGCCATCAGGAAGGCACAAACAATTCCCATCAAGCCACGCTAAGTTACAAACCACCAAACAAAGTTGTTAATACAGATTTGGTGTTTGACTACTTAATTGTGGGCGCGGGATTTTCTGGTAGTGTTATTGCCGAACGTTTGGCCAGTCAGTGTGGTAAAAGAGTGTTGGTTGTGGATAAGCGTAATCACATTGGCGGTAATGCTTATGATCATTATGATAATTCTGGCATTCTCATACACAAATACGGACCCCACATTTTTCACACTAATTCCCGACAAGTTTTTGAATACCTTTCACAGTTTACTCAGTGGCGACCTTACCAACATCGCGTCCTCAGTAGTGTAGATGGACAGCTGCTTCCTATTCCCATCAACTTAGATACCATTAATAAATTCTATGGTATGAACCTCAATTCTTTTGAGGTGGAAGAGTTTTTCAAATGTATTACCGAACCGAAAGAATACATCCGCACATCGGAAGATGTCATAGTCAGCCAAGTTGGTGAGGAATTGTATCAAAAGTTTTTTCAAGGTTACGCCTGCAAAAAATGGGGACTCGACCCTTCGCAATTGGATAAGTCAGTAGTTTCCAGAGTTTCTACCCGTACCAACCGCGATCACCGATATTTTACTGACACCTACCAAGCAATGCCACTGCACGGTTATACTCAGATGTTCGAGAAGATGTTAAACCACCCCAATATTAAGGTGATGCTGAACACAGATTACCGGGAAATTGAGCAGGTGATACCTTGGCGTGAGATGGTTTACACAGGGACAATTGATCAATTCTTTGATTATCGCTATGGCAAATTACCTTACAGATCAATTAAATTTCAACACGAGACACATAACATCCCTGTATTTCAACCAGCCCCAGTTATCCACTATCCCAATGAACATCTGTATAGCCGAGTAACAGAGTTTAAATACTTAACTGGGCAGGAACACAATAAAACTAGCATTGTTTATGAGTTTCCCCAGGCGGAAGGAGACCCTTATTACCCCATACCACTTCCTGATCACAAAAAAGTTTATCAAAAATACAAAGCATTGGCAGATCATACCCGGGGGGTGTATTTTGTCGGACGGTTAGCGAATTATCAATATCTCAATATGGATGAATGTGTGGGTCAGGCTCTCTTAGTGTATCAAAAAATTGTTTCAACTCCGGTTACAGCATTTCACGACTAAACCGGAAAACCCACCCAGCCAAAGCTATGCTCTGTATCTCCTCAGTTGAACCCGCTTAATATCCTTTTCTGCTTTGCGTATCACCCCCATGTCTAAAGCCATTAGCTCTGATCGCCGTTGATATTTCCGTCAATAGCTACAAAAAAGACGCAGAAAGAACTCTCTGCGCCTCTGTGTTTCTAAGTTGAAAAACTTAGACCATCTCAGAAGTTTGTACGGTAGGCTGAGGCTGAGGCTGGAACATAAACAGGGAGTAAACCACATCCCGGCGAATGTTAACCATCATATCCAAGAACAATTCATAACCCTCGCTCTTGTACTCAATCAATGGATCTTTTTGTCCATAACCACGTAAACCTACAGATTCCCGCAAAGCATCCATTTGTTGCAGGTGTTCCCGCCATAAAGTATCAATGCGCTGCAAAATAAAGAACCTTTCAGCTTGTCGCATCAGCCCCGGTTGAATTTTGTCAATTTGTGCTTCTTTGAGGTCATAGGCAATTCTTACCTGTTCGTGGAGAAAAGCTTTAATCTCGCTAACTGTCATATCTTCTAACTGGCTGGCTTCCATATCCGCCAGCAGATAGACAAATTCTTTAACTTTATCTACCAACTTTTCTAATTCCCACTCTTCGGAGGGTAAATCTGGGTTGATGTAGAAATCAACGATTTCATCCATCGTTTTTTCGGCGTATTTAATTACCTGTTCTTTCAAGTCCTGACCTTCCAACACTCGGCGACGTTCAGCATAGATGGCGCGACGCTGGTTATTCATTACCTCGTCGTACTCAAACACCTGTTTACGGATGTCGTAGTAGTAGGTTTCCACTTTTTTCTGTGCCCCTTCCAAGCTGCGGGTTAGCATCCCTGATTCAATGGGCATATCTTCCTCTACCTGGAAAGCACTCATTAACCCAGCAACGCGATCGCCTCCAAAAATTCGCAGCAAGTTATCCTCTAAACTGAGGAAAAACCGAGTTGAACCCGGGTCGCCTTGTCGGCCTGCTCGTCCCCGCAATTGGTTATCAATGCGCCGTGATTCGTGGCGTTCTGTACCAATTACGTGTAGACCCCCTAAGTCCACCACTTCATTATGTTCTCTTTCCGTGAACTGTTCGTATTCTTGCTTAATTCGGTTGTAAGCTTCCCGTAGTCTCTGAATTACAGAGTCCTTGGTGGGAGCTTTTTCTGCTGCTATGGCTACTTTGTCTTCTGCTTCTAGTTCCGGTAAGCTGCGTTCACCATACTCCCGCACAGCCACCTCCACAGCATCTTTGAGCAGCTTTTCAGTTTCTTGTGTTAATTGGGTGGGGAAAATTTCTGGTGATGCTCTCCAAGTTTTTACTTTTTTGCCCGGAACAAAACCCTGACCACCACCATGTCCGCTCGGCAAGCCGGCTGGTCTTTGCACGCCAAAAATATCTTCATCTTCTGGCATGACAATTCTGGGCATAAAGTATTCCCGCAGCTTTAGACGTG
The DNA here is from genome assembly GCF_029891735.1 of Chrysosporum bergii ANA360D. Taxonomy (GTDB): domain Bacteria; phylum Cyanobacteriota; class Cyanobacteriia; order Cyanobacteriales; family Nostocaceae; genus Umezakia; species Umezakia bergii. The sequence goes on from NZ_JANQDH010000071.1 coordinate 20,201, forward strand.
CCATATATTCAGAGTTACCCCCCAGGATAATATCTGTACCCCTACCAGCCATATTGGTGGCAATAGTCACAGCACCCCTGCGTCCTGCCTGGGCGACAATTTCCGCTTCTCGTTCCACGTTTTCTGGTCTGGCGTTGAGCAGTTCGTGGGGAATTTGCATTTCCTTGAGCAGTTGACTGAGATATTCTGATTTTTCTACACTGGTGGTTCCCACTAGAACAGGCCTGCCATTTTGGTGCATTTCAGCACATTCTCCCGCGATCGCCCGCCATTTACCAGGCTCAGTTTTAAACACCATATCCGGCAAGTCTTGGCGTTTTCTGGAGCGATTAGTGGGAATTACTGCCACTTCTAGTTTGTAGATTTTTTCAAATTCTGGTTCTTCAGTTTTTGCCGTTCCTGTCATCCCTCCCAGTTTGGGATATAGCAAGAACAGATTTTGATAGGTAATTGTGGCTAGAGTTTGGGTTTCTGGTTGAATCTCTACACGTTCTTTAGCTTCAATTGCCTGGTGTAGACCATCACTCCAACGCCGTCCGGGTAACACCCGTCCGGTAAATTCATCAACAATCACCACTTCCCCGTTACGGACAATGTAGTTAACATCCTTGAGGAAAAGTTCTTTAGCCTTAATGGCATTGAACATGAAATGCGCCCAAGGATCTTCCGGGTCAAATAAATCTGTCACACCCAAAAGATTTTCTGATTCTGCAAAGCCTTCATCAGTCAAAAGCACATTACGAGCCTTTTCATCTACCTCATAATGTTCCTCTTTTTGCAGTCTCAAGGCAATTTCCGCCGCTCGGAGATATTTCTCTGTAGGTCTTTCTACTTGCCCAGAAATAATTAATGGTGTCCGCGCCTCATCAACTAAAATCGAGTCTACCTCGTCAATCACACAATAGTTAAACGGGCGTTGTACCACATCATCCATGGAAGTTGCCATATTGTCCCGCAGGTAGTCAAAGCCTACCTCACTGTTAGTGACATAGGTGATATCGCATTCATAGTTTTTCTTGCGTTCCGTGGGAGTCATCCTTGACTGAATTAGCCCCACACTCAGACCCATAAAGCGGTGTACCTGTCCCATCCATTCAGCATCACGACGAGCTAAGTAATCGTTCACTGTGACTACGTGTACACCTTTACCAGTCAGAGCATTTAAATAACTCGGTAAGGTAGCAACTAGAGTTTTACCTTCTCCGGTTTTCATTTCTGCGATTTGTCCAGAGTGCAGGATCACGCCACCTAAAAGCTGGACATCAAAATGCCGCAACCCCAAGACTCGCCGTCCTGCTTCTCTGACCACGGCAAAAGCTTCTGGGAGAATATCATCCAGCGTTTCGCCTTTGGCCAGTCGCTGTTTAAATTCTCCTGTTTTGCCTTTTAACTCCTCATCAGAAAGGGCTTTAATGTCTTCTTCTAAGAGGTTAATTTCACTGATGTAAGGTTGGTATTTTTTTAGCTTACGAGCGTTGGGGTCGCCCAACAAAAGTTTTAGCATGGCAGATTATGGAACTAAATCAAGGGGTACGGACTTTAAAGTTTTTGTATTGATTATAAGAATTTAACCCTATCCAGCCATTGAGGTTGTGCATGGGTAGAAAATCACAATTAACTCAAAAACAGGAAAAACTAGATCCAATTTGGGTTTTATTTCTCAGTTTAAATCTCAATCTAATATAATAGTATCATTTTGCCCCCAACTGAGTCACATAATAACGACTATTGTAGAAACTTTGGCTTGGCGATGTTAAATTACGGGCTAATCCACAGTTTAACAGCGAAAATTGCCGATTTATCCGCACTTAGTCGGCGAAAACTATACTCCTCGCGCCGGGGTGACAACTCACACAGCTGCTGATTTTAACAGGACGGGGTAAATCAACCTTTCGCTCAGGGATATTTGTTTTTAAAGAATAGGAACTGATCTTAATAATCTTTCCATGATAGTTCTAGCATTGCGTCCTCCCCTGGGAATGAGACGATGGCAGAGAACGTGAGGGGCAATAAATTTGACATCATCGGGAATAGCATAATCACGCCCTAAGAGAAATGCTAGGGCTTGGGTGGCTTTTTGTAATGCCAGAGTACCGCGCGGACTGACACCCAAAGTGATGTCTTCATCCTGCCTGGTTGAGCGTACGAGTTCTAGAATGTATTGTTGTAAAGAAGTTTCTACTCTTACTTGAAAACAAATTTTACGCAGTTGAGCCACATCTGCCAGGGTCAGACAAGGTTGTAAATCAGTAACACTCACTCCTTGTTGCAGGTTTTGTAGCATCTCTAGTTCTTCTGTTGCTTCAGGATAGCCCAAACTCAATGACAACATAAACCGATCCATCTGGGCTTCTGGCAAGGGAAAAGTGCCTTGGTATTCTATGGGATTCTGGGTGGCAATGACAAAGAAGGGCTGAGGAACGGCACGAGAAACACCATCAACTGTGACTTGATGCTCTTCCATCACTTCCAGCAAAGCCGACTGGGTGCGGGCTGTGGCGCGGTTGATTTCATCGGCTAACAAGATGTTGGCAAATACTGGACCTGGTAGGAAGGTAAATTCACCGCTTTTGGGGTTCCAAATGTTAGTACCAGTAATATCTGTTGGTAGTAAATCGGGGGTACATTGTAACCGTTGAAACTTGCCATCTAGCGAACGGGCTAGAGATTTAGCCAGGAGGGTTTTGCCCACACCAGGGACATCTTCTAGTAGAGCATGACCACCCGCTAACAGGGCGACTAATACTAAGCGGATGGCTTCATTTTTGCCCACGATGGTTTGAGCCAGATTTTGGGTGAGGGTGTCAATTTTCTCTCTCATGCACTACAAAGAGGTTGGTAAAAGGGCAAGAAATTGGAGTGGAGAAATCAATTATGCTAGATTCTCCATTCCTTTACTATGTAGAGTATTCCCATTTAGCTATGAAAACTCAGCACTTAGGGCGCAAAACTTCTCTAGCAATGTCACAGTCAAGTTGAATTTGTGTTTTTAGGTGTTCTAGACAAGGAAATTTTTGTTCGGCTCGCAAAAATTCCACCAGCTGCACGGCTAGTTTTTTGCCATATAAATCACTGCACCAGTCGAATAGATGGACTTCTACAGATAATTTGCTACCATTGACAGTGGGGCGATTACCTATATTCATTACACCCAGGTTTTGATGTGGTGTGGTTACATCTGGTGTCTCGCTGACAATGGCAGCACGGACAGCATAAACACCATAGCGGGGAATGAATTTGTTTTGTGGTAGTTGCAGATTGGCGGTGGGAAAACCAATGGTTCTGCCCATTTTTTCACCTTGAACAACCGTACCAATGAGGGTATAAGGTCTTCCCAGTAATAGGTTAGCGTTTTTTACTTCGCCACTTTCTAAATAGTGACGGATCAGTGAGGTGCTAATGGGGGTCTCCTGGGTGGGAGCATGGTCTGTATAGGTTTGTAAGGAAACGATGGTAACGGGGATGTGGTATTTGGCGGCTAGTAATTGCAAGTCTTTGGCAGTACCACGACGCTGTTTGCCAAAACAAAAATCTTGCCCAACACTAATGCGCCGACATTGGAGTTGTTTGACCAAAATCTGCTCAACAAAATCTTGGGGAGATAAAGCAGATAGTTCTTTGTCAAAGGGTAGTAGTACCAGTTGTTCTACCCCTAGCGATCGCAATTGTTGGACTTTTTCATCCAGTGGTGTTAATAATGGCCGTGGTTGACCTGTAAAAAATTCCAGTGGATGGGGATTAAAGGTGACAACTGTCGAGTATGTCTGTTCTGGTGGTTGGGTTGGTTGGGTGGGAGAGGATGTTGGTGTATTCTCCTGCTCTTTTCTTCTTGTCTGCTCTAATGCTGGCGGCAAAATTGGTTGAATAACTTTGTGATGACCAAGATGCACACCATCAAATTTACCAAGAGCCACAGCAGTTGGCTTGAGAGTCAATTCTGTTGAAGAAGCAACCCACATAGAACGTCCATTTTTAGACAAATTTAGCACGTGGATTCTGGGATTTTAGGTTTATTTAGCCATCAGCCACAAGCTACCTGAGATTCAGCCGCCCAGAGTAAAAGCTCTCTCTGTTTCACCTACTTTGGTAAAATTTCGGTTGCAGAACCCACCGGGCTGATCTTCCACTGGTTGTGGGTTTCTCATCAGGTGAGCAATGGCGATAATAGCTCTTGATCACCAATCTAATCTAAAATCTACAATTGCTTCGACTACCAATTTCACCCAGATAAATTGTTGGTAGGAAAAGATTCTGATAATGGTATTGAGGTGGAAACTTGAAGAACCATTCCTTCTTTGGCCATGATTGCACCGCTAAATTCCTGAGATGCTTGTTTTCCTACACGATCTAAAAAATCGTCGTTGTGGTTAGGATCATGGTGATAAATCACCAGGTTTTTTACATTAGCGGCCTTGGCTACTCTTACCGCTTCTTGCCAGGTAGAATGTCCCCAGCCGATTTTGGGGGATTTTGGCGAATGGTATTCTTCATCGGTGTAAGTGGAATCGTAAATTAAAATATCGGCATTTTGGGACAGTTCCACAACATTATGATCCAATCTATCAGGAAAATGTTCTGTATCTGTTAAGTAAACAGCAGCACCACCCCCCCAATTAACTCGGTATCCCACCGATTCCCCTGGATGATTGAGCGCTGCTGTATCTATGATAATATCATCAATATGTAGGCTTTTTCCGGGTTTAACGTCGTGGAACTTCAGATTTGCCTGCATGATTTGTAGGGGTACTGGAAAATTGGGATGTAGCATCTGGTCATTAAGACGCTGTTCTATAGTGGAACCATCAGGGGCGATCGCACCATAAATATCAAATTTATTTCCCTGGACAAATCCTGGCACAAAGAAGGGAAATCCTTGGATGTGATCCCAGTGGGAGTGGGTGAAAAATAGATGACCTTCTATTGGCATTTGGGACAATAAAGATTGTCCTAGAACATGGAGTCCTGTACCACCATCAAAAATCAAGCGTTTACCCCCCACTTGCATCTCAACGCAGGGGGTGTTACCGCCATAACGAAGAGTGTGTGGGCCTGGACTGGGGATGCTGCCGCGAACGCCCCAAAATTTTACGGTAAATTGATTCTCTATCCTGGACATGAGTGTTGCTGGCTGGATTGAGCGGGCGATCATTTAAATCATAGTTGTTTTATTTAGTTTATGCTTTTTCAATCTATTTGGTTGAGGAGGATTACTTGGTCAATTAGCCTTTTTATGTATTTAAACCACCTCAAGGAAGGTGAAATTCCCATTGAGATAATTTATCCAATCCCGTGGCATAGGTGAGATTATATTGTAATGGTGTAATGCTGATGTATTTATTACGGATAACGTGTACATCAATAGGTACTGTTTCCGGTAAATTTAAACCTGATGGGGGTTCCACATCTTCTAAAACTTCTCCGGTTAACCAGTAGTATACTTTACCTCTAGGATCAACGCGCTTGTCAAAAACATCAATGTAACGCCGCACTCCTTGACGGGTAAAAGTCACCCCGGCAATTTCTTCCCACTTGACAGCAGGAACGTTCACATTCAGCAACATCAACTCTGGTAGGGGATTTATGGCTATTTTCTCCACCAGACTTTGAGCAAATTTAGCCGCAGGTTGAAAATCTTTGCTGGTGTGGCTGGTAAGACTGAAGGCTATACTGGGAATCCCCTCCATTACACCTTCCATGGCTGCCGAAACAGTGCCAGAATAAAGAATTTCTGTCCCCAGGTTTGCGCCTTGATTAATGCCAGATAACACTAAGTCAGGGGGGGATTTTAGCAAAGCCCACAGCGCCAGTTTTACGCAGTCTGAGGGGGTACCATCACAAGCCCAGGCATTAACCGCAGGATGAAAAACAGATTCGATCACTTCAGCGCGAATGGGGTGGTGCATGGTTAAACCATGTCCGGTTGCCGATCGCTCTCGGTCTGGACAAACTACTGTGACATCATGGCCTGCTTCTGCCAAGCAGTCGGCTAAGGTACGAACACCCAAGGCGGAAATCCCGTCATCATTACTAATAAGTAATTTCATTGAGCAGTGGTTATGGGTAATTTTTGATGAAATGAGTTAACTGTTAATATTAAGGTATTTTCAACCAACCCATAAACTCTGGTTGGGTTTTTTCCTTGGGCTGAAATTAAAGTGATTGGTTAGCAGTCCAAAGTCGTAGACTAATAAGCAATGATTCATGATCAATGACCAATAACCAATGACTACCAATTTAGAGGATCAACTTTTAGCACTCCGGCAGGAAGGAGAACAAGCGATCGCATCTGCCGATACCCTAGAACGTCTAGAAGAACTCAGAATTAGTTATCTGGGTAAAAAAGGGCAATTGGGGGCGTTATTGCGAAGTATGGGACAAATGAGTGCGGAGGAAAGACCGAAAATTGGGGCGATGGCCAACATAGTCAAGGAATCCCTACAAGAGAGTTTAGATAAACAACGTACTGCCCTAGAATCTGCCAAAATTCAGGCACAACTAAAGGCGGAAACTCTGGATGTGACTATGCCAGGCATCTACCGCCCTCAAGGTCGGATTCATCCCCTCAATGGTATTATTGACCGGGCGCTGGATATTTTTGTAGGACTGGGCTACACTGTAGCCGAGGGGCCAGAGATGGAAACAGATTATTATAATTTTGAAGCTCTCAATACTCCCCCTGATCATCCCGCCCGTGATATGCAGGACACCTTTTACCTGCCAGACGGCAATCTTCTCCGTACTCACACATCATCAGTACAAATTCGCTACATGGAAAAAGAGGAACCACCCATTAGGGTTGTTGCGCCGGGGCGAGTTTATCGGCGAGATAATGTAGATGCCACTCACTCGGCAGTTTTCCATCAGATTGAACTTTTAGCCGTAGATGAAGGTCTCACTTTTACAGACCTTAAAGGTACTGTTAAGGTATTTTTACAAAGTATATTTGGTGACTTACCTATTCGTTTCCGTGCTAGTTATTTCCCATTTACAGAACCTTCGGCTGAAGTGGACTTACAATGGAATGGGCGCTGGTTAGAGGTCATGGGCTGCGGTATGGTAGACCCCAATGTACTCAAGTCTGTAGGTTATGACCCAGAAATTTATACTGGCTTTGCTGCTGGTTTTGGTGTAGAACGTTTTGCCATGGTGTTACATCAAATCGACGATATCCGCCGCTTGTACGCTAGTGATTTACGCTTTTTACATCAGTTTTAATTTATTTTGGTTGGCAATAAGTGACCGATTGTCTCCGAACTCTAACTTGGAGATTCTACTGAAAAAGCCTGCTTATGCAGGCTTTCGAGATTATTGAGATTTTAGGCTGAATTTTAAGTTCAATAGCCAAAATCATTGGTCAGGTATTACTAAAAAAATCGCAATATTCAACAAAATTGGAGCATCACAATATGGGACTTCAGGAAGAAATCGACAAAATGAGGCAAGAAATTCGCGCTGATGGCTATTCCATGTCTATAGGAGAATGGATCAGTTTATATGAAAACTCAGAAATTGATATACATCCTGAGTTTCAAAGATTTTTTCGTTGGACTAATATTCAAAAAACTAGGTTAATTGAATCAATTTTATTAGGTATTCCCATTCCACCAATTTTTGTCTCTCAACGTGAAGATGGAGTTTGGGACGTAGTAGATGGTCTTCAAAGACTGTCTACAATATATGAACTTGTAGGAAAGCTGAAAAACGACAAACAAGAGTTATTACCTCCATTAACTCTTGAAAAAACTAAATATTTACCTGATTTAGAGGGTAAGAAATGGGATGACCCCGGTTCACAAAATTCTTTGACCACAAGTCAACGTCTTTTAATTAAAAGGGCTAAAATTGATGTGAATATTCTTTTAAAAGAAAGTGACGCAATAGCAAAATATGAGTTGTTTCAAAGATTAAATACAGGGGGTTCAGTAGCCACACCACAAGAAGTAAGAAACTGTATCTTAGTCATGTCTAATCGGGAAATGTTTCATTGGATGCAACAATTAAGCCAGAAGGAAATGTTTACAGAATGTATAGCTCTTAGTGACAGACCGATTGAACAACAATATGACATGGAGTTACTGCTCAGATTTTTAGTATTTCGCACTCTTGAAGAAACAGAAATGAGAAAAATTGGTAATGATTTAAGTGGTTTTTTAACGGATAAAATGATAGAAATGGCTGAAAATAAAAACTTCAATTATGATGAAGAAGAAACTGCATTTAATCAAACGTTTCATATTTTGTATGAACAAATGGGCAGTGATAGTTTTCGTAGATATTCTCCAGCTAAAGATAAATTCTTAGGTGGTTTCTTAGTATCTGCCTATGAAGTAATTGCTTTAGGAATTGGTTACAACTATAAAAATTTATCTAGCTCAAATATTGATGTAAGAGAGAAAGTAAAACAAATTTGGTTAAGTCCTGAATATACGAACTCGTCAGGATCTGGTACTACTGCACAGAGGAGAGTACCAAAATTAGTACCCTTTGGTCGTCAGATGTTCCAGTCATGAAAATACATAAAGAGGAGCAGCTCAGTGATAAGCTGGCAGAGGAACTTGCATGGCGAAAAATTGAGTTATCAGCATTGAAAGCTATGATTAATTTAAAGTCGTTATCTCCAGTAAAAAATAAGGCATTACTTCGTAGTGGAATCACGATGCTCTATGCTCATTGGGAGGGATTTATCAAAGTATCAGCCAATAGTTATTTAGAATTTGTTGCTATGCAGAATCTTTCTTATAAACAGCTTTCTAATAATTTTATAGCATTGTCCATGAAAGATAAATTAGATCAAGCAAATCAAACTAATAAGGCAACTATATATAATGAAATTGCAGAATTTTTTCTCACAAGAATGGGTGAACGTATTTCCATAAAATATCGAAATAGAATTACCACATCTAATTTATCCTCATCAGTTTTTAAAGATATAGTCTATATGCTTGGGTTAGATTACAGTTTTTATGAATCAAAAGAAACTATCATAGATAAAAAATTACTAGAAAAAAGAAATACCATAGCTCACGGAAATTATCTGGATATCAATGAACAAGAATACGATGAGTTGCATACACAAATAATCACAATAATGGATCATTTTCGGAATCAAATAGATAATTGTGCATCTACAAAACAATATTGTCGGCCAGGTCAATCTATGACCTCACCGGAATAATATAAATATTTGAGTAGATGAGGCTGACTAATGACTATTCTGGCAATTATCACAATGACCACAACGCCAGTTAGCAGCTTCTTGGTCAAAACCAAAGGCGTTTAACAAAAACTGCCAACGACATTTTTTAGTGGTTAAATATTGATACATTTGTTTACTACCTGGTAATTGTGTGATTGGCTTATTTTTTACCTCTGAATCAATGGTGTAATGAAAAGGATCAAGCCAATTTAATTGACCACTGGTGTGGAGTAATGCTAAAGCCACGGCGGCATCACGAAATTCACTGGTAACTGCATTGACATCTCCTTGTTTAGGTAATTGTTTCATCAATTGCTGGGCTGTGCGTTGTTGCTGTTGTACTTGTTGGTGAAAAAACTGCTGTCTTTGTTTATCCTCTGGATCTAACCAACCTGTTGGTTCACTGATTAAAGTTAATGCTTCTGCTGGTTTTCCATCTCGTCCAGCCCGGCCAATTTCTTGCACATATTCAGATATCAAGTGTGGTGCGTGATAGTGAACCACCCAGCGCACATCTGATTTATTTATCCCCATACCAAAAGCACAGGTACTAACCACAAAGGGAATTTGACCACTTAACCATCTATTTTCTATGTCCCTGCGTTCTGTAGCACCCAGTCCACCATGATAACTAGCTGTGGTGTAACTTTTTTCTGCTAACCATGCGGCTAAATCTTCGCTATTTTTTCTGGTGCGAACATAAATTAATCCCCATTGGTTGGGTCGATTGTGAATAAATTTTAATAATTGCTGTTTTCTGTGGCGTGGTGTCCAAGCTATGCGGACAGTGAGATGTAAATTAGGGCGGTAGGGATTTAAGCGAAAAATCTCTGGTTGTTGTAATTGTAAAACTTTTTCAATAATTTTTTGGGACGGGGGGTCAGCAGTGGCGGTAAAAGCAGCAATACTGATTTTTGTTCCTGGTGGTTTTAATTGCAGTAGTGCGGGTCTGACTGCACCTAATCTGCTATAAGCCGGGCGGAATGTATCCCCCCACTGCACTAAACAATGGGCTTCATCTAATATCAAACCATTAATTTTTAATTGTGGATGGGACAGCCTTTCCCAGACTGGGGGACTCAATAAGGTTTCTGGGGATAGGTATAGTAGTCTGAGTTGTTGTTTTTCTAGGGCTTGTAGTGTCCTGCGCCGTTGATGGGAGGGTAATTGACTATGCAACAGTGCGGCTTTTTGTTGGCGCTCAAGTAGTTCCTGGACTTGGTTTTCCATGAGTGCAACTAAGGGGGAAACTACTAAAGTTAATCCGGTTTGTAGCAGTGCGGGTAGTTGAAAACAAATTGATTTACCACTACCTGTGGGCATGATAATCAAGGCATCTTTTTTTGTTAATAAACTCCTGATTATTTCGCCTTGGGGGGGACGAAAATCATTATAACCCCAAATTTGTTGAAAAGCAGCCAGCACTGCCTGCCAAGATGTATTTACAGGTGGATTAAGCATAATTTTTATCAAAGCTTGGGCAAAAAAAAGGCGGGGAAAACCCACCACCATCATTAAACCAGATATTTTGTTGTTATACCTTATATGTTTTTAGCTCTTGTTGCTTGTCTTTGGTTTGCAAAGCTGCGTAGAGGCGATTCAGGGCATTAATATAAGCTTGGGCAGAAGCAACAATGATATCTGTGTTGGCTGCATGACCGGAAAATACTCTGGAGTCATGTCGTAAACGAATGGTGACTTCCCCTATGGCATCAATTCCGGCTGTGACTGACTGTACAGAAAACTCGATTAATTGGTTAGGTACATTGACTACACGGTTAATTGCTTTATAAACTGCGTCTACTGGTCCGGTACCGATGGCTGCATCAGTTAATTCTTCTCCCTCTGGGGTGCGGATGGTGACTGTAGCTGTGGGACGAGCATTACTACCGCAGGTAATTTGTACTAACTCCACTCGGAACAGGTCCGGGGCTTGTTGAATTTCATCGTTGACAATGGCTTCTAAATCCCGATCAGAAATTTCTTTCTTTTTGTCGGCTACTTCTTTGAATCTGACAAATGCTTTGTTTAATTCGGTTTCTGAGAGTTCAAAGCCTAATTGCACTAAACGTGTACGGAAGGCGTTTCTGCCGGAATGTTTGCCTAATACTATTTGATTGTCTGTCAGACCAATCAATTGAGCGTCCATGATTTCGTAGGTGAGCTTGTTTTTTAGCACTCCGTCTTGGTGAATACCGGACTCATGAGCAAAGGCGTTGGCTCCCACTATGGCTTTGTTGGGTTGTACTAACATTCCCGTTAAGTTAGAAACTAGCCGGGAGGTTTTATAAATTTGCCGGGTGTCTATGTTGGTCAGGGGTTCTTCTGAGTCTGCTGGTCTACCCAAGTAAGGGTTGAAATATTGTCGCCGCACGTGTAGAGCCATGACCAATTCTTCTAGTGAGGCGTTACCCGCTCGCTCACCAATGCCGTTGATGGTACATTCTAACTGTGTGGCACCATTTTTGATGGCTTCTAGGAAGTTGGCAACTGCTAGACCTAAATCGTTATGTCCGTGTACGGAAATAATGGCTTGGTCAATGTTGGGGACATGATCTTTAATGCCTTTAATCATTGCCCCAAATTCACTGGGGGTTAAGTATCCCACGGTGTCAGGAATGTTAATTGTTGTTGCTCCTGCTGCGATCGCCTGCTCTAATACTTGATAGAGAAATTCCGGGTCAGAACGGGCCGCGTCCATGGGTGAAAATTCCACATCTGTCATGAATGACTTGGCATAAGCCACCATTTCTGTGGCGATGGCTAACACTTCTGCCCTTGATTTCCGCAGTTGATATTCTAAATGAATATCTGAAGTGGAAATGAATGTGTGAATCCTGCCGTGGACTGCTGGTTTTAATGCTTCAGCTGCTGCTTCAATATCTGCCTTAATGGCTCGGGCTAAACTACAGATTACCGGACCTTCTTCTGTGCCCACTATTTGGGCAATTTTTCTGACAGCTTCAAAGTCTCCCGGACTGGCAAAGGCAAAACCCGCTTCGATGACATCCACACCTAACCGGGATAGTTGCTTGGCGATCGCTAGTTTTTCATCTATATTTAGTGTAGCTCCGGGGCATTGTTCTCCATCTCTGAGTGTGGTATCAAAAATGATAATTTTCCCTGGTTTCCTGGTCATGTTTCCTCCTGGTTGAGTTCTCACTGCCTAAAATATCTTGAACCTTAGTTTTTTTTACCTTTAAGATTGTAAATATTTGCTAAGATCACTAACCTTCTAGTTTTTCTATACTGTCTCTAATATCATTTAAGTCAATATATCTATCCGTAGCGTTACGTAATTCTCTGGCTATCATTCCTTCCGTTGATACTACTGTAATATGTGTGTTTTTTGAGCGTAATAGTTCTATCGCTCTTTCAAAATCGCCATCACCACTGAATAAAACTACTCGATCATACTGATCTACTGTATTAAACATATCTACCACAATTTCAATATCTAAATTAGCTTTTTGGGAATAGCGGCCAGAGGAATCATCATAATATTCTTTAAGAATTTTGGTTCTCACTGTATATCCTAAGCTAATTAAAGCATCTCTGAAACCTCGTTGATCCTGTGGGTCTTTTAACCCAGTATACCAGAAAGCATTAATTAAAGTTGTGTCTGGTTGCTCGTGTTTAAAATAGTCTAATACTCGTCTGGGGTCAAAAAACCAGCCATTTTTTTGTTGAGCATAGAACATATTGTTTCCGTCTACAAAAATAGACAGACGATTCATTGGGGAACCCATACAAAAATACACCTAACAAATAGAAAAGTAACTAGATTGGACAATAGATTATAGCAATTCTCAAATGATAAACTTGCTAAAGTTTCGATAACAGGGTTTTATGTATAGCTTTTATCTTACCTCTTATGTTTCCTAAAATTATTGAAAATATTGGACTTAAGATTTTGGCGCTTGAGCCTTTTTCTCTTGACCAGTTTCAGAAACACCCTGTGATTAAAATCTATCAATAAACTTGCCTGATTAACCTGATTAATGGCATATTTGGTGAGCAAACTGTCCAGTTTACTGCTAAAGAGGTAAGTCATAGGTCTTGGGCTACAATAGGCGCTAATCATCATCTATAGTGTTCTGCATCCATAAAAGTATCAATTTGATGGTTTTGGTGACAGATTGGTCAGTGACATGACAACAAATTCCTCTTAGACAGATTCTAGGAGGCTTACCCGTGCTTTGAGAAAATCAAATCTTACCGCCACTAACTGCTGAGGCGGCGTTTTTCCCGCTCCAGTTGGTAGCAGAATCACAGGTTTGATCTCACTCAAGGGATAAGTTGGGTAAGATTTGGGCTAAAACTCTAGCCAATGGAAATTTGTTCACCCATGTGTGGTCAAAAATATAAAAGAGATTACACCAGTATAATTTTATCATTTAAGTGTTATTTCAATGTATGTGTAGTAAAAACAGCCCACAAATAAATAAAGTAGTAGAACGTCAATTAATTATTAACACAATATGGCAGAACAACATACATCTACCTTAACCAAAAAAAAATACCTGTCTCCTGGGAAATCACCCCGGCTAAATCGACACAAGCCAGTCAGAGAGCCAAATAACAGTACGCTAATGGGGCTTTAAGGCTATTTGCTGACCGTCTCTGCTGGGCTTTAGCTTTAATTGGGGGCAAAACCCGGACCTGTCTACATTTGTTAACTGCGTGAATCGTAAGTACCTCCAGAAAATATAGTAACTTTGACAATTGATAATCAGGTTATATTAACCCCTAAACAGTAATATAGAACAAATCGGCAACCGGATGTATACTTCTCACCACTGAAATCTTGTTGGTTTAGTCTCATACCACTGGGTAGTTCATAGCTGGGGGGTGGTTACAGATGCAGGTCTAGCAGCTTTTAACTCCTCCTGCAACATTTTTGCATAAATGCTCGGCAAAGAACTACTAATAGAATTAGTTTCTATACCGTATCCCAAACTCGTCCAAGTGGGGGATAGTAGCCGCAAAACATCCTTAATTTTGCCTTTTTGCAAAAGTTGAGAAATGTCAGTTCCCCAGACTTTTGTATCTTTTAACCAACCGTAAACCACTATATCTTGATATTGAGCCTCAAAGCTATAACTAGACCAAAACATTAGTTTGGGGGGGTGGGGATGATAGCGAGGGGCGATTTCAAACCAAGTACGATTGATAATTTGATATCTCCCAGCAGCAGTGGAACAATTACCTTTATTTGGTCCTGTGACAATGGTGACACATATCTCCGGATGGCGGCGGAGGTCTTGGACTTGTTGACCACCATACAAAAGAGAATAAGGACGATTACCATTGGCTTCACTGGCGGAGATGGTTCGCATCAAAGCACGAATATAAGGATCACCCCCCTGCATGACTAAGGGCGGTTGTTGAACTGTAAATATAGGATCGCCGGGGTGCAAATCGCCATGTATATACCACTGCAACAAATAAACAAAGCCAAGCAGAGCGGCCACGGGGCCGATGAGATGTTCAACGCCTTTGAGTTTAAAACCTTTCAGTGTCAGACTCCTTGACCGAAATATCAACGGCGAGCAGAGCTACTGGCTTCAGACATGGGGGTTAGCCGTTAACGATTTAGCGATTTTAATCGCCTTCCCCATTCTTCAACTAATTCGCTTGCACTAATACCTCTAATTTTTGCTTATTCTCTGATATTCTACCATGCCCTAGGTGTTAAAACTACGGTTGTTTTTGTTTTAACTTCATCATGAAGTATTGGTATATTTTTTAATCTTTTTTGTCCTTTCATGGTTGCCATTCTTAGATATACTATGTATACTAAGCTGCAAAAGTAATTTTGAATCGTGCAAAGGCTACCGTCGGGTAGACGGGAAGTAACGCCAGTCGAGATGTTCCCTGTACTTCTATTGGACGTATGTCCGGCAAAAGCAAGGAACGTCAGTGAAGCTGGAATCCCCCGCCTAAAGCCGGGGGGAGTGTCAAACTCCCTTTTAAGCAACATTAGCAAATAGTTCTGCAAGGCTTTTGCCGGTGGCTTCTGGTTTAGCTATCACCTCCACCACTTTATTACGCGCCCCTAGCTCAAACAATGACTCAACGCAAACCTGAGCGACTTTTTGTCTAGGGATACTACCGTCAAATAATGTGTCAGCACCCTGCATAACGATGGTATCAGAGTTATTTTCGTTTTTTAACCCACCAGGGCGGACAATGGTATAAGTCAAACCGCTTTTTTGGATGTATTCTTCTGCTTGTTTTTTCCACAGCAAAATTAACCAAAACAGGTTTAAGGGATGGAATAACTGAGAAACACACAAAGACGATACTAAAACAAAATGCTCAATTCCTTTGGTTTTGGCAGCATCGACTAAGTTTTGAGTTCCTTCAAAATCCACTTTATAGGGGCCAGTGGGGTCAAAACTGGGTTTTGCACCAGTGGCACATAGTAAAACAGTACTATCTCCTAAAGCGTTGTTCAGGCTTTCTGGTTGTAAGACATCCCCCACCACCATCTCCACATCACTAGGTAAGATGCTTCTGGCTTTCTCTATGTCTCTGACTAATGCGCGGACGGGAATATTTCGCGCTCTTAGTTCTTGGACTATGCGGCGACCTGTTTCACCCGTAGCCCCGGCTACAAATGCTTTCATAGCGTGTTTTTAGAGTTGAATATTAGTTGAATATTAGTTTAATATCTAATTCTAATCCTAACTGCTAGGGCATGATGGGGCTAGTGGGGTAAAAATGGTGTTTGTTTTTACTTTTGTAGTCACTAGGGAACAGGGAATAAGTTTTGAGAAATCCTCAAAACCCTATTCCAGCACCTTTTAACTTAGAAAGTAGAATAATCCTAGATAGATCAAGCATTTAACAGAAATTAATCGGAAATGTGGACAACTAGTTCTCTAGTATGACTGCGCTGGCGATGTTCCCAAATATAAATCCCCTGCCAAGTTCCCAGTACTAAATGACCGCCATTGATGGGAATATGTTCAGATGTGTGAGTGAGTGCTGTACGGATGTGGGCTGGCATATCGTCCGCACCTTCAGCATTATGGATATATTGTCCTGATTCTGGCACCAGTTTGGCCATAAAGTTGGCTAGATCCACTAATACGTCTGGGTCTGCATTTTCTTGTATAACTAAGCTGGCGGAGGTGTGGCGCAAAAATAAGGTACAAAGGCCAGTTTCTACCCCCGATTCTGCCACTATGGCGGCAATTTTGGCGGTGATGTTTTGAAAGTTTTTGCCGGTGGTAGGTATTTTTAGTAGCTTTTGGTAGTGAGGCATTTTGATGTTGATGGACTATGGACGAATAATTTTCTAGTTAATCTCAGCTAACAAGCCCAATAAACCTTATCAAAAAAATGGGTTGAAAACCCCGTCGTAGAACGACGGCTTTTCTTGATTATGGATATATTTCTTCAGCACCTGAAGTGGCGCACCACCAACAGAAGACACAAAGTAACTAGGACTCCATAGAGCTTGCTTCCCATAGGGTTTAGGAAATCCACCTTGACCGTATCTAGGGCTAGACACACCTTTTAAAGCATTAACAATTTGAGATATTGAAAG
>NZ_JANQDH010000072.1 GCF_029891735.1 Chrysosporum bergii ANA360D
TTTATTAGCGGGAAACCCTTTAATCTTTATTATTTTACCACATTCTAATTCTTCTTCACTCCATTGTAATAATTCAATACGTTTATATTTTTCTTTGCCAAAAGTATCATCAACTAAACGATTATCCTTTAAAGGACAATAATAAATTTTATCTAGACTATCAATATAAAGCATCAGATTGTGTACCGCATACCATGTATCCATCAAAACGGTATCAAATGGTAAAAGCTTATGATACACAAGGTTTTGCAGCATATCTTTAACATGGTCTATCTTGGTTTTACCGTCTGCATCAGGATTAAAAATGCGGTAATCTACTACCCAAAATCTTTCAAGTTTAGGATTCACATATACACAACTGACCACACCAATTCCTTTGAGTACACCATGTTCGTTACCACTATATTGTCTCCTGACTATTTCAATTTTTTCAGAATAATTTTAATAATTGTAAAATTGGCTTTTTACTGGAGTTTAGTCTCGGCGCGACGATTCCGCCGCACCGAGACTGATTGTGCCAGTTATGTTATTTACTATAGTACAATAATACTATATTATAGCGATCGCCTGTGCCAGTTGCGTAAGTCCTGAATACTTACAGTAATTTTGTTTAATACGTACATAAGTACTATAACAAGCTGACATAAATATGGCATAATAATATTAGAGGCTAGAACCCTTGCCACATAACAGTTAGAGGAATTTAGAGGGGGTCAAACCTTACAAGCCCTCTACAGCAAGGGTTTTAAACTTTAGTTATTGAGAATTGATGAGAATAGCCTACCCTCCAGAGTTATGGGTTAACCCAAATCTAACCCGATAGCCTTACTAGGGTTTATGTCAAATACATTAAAACCATTGATAAAACAAGCTTAAGCACCTATTCCGGAATCTGTGGGTCGGGGGTTCAAATCCCTCCGCGCTCGTTTTTTTGGATTGCCAAATTATTTGTCCGCATCTTAGTTATTGGTACATTTGGGTGGCTTTGAGCATATGGTAAGTAATAATTAACTGAGTCAGCGCTAAAGGGTAACTTTGCAGAGTTTCCCCGGTGGTTCCAGCAATTTTGCCTAGTTCTGGGTTAATGTCGCGATCGCACACATTCAGCAAGTAAGGCATATCCGCACATAATATATGCTCTAATTTACTCACCTGTTCCAAAGTCGCATGACCATCAACTTCTAGGACATCCACAGGTTTACTCATATCCCGGTCTAGTCCCAGACGGATGGCTGAATCAGAATTAGCATCGGTTAAGTTGAGAATTGAAGTAAAATCAGGATGTGGTATTGTTGGTCGCAGTACTAAGCGGACATTTAAATGTCCATTACTCCCATCGGGATCATCACTTGCTGGGTAAAAGCTAACCACAATATCAGACCATTGTCGTTGGGGACGGATGAAATTTTCCGAGTCTAGCTCACGTTTTTCTAACTCTGCTAAAACTTGTTCTGGTGTGTAGCCGCGTTTTTGGGTGTCCCGTTTCACCTTCCATTGAGCGCGTAGTGATTCCGGCGGTGCTAAATAAACTTTTACGTCGTAGGCTTCACGAGCTATCCGGGTAGAATATCCAAGTAAACCTTCAATAATAACGAATTTATTGGGCTTTACGTACTGTGGCGGCTCGAATGTACCTGTTTTGTGGCTGTAAACCGGTTTGAGAATGGGTTGTCCAGTGCGTAGCAGCGACAAATGCTGCTGCATAATATCCAGGTGGTTACAGTCAGGATGAAGGGCTGTGATACCAATTTCTGCCCGTTGTTGACGGTCGTAACGGTGATAATCATCCGTACAAATAAGGGTGACGTTGTCCGGTCCTAGTACCTGAGCAATTCCTTTAGTCAGCGTTGTTTTGCCTGCGGCGCTATCACCGACGATTCCCAAAATTATCGGACGACCCATCATTTCCCTCCGGATACGAGCAACAAGTACAGTAATAAGCTTCTGAGATTATGCCCATTTATTTTAGACGGAAATTGACCAACTTAGTCAAGTACAACCAGTTACGCAACATCTCTACACAATTAAACATATCCCGACTACAGCAAAAATTTTTCATCCCAGTAGTCAAAGAAGTATTACATATTAGCTGTATCTGACTAAATTTGGTATATATCAGAAAAGTAAAGCACTGTCAGGGATGAGAAGAGAGCAGGGGCTATGGTGAATATTTCCGAATTAGATAAAGAACTAGATAAAATTGATAAGTTTCGCCATCTTCAGTCAACTTTATGCCATCGCTGGCCAACTATTGATTTATTTGACAACAGCGAGGCGGATATTTTAATTATTCCCTCTCTGAGCATTGACCAGCACGAACTACATAAAGTAGAAGGTCATGAGCATTATGAAGAAAGATTGCTATTTTCTTTAATGCGGTTGCGGAATCCCCGCACTAGGTTAATTTATGTTACTTCTATGCCTCTGCATCCTAGTATTATTGATTATTATTTACAACTATTACCGGGAATCCCATTTTCCCATGCTCGTCATCGCTTGTTACTACTTTCTGCTTATGATGCTTCCCTGAAACCGCTAACTGCCAAAATTTTAGAACGTCCCCGGCTATTAAAGCGGATTCGCCAAGCATTAAGGCTGGAAAAATCATTTATGACCTGCTACAACTCCACATTTTTGGAGGCGGAATTATCTCTACAATTAAATGTGCCACTATATGCAGCCGCCCCACATTTACAAATCTGGGGGACAAAAAGTGGTAGTCGGCAAATTTTCGCAGAAAGCAAAGTAACCTTACCAGATGGTAGTCAAAAGGTGTGGAATCAGCAAGATTTAGCAGCAGCAGCTTGTGATTTATGGAAACGCCAACCAGGCTTACAAAGAATGGTAGTTAAACTAAATGAAGGAATTTCTGGCGAAGGTAATGCTTTACTAGATTTACGCCCCATTATGGATGTAGCACCAGGAAAAGTGTCTCACAGCCAAACATTAGCCGCAATTAGCGATCGCCTGACCACCATGCGCTTTCAATCCAGCAACGAGAACTGGGCTAATTTTTCGGTACGTATTTCCGAATTAGGGGCGATTGTAGAAGCATTTGTAGAGGGAGAAATAAAGCGATCGCCCAGTGTGCAAGGACGCATTACACCTTCTGGCGAAGTAGAAATTCTCTCAACCCATGACCAAATTCTCGGCGGACCAGACGGACAGATTTATCTTGGTTGTAGATTTCCTGCTGACTCCAGCTATCGGCTGAAATTGCAGGAATGGGGTTTACAGGTGGGTAAAAAACTCTCAGAAAAAGGCGCATTAGAAAGATTCGGCGTGGATTTTATCACAGTGGAGCAAGGGAATGGTGAGTGGGATATTCAAGCAATTGAAATTAACTTGCGTAAAGGTGGTACTACTCATCCTTTCATGACACTGAAATTATTAACCAACGGAAGCTACGACTTTTCCACCGGCTTGTTTTACAGTCAGCAAGGGCGACCAAAATACTATATAGCCACCGACAACCTGCAAAAATACGGTTATAGAGGACTATTACCCAACGATTTAATGGATATTATCGCCGATCACCGTTTGCACTTTGATAGCGGTACAGAAACAGGTACAGTTTTTCATCTCATGGGTTGTCTTTCCGAGTTTGGCAAGTTGGGATTAACCAGTATTGGCGACTCCCCACAACAAGCGGAAGACATTTACAACCAAGTCATCCAAGTTTTGGACGAGGAAAGCAAAAGCGAAAATCCAGTTTCAATTCTGGATTTTAGATTTTGGATTAATTAATTTTACATAAGTTGTTCCCTGTGGACTGTTCCCTAGTTCCTGCATAACTTTGGGTCAACTTGACTGTACCGGCTTGTCTATTAAACTGTCAACTTAGGACAGCTTCTTTTTACCTGCGGTCGGAGGTGATATGTTCGGGTAATTTGGCAATTCTATGTCATTTTTAGCCAACCACTCTTCAATGAGTTCGGCTGAAACATCAGACATATTCAGTCCTTTAAAAAAGCAAACTGCTTTAAACCTGTCTTTGACTTCAGGGGACAGGTAAACCCGAATGGACGCTTCTCCTTGTGCCACACTATACTCCAACTCATAAACTTATTCACTAGTTTATTGGTGTAATGGACTATCAGGCAAAATTATATATTAGTTGACTAATGCACCAGTGCATTGGTATAGTATCACCTATACCCTTGGAAAGAGAAATAAGTCTATCCCAAGCATGACACAGAACAAAGGTAACGGAAGCCAGAAAGTGTGAGCATGGGGTAAACCACCAAATTCAGCAAACAAGTTCAAAAATACCCTAATCAACTAGAGATTTAGGAAATCAGGATGCTAAAAAACTTCTGGTACGCTTGTGAATTTAGTTCAGCGGTCACTAACCAGCCCAAACAAATTGTGATGTTAAATCAGAGATTTGTTCTTTATCGCCATTCTCAAGGGCAAATTGTGGCATTAAAAGACCAGTGTTGTCATCGTGGGGCTGCATTGTCTATGGGCTGGCTAGAAGATGACTGTATCCGTTGTCCCTATCATGGCTGGAAATTTCAAGCGGATGGAAAATGTTTAGAAATTCCTGCTAATGATGTAACTACACCCATTCCTAAAAGAGCTAAGGTCAGCAGTTATCCAGTACAAGAGAGATATGGTTTTATTTGGCTATTTTATGGAGATTTACCAGATGAAGAACGTCCGCCCATTCCTCCGTTCCCGGAATATCAAGACCCCAAAATGCACGCTATTTATGTACAATACGAGATGCAAACCCACTACACCAGGGTGATAGAAAATGCTCTTGACCCGGCCCATCTTTATGCAGTTCATAGTAATTCCTTTGGGGCGGGATTTGCACAGGACCCCCATGTGGAGGATTATGTAATTAAACATGAAGATTGGGGCATAAGTACCAAAATAATCTACAGGAATTATACCAAGCCTAAAAATGGAATTTTTCAAGCCTTCTTTCGTCCCCAAAAAACCCAGTTAAATGCCACAATTGCTTTTTATTTACCAAACATAACTAAATTTGAAAGTGACTTTGGTCGGGGAAAAATCATCAATTATGCTATTCACATTCCCATTGATGACAATAGAACCGTTAGTAAACGGGTTCAACTGCGAAATTTCTTTACCTACTCCTGGGCTGACAGATTATTTATTAACTTTCATCATCGAGTTGGTTTAGAAGATAAACTAGTAACTGAGTCCCAAACTCCTTTGGTCATCCCTGATAATTTATCATCTGAAGTTCATGTGGCTGCTGATGCTTTAACTTTGGCTTATCGGCAAATGCGACAAAAATATAAAAATATTTAGATATGGGGTAGTTAATCTAAATTAGCGACTAAATTTGATTCTCAGTTATGGGAGACAAATATGTTAAAAAACTTTTGGTATGCTTGTGAATTTAGCTGGGCAATTACTAAGCAGCCCAAGCAAGTTTTAATGTTCAATCAAAGATTTGTGATGTATCGCAACTCTCAAGGACAAGTTGTGGCTTTAGATGATCAATGTCCCCATCGTGGCGCTGCTTTTTCTCTGGGTTGGATTGAAAAAGACTGTCTTCGCTGTCCTTATCATGGATGGAAGTTTCAAGCAGATGGACAATGTATTGAAATTCCTTCTAATGCACCGGGTACGCCCATACCAAAAAAAGCTCGCGTTAACCACTACCCAGTACAAGAAAAATATGGTTTTATTTGGCTATTTTATGGAGAATTGCCAGAAGCACAGCGCCCCCCATTGCCTATTTTTCCTGAATACATGGTTTATAGTATGCGTCCTGTGTATGACGATGGCATAGATCATGCTAACTATGCCCGTCTTATGGAAGCTAATCTAGATTTTACTCATGTGATAGCAGTCCATAAAAAATCTTTTGGTCAGAGAATCCCCATTGATAAAACTATTAAATATCAAGTTGATAAATATGATTGGGGTGCAGTTGCTCAGGTGAATTATGAATCTTTAAATAACTCCAAAAGTTTCTTAAATTTTTTGCTAGGTGGACGACCAGAACTGACAACAAAATTAACTTTATATCTGCCTAATGTTACCCTGGCGGAAATTAGTGTGGGTAGGGGAGGTAAATTTGATATCAAGTTTGGTATTTTAGTTGCCCATTTACCTATTGATGAAAATAAAACTCGTGTCAAGCGGGTTTTATATCGTAATATTTTACCTATACCTTGGTTAGATGGATTTTTTAGAAAGATTGATCATCAATTAGCCCAAGAAGATACTGTAGTTGTTTCCAGTTTAAGTTCTCAGTCAATGCCGAAAATATCAGAAGAAATTCATGTGGCGGCTGATGCTTTAGATATTACCTTTCGTCAGTTTTTGCAAAAACATCAAACTGGTTTTTCTCCTTCTATTCAAGAATCAAAATTAAGGGTTTGAAATCTTTTGGTAAATAAGTACATAAAATCAAATCTTTGGGAGATAACTATGAAGGAAATGCTGGAAAAATCAGGGAAACAACCAACCATGCGGGGAGTAATAGACAAGTTTTTCAGACAGATGTTTGATCATACTTGCCAAGTACTGGAGGTGTTAGATGGTAAAAAGTTTTCTGAACATTGCTGGAATCGTAATCATCAGGGACTGTGGACTGTTGGTGAAAGTAGCGAAGATGCCATATATATAGACCGTGTTTTGCACAATGGTAATGTTTGGGAAAAGGTGGGAGTTAATTATGTAGCCATAGAAGGTGAGCTACCTCCGGGAATGTCTTTTCACAAATCAGGTGCTTTGTCTACAGAGATGGCGGATAAAATCACTACTAACCAACCTAACCGCTATTTTGCTACAGGTTCTAGCTTTGTTATCCATCCCTATAACCCTATGGCTCCCACTGCTCATGTTAACTACCGCTATTTTGAGATTTGTCATGGTAATCAACCAGTTTATTGGTGGCTGGGGGGTGGTGCTGATTTAACACCAGCATATCTTTTTGAGGAAGATGCAGTTCATTTTCATCAGGTGCATAAACAAGTTTGTGATCAGTATGATTCTTCTTATTATCCCCGGTTTAAAAAGTTGTGTGATGAATATTTCCACATACCACATCGGGGAGAAAATCGGGGTATAGGGGGAATTTTTTTCGACAATTTAAATAATGATCATCCTGAGAAGTTACTGGGGTTTGTAACTGGTTGTGCTGATGCTTTTATTCCTGCTTATATGCCCATTGTGGAAAGGCGTAAAGATATGCACTTTACACCAGCCAATAAGTATTGGCAACATCTCATCCGTGGGCGCTATGTTGAGTTTATTTTGTCATGCGATCGCGGGATTCGTTTTGGTTTAGCTAGTGGTATGGTAAAGCAGGAAAGTGTATTTAATTGTATGCCCCCTGCTGCTAGATGGGAATATGATGATCAACCTGTTCCTGGTAGTGAAGAAGCAATGTTAAAGGAAGTCCTGAAAAATCCTCGTGATTGGCTATCGTCATGAAAGAACATCAATTATTTGGGACAGAGTTAGAAATAGATATTGCTTTGTGCTGTCTTGAAGCTTGCAACAAATATATTCTGGTTTGGATAATTTACCTTTGGGGTATTTAGTCAAGATGGATAAGGAACTATTTACCGGGGAGCTACGCATGGAACATATCATCAAACTTGATGAATCTAAAGCCCTGAATTTGTTTAAAAAAAGATTAGAAAAATACAAAAATCTGGTAGCTGAAAAAGGAGAAGCAGCGGCTTTTGAGCAGATGATGGACAAATATCCTGAACAACAAAAAGCGCTGATGGGTACTTTTATTGAAAACAACAGTTTGGCGGAAGGTTTTACCCAAGCTGCTCCTTTATTGGGATTAATGGGCTTTGTTATGGAGGTGGTAGATATTTCTCAAAATGACACAGACGCTGCTTTAGAAATTCAAAGGGTTTGTCCATTTTTAGCTATTGCTAAAGAATATGGTTTTGCTCATCCCTGTCGTGTTTTTTGTGAGATGGAACAGGAAGCTACTAGAAGAGCTTTTCCGGGTATTAAGGCGGCAATTTTGAGTAAACAAGCAGAGGGGGACTGTGTTTGTATATTTAAGTATGAAAGAAGTAAGAATAATTTAGCAGTACATAACACAGATAATGAAAGTAGTGTTTCTCGGTTTATATCTGCTGTTAGGTTGTGGATAGGGTTAATTCCTAGTTTGGTAAAAATTGGCTACAGAATGCTAAAAATGCGTTGGTTTAATTAATATGAACAGCATTATTACAGATTTAAAAAAGATTATTGGCGGAGAAGTTAGTAACCAAGAATCTGATTTAGCAGCAGTTTCTCAAGATTTTGGGAATATTATTCATAAATATCCCCAAGTGGTGATTCGTCCTCAAAATGCTGGTGATGTTGTCCAAGCAATTAAATATGCTGGTCAGCAGGGTTTAACAATTTCTTCCCGGTCTGGGGGACATTCTTTAAGTGGTCAATGTTTAAATGAAGGGGGAATTTTATTAGATATGAGGAGTCTCAATCAAATTCATGAATTTTGCCCTGATAAACTTTGGTTTTTAGCTGATCCTGGTGTGAGTTGGAATCAAGTAGTTGATACTGCTATACCTCATGGTGTAATTCCCCCGGTACTGACTAATAACTTTGAAGTTACTTTAGGGGGAACTCTCTCTGCTGCTGGTTTAGGTTTGAGTTCTTTTCGTTATGGTTCTCAGGCGGACAATTGTTTGGGTTTAGAAGTTGTTACAGGTACTGGGGATATTGTTTGGTGTACAGCAGATGAAAACAGCGAACTTTTCTATCATGTTCTTTGTGGTTATGGTCAGTTTGGCATTATTACTAAGGTGAAAAATACTTTGAGAACATATCGTCCTTATACTCGCAGTTATTTTCTTTGTTATGATAATTTAGATCATCTTTTGCATGATGCGTGTGGGTTGGTTTCCCAAGCCAGGATAGATGGGTTAGTATGTTTGTTTTCGCCTTGCTTACAAGGAATAAGTAGAAGTAATGATCAGATTAAACCATTAATTCAGTGGTTTTATAGAATGCAAATTACTCTAGAAGTTGATTCTGTTTATGAGATAAATGATGGAGAGTTGCTTGGTGATTTGAAGTTTTATCGTCATATTCATACAGAAGACTTGAGTTTTGAGCAGTTTATTCAGCCATTGGGGCAAGTTCCTTATTCTGTCAATACTGCTAATACTTGGATAGATGTACTTTTACCATGGTCGAAGGCGGAGGAATTTATTAATATTGCTCTCCAGCGCTTACCTTCTTTTGTGGACTTCCGCACTATACCTATAGGTTCTTTTTGTCTTAATTCTCGCCATCATAAAATGCCCATGTTTCCTTTACCTGATGATGAGTTAATTATGGGGTTGGGAATGTATCCTAGTATTCCTAAAGCTCAGGTGCAATCTGTGCTAAAGCAGTTAAATTTACTAACTGATTTGGGTTTGCAAATGGGTGGTAAAAGATATATGGCTACTTGGACAGATTTTGATCTGCCAAGATGGCGACAGCAATTTGGTAGTTACTGGCCAAGAGTCAATCACATTAAAAGAAAGTATGATCCTGTGGGGATTCTTAATCCTGGTTTCTTTCGGTGGGAGGAGAACACCCTGGTGGTTAGTGAGGAGTAGGAGAAAATTTGAAGATACATAGGAAATTAAATTAATGTGGCGCAATTCTGGGAACATAAAGAATAGTTCTTTATTTCCTGCTAATTTACGTTGGTTAGCTGCACTGGGTATTACCTCAGTGATGGCCATGGGTACAGGTGTAATATATGTGACTAATTCAACACCAGCCCCCACGCCAGTTAGTCAGCCGTTGATTACAAAAGTTAATGCTTTGGGAAGATTGCAGCCAGCTGGTGAAGTGATCAAAATTTCTGCTCCTAGTGATCCTAATGGTGGTGGTCGGGTGGCTGAGTTGTTGGTTAAGGAAGGTAAACAAGTCCGGGCGGGAGAAGTAATTGCTATTTTGGATAATCGCTATCGCTGGCGAGCTAATCTTAAGGAAGCACAGCAACAAGTCCGAGTAGCTAAGTCACGGTTGGCGCAGGTACAAGCGGGAGCAAAACAAGGTGAAATATTAGCTAAAAAAGCAACTGTTAAAAATCTCCAAGCACAGTTAGAAGGTGAAATCCAAACCCAGCAAGCTAAAATATCTCGCCTGAAAGCTGAATTACAAAATGCGGAGATAGAATTTCGCCGTTATGAAAATCTTTATAAACAAGGTGCGATCGCTGTTTCAGACCTGGATAACCGCAGATTAACTTTAAAAACTGCCCAACAAGAGTTAAATGCTGCTCAAGCTCGTTTATCCACAATTCAACGCACCCTCAGCGCCCAAATTCAAGAAGCCCAAGCCACTTTAGAGCAAACAGCACAAGTGCGTCCCACAGATGTGGCCATAGCCCAAGCAGAAGTAGATAGTGCTATGGCCACTGTAGAAAAAATGCAGGTGGAACTAAATTCAGCATACATTCGCGCACCACAAGCAGGTCAAATTCTCCGCATTCTCGCTCGTCCCGGTGAAACCATCGGTGAGGAGGGAATTGTGGAACTTGGTCAAACTGATCAAATGTACGCGATCGCTGAAATTTATGAAAGTGACATTGGCAAAGTTCGCCTTGGTCAAACTGCAACCATTACCAGTCCTAGTAATGCTTTTCCTGGTGAATTAATGGGAATAGTCGATACTATTGGCTTAAAAGTGGCAAAAAAAGATGTGTTAGACAGTGACCCCACAGTCGCCACAGATGCCAGAGTTATTGAAGCTAAAATTCGTTTAGATACCCTATCTAGTCAGCGAGTAGCTAATTTAACTAATCTTCAGGTAAATGTGGAAATAGCGAACAATCCATCTAACATCTAAAATCTAAAATCTAAAGTTACCACCCCATGTTTAAACGTAAAATACCTCTGGCTTGGCGGCAGTTAATACAGCAGAAAGGGCGGTTTATTGTGGCTCTTTTTGGAATTACTTTTGCTGATTTTTTGATGTTAATGCAGTTAGGTTTTCAGTCGGCTTTATATGATAGTAATACCAGATTTCATCAGCTTTTACAAGCAGATTTAGTGTTAATTAGTCGCCAGGGGCAAAACTTGGGGCTATTGGGTAGTTTTCCCCGTCGTCGTTTGTTTCAAGCTGCCAATTTATCAGCAGTTGACTCGGTTAATCCTTTATATGTCCGCTTGGGGGTTTGGAAAAATCCCCAAACTAAATTAGATGAGTCAATTTTAGTGATTGGCTTTAATCCAGAAAAACCAGCTTTTAATTTACCAGCAGTTAATCAAAGATTAGATCAAATTAAATACCCCCACACTGTGTTATTTGACCGCAACTCTAGCGGTAAATATCAACAAGCGATCGCTAAAATATCTGCTGGTAAACCTGTGACTACAGAATTACAAGGGCGTAAAGTTCAAATTCAAGGTTTGTATGAGGTTGGTGCTTCTTTTGTGGCTAATGGTAGTGTGATTACCAGTGACCAGAATTACTTGCGGATTTTTTCAGCACAGCAACCAGGACAAGTTAATTTAGGCTTAATTAACCTTAAACCGGGTAGTGATGCTGATGTAGTAGTTAAAGCATTGCGGTCTTATCTCGGTGATGATGTGCAAGTTTTCACCCGTGAACAATTTATTGAGTTTGAAAAGCAATATTGGCAAGAAAATGGAGCAATTGGTTTTATATTTTCCTTGGGTGTAGCCATTGGTTTTTTAGTAGGTGTAATTATTGTTTATCAAATTATTTACAGTGATGTTATGGATCACTTACCTGAATATGCCACTCTCAAGGCCATAGGTTATAGTAATAGCTACTTATTATTAGTTGTATTTCAAGAGGCATTAATATTAGCTATATGCGGTTTTATCCCTGGTGTTTCTATTTCTTTTTTTATGTATGCTTTCACCCGAAACGTCACAAAGTTACCATTATTGATGACCATTAACCGGATAATTCTAGTCTTGATCTTAACAATTATCATGTGTTTAATTTCCGGAGAGATCGCCATGAATAAATTAAACTCAGCAGACCCGGCCGATATTTTTTAAAAAATGTAAAAATCCAAAATCCAAAATTGATTAATCCAAAATAATATGCCTACTGCTGATCAAGATTCAGGAACGATCGCCACACCGTCTTTGAGATTTAACAATCCTGAAGTAATGACTTGATCTTCTGGCTTTAATCCTGCCAAAACTTGGTAATTATCGCCTTTGATATTACCTAACCTTACTCGTCTTTGCCTAGCTATAAATTCAGTTTCTCCCTGTGGTGATTTTTGGGTTTGGATGACATAAACAAAAGTTTCCCCAATTTGATGAGACACTGCTTTGGTGGGAATTAACAGGCCTGTACGTTGGTTCCAAATCACTCTAGCCCGTACCAATTGCCCAGGACGTAACTCAGCGGCAGAATTATTAAAAAGTGCTTTAACCAACATTTCTTCGCCTTCACTATCAGGATCAGGAGTAATCAAAGATATTTTACTAGTGCTGACAACTTCTCCTTGTGGATTTAAAACCTCCACAGACATTCCCTTACGTAATTGGGTAGTTTGCGACGGTGGAACGGAAATATTGACTTCTAAAGGTTGGTTCTGAGAAACAGTGACTAAAGGAGTGGAAGTATTGACTAAATCACCTACCTTTACTGAAATATCAGCAATTATACCACTAAAAGGCGCTTTAATTCGATAATTATCAGGCCCAAGCTGTTGGTTTTTGATATTTTCCTCAGCTTTTTGCAAGGCTTTTTCAGCCCGTGAGATGGTGGTTTGTTCTCCTTCAATCTGGGCATTAATTGCTGTCAAATAAGCGTGGGCTGTAGCCAGTCTGCTGGCAGATTGATCCCTAGTGCGGCGAGATACCGCTCCCTGGTCCGCGAGATTAGCATACCTTTTATACTCCTGTTGCTGCAATTGCAAATCAGCGACTTGAGATTGGCGTGCTGCATCCAGAGATTGGAGTTTGTCCCTGGCATTTTCCCGTTGTGACAAAGCAGCTTGATAAGTTTTGTTAACTTGATCAATTATTACTTGTCTAGAGTCTACTTCAATAATTGCTGTTCCTGCTGTGACCGCATCTCCGGGTTGGAGAAATATTTGGGTAACCTGTCCGGGAATTTTTGACTGCATCTGTACAGAACGTTGAGACTCCAGGCTGGCAACAAAGTCTGAACTTTCCTCAACTGTACCAACTTTCACTGGTGCTACCTTGACTCTTACCCCTGGATTATCAATATTAGTCAGTGCTGGTGGGTGTCTAGAAATAAACACACGCCAAACCATAGCCGTTCCACCACTTATAATTAGTATTATAGCTAAAGTTAACCGCAGCCATGGACGTTGTTTGTATGCAGTTGGTGAAAGATTTTCTGCCAAATCAGTTTGTGGCTCTGGGGATGTCATAGTAGAATTAACTAACTAACTAACTAACTAACTAACTAAAACTCAATCACAATTGGTTATTTTGTCATCAAAGTAAATAATCATGTGTTTAAATCTCAATATACTGTGAATTAATTAAGCTTAAATCTATCTCAGGGTGAATGAGAAAATTTTGTTAATAGGGAACCTGGTATTTTTAGCAAAGCTTTTTAAGGAGGATTTAGGGGGGATGGAAAAGGTTGACCATCCAGGTAAATGAAGCCAAAATTTTTAATAATTAAAAATTTTGTGTGGGATCTACTCTATTGTACCCCACACAAATCAAATTGACTGTAATTCCTGATGAAAAAACAACAAAAAAACACAAAACTGTATGATTAATTACGAATTACCAATTACTCACAGACTACTAATGGCCTTGGCAAAGAGTTGAGAAACAAAAGGTAAAATATCCCGGTTTTTAGCGTTGGCTTTACCTTCAGTAAATACTACTAAAATGTAAGGAGGTTGTTCTGGTAACTCAATATACGCTGCGTCATGACGAACTTGAGTTGTCCAACCGGCTTTTGACCAAGTTTGAGCTTCTTGAGTCAGTCCACCACCTAAAAAACCTGTGACTTGATCTTCTTCCACATCAGTGGGTAAATCATGGGGGTTGAGACTACGTTTGAGCAAATTCATCATTGCTTGCGATCGCTCGCTAGACACTGCCACCCCTCCCACAATACTATGAAGTAACCTAGCCACCGCATTAGTAGTTACCATATTGCGGTTCTCTAGCATTTCCCCATAAAATGCCCGTTCTCTGCCATAGGGTCCATCACCCCAGGTTTTTTGACAGATGTTAATAGTTTCCATTTCTTCCCAGCCTAGAGACTGGTAATAACGGTTAACAATATTACGCTGATATTTCCAAGTTTCAAAAGGACCCACGGGTAATTCAGGGCCGGAAGTAGTGCCACTGAGGATATCTACCATTAAGCTAGTAGCATCATTGCTAGAATCAACAATCATATCTCTCAACCCCTGTTCTAACTCTCCGGATGGTGGGGTCATGCCTTTTTCTAGCCATTCGTTCACGGCTACTAAATAAAACAGTTTGACTACACTAGCGGGATAAATTCGCTCAACGCCGCGATAAGTAAAACCACGTACTGAATGGTTCCAAAAAGCGTCAGGAGTTAAAGCACCGCCAGTATTTACAGGTACTGGAGGATCGTAAACAATCCAAGTTAGAGCCACTTGGTTACGAGCTAAAGTAGGAAATGTTGACCAAGTTGCCTCTAAAATACCATTACCAAGATTTTCGAGTTGTTCGTCTTTTCTAAAGAAAATCATTGCAGAATGACCATTTTACCAGAATCCCTAATCCCTAATTTGACATCTTCAGAATACCAGTGTTGCGCTGACCTGAATTTATATGATTCTCCCGAATGTACCCGCCTGACCACTCAAGCAGCTTCTGGGCGACACTTACGAGTAACATCAAATCATCAGATATCAGCAGTACAAGTATGTTTATGTGAGGATGACTATCCAGGGTGGGTGTGTTGTACCGACTTGGGTATATTACAACCTGCCACTGTACTTTATCAGGCTAAATCATTTTCTCAATCTGAGATTACAAAATTATTACCCAATGTTATCGCTTTTACCCAAAAAGCCATGGAACAGTCAAATTATTATTTATGGGGTGGTACAGTGGGGCCAAATTATGACTGTTCCGGGTTAATGCAGGCGGCTTTTGTTTCCGTCGGTGTTTGGTTACCTAGAGATGCTTATCAACAGGAGGCTTTTACACAGCCAGTTGATTTGACTAACTTACAACCGGGGGATTTAGTTTTTTTTGGTACTCCCGTTAAAGCTACCCATGTGGGGTTATATTTAGGTGATGGTTATTACATTCACAGTTCCGGGAAAGACCAGGGACGCAATGGAATTGGCATTGATATTCTCTCGGAACAGGGAGATCAAGTTAGTAAGTCATATTATCAGCAGCTGCGAGGTGCTGGTAAGGTAGTTAAGAGTTATAAGCCACAGATCAGCTGAGGAAGTTAAACAAAATGAGCAGTGGGTTAATTTCCCAACAATTAAATCAGGACAATGGGGCAATTTCAATCATTATCCCTGATGTTTCCGTGGTGGTTCCCGTGCGGGATGAAGTGGAAAGTCTACCACTTTTGCTGGAGTCCATTGCTTGTAGCGTGGCTGGAAGTAATTTGAGTTATGAAATCATTTGTGTGGATGATGGTTCTACAGATGGTTCAACTCAACTGCTGAAAGAACAAGCACAAATTCGTACTGACTTAAAAGCGGTACTATTACGCCGGAATTACGGACAAACCGCGGCCATGGCTGCTGGGTTTAAATATGCTACGGGCAAAGTCATTGTCACTTTGGATGCTGACCTGCAAAATGACCCGGCGGATATCCCTTTGTTATTGGCTAAGTTGGCAGAGGGTTATGATTTGGTAAGTGGTTGGCGACATCAAAGGCAAGATGCAGTATTTTCCCGGTTAATTCCTTCTAAAATTGCCAATTGGCTGATTGGTAGAGTGACAGAAGTTAAGTTACATGATTACGGCTGTTCCCTCAAGGCCTATCGGTCAGAACTTGTAGCAGATATGAACTTATACGGAGAACTCCACCGATTTTTACCAGCTTTGGCATACATTGAAGGTGCGCGAATTACTGAAATAACTGTGGGTCACCATCCCCGGCGTTTTGGTCGGAGTAAGTATGGCATTTGGCGGACTTTTCGGGTGTTGATGGATTTGTTAACTATTTACTTTATGAAAAGGTTTCTCACTCGTCCTATGCACGTTTTTGGGCTGCTGGGTTTAGGTTCAATAGTGACGGGAATGCTGCTAGGAACTTATTTAACTGTTCTCAAACTGGGTTTAGGTGAGTCAATTGGTAATCGCCCGTTGCTGATTTTGGCGGTTTTGCTACTAGTTACCGGAGTGCAACTGTTTTGCTTTGGTCTGTTAGCTGAATTATTAATGCGTACTTACCATGAATCTCAAGGTCGTCCCATTTATCGAGTACGAGAAATTGTGGCAAAAAATGTTAAGTAAAGTAACAATATGAGAAACACCTCTTAAATCAACTGTAACTTATTTTGAAAGTTCTTCACACATTGGACTCTGAACTCAAGCGTAATCTGCTGATTTTATTCACAGCAGGTTTATTGTTCTGGTCTAGCCTTGCTTCTTTATTACCCACCTTACCCCTATATATCCAAGATATTGGGGCAACCAGTCAACAAGTTGGCGTTGTCATGGGCAGTTTTGCCGTTGGAATGTTACTATTCCGTCCCTGGTGTAGTAATTTAGCAGATCGTCGGGGGCGGAAAATTGTCTTGCTGATAGGAATGTCCGCGGCTGCCATTGCACCTTTAGGTTATGTGGTAGTAAAATCAATGGTGCCATTAATAGTGTTGCGTGCTTTTCACGGTATCAGCTTGGCGGCTTTTGGTACTGCTTACGTCGCCTTGGTGGGGGATTTAGCCCCTAGCCAAAATCGCGGTGAAATTATTGGTTACATGAGTTTAGTAAATCCCATTGGTGTGGCTATTGGTCCGGCTTTGGGGGGATATTTACAAGCAGCAGTTGGTTATACCCCATTATTTTTATTATCTGGGGCTTTGGGTTTGGCAGGAATTTTATGTGTTGTACCTATTGTTAATCCAT
Source organism: Chrysosporum bergii ANA360D (assembly GCF_029891735.1). Classification (GTDB taxonomy): domain Bacteria; phylum Cyanobacteriota; class Cyanobacteriia; order Cyanobacteriales; family Nostocaceae; genus Umezakia; species Umezakia bergii. The sequence goes on from NZ_JANQDH010000072.1 coordinate 17,026, forward strand.
CTGTTGATCAACACTTGGAGAATAGCACTGAGGAGCATCTGTTTTGGCGATTATTGCTGTCTCCCCGTGTACGTGTGCCGGCAATAGTTATGTTATTGATTGGTATGGTGATAGGCACATTACACACCTTTGTACCATTGTTTATAAAATCAATCAATATAGATTTGAACCCAGGATTATTTTACACCGCAGCAGCGATGGCCAGTTTTAGTGTCAGGTTGTTTGTTGGGCGGGCTTCTGACCGTTATGGTAGGGGTTTGTTTATTACCATCAGTTTAATGGCTTTTACCTTGGCTATGGTAGGTATATGGCAAGCTAACAGCGCCCCTGTTCTCTTGTTATCAGCATTGGCGGAAGGTGCGGCTTCCGGGACGGTAATTCCCATGATGGCTGCAATGATGACTGACCGCGCTTTTCCTCATGAACGAGGACGTATTTTTGGTGTCTCTTTGGTGGGGTTTGATATTGGCATTGCCATTGCTGGGCCTGTTCTTGGTACTATTGCTGAACAGGTAGGCTACCGCCATATGTTTGGTTATAGTGCAGCGTTAACTTTTCTAGCCATGATCGTTTTCCTCACCCAGTCCAGCCATAATTTTAGTCGTTCCCTCCGCTTTGCTTTAGGGCGTGCCGAAGATAGTTATGCTTTAGATAATATGCCTTAATCAATTCAAAAAACTCCCTAAACCTCCTCTTCTGCTCCTGTTGCGTCTCTGCGTGAGAAAATCAACAAGGCTATAGTTTGCATCTGGCAAAACCTATGTATATCCTAAAGTTTTAGGAAAGTGTTGATGATTTGAAGTTATGGCAGGACACAGTAAATGGGCAAATATTAAGCGCCAGAAGGCGGTAGTAGATGCTAAAAAGGGCAAGACCTTCGCCCAGTTATCTAGGGCGATTATTGTTGCTGCTAGAAGTGGTATACCAGACCCAAACAGTAATTTTCAGCTACGCACAGCTATTGATAAAGCTAAAGCTGCGGATATACCCAATGATAATATTGAACGGGCGATCGCTAAAGGTGCTGGAACTCTAGCAGGGGATTCTGCTAGTTTTGAGGCTATTCGCTACGAAGGTTATGGACCGGGTGGAGTGGCGATTTTAATTGAAGCCCTGACAGATAATCGTAATCGCACCGCAGCCGATTTGCGTGGTGCTTTTAGTAAAAGTAGTGGTAATCTAGGTGAAACGGGTTGCGTTAGCTGGATGTTTGACCAAAAAGGGGTGTGTGTGGTTGAAGGGGTCAAGAGTGAAGACCAACTTTTAGAAGCATCTTTAGAAGGGGGGGCTGAATTTTACGAGATGATCGACAATGACCGGGCTGAGGTGTTTACTGAGGTGTCAAATTTAGAAGTTCTCATTCAAAGTCTCAAAGAGCAAGGTTTTCAAGTTAAGGATGTGGAATTGCGCTGGATTCCCGGTAATTATATAGAAATTACTGATGCTGACCAGGGGCGATCGCTGCTGAAGTTAATTGATACCCTAGAAAAGTTAGATGATGTACAGAATGTAACTGCTAATTTTGAAATTGCCGACAGCATTGTAGATGTGATTATGGGTTGAGAACAACAAACCGCAGATGGCTATGAAAATTTGGCAAGTTGACTTTTATCGTAGTCCAGTAGAAGAAAAATCAGGGCAAGTTTTATGGGAATTGTTGATTTGTGACTCTAGTCGTAGTTTTGAGTATGTAGCCACTTGTCCCCAGTCAACAGCTAATTCTGATTGGCTTGCGACTCAAATTCAGTTAGCAGCTGGGGACAAGTTACCAGATGTAATTCAGGTATTTCGTCCCCAATGCTTGAGTTTAATTCAAGCAGCAGCCAGCAAATTAAATTTAAATATGGTGGTGGAACCTACCCGCAACACACAGGCGTTAAAACAGTGGTTAGCAGAAAAACAATATCCCCTAGCCCTGGATAAACCACCCCCAACACCACTACCAGAAAACCTCTGGGGAGAACAGTGGCGCTTTGCTACACTTCCAGCAGGGGAACTAGTGGAAGTGTTTGCAGACCTACCCATCCCGGTTTTCTCTGTGCCAGAATGTTTACAACCCATCAATTTGGGTTTACCATCCACAGCGCTGGTTCCCGGTGTGGTTATCTATGGTGGTAGACAATCAATGATTTTAGCTAGGTGGTTAGAATCAGTACATCCAGTGGCATTAAATTACATAAGCGGTGCTAACCATGGTTTAGTATTGGAAGCTGGATTAGTAGATAGGTGGATTGTAGCAACATTTACAGATGCTGATGTTGTTACAGCAGCCAGGGTTTATCAACAGCGCCAACAACAAAGCACAGGGTTACACTTTTTGTTAGTTCAACCCGACGATTCTGGGATGACTTATAGCGGCTTTTGGTTGTTACGAGGATGAGACAACTAAACTGCTGACTTTAACTCTTTTAGGTTGATAACGCTGAAGGCGAAAACATAGAAGCTAACTTACGTAAGTCTTCAACATTTCTCTGATAATTTTGATTACACATTGACAAGTATAAATGATAAAATCCTTGTGGCGCGAGCATCCTGCTCGCTGCTTAATACAGTCCCCCTAAAAATGTACCTCACTTAGGCCAAATTCCCTATAAATTCTGATTATAATTCTTACTTCGCCTTCAAACGCCCTTGCTTCACCATAGCAATCAAAGTTTGATGAGCGTCTTCTGAATCTACTAAAATATGATCAAATTCAATCCGCACTGGTATAATTTGCTCGTTTACCTGTGCTGTCAAATTCATACCCTGAGAATCAATAGACAGCATTTCTGCTTTGGTGGCATCTGTAATACCCCCAAAAGCCTGGGCGTAAAGAACTACAGCATTAGCATGATCCTCATTCATGTGTTTGCAAATGCGTGTGCTAACTTCAGCAGAGAATTGATCAGACATGGTGTACTTGGATTTGTTAATATGGGTACAAGGTAGATTTTAATCTAAATTGAGTACAATTTACAAGCTCTCCACACAAGCTCACCACATCTGCCATCACTTTGGTTGGCTACGTCTGGCGATCGCTGGTTAATTTGATTTGATTTGATTTGATTTGATTTAGTTTAGTTTTACACATTATATCACAATTATGATAGAAGTATAATTTATAAAGTGTTTTCCGTGAGTATTTGCGGAAAGGAAACCACCTAGATTGTAGCCAAATTATTCAACCGAGCGATTGCAGCGAAAAGCCGATGAGGGAAACTAGCGAACGTCAAATTATCATTGGAGATGTACATGGACACTACAAAGGTTTGATGAAATTGATGGAGGCCATCGCCCCCACATCAGAAGACCAAGTTTATTTTCTGGGGGACTTAATTGATCGTGGTCCTCAAAGCTCAGATGTGATTGATTTTGTCAAAAATAATAATTACACTTGTCTGCTGGGAAATCATGAGCAGATGTTATTAGATATTTTGACGGGTGCTAACACTTCTGAACAAGCAATGCGAACCTGGCTTTATGCTGGGGGACAAGCCACCATAGCCAGTTACAAAAATGCTCATATTCCCCAAGAACATATAGATTGGCTGCAAAGTTTACCCACCTATCTGGATTTGGGAGATGTTTGGTTGACTCATGCTGGGGTTGACCCTAACCTACCTTTAGCCGCACAAACTGCGGAGCAGTTCTGCTGGATACGTGACGAATTTCACAGCAGCCCACAACCATACTTTACTGATAAGCTGATTATTATCGGTCATACTATTACCTTTACTTTCCCTGGGGTTCCCCCTGGTCAGCTGGCACAAGGACAGGGATGGCTAAATATAGAGACTGGTGCTTATCATCCCCGCAGTGGCTGGTTGACTGGATTAGATATTACCAATAACTTAATTTATCAAGTGAATATATTTAACAATTGTTTCCGCACTCTAACCTTAGCTGAAGGGGTGGTGATGGTTGATGTCGCTAAAATAGCGGCTCGCCGCCATAAGCAACGAGCATAAATAGCTATTGACTTGCGGCTAAATTATGCTACTAATCGCAATTCGATAAGCAGCATGATCCAATCCGTCACGCTGACTGCTGGGTTGAGTATTAATGGCAGTTTGCAGGGCTTTAAGGCGATCGCCTGTACCGGGGTGAGTACTCAAAAATGTCGGTACTGAACCCCTACTGGTCATCAGCTTTTGCATAAAAGAAACCATAGCCGACTGGGCATAACCTGCTTTGGTCAAGGCTTTTAATCCTCTAGCATCAGCATCAAATTCATCTTGACGACTGCGGGGACGGTTGAGTGCTAGTTCTAACCCGATTTCTACAGCCGTATTACGATCCAAACCCACAATGTCAGCAATACCATCAGCGATCGCTCTTTGCCGCATCTGTTTGACTAAATGTTTACCGCCAACGTGACCAATTTCATGGGCAATCACACTGGCTAGTTCTGCTTCATTATCTGCTGCTTTAATCAAACCAGTGTGGACATATACAAAACCTCCCAAGGTAGCAAAGGCATTGATAGTATTATTTTCCACCACCTGGAAAGTAAAGGGAAGTAATGGGCGATCGCTATGAGCTACCAAGCGCCGACCAATTTGTTCTATATAGCGATTAATTCGAGAATTACGGCTAAATCGAAGATCACTATTTTGCAGCTGCTGATTCATTTGCCTACCAAGGTCAATTTCTTGGCCATCAGACATATTAGATATCTGAATTACCTGTATTCCCCGGAACAGAAGAGAGCGGATGTCTAAAGCCTGTCCCAGCATAGGTGTACTCAGGCACACAGTTACAGCAACCACCACAGAAATAATTGGATAAAACCAACGTCGCCGCCGAGTATTATTGTTGTTCATAGTCATCAGGTTAATGGGTTAAATTTAGATGACGGGCTTAAAGTTTTCTAGGTTGCAGGACTTCTCGGTGGGTTGCCCTGCTATTTGCCAAGTCGTGATAAACTGTGGCATAACCATAAATACCAAGTTTGTAACCGAAACATATATTCTGGTTCTATCTAGGAAAAGTTTGTATGGCTATTTTAGATTCCAAAGGGCGCTTGTTTGGCAAAATAAATTTGCTTGATTTAGGTGCAGCACTAGTAATTCTCCTAGTGATAATTGGTATATTCGTTTTTCCTGGGACCACAGGTTCTGTTGCCCAGGTGGGGACTAAAACCGTACCCATTGAGGTAGACCTCATAGTCCGGGGTTTAAACGTACGTGATCCTGAGCGCTTATTTGCTGAAGGATTTACAAAAGGCGGTAAAACTAAGGTAATTATCCGTAATCAACCCTATGGTCAAATCGGCATTAAATCCATTCAAGTACTACCCAGAACCTTAACAGTTTTCCAACCCGATGGTTCTGTGAAAGAATTACCAGATCCCAGGGCAAACAATTTTAGTACAGATATGCTTTTAACTTTAGAAGGTAAAGCCCAAATCACTAATGACGGTCCGGTTTTAGGTAATAGTAAAGTAAAAATTGGTACAACATTTGAATTAGAGGGTTATAACTATAACTTTAATTCCAGTGTGATTGATATCAGAACCAAAGACAATAGCGGTTTGGAACCGTAAACATTGTAATTAATTAAGTAGGTAAACACTGTGTCACAGGCTTCATTTTCTTGGCAACAACTGATCAACCAGATTTGGCACTGGTGGCTGGTAGAGTTCAAGACATATAGCCGAAAGCAACGAACTTTTAAGCCTTTATCCGGACCGGGAGCCATTTTAGGCTTTTTAACCATTATTGTCGCCATGCTGTTATGGAACTGGAAACTGCTTTTGGCACTTGTGGTAGGCGTTGCTGTAATGTTATTAGTTTACTCTCTGCAAAAATGGGATTGGCAATTACACTTATCCCAAGTATGGAAGTTCTTAAATAGTCCTAATAGTCGTTTGGTCTTAGCGGTCGGTAGTGGAGGTATAGCAACAGTTACCACATACATAGCAGCTGCTATTTGGGCTGAGTCTAACAGTTCTTGGATTGCTGCTGGGGCTATCCTTCAAGGTTTAGGAACTTTATTAACTTTGATTTTATTAATGTGGCAAATCATCGGTTTTTACGGAAACCGACAGCAAAATAACCTGGATCAGTTATTGGTGGATTTAACAGAACCAGACCCCCTCCAGCGTTTGATTGCTGTACGACAATTAACTAAAATTATCAGGAGTCAGCCAATTGACTTTCAGATGCAGCAACAAGTGGTTGAATGCTTAGGGCTATTACTCACTCAAGAACAGGAAAAAGTAATCAGAGATGCCCTGTTAGATAGTTTACAAGAGTTGGATCACCGGCGATCGCTACCATCTACCACGGTTGAAACTTTAACTCCTCTACAAACCAAGTTAAAGCTTCACATTTCTTCATCATAGGTATTCACCGGTGAGTTAGACTGTTAGCGGGCAAGATACCCGCACTACAATTGACCTAAAGTGCTTGGGTTTTGCCCCTAACGAAATTTTCCAGACAAGCTTTAACAGCAAATTCCGGTAAAGCCAACATCCGTCGCCAACGCCAGGGTTCTTTATAAAGCCGATACAGCCATTCCAAGTTATTATTTCCTAGCCAAGAGGGAGCGCGATTTTTTATACCTGACCAAATATCAAAACTACCACCAACACCAATCCAAATTGCTTGGGGGCATAAATGACTGTTTTCGCTAATCCATAACTCTTGACGCGGTACTCCCAAACCCACAAAAATTATTTCTGGCTGCAATTGAGCGAGGGTTTGTTTTAATTTTTCTTCTTCTTCGGGGGTATGGTAGCCACAATGAGTACCTACTATATTTAGGCTGGGAATTTGTCGATGCCAAAACTCAGCGGCTTTTGTAATGACTTCAGGTGCGCCTCCATAGAAAAAAAGTTTTGTATCTTTGTGCTGATGTCCCAGTTCTTGCAATAGGGTCTCCGCTAATTCAATTCCCGGACAACGCTGCACTTTTTGCCAAAAAAACCATTGTAAATACAAAACTATTCCCGCACCATCTGGAATCACTAGGTCGGCTTTTTGAATTACTTGAGCAAGAGTTGGATTATGTTGTGCCTGCATGGTCATTTCAGCATTCAGCGTCACTACATGAATACCTCTACCCTGTTCCTGACATTCAAGCAACCACCCTGGATAGTTACTCATCACATGAACTGGTATTCCCAGTACCGAAAAAACTTGAGGCGGTTTCAACATAGCTTGATATTTAAAGAAATTAAACTCACACCAGATTCTTTTGACTGATAGTTTATCAAATTTGTTCATCTAGCCATATTAAATTTAATAATTTACTGGCAACTTAGCAAGAAAGTTATAATAATAACATTATTATTTATACAAAAATTGCTGAGATTTTGTAATAAAAAGCCCAATAAAATACATACACTCGGAAGCTACGGGCGATAGAGGCTAAGAAGACTAACAAATATTAACAAATATTAACAAATATTATGGGTCTCTGAGAATCTGAAGAAAAAAGAAATATTGAGGCTCACAGTGTTACAGAAAGGGAGTTAGAAGTGCTACAGTTAATCCTTGAAGGTTGTAGTAATACACTGATGGACGAAATACCCTATATTACTGTTATGACTTTGGAAACATAAGCAAGGTTTAGTACGCGCCTTGCGTTATCTATTCTATCCTTATGTTAGCATTCCCAACCAACTTACAAGTCAAACATGACTGAAACAGACACCGGCAAATTAAAGCTCATGGTATTAGACGATGAGCAGGACAACTTAGATTTACTTTATCGTACATTTAGGAGAGATTTTCAAGTATACAAAGCTAATCAAGCCCGGAAAGCCCTAGAAATTCTCGACCAAGAAGGGGAAATGGCCGTGATTATTTCCGACCAAAGAATGCCGGAAATGAACGGTACTGAGTTTCTCAGTCTGACTGTAGACCGGTTTCCTGATACAATGCGGATTTTACTCACTGGTTTTACGGATGTTGAAGATTTGGTAGATGCAATTAACTCGGGTCAAGTGTTCAAATACATCACCAAACCGTGGAATCCCGAAAAACTTAAAGCATTAGTTGAGCAAGCTGGTGATACATATCGCTTAGTCAAGAAGCGAACCCGGGAGTTAAGGCGCGCCTTGCGGCGAGAGTCTTTATTTAACGCAGTGACAACCGCAATTCGCGAATCCCTGGATTATGAGAGTATGTTGCAAAAAATTGTCACCACCATAGGCGAAAAATTTGCAACTACTTGTTGTTTACTCAAACCCGTGGAGGGCGATCGCTTAACAGAAGAGGAATTTCGTTATCAAGAAGCTAAGTCTAATTTAGCTAATTTTACTTACAATCCCACTCTGTTAATTGAAAGAGTGTTACAAAGTGGCCAGTATCAAATTACTCAAGATACAGATAACGGCAATAACTCCCAGCAAATGGTTGTACCACTTTCGTACCAACAGGATTTACTAGCGGTCCTGGCTATCTATCAATGGGGAAACAAGCAACCTTGGCAAGAAGAAGAAATCCAACTGATAGCCGAGGTTGCAGAACAAGCAGCTTTAGCTCTTTCTCAAGCCAAACTTTATCAGCGCCTCCAGGAAAAGCAAGCACAAATTCAAACTGAATTGGAAGTTGCTCGCCAAATTCAACACAATCTGCTCCGCCAAACTCTACCAGATTTCCAAGGTGCAAGAGTCCAGGCCTGTTGTTACCCTGCTCGTGAGGTGGGGGGCGATTTTTTTGAAGTGTTTGTTCATCCCAAAGGCGATTTATGGTTGGCCGTGGGTGATGTTTCCGGTAAGGGTGTCCCAGCTGCTTTATTTATGGCCAGTGCTATTTCCGTACTACGTCGGGAATTAGCTCAAGAAACACCGCCTCAACCCAACATAGTCATACATAACCTCAACAACGCTCTTTGTGAGGACTTGATCCGCAATAATTGCTTTATTACCCTTGCCTTAGCCCGGTATACTCCTAGTAGCAAAGAACTAGCCTATGCTAACGCCGGTCACATCTATCCCTTGGTGTGGTCACATCAAACAAATGTAGCCGTTAACCCTAATTATCTCAAAGTGCGCGGCGTTCCTGTGGGTATCTTGACCAAGTGGCAAGCACAGTCAGGGCGCTTAATTCTAGCCCCTGGAGATACTTTGCTCCTAACCAGTGATGGTATTACAGAAGCTAGGGTCTCAAGTGAAGTACTAAACCACGCAAAAACAGATCATAGCCCACAGTTAACCAGCCATTCAATGCTCAATCAAGAGGGACTTTGGCAACTCCTACAAAGAGAACCCCAACCCCTTTCTCTTGATAATTTACTAGCCCGCATTAACACAGATGACCATGTTCAAGAAGATGATCAAACTATACTATCGTTGGAGGTTCTGTAGGTAATGAAAAGTGAGTTGCACGTACCAAGTGACCTAGATTATTTAAATATCGTCGAAAACTGGTTACTAGGATGCTTAAAAATTAATCTCAAAGAAACAGTGGATTGGTCAAGGCAATCAAGTCGTTTCCGACTAGCTTTGGTAGAAGCATATTCAAATGTAGTACGTCATGCTCACAAAGAACAGCCTAATTTACCCGTACTACTGCGTTTAGAACTGAAAAACAGAGATGTTGCCATAGAAATTTGGGACTATGGCCAAGGATTTGATATCTCTGATTACTTTGCACCTAATCCTACAGATAAACAAGAGGGCGGTTATGGATGGCTAATTATGAATCGTCTCATGGATAATGTTGAATACAATTTACAACTTAATGGTGCAAATTGTCTTAAGTTACAAGCCACTCTACCAGAACTCACAAACTGATAATTTGAACAATTTTGAGTGTCCAGATTGCTGGACAGGGGAGATGTCAACCTTACTTCATGGTTCTTGTGTTTGGCATTTGCAAATCTGGCCAAGTGCAACCTCCTGAGTATTAATCTTTTTTTTAAATAAATATAGATACTTTAGACCCTACTGTGTTGAGTGGGGTTTATTTCACTATCAAGCCAAGCACTAAATTTCAGGCTGGTAATTTTTTTTGTCTCACCTGCTTTACTTAATTAAAAGTAACTTTATTTACCTGTTATAAATAAATAACACGGTTATTATGGGAATTTTGTTAAGAAATGTAAATAAGTTAATAACTTTTGCTAATTTTATTTGATTTATCACCCAGAATTATTAAATACTGGAAATAGTCAGCCCAAACAATAATTTCATCTCATAAACTCATCTCATAAACTCATGGCATAGCCTGACAACCACCAGGATAGTGAAGTGAGTATAAAACAAGCATAAGTAAACTCAATTTGTTACTAAATCTATGGAAGCTTTATTTTGTTTGTCCCCCCGCTATCGCCTTGATGATCAATCACCTTGGCTAGGGGGTATTGATCCCACTCGCCATTACTGGATTGCCATTAATGGAGACAAAAATTTAACCATAGCTATACCAGGTTTAATGGTTTCTTCAATCGGTGAATTAAAACAAACTATCCGCCAATTTCGGTCTTTGCAGCCAGGGGAACAAATGACGGTGAATAGAATTGTCACTAGTTGCACAATTCACTGTGTCAGTCCTAACTGTTATGCTGTGGAACATCAGATTAATGAAGCTCTGACTTGGCATCTATTTGATCAAGAAACTCTAGACAGCCTACTGATGACAGCACACCCACAATGGCAATGTGCGCCATCGGATATTGATTTAGGGCGTAAATTATTATTGCGCTCTTGGGAGCAAACCAACCCCAGCCAAAAGTCAGCACCATCAAGATGAAAATCTGGGCTAATCTTCTCTACGTAAAGCAATTAACTCTTGGGGAGAAGCTAACAGTCTAATTTCGGCGCTGATAATTTCCTGTTGTGGGTTGAGGGTCAATACCCAGGTAACATTGACACCACACCAAGATGTTTGCACTCTACCTGTTACCTGAAATTGTATTTGGTCATTTTCTAAAGTTTCAAAAATTCCCGCACGCGGACAGGCTTTAATACTTTCTGCCTCTTGCTGTAAGTAAGTGGCTATGGCATCTCTTCCCACAATAGCAGATTCAAAGGGGGGATACATCACCCCATCCTCAGCAAATAGGGCAACAGTTGCTTTAAACTCCCCCGCGTTGAGAGTTTCAAAGTAACGGAGAATGACCGGTTCAAGTATTCCCTTAATCTGATATTCTTGTTCAAACTCATTAGCTGTCATATACTAACCTATATTTCATCAGCTAAAGGATCAATATCTACATATTGCAGCATTTCTTAATAAAAATCAAATAATTGTTACATATTAGCCAGAGTGGGAACTGTTCAACCAAGGTTTTCACAAGATAATGTATAAATAAGTTTAGCCATCATCATGGCTAAATTTATTTGACACCTCCCCTGGTTTAAACACAGGGGATTCTAAACAATGGATAATTATTCTGTAATTAGCAGCGGTGTAGTTAAAGAAAAAGCCAAACAGTTAGGATTCCACAAAGTCGGAATTACTGCTGTAGATAAGAAAGATCATACAGACGCACACAGATTACAAGGGTGGATCAACCAGGGTTATCACGCGGATATGGAATGGATGAATAACCCTAAACGTCAAGATATTAGCCTAATTATGCCAGAAGCGCGATCGCTCATATGTGTCGCACTCAATTACTACACACCCCATCAACGCTCTGAAGGCCAGGAATACGCCAAAATCTCTCGTTACGCCTGGGGACGGGACTATCATAAAGTAATGCACAAAAAGCTTAAGGCTTTGACTACTTGGCTAGAGTCACTCAACCTAGATATTCAAACCAGGTATTACGCCGATACAGGTCCAGTACAAGATAAAGTCTGGGCCCAGAGGGCTGGAATTGGTTGGATTGCCAAAAATGGTAATCTGATTACTAGAGAATATGGATCTTGGGTATTCTTAGGAGAAATACTCACAAATCTGGAACTAGACAGCGATCGCCCACACACAGAACACTGTGGTACTTGCACTCGTTGTTTACAAGCCTGTCCCACAGGTGCAATTACCCAACCTTTTGTAGTAGATGCTAATCGCTGCATCGCCTACCATACCATCGAAAATCGCGCCGAAAAACTACCAGAGACAATATCAGCCAACTTACAAGGTTGGGTTGCAGGTTGCGACATTTGTCAAGATGTTTGTCCTTGGAATCAGCGTTTTTCCCAAACCACGGATATAGAAGATTTTAACCCTTATCCTGGCAATGTAGCCCCCCTGCTGGTGGAATTAGCCAACATCTCACCACAAGAGTGGGAGCAAAGATTTCCCGCTTCAGCCCTGCGGCGCATTAAGCCAGAAATGTTGAGAAGAAATGCTCGTGCTAGTCTTGACCCATCCCAACTTAAAGAATGAACCAGAAAGTAATTATTTTTGATTTTGATGGTACAATAGCGGATACTGTAGATGCTCTGGTAACTATTGCCAACCGTTTGGCTGTGGAATTTGGCTATACTCAAATTACCCCAGAAGAGCTTGCTATGCTCAGGAATTTTACCTCTAGGGAAATTATTAAATACTCAGGTGTCTCTCTATTTAAAATTCCCTTTTTACTCAAGAAAGTGAAAGGAGAATTAAAACAAAAAATTCAAGACTTTAAACCAATACCGGGAATATCCACAGTTTTAATTGAACTGTACCATCAAGGCTATAGGTTAGGGATTATTACATCTAATTCTCAAGAAAATGTGGTAGCATTCCTGAAAAACAACGAATTACACCAATTATTCGACTTTATTCATTCAGGAGTCACAATTTTTGGCAAAACAACCATCATTAATAATGTCCTCAAACAAAAACAACTCAAAACTCAAGCAGTTATCTATGTCGGGGATGAAACCAGGGATATAGAAGCTTCAAAAAAAGCTCATATCAAAGTGATTGCGGTAACTTGGGGCTTCAATTCCCCAGAAGCTTTAGCTAAACAAAATCCAGATTTCTTAATTCACCAACCCAGGGAACTATTAGAAGTGATTAAACATTGCTGAGTAGATGCTTATTTTCTGGTTTATGGCGGTTTTCCCTGCTTGGTGAGGTACATCATGAGCAAGGATGACTGGTACTGAGCGCCACAAGATGATGATTTTTTTAATCATTTGTGTCTCACGTGTTGAAAAAATGCTAAATTTTCTAGTTTATTTATTTGTAACCTGCTGTAAATCTTTCGGGGTCAAGTTACTGTGAACTACTGCGCCATCACGAAACCAGATAATGCGTTGAGTTTGACAAGCAACCTCCGACTCATGAGTTACCATCACAACAGTGATTCCACTATGATTTAAATCACTAAAAATATCCAGTACTTCCTGGGTGGTTTGAGAATCAAGTGCGCCTGTGGGTTCATCCGCTAAAAGAACAACAGGACGATTAACAATAGCACGAGCGATCGCCACTCGTTGCTGCTGTCCTCCAGATAATTGTGTGGGTTTATTATAAAGGCGCTTTTCTAAACCGACCTTGGTTAACGCATCAGCAGCGCGATCGCGTCTTTCTGTGGGGGTAACACCTGCATACACCATTGGTAACATCACATTTTCTAAAGCTGTCAGTTGGGGTAATAAATGAAATTGTTGGAACACAAACCCCAATTTTTGATTCCGAATTTTGGCTAACTCAGCATCATTCATCTTAGCCACATCAACGTTATCTAGATAATAATGTCCACTGGTAGGGCGATCTAAGCAACCGATAATATTCATAGCTGTAGATTTACCAGAACCAGAAGGTCCCATAATTGCACAATATTCACCCTCATAGATAGTCAAACTCACATCATTGAGGGCTGTAACTGTAGTTTCACCACTCCCGTATATTTTAAAGATGTTTTCTAAACGAATAATTCCTGATTTCGGTACAGGATTAGGAACGAGAGCATCAATACTTGTAATAGTGTTTGCCATACAATCAAATCATATCAAATCACATTAAATCATATTAAATCATATCAAATCACATTAAATCACATCAAATCATATTAAATCACATCAAATCATATCAAATCACATCAAATCATATCAAATCACATCAAATCATATTAAATCATATCAAATCACATCAAATCACATTAAATAAATATTGTAGTGCGATCATCCTGCTCGCTGCTTAATACAGCCTTGCTACTGTAATACTTTCACCTTGATCTGCGTTTGGTAATTAGCCAACCGATGACAATAAATAATATTGTACCCAGAATACTAAATAACAGGGAACCGTAAAAGGGATGAGGTGGATTTTCAGGAGATATAGCAGCCAGAGGGGTATTGACTTCCCCGATGTGTTGGGTGATAATGCCAGAAAAAATTGCACCACCACCAAAGCCAATACCTAATACTTGGATGGTACGTTCTAAGGAGCGATCGCTTTCAGCTTGTTCTATTTCTACCATACCACGAATTGAGTCTATGGCCTTACCCAACAGTTCTAAACCGGGGCGAAAATAACCTAAATCTGCGGTTATTTGTGCTTGGAAATAAGGGCTAGTTTTTTCACTAAAAAATTCTAAAAAGCTGATATTACTACCAACTTTACCCCGAATACGTTGTAATTTTTCGTTATAATTATAGGTGTGAATAGCAATTGTATTTTGTTGTTCTTCTAAATCTCGCAGCAGCTGAGTGTATTCTAATACAAACTGAGGTAAGGCTTTTAATTGGTTTTGTAACTCAGTTAAATCTGCTGTATTTGGAGATTTTTTATTTGGGGATTTTTTATCTTCTATTTTGGGTAGTTTGCCAATAGTGTCTTCCACTTTGCCATAGGCTTTATCTAATTTTTTATAAGTTTTCTTACTGTCTTTATAAGCTTTTACAGATTTACTACGGTAGAAAAATAAATCTAGTAAATCCTCATAGCATTCATTAAACTTTGTATCTGCTTGTTGATCAGCAAATAGCCAAATTATAACGTGTTGATAATTATCAAATTGACTGAATAAACCATACTCAAAAATTGGACTCCCAAATAATTCACCCCGGCGAGCAAATGGTGGTAATGAATAATTATCAGGAAAAAGAGATTTTAAACATTCCATTGCTATGTCTTGGCTAGTTTTTGGATCTTTGGCTCCTGTTAACCAAGAGGTAACCAGCAAAGTTTGACCAATAAATAAAGGGTGTTCTGGTAAAATTAAACAATTATCAGGATTTAACAGGCGTAAGAAAGCAGTTTCTACATATTCTGTCATGTAATTATTTTCTTTTTCTGGACGGCGTAAATTTAGCCACAAACCGTGGCTATCATGTAGCCGTAGGGGATAAGCAAAGCCTTTAACTACCAGGTCTTGGTTAAAAGTCACTTTACCCTCAAAAGGAAAATCATATTGATCATCAATCACTTCTGTATCTTTCAGCAAAGATACATGGGGATTATTTGGTTATTTCTCCACATCAACCCGATCACTAAGATGTAAATCTTGGTGTAAAGTAGTGCGTACTATGTCATTACCAGTATTCCAGAGAAGATTTTTATCTATTAACGAATCATTTGGGTCAATATTAGAGATTTTGTATAGTTGAAAAGCAAACCAATGGATATTTGGCGCATAAATTTTCATGGGTTGTTTGTCTGGTTTGTCTGGTTTGGAGGTGTTTGCTCATTGTATCGTCTATGGAGTTTTTCGAGTTCTTCTCGCACAACTCGGCTGCGATTTTCCAACATATATTCTTGATTTGCTGGTGCAGTCCTACGAACTCTGTCAATTTCCCTTTCTTGGCTGAATACCGCATCTAATACCGCATCTCTCACATCAGGATACTGGATGTACCACAGACGAGCTATATCTGCTACTGTATCAAAGGTGTGATGTCGTAATTGCTCTATTTGTTCTAGTAGTTGAGGGATGGAAGAGATAGCCTGCTGGGAGAAAACATAATCTTGCTCTCTCACAACTTGGATAAATGCTTCAAGGAGTTGATTGGTTTCCATAGGTTCCATAGATTTAATTAACTCTTAGCGTAGGTTTCCAAGTTTCCTGTCCATAAACTAGTCGGTTTCAACCCACTTCAGCTTAAGATCAGGGAATTTCTTCCCTGGCTCAATGATATCACCCTGTGGTTTAAATAACATAAAAATGCTGTTTAAGCACTTCTTAAAGCCACAATGG
Source organism: Chrysosporum bergii ANA360D (assembly GCF_029891735.1). Taxonomy (GTDB): domain Bacteria; phylum Cyanobacteriota; class Cyanobacteriia; order Cyanobacteriales; family Nostocaceae; genus Umezakia; species Umezakia bergii. The sequence continues at coordinate 33,040 of NZ_JANQDH010000072.1, forward strand.
GGTCAAGTTGAGCAGCCCGACGGGCGGGAACCACACCAAAAAATAAACCAATACCGCCAGACACACCCACAGCTGTAGCAATTGCACTAGAAGAAATTGCCGCTTCTAAGGGAGTTATGGCTGCTACTAATATAATGCCACTCACCCCAACAGCAGTCCCCACAAAACCACCAATAACGGAAACAATCACTGCTTCAATCATGAATTGTAGCAAAATATCCTGTTGTGTAGCCCCAATAGCTTTCCGCAATCCAATTTCTTGGGTGCGTTCCGTAACAGAAACCAGCATAATATTCATAATACCAATGCCCCCCACAAATAAAGAAATACCCGCAATAGCAGCCAGCATAATAGTTAATGCACCTGTGATTTGACCAACAGTTTGCAAAGCATCTTTTTGAGTATTGATAGTAAAATCATCTTCTGCAATAATTTTGTGCCGCAACCGCAGCAAATTAGTAATTTGAAACTTGGCTGCATCAACACTTTCCCCATCTATGGCTGAAGCGACAATATAACTTACTTCTAATCCATAGGGAGAGGTGCGCCCCACAATTCTGTTAGCCATAGTCATAAAAGGTATTAAAGCGGCTTCATCATAATTAACCCCTAAATTTGAGCCTTTACTTGCTAACACCCCAATTACTTGAAAACTAGCATTTTTAATCCGCACCTGCTCACCCACAGGGTTACTATTACTAAATAATCTTTCTGCCAAGTCCGCGCCCAAAATCACCACTTGGTTATTGCGTTTCATGTCTATATCAGTGAAAAATCGCCCAGTGGCAATTTCAAAGTCACGCACGCTTAAAAACAAAGGAGTTGTGCCAATAATATTAACATTAGTGTTTTGGTTACGGTAAGTAACCACTTGCCTACTATTCAACTCTGCCGTAACTGCTGCTATTGTTGGTACTTGATTAGCAATAGCTTTAGCATCTTCATACACTAAGGTTTTCGGCAAATCCCTAGAAATACGCTGGCTGGCGCGATTACCCGGAATCACAAACAACACATTAGGACCCAAAGACTCTAATTCCTGGTTAACAAACCTTTGTCCTCCTTCGCCAATACCAATCATAGCAATTACTGAAGCATTACCAATCACAATCCCCAACATAGTCAGGGCGCTACGCAACTTATTAGAAAGCAGGGTTTTTCCTGCCATGTGCATACTTTCTAAAAAATTCATACTAAAAAGTTCAATATACGTTCATAATAATTTACTACCATAAATTAGTCGGTTTCAACCGACTTTAGCTATTAGACAGGGAATTTATTCCCTGGCTGGCTCTGGGTTACATGATTAGCAAGCAGGATGCTCGCGTTACAGGAATTTATTCCCTGGCTGGCTCTGGGTTACATAATTAGCAAGCAGGATGCTCGCGTTACAGGAATTTATTCCCTGGCTGGCTCTGAGGTACATAATTAGCAAGCAGGATGCTCGCGTTACAGAAATTTATTCCCTGGCTCAATGATATAGCGAATTTGATATTAATTTCTTATATAATAGGAGTTACGCATTGACAGAATAACAAAATAGTGCATTAATCTAGGGGGACTTTGATTCTCGGTTATTGCATGGGGTTGTAATGTGGTATCAGTAGCACCGGCTTCTAGCGGGTATTGGTGACAAGCAGGATGCTTGTGTTACAGGCGCTCGCCCATTCCGTAAGAGTCCGTTTTAACGGACTTGAGCTTTGAGACGGGGAATTTATTCCCCGGCTTCTTGTGTTACAGGCGATTGGCTTCGCCAGTGCCGTAGGCGATCGCATGATCTGGAGATCATAGATCATGTTTTTTGTCAATGCGTAAGTCCTATATAATTTCTTTGTATCATTATTCCTGCTTCTCCTCTTTCGCTTTTTGAATAATGTAATCTCGCGGT
>NZ_JANQDH010000073.1 GCF_029891735.1 Chrysosporum bergii ANA360D
CTGCTCAGAATATAAAAATGGTCGGCATGGGGCATCGGCACGACCTAAAATGGACAGGGAGTGACTGTAAGACTGTTTCGACAGCGAGTTACTGTGAACTGTCAAGAATCACCGACCTTCAAGGTCGGTGAGTATGTCAACTATCTTACCTTGTTACTCTCCAGGGCTTGACTATTTTAGCTTTAAATCAACACTCTCGATGATCATTACTATCCCCTGGAGCGATCGCCGGACTAAGGTAATGATCGCCGCGATTATTACCGTTGTAATAATTTCTGCATCACTTTTCTGCCCAATCGCCTTTAATGAGTCGTGAATGATATTCAGCATATACCCCTCCTTCATTTCTCCCCGGAGGGGATTTTATTGCTTTAAGTGCTTTTAGCGATCGCCTGTGCCAGTTGCGTAAGTCCTGCAAATGTCTATTAAGCTCGCACTTCTTCAGGCCAGAGTTCTCGCAAAGCCGGCGGCATCATATTAACAACATCTTCAATTTCTCCTCTGGTAATGCGTTCAGCTAGTAGCTGGAACACCGCACGCACTACACGTTCAGCATCAACTTCTCTGTCAGTATTATGGAAGTAATCACGGATATGTTGTAAAAACGCTTCTTGAGTACGTTCTTTGGTGGGTGTGGCTCCAGGTCGCCAATTTTCGTAGTAAAACCCCCGTAAAAGAATGGGTAACTGCGCTCCTAAATGTGCTGCTTCTGCTACTGTCAGGCGATCGCGCAGCGCGTGTAATGTAGCACGCAACGCCTGAAACACTTGGTGCCTACTTTCCCATCCTAGCTTATTACACAACTCATTTACCCAAGGAATTGTACTTTGGACTGTTGTATCGAATATATCTAATCCCGTCATACTCATAATCATAACCCCCGTCAAGTGCCTTATTTATGCCCTCAAATCCATCCTAATGATTCACAAGAGGCTTCTCCTCTCACCAACGGTGTGTGATATGTGATGTAATCCTCTATCTACAGGACTTTTGTATGTAAAACCAGGCTGTGATATCAATCACAAAACTATACCCGATAAAAAGAGTCGGGTATGTTTGACGGGTATTTTGACTCATGTTACTATCAGGCAAAAGTTAACTGACAAAGTAGGGAAGGCTTCAACTATGACCCAGGCAATCACCAAAGATACCCCATCTATAACTTCGACTTTAAAGGCTTTAAAGTGCAAGGAATGTGGCACGGAATACGAACTTAAAGCCAGTCATGTTTGCGAGTTGTGCTTTGGACCACTGGAAGTTAAATATGACTACAGTGATTTACGTCTGAGTGTGACACGGGAAAAAATTGCAGCCGGACCAAATTCAATTTGGCGCTATCGCCCCTTTTTGCCAGTAGCAACTAACAATGTGATCGATGTAGGAACAGGTATGACTCCCCTGTTACGTTCTCACCGCTTGGCTCGTCGTCTGGGTTTGAATAAGCTGTACATCAAAAATGATGCAGTGAATATGCCCACCCTCAGCTTTAAGGATCGGGTAGTGTCAGTAGCTTTGAGTCGAGCGCGGGAGTTGGGTTTTACTACTGTTTCTTGTGCTAGCACCGGTAACTTGGCAAATTCTACAGCCGCCATCGCTGCTTATGCCGGTTTAGATTGTTGTGTATTCATCCCCGCAGACCTAGAAGCAGGTAAAATCCTAGGTAGCCTAATCTACAGTCCCACTTTAATGGCAGTTAAAGGCAACTACGATCAAGTAAATCGTCTTTGTTCGGAAGTCGCCAACACCCACGGTTGGGGTTTTGTTAATATTAATTTGCGTCCTTATTATTCTGAAGGTTCCAAAACCCTGGGCTTTGAAGTAGCAGAACAACTAGGTTGGGAACTACCAGATCATGTGGTTGCTCCCCTAGCCTCCGGTTCCCTATTTACCAAAATTTATAAAGGTTTCCAAGAATTTGTAGAAGTTGGTTTAGTACCCAGTAAAGATGTCCGTTTCAGCGGCGCTCAACCAGAGGGTTGTTCACCCATCGCTCAAGCGTTTAAAGAAGGACGCGACTTTATTAAACCAGTAAAACCGAATACAATTGCTAAATCACTAGCCATTGGCAATCCTGCCGATGGTGTTTATGCTCTTGAACTAGCCCAGAAAACAGGCGGTAATATTGAATCAGTTAATGATGCCGAAATCATTGAAGGAATCAAGCTACTAGCAGAAACAGAAGGCATTTTCACAGAAACAGCGGGCGGTACAACCATTGCTGTGCTGAAAAAATTAGTAGCTGCTGGCAAAATTGACCCAGATGAAACTACCGTAGTTTACATCACTGGCAATGGTTTAAAAACTCAAGAGGCAGTACAAGGCTACATTGGCGAACCATTGACAATTGATGCTAAACTAGATAGCTTTGAACGTGCTTTAGAGCGTTCTCGTACACTTGACCGCCTGGAATGGCAACAAGTCTTGATTTAGCAATCTTTTTTCATTCGTAAATTTCTACTTTTATGGCTGTTACAGTATTAGTTCCCACTCCCCTGCAAAAACACACCAATAACCAAGCTACCCTTACTTGTGATGGTCGTACTGTTGCCGAGTTTTTTGATTCCCTGGAGGAAAAATGCCCTGGAATCAGCAGTGCCTTGCTGGACGAAAAAAGACAAGTAAGGCGATTTTTAAATATATATGTCAATGGCGAAGATATTCGCTTTTTAGATGGGATAAATACACCCCTCAAAGATGGTGATGAAGTCAGTATTGTCCCGGCTATAGCAGGTGGTTAATACAAAATACACATGGCATCTGCCAATGTATTTGGAATACATACAGCAAAAATTTATACTTTTCTTGACCATGATCGATGTCCCTCTCTCAACCAAAGAGAGGGACTAGCTCTAGCCAGGCTGTGCTGTGTCAAAATGAAGATAACTTACTACCCAAAGGAGAGCGAAAGCTCTAAAAGCTAGATAAAGGATTGACCTGAGCAATGGCAGAAGCAAAAAATCATAATCAAGCCGGGGAAGTGGCTCCCAGCACTGTTGAACAACAGGCTCCCACGGTCGCTGAAAAAAAAGCTCCCAGTACTGACGAACCAGTAGCAACAGATATCCCTACTGCCAACACGCCAGATCCCAAAACAGCGAACCCAAAAGTTAATCCCAACGCCGCCACAACAGTAACAGCACCCCCCAAGGACAAAAAACCCCCAGCTGGAAAAAAAGAGAAAGCCCCATCTGTTGAGGATAAGCCCTTTGTGGAGTTTATGGAGCAACACTACCTACCATCCTTGCAAACCGCCATGGCCGAGCAAGGTGTCCAGGATTTGCAGTTGTCTTTTGCTAAACAGAAACTTCCTATTGCGGGTTTTCAGTCAGCTGAAGAATGCTGGCAAGTAATTGGTAGTTGGCAAAATGGCCAGCGCCAGTTTAACTTGTATTTTCCCGACGAAAATATCACAGGGAGAAAGGGTTTTTCTTGTAACGAAGGTAAAAAACCTAGCACACTGGAGTCATTCTTAATTGATGAACGTAAAATTACCCTAGACCTTTTAGTATTTGGTTTAGTACAACGTTTGAACAGTCAAAAGTGGCTGGGCAGAAATTAAATCAGTTCATCAAAGTAATAGGTAACGGCTCCTGTGTTGGGGTCGTTACCTATCCTCACATAACCTGATTTCAACATTTCCATCAGTGTAGCTTCCACTTCGGCAAAGCCAGCACCTGTAGCAGTTACACCCTGAGTAACAGTTAAACGACCTCCCCTGGACTCTGCGGCTTTGAGTAGTGATACCATCAGTCGATTACCAGTTGGGGGGTAGACTTCAGCCGCGATCGCCGTTTGATTCATGGGTACACCGAAGGGAGATAAGCCAGCTTTAGCTCTCATTTTTTGTTCGTATTCATCCACCATGTTAGGGATCAGCAACAAATCCACAAATTGCCCAATCCCAAACACACCCCCAGTGAACAGCCATAACAGACCAGTGCCAATTTTGCCATTGTATAAACGGTGCAGTCCTCCTACGCCAAAAAACAAGGCTCCACTGAGGATATAAGAGACAAAAAGACGGTCTTTATGCTGATTGTTATCAGGATTCATCTTGTTTTCAACCCTTTGGATTTTCGCTTGTTGTAGTTTGAAAATGGATTGTTGATGTTGTTTTCTTGCGTGTCAGTAGGTATAATTTAATATGGGACTCTCTTCATACTTTTTATAGAGTATAGCAACAGTTATTAGTTTTTCGGTGGAGATATTGTTGCAACTCTTAACTTTTTATATACTATATTTTGGGCTGCATCTTGGTAGACTGAACTTTATACAAACAAATTATCCTCGTCTGCTGCGCCTTGTGAGAGCATGATCTGGATACCAATTTCAGTCACTCCAGACAAATTGGTGCTAACTCTCTGGTGTAATCAAGATAATAAAAGCAAAAGAGCAATTAAAACATGGTAGATTCCCTCCAAAAACCAGGCTTTGAAGAAATACGCCCTGGGGTGAAAGTCCCCGCTAAAGAAACCCTATTAACACCAAGGTTTTACACCACTGATTTTGACGAGATGTCCAAGATGGATATATCCGTCAACGAAGACGAGTTAAAAGCCATCCTCGAAGAGTTCCGTACGGACTACAACCGCCATCACTTCGTTCGGGATGCCGAGTTTGAGCAATCTTGGGAGCATATTGACGGGGAAACTCGCCGATTATTTGTAGAATTTTTGGAACGTTCCTGCACCGCAGAATTTTCCGGATTTTTGCTATACAAAGAACTGGGCCGCCGTTTGAAAGATAAAAGCCCTGTATTAGCTGAGTGCTTTAACCTCATGTCCAGAGATGAAGCGCGTCATGCAGGCTTTTTGAATAAAGCCATGTCGGATTTTAATCTGTCTCTAGATTTAGGCTTTTTAACCAAGAGTCGGTCTTATACCTTCTTTAAGCCGAAATTCATATTCTATGCCACTTATCTCTCGGAAAAAATTGGTTATTGGCGCTATATCACCATTTATCGTCATTTAGAAGCACATCCTGAAGATAGAATTTATCCAATTTTCCGGTTTTTTGAAAACTGGTGTCAGGATGAAAACCGTCATGGTGATTTCTTTGACGCTATCATGAGATCCCAGCCACAAATGTTGAATGATTGGCGAGCCAAGCTCTGGAGTCGCTTCTTCCTCTTGTCAGTGTTTGCTACTATGTATCTCAATGATATTCAGCGTAAAGACTTTTATGCTGCTATTGGACTAGATGCCCGAGAATATGACATCTATGTAATTAAAAAGACCAATGAAACAGCAGGTAGAGTTTTTCCTTTAATGTTGGATGTAGACAATCCTGAGTTTTATCAGCGATTGGATATATGTGTCAAAAATAACGAAAAACTAGCTGCGATCGCCAATTCTAAAACTCCCAAATTCTGGCAATTATTCCAAAAACTACCCATTTATCTGGCTCATGGCTGGCATTTATTACGGTTGTATTTAATGAAACCCATTGAAACTGTTTCTACTCATGGAGTAGTTCGCTAGGTTAGACAACTAATTAATTTATTGACAAACCAAGTGGTTTTGTGATATGCAAAACCACTTTTTTTTAGGACTGGCTGGATAAAGGTGAAACCCTGTTCCCTATCCTTAGCAATTTGCAGTGAACCGTCAAGAATCACCGACCTAGAAGGTCGATGAGTATGTCAAATACCATCATTTTCCTAAATTACGTTTCATTTGTTCTAACTCATCTTCAGTTTCCCAACGGCGAAACTTTTCCTCTAAATCATCCAACCCAGTTGTATAACTACTAGTTGCATTCCACCAACTATCTGTTTTTAAACGCTGCTGAGTTTGTTCTTGGGTACGGGCTGCTTGGGCTTCTCTTGCTTTGGCTTGCACTTCCTCTCGCCGGATTTGAATTTTTCGCAGTAGTTCTTGAGATTGGGCTATACGTTCTTTTAACCCTTGCATTTGTCCCCAGAGCTGGTTTCCGAATCGCAATAAGGCCGCTTCCCTGTCCTGTGCCGCTGCTGCTAAATCCTCTCTACTGGCGTTTTTAGCCTTTTGCACTCGGATATGCCAACGCTGAATTTCTTGTGCAGTAGAGAGAATTTCGTCTTGCGATCGCTTTTCCTGAACTTTTAAATCTGCAATCAATTTTAAAGTATCTTCCTCTTGCTGGCGCAGTTGTTCCAACAGCGCTTCTAATTCCAAATGTGGATTGTTGCGCAAAAACTCTTCCAAACGGTTTTCCAGAAACCGACTTAAATCATCAAATAAGCCCACGAACAGAACTCCAGATGTCAAGTGTGTAACTATTCTATTGTATTGACACTCCCCCAGGCTAAAGCAGGGGGGTTCCAGCGTCACTGACGTTTCTTGCTTTTACTAGACTTACGTCCAATAGAAGTAAAGGGAACATCTCTACATTTTCTATACATTTTCTATACATTTTCTACAGATGCTTGGCAAGCATGACTGTTTAAATCATTAACAAATTTAAATTCTGCTCGTAATTGACTGTTGTACTGGTACAATTGCTTCTTGCCAACCCCACGATTATCCATCCAATATCTAAGCACTTTGTTTCACACAAATTGAGATGTTCTGATAGCTTCATCTATGGCTTGAGCCTGTGCTTTTTTGACAATTGCTTTGTACTCCGTTACCAACACTCTTGTATCACCTCCTTATTATTGCCTATACTATATTCAGTATAGATAGTATATCTAACAATGGCAACCATGAAAAGACTAAAAAAGATTAAAAAATATACCAATACCTCATGATGAAGTGAAAACAAAAACCACCGTAGTTTTAACACCTAGGGCATGGCAGAACATTAAAGGTATTAGTGCAAGCGAATTAATTGAAGAATGGGGAAGGCGATTGAAATCGCCAACGGCTAACCCCCATGTCTGAAGCCATTAGCTCTGCTCGCCGTTGATATTTCGGTCACCACTGTAGATGAGTTAAGGTAGGAAAACAAGATGATCCCCTACCTTTACAACTTCTGCCCGGCAAAGATTGAGCGTACTTCACCGTTACGACGAATAATAGCTTCGCCGTTGGCAACATCCACCAGAATCCAACCTGTATTACCGATGCTTTCGCCCATATGTATCCGGCGAGTTACCCCTTCAAACTCAAATAAAGCAGCAGATTTTTCCCCTAACTCTAGTAATCCCTCTAAGGTGTAACTGGGAGTATTTGGAACTGGGGAAGGCAAATATGCCTGTTGTTGGGTATCTGTTGGCGGTAAGGTAGGCCGGGCTGGAGTAACTGCTACAGATGGCTGCTTTTCTTTCTTTGGTGCTGTTGGCACGGTTGCAGGTTTAGCCGGTGGTTGGACAGGTTTAGATGTTTGAGAATTACCTGCTTCCAGTGGTTTATTTGTACCACGGACGGGAACAGGTGGTGGTGCATAACGCATTGGTGATGGGGCTTGATAAACAGGAATGTAAACCCGCTCCACCACGTTTGTGGTAGTTTTATTAACGGGCGGTGTGTTGTTAGCAGCTAAGGGTGTTGGTAAACTACCAGTTGTAGCTGGTAATTGAGTAACTACCTGATTGTTAATCGCAGGAGGAGCAGATGTGGAATTAGTGCTTGCTCGTTGCTGTTCTATGATTGCCAAGGCTCCCAACATATAATCAACTAATTCTGCCTGGGGGTCTACTTGATTGGGTAACTGCGTCTGTGCTGGGGATACATATATATCTGGTTCAGTCAATTTGTCCGTGAGGACAGTCAGCAATCCAGACTGTACTATATATATGCTGCTGGCCATGGCCACGCCGATAGTTGTGCCAGTAATGAGCAGTTTTCTCAAATTGAGCTTAGTTTTTTGGCGTTTAATAATAGCCTTTGGTTTATCAACCACAACTGTTTTTTTTGTCTGGGTGAGGGAGTTTGATAAAACAACCTGGGGTACATTAATTGTTTGCACCTGCTCATATTCTGAAGCCACTGGTGTGGTAGATTGAGCGGAATTTGTCTGTAAATCTGGTGTCGAAGTTTGTTCTATAGACCGTGGTACACCATGACCAGGCCTTAAAGTCTGGTAACGGTGATTTAGCCCCACATCTAAAATTTCGTCAATATCGGCAAAGAGTTCATCCATCATGCCATCAGCATAAAATTCTATTGACCACGGGTCATTGGTGATCAAATCTTCTGATGGCTCTGGAATAATGAATTGGTTTCTGGCTGCTTGTAACATAAGGCATTTTGGGTTGTGGCTGCCTACCGCCTGGAAATCAGGATTTAGACATCAGTTGCCAAGCCCTAGTCAAAATTAGACTAGTTGATGACTTGGTAGTATTAAAATAAACTGTAATCGGAATCCTGCTGATAATGCTAGTAATTTAACTACTGTCATCTATCATACTAGTTCCTTTTTTTCTACTATACTCAAATTTGATGCAGTTTAACTTAAGCTAATGCCGGAAGCTCTGACTGGCCACTAGTTTTACGCAATTCTAAATATATTAACAAGGCGTTAATATCAGCCGGATTAACCCCCCCAGTGCGTGCTGCTTGACCGACAGTGAGTGGTTTTACCTGACTGAGTTTTTCCCGTGCTTCTTTAGAAAGAGTATTAATTATGGTGTAATCCAAGTCCGCAGGTAGTTGGCGGTGTGCTTGACGGGAAATTTGTTCTATCTGATTTTGTTGTCTAGCCAGATAACCAGAATACTTGATGTCTATTTCCGCGCCTTGTTTTTCTGCTGGCTTGAGGTTAGGGCTTCCTAATCCGTAGCTATCCAGGTCAACGTAATGAAACCCCGGACGGCGCAGTAATTCAGCTAGGGTAATTGAACCTTTAATAGTTTGTTGGGAAGCAGAAGCAATAGCTTGGCCTATGGGATCATGTTCTTTGATTCTGGTGGCATATAGCCTTTGTTTTTCTTCATTAATATGTGTTTGTTTTTCAATAAACAAATTCCATCTGCGATGATCAATTAAGCCTATTTCTCGTCCTAAAGGTGTTAGTCGTTGGTCAGCATTATCAGAACGCAACACCAAGCGATACTCAGATCTGCTGGTGAGCATTCGGTAAGGTTCCCGCAAATCCTTTGTACACAAGTCATCAATCAGCGTACCAATATAACTGTGTTCGCGCGGGAAAATGATCATTTCTTCACCGCCAACTAAGCGTGCAGCATTAATTCCCGCCACAATTCCTTGGGCTGCTGCTTCCTCATAGCCAGTGGTTCCGTTAATTTGTCCCGCACAAAATAAACCAGAAATTTTCTTAGTCATTAGTGTGGGATAACACTGTGTTGCTGGTAAATAGTCATATTCCACCGCATAGGCTGGCCGCAGCATGATACATTTTTCTAAACCGGGTAGACTGCGTAACATTTGCAATTGCAAATTTTCTGGCAACCCTGTAGAAAAGCCTTGGATATACAATTCTGGTATATCTCTTCCTTCTGGTTCTATAAATATTTGGTGGCTTTCCTTGTCAGCAAAGCGGACTATCTTATCTTCTATGCTAGGACAATAGCGCGGACCTTTAGCTTCTACCCAACCGCCATAAACTGGTGATAAATGTAAATTTTCCCGAATCAGGCGATGAGTTTCCGCCGTGGTGCGGGTGATGTGGCAAGGAATTTGTTCTCGTTCTACCCACACATCGGGGTCAAAGCTAAACCAGCGTATTTCTTCATCCCCCGGTTGGATAATCATTTTGCTATAGTCAACCGATCGCTTATCTACCCGGGCCGGTGTACCTGTTTTTAGTCTTCCAGTTTCAAATCCCAGGCGATTTAAAGTTTGTGTTAAACCTTCCGCCGCAAATTCCCCCGCTCGTCCTGCTGGCATTGATTTGTCACCCACCCAAATCTTACCACCCAAAAACGTACCAGTGGTCAAAATTACTGCCCGGCATCCAAAAGCCACCCCAAAGTAAGTCTTAACACCAATCACTTCATCGTTAGCTCCCAGCACCAAGTCCGTAACCATTGCTTCCCGAATGGACAAGTTTTCTTGGTTCTCCACAATATTTTTCATCACTGCGGCATATTCGCGCTTATCACTTTGGGCGCGTAATGCCCACACCGCAGGACCGCGTGACGAATTAAGGATGCGCTTTTGAAGATAAGTCCGGTCTGCAACTTTGCCTATTTCCCCCCCCAAGGCATCTACTTCATGGGTTAACTGAGATTTAGCCGGGCCGCCTACTGCTGGATTACAAGGTTGCCAGGCGATTTTATCTAGGTTGAGTGTCAGTAGCAGAGTGCGACAGCCGAGGCGGGCTGCAGCCAGGGCAGCTTCGCAACCGGAGTGACCTGCACCGACGACAATCACATCAAAAGCGTCTTGGAATTCAACGGAATTGTGCATGGTCATTTTTACAGGACAAGCTAGTTTATAGTTATATACTATTTTAACCGATTCAGTGAGCAAGCTTGGTTATTGTGTTCTGTCTGTTCTGTGGGTTGGTTACGTAATTACGGCGCACTTCACATAATTGAGATCATGACGATATATTAAAGATTTCTATTTACCTGGTCTAAGATTTACCCATCAGTATTGACAATAAAACAATAATGGAATAACAAGGTGGCAGCACATAAAAAATTTATTTGCTCACCCCTGGCACAAAACTCTGTAGATCTGTTAACAAAAATCACGCAATTCAGATAAATCATGCCACAACATACTGACTACAAAGGTGCCAATTTAGAAACTCCAGCACTCGCCTACAAAACACGTCTCAACTCTTGGGCGATCGCTCGTTTGCTTCCTAATACACAACGGGAAATTGTGGCTCGCTTCCGCAGTCGTTCTGATGCTGAGGGTTATGTAGATCACTTAAATAAGATAACACCTGATGCTTCGTTCGCTGTAGTTTTTGATTGCCAAAGAGAAGCATCTACTATTTAAAATCATCTCCTTGGCTATTGGCTGAGAAATTAAAAACACGATTCAGTTGCTGATTCTCTTGAGGATTTCACCTCAGTTTGAGCAGCCCCGCTTAGGAATAACTGCCTCAACTGAGGTTTAATAGCTAATAGTTGCTTGAGTTTTGCTCAACTTTGATTTTCCATGGCAAACCATGGCAAACAAGACGAAGTGATTCCCATTGCGACCAGTCGGGAGTTTGGGCGATCGCGTCCTTGGGTATAATTAATAGAACTTGATAGCGATCATGCCCTAGGGGATGTCATGGCAGTAATTTGGTCAGCAATTCAGCGATTCTGTCAATTCCCTCAAAGCTCTACAATATAAAATCAATTTCTCCATTACAAATTAAAAATTACCAACTAAATCATATGCTTTCCTTTATCCGTTCTGATTTAGCGCAATTCACAGCTTATAAACCCCACCCCAGCAGTAACACAGACGCAGCAGTTCCCCTGGATTTAGATCGGCTGGATACCAATGAAAGCCCCTATGATTTGCCAACACAGTTAAAAGAAAAGCTCGCTTCGACTTATCAGCGGGTAATTCAAACAAATCGTTATCCTGACGGTGGACATGAAACTTTGAAAGATGCCATTGCTGAATACGTAAATGAGTCAGCATCTCTCTCACCTGGGGTGTTTACTCGTGCCCATATTTCTCTAGGCAATGGTTCAGACGAACTAATACGCTCTTTATTAATCGCCACTTGCTTGGGAGGGGAAGGTTCAATTTTAGTCGCCAACCCTACTTTTTCAATGTATGGAATTTTAGCGCAAACTTTGGGTATTCCAGTGGTGACAGTGGGCAGAAATCAAGATAATTTTGCAATTGACTTGACATCTGCCCAAGCGGCCTTAGAAAAAACTGACAGTCCCCCCATTCGGGTAATTTTTGCAGTCCATCCCAATTCCCCAACTGGTAACTGTTTAACTCCTGCCGAATTGTCATGGTTAAGAACTTTGAGTGAAGAGATTTTAGTGGTAATTGATGAAGCTTATTTTGAATTTAGCCAAACTAGCTTAGTTAGTGAATTAGTACAGCGTCCTAACTGGGTGATTCTACGCACTTTTTCCAAAGCTTTTCGGTTAGCCGCCCTGCGGGTGGGATATTGTGTGGCCGATCCACAGGCGATCGCCATTTTAGAAAAAGTCCGCTTACCTTACAATCTCCCTAGCTTTTCTATTGCTGGGGGATTAGTCGCCATGCAGCATAGGCAACTTTTGCTGGAATCAATTTCTCCAACCTTGGATGAACGAAACAAACTGATCCAGGTCCTATCCCAACATCCAGGATTACGAGTCAGCCAAAGTACTGCTAATTTTATTTTCCTGCGTCTTTTAGGAAATAACTCTGACACCCAAAACCAGACTTTAACAACTCTTCACCAAAAACTGAAAAATTCTGGTACCCTTGTCCGGGAAATTAGCGGGGGATTGCGAATTACTGTCGGTACATCAGAGGAAAATACTCGCACCTTAAATAGAATACAAGTTGCTTTATCAAATCTGGGATCTTGACATCCTCCCCAGAGAATGGATTAGTTAAATTTGCCATTCCACTCATTACCCAAACGGCGCACTATTCCTACCGTTTGTGGTAATACCCCGACTAAAAGGGCAAAAACAATATCAGGTATTTGCTCCACCGTTTCTAACGGAAAGTACTGTTCAAATTGATCTAATATTTTTTGGATACGCTGCTGAGGAGAGTGGGTTTCTGTAATTTGCTTGATCAACCTAATCCACTGTCGCCTAATTAAGTAAGCCTTCTGACGAGCCTCATGATTTTCGGCTGTTAATAAAGACAAGTTACCTATAGGTAATACTCTTTCGCAATCCATATCGTAGTTCCCACCAATAGCAGCACCAGGCCCGGCAAATTCGGCATGATAGGGTTTAAAGAGTATTAAACCGTTGCGCTTACGACTATTAACAACGAAAATTTTACCACTGTGTAGAAGTGTGAGGACATCCGATCCGCATGACTGCTCAGTTCCATCTGTCATGATGAGATGGTCTAGGATAACAGTGTCAGAGTAGTAATTTGATACCATAGCAGCTTGATAGCGTTGGCAGCTTTCGCTATCCATATTTTCTTTAAGTTGCAGATAATGTGCTGGTGTTATGTAGCAAGAGCAATTTACTAAATATGATACTAAAGGACTAAATTAGATTAGTAATTAATAATTGATTATATTCTATGGGATTTAGCTCAATTTGTCGTCACAATTCAGCTATTTTTTCTTAAAGTTTTCATAAAGCTGAATGAATCAGTACAAACCTAGGATCATGTCTGGAAAGCTTATTAAGCGTAATTTCACGGTGGTTTAATTTTGTTTATCCTTTATATCCTGAAGTATTTACTGTTGAATAATTCCATCGAATTAGCCTAGAGTATTATGCCCAAGTAAAATACATATATTTAGTCCATATATTTATATAATATCAAGTTACTAGAGTGAAGGTTTTCCTCAGTAATAACTCTCAACTTTTCTTCTGACTATATTGTTGAGCAAACAAGAATTGTTTTGTTGGATTTATCCCCTCTTTTTAGTTACGTATAAACACTAATTTATCTTAAGGTTATTGAGGTAAATGCCATAGGTTTACTTAAGTATAAGTCTAGGTAATCAGTATTATTACATTTTCAATATCAAATAACCTCCAGTCACCCCGAACAATAACAAGAGGATATCTTCAGTATTAATCAAAAAGAGTTATATTATATACTTTTAATAAAAAATTTTACTGACGTGTTTATGCAGCAAGATTTGCCGAGAACCTCCGAACAAAAATGTATTCCAACTAGATTCTAATTTATGCACCTTGTATCCCAATTTAAAATACAGTTGCTGTGCCTGATGGTTATCTTCCAATACGTGGAGATATAAGTCATGAAATCCCCACTCATGGGAAAATTTTTCACAGGTGCTTAGTAGGTGTGAAGCGACACCATGCCGACGGTATTGGGGATGAACGGCTAAATTAGAAAGATAGGGAAAACTCTTACCAGTGTGTCCCCAGGAATCATTGAAACGCACATTCAACTCTACTGTTCCCACTAAACGAGGATTGGAAGCAGTACTAATATCAACAGCAACCAAACAAATATGATGGGGTGCTGGTGATGACAAGCGATGTTTGAGGTCTTCGTAAATACTAAAACGTATAAGCGGAAAAGCCCATCCCCAAAAACCATCATGTCCGTGAAAGCTTTCGGCAATAATATGGGCAACACCAATCAAATCATCGGTTGTAGCCGCGAGAATTTGGAATTCCCCACGTGCTTGTTTGGCGGTAGATATGACTGGCTTGTGGTGGTCAGGATGAAAAAACCAAGATGTCAAGGCTATTCTAGTATTGATTGATTTAACTTCAGGGAAATTTCTCAAATAATTGAGTCAGAATTGAGTCAGCATTGAAATTTTAACTTAATACGGCTTGTTTAATCCAAAATATAGGGAAAAGATTTATATGTAGTTATCTGTA
This sequence comes from Chrysosporum bergii ANA360D, assembly GCF_029891735.1. Lineage (GTDB taxonomy): Bacteria > Cyanobacteriota > Cyanobacteriia > Cyanobacteriales > Nostocaceae > Umezakia > Umezakia bergii. The sequence continues at coordinate 14,345 of NZ_JANQDH010000073.1, forward strand.
GTGCTGTTTGGTTATCAAACTCAAAAATAAAAAGCCATACAACTTCATGTTGTATGGCTTTTGGTGTAGTGTGAGGAGCTTAACTAAGTACTATCATAAGCTAATGCCAAACTGGCAGAACACTAGTAACAGTTTTGGTAACGGAGAAATTTTTTCCGGAAAATATGCTAATATAGTCATTGACTCTGTTTACATCCATAGTCAAAACGATTTCTAATTTTTACTGCAAAGCCCCTCCACAGCTGGAACCACATCCAGCAGTGCAACCATAGCAGTAGTTACCTGTCTGAATCTCATTAATCACATCTAAACTGCCCAATTTTAGCAACTCAGCAACTGTCAACCATTCACCATTGCCAGTTTTAGCAGGGAGATTCATCATTTGGTTAAAATCGCAATCATACACATTACCCAAGTAGTCCACTGACAGGTAGTGAAGACACATTAAATGTTCAACTGTACTGTGATTGAAGTGGGACTCTAAAAAATGCACATATCTATCATGAAGCTTTTTCCGTTCTAAATACATTTTAGTTCTGCCAACAGGCAAGTTAGTAATCGTTAATAGGTTGTTAAACACTATGTCAAAATGTTGTTGCAGGAAGATTTTGTAATCTTGCTCTAGCTTAGTTTGTTCAGGTGCTAAGGAAAATTTTTCACTGGTGGGTAATGGAGGATTATATACTAAGTCCAAGATTAAATTTGATTTGTGCCCATAACCGACTTTATTTAGCCATTGCAAGGCTTTAATAGAAGCATCAAAAACACCACTGCCACGCATTTTATCAACATTATCAACCATGTAGCAAGGCAAAGAAGCCACAACTTTAACTTGGTGTTTAGCAAAATATTCTGGTAAATCACTGAACCCATCTTGAAAGTAAATGGTCAAATTGGATCGGACAATTACCTGTTTACCTGCGACTGTTGCAGCTTCTACCAATGGCTTAAATCCATAATTCATTTCTGGTGCGCCACCAGTTAAATCTACAATCTGAATTTCTGGGAATTGGTGAATTAAAGTAATTAACTGTTGGCAAACTTCTGGGGAAAGTTCTTCAGTTCGCTTGGGGCTGGCTTCAACATGACAGTGTATGCAAGCCAGATTACACCGCCTACCCAAGTTAATTTGTAAAACAGAAATGCTTTTTTTATTCAAAGAAGAACTAAGTTTACTTTTGAATAATGTAGTTGACATTTGATTTTATTGCATTATTATTGTAGTATGCTACAGCGATCGCATAGATTTTTCTTAACAGCAACCACCACCGCCATAGTGCCAGGTTGAAGGCGTAATCATGACTTCTGTAGAGTGAGAAGCTACAAGTTTAGCCGCCGTTTTGTCACACACCGCCGCTGGTACACCACGTTGAAGCAGATGTCCTGCCCCATCATTAAAAAGAGACTCTGCACCGGCATAAATTGCCGTTTTACCTGTGAAGATACAAGCGCCATCTGCGGGAACTTCCACTTTAAAAGCCACAGAATCCAGACTTTCTAACAGAAGATGTTGTTGTAATTTGTAAGTTTGAGAATCTAGAAGACGGTAAGGACGACGGGCGCGAATTTCAACTTGACCAAAACCAACATTAATGATATGACTTATATACTCTTCATAAGTGAGCGCCCCTGATAAACACATGGCACGTAGTCGCTCATCCTGTTGCAAATGTGTAGGAATGGGAACAGTGGCAATGGGATCGCTCATCTGCAAACGCCCACCCGGTTTTAACACTCGATACGCTTCTGTTAAAGCACGGGTTAAATCTTCTGGTGCAAAAATATTGAAAAGGCAATTTTGGGCTACGATATCAACACTAGCATCAGCAACGGGTAGATTAAAAGCATCACCTTCACGAATTTCTACAAAGCTGGTGTCAAACCAGGGGTTTTCTGTAGCGGCAATTTCTAGGTTACGTGCAGCCGCATCTCCCATAGCCACCACCGGCTCAATAGCAATTACAGCACCTGGATAACGAGAAAAATAGGCGAATTGCAGCGCCTCTAGCCCACCGCCAACACCCACATATAACACAGTGGGTTGGTTGACAAGTTCAGCATGGTGAACAGTTGTCCCACAACCATAGTTCATTTCCTGCATTGCCAGAGGAATTTTCAATCCTGGTAGTTGTATGGGTGTACTTTGGACGCAACAAAGCCCTACTTCTGGTTCTTGGGCAACTTGACTGTAAAACTGCGCTGCTGTTTCTAAATAACTCATGATGGTTTGGGTCGAGTATTGTGTGGTGTCCATCGCACGCCTCCTAATGTGATCCCCTGTGTTCATTTAGGGCGCAGCAGAGCAACCTTGCAAAACTTCAGTAGCAGTCAACTTGAGACTAGGAAACAAAGGAGAGGCGATATTGTCACCCCCTAAGTATAGCTTTTCCTCATAGAAACCCTCTACCCATTGCAAAACCGTCACCTTTTGCTCAATCGGGTCAACAATCCAATATTCTGGAATTCCTCGCGCTCCATACTCAGATCGCTTGTAACGATAATCACGATTAGCCTGATTAACACTCACCACCTCCACCACTAACAAAGGCGGTGGCATATCCATTAAAATTAAAGAGCGTGTAGCACCCTCCATCTCCTGGGCTAACTCCTCAGAAAATACCACTAAATCAGGCACACGCACCCCCACCATACGGCTATTCACAGCAATTTCAGTTTTCATTCTTAACTGATAATATGGAATACCTAATTTTAGAAAATAGGCGACTAAAAACATCGCTATCCGAGAATTTAGCTCACTTTCAGAAGGCATAGGTATTAATTTTCCGTTCTCCAATTCATATAAACTATCTGTACCATCATCAAATTCCAAAAATTCCTCAAAGGTCATCTTATTAGTAGTTGTAACTGTCATAGTTATTTCTCCCAAATGTAGCTTAGTGCAAGCGAACTAGTTGAAGAATGGGGAAGGCGATTAAAATCGCCAACGGCTAACCCCCATGTCTGAAGCCATTAGCTCTGCTCTCCGTTGATATTTCGGTCAAAAAAACTTCTAATTCTTTTATATGGCGAATTTTGCCCAAGTGAGGTACATTTTTAGCGGGTAACATCTATTAAGCAGCGAACAGGATGCTCGCACTACAACAAGATCATTTAGATTTGTACCCCACGCTTATTGAGAAATGCTAGATCAAGTCTCCTAAACTGGGGGGGAGCATTTCTAAAATTACAATTTGCAAATCAGGAAAAGCTAAAGGTGAAATAGTTGCATCTCCCGGTAAAACCACAGCACTTGTATAGCCTTGCTGAGTTGGTTCCCGAAAAACGTACAATTCACCCTTAGTCACATCTAACACCCAATAATCCATAATTCCCGCCAGGGAGTAAGCTTCCGCCTTCGTCTCGCAATCTATTTTTAAACTACTATCTGCTACCTCAATAATTAGATAAACTTCAGGTGGTGTAGGATGATGGTCCGCGTAGTCTAAAGCATCTACTTTAACAACAGCAATATCTGGTTCTGGTTCGGATCGTTCATTTAACTTAATGGGATCTTGGATAGATACCCACGCCCGATTTCCCAAACGGTTTTTGAGTAAGTAATCTGTTCTCCCCACTGCTGACCGATGGGCTGTTCCCTTAGCAACCATCCAGATAATTTTTCCCTCTAAAAGTTCCACACGTTCGTCCACGCCAAAAATTCCGGCCTCAGCCATGCGGTGATATTCTTCCACAGTCCACAGGCGCAGAGGTAAGGTTGTTTCTAGGTTTTGCATAGCTTTTCTAGCAAGTATGAAAATCGTGGGTATTTCTATTTTAACATTTCAACTTGATATGTTGGCAAAAACATGATACCATTATGACTCTATTTCTTCTCCTGTATTGATTTTAGGAGGTTTTTTGTAAGTGAATGTAAAGGTATCTCCACTTTTAATTACTTGGTTAATTTCATGATAAAAAGCATAATCACCAATACCACTCATACAAGCCCAACCCCTTGAGCGTGTTAACGCAACAAATAATTGATTTCTGAGATTAGGATCACTTTCATTTTCTGCAATTTTATCAACTCCAACAACATAAACCATATTAGCCTCATTTCCTTTGGCTCGGTGAATGCGAGAAATTGTTACCCCTCCTTCACACCAAAATCTATCTGGATTTAATGTTCCCGCTTGAAAATTTGGCTTTAACTGATTCAATCTTTTTGCCGCCGCAATGTAAACATCAATGCCTTTTTTGATCAAAAACTCTCCCACTTCTGTTTCCAGATTAGGAGCCTCTTTAACTGAACCTAAAACCACTATTAAAATATCCCTACTAGGTTTTAGTCCATCTTCCTCAAGATTATATTTAATCCTTTCCGCTAAAGCTTCTAATTCTTGCCTGCGAGATTCATAAATATTAAACTCTAGCACTGGTTTTTGCCATAATTTAGGGATGGGATTTGGCGAATTTTCTGGGGGACGATGTAAAACAATTTTTTGCCCAGGAGGATTAAATTGACCTTCTTTAATTTCATAACCAATTGATTCCCAACTCCTCCTATTAGTTAATCCTTGTAGCATTCCATCAGGACGTAATAATCCCATACCCAGTGCGTGAGCAGTGGTGATAATTTCTCCAGGAGTTCTATAACAACGGTGCATTATTTCACTTTTTTTAATTCCCCCCCTATGGTTTCCCTGAACTAAATTAGTCAAACTTTTACCAAATAACTCCTTAGCCGTTGGTATTTTTAAACTATCTAAACTTTGAGCTTCATCATAAGCCCATATTAAACAACGTTGCTCGGCAGATTCATTATTAACAGGACGTAAGGCTTGATAAGCCATCCAATAAATAGCTTGCTTATATTCATTATCTTTGAAAAACATCCTCTCATTTTCACTCACCAGGTCTTGTCCTTCATCAATGAGAATCGCATCAAATATAGGCTGAATTTCTGTCTGATTTAATAATCTCTTAGCACATTCAGCTAATCCCTCATTGGGACTTAAATCACGAATCGCCGGAAGAGGTGAAACGCCATGTGTTTCACAAATGGTTGAATATAAACCCGGTCGGTTGCTACCACCCCAAGCATGAAGAATCTTTAGCTTTTTCTTTACTGTTTCATCATAGACAACCTCCCCATTACTAAATCGTTTTAACCATCGGTCAACAAAGCTTTCAATTTGTCCATATAAAGAACGGGTGAAAAACACTAAAGCAATATCCCAATCAGGATGCTTTAAATACATATTGGCAGCTTTTTGACACAATAAAACCGTTTTACCTGAACCAGCAATTCCCCGTATTCGTTGGACTCCTGGAGGAATTTCCTTACCAATATGTTCTTGTTGTAAATCAGTTTCATACAGCAATTCATTGAGAATATTAAGAACAGCTGCTCTATTTTGATGCTGTTGAACAGCCCCCGAAGGCTTACGAAGTATAGGAGTTCCACTCACAACAGCGCGCAATATTTTCCATTGTTCATCATTGAGTTGCTCTCCTGTAACCGTTGGCTGTAATTGACAAATTCTTTCAAAAAAAGCTGTTTTGTACAAATTATTTTTAAATATGATAGGTGGACAATTGGGTATTTGATCAAACCCCCTTTGTTGCCACTCTTCCATGGTGATTTCTGGTAAAGCAACTACAGCCCTTCCCGTAATTTTCCGGAAAATAGAATCTTCTCGATCGCAATATGATAACAGTGCTAATAATGAACGATAAGAACGTTGTGCAGGATTAGACAGAATAATCGTATCTTGGGTAAATTCCCATTGATCACCATTAATACCCACCAGCTGATCAATAGTAATATTTTCGATTTCCAGAATAATTAACCCCAATTCTCGATCCACAATGACAATATCTGGTTCTTTTCTTACTTCCCCTATTTTCGAGAACAGGGGATAACGCCAATATCCTATGCAGTCCCGATGGGCAAAACCTTCTTTAGTGCTTTTCCAGATTTTATCATGAGTATCTTGTTTATCATTAGATATAGGTTCACTGGTGATAAACTTACGTTCCTTCTCAGTCATGGTGACATCCTTTTGATTGGCGTTAGGCTGCTGCATGATTTAGAATATCACAATTAAATCCGCTACATATATTCCTCCATTAACCACAGAAGAAAATGACTAATCACCAATTAAAATTTCATCTAGTCTATGAATTACCACATCCGCACCCTGGACATGATCTGACCTACCAACCCAGGTAATACCAATACAACCTGCGGCTTCGGCATAACGTGCCATTTGCATATCACCAACAGCATCTCCCACCATTAATGTACTCCCTGGTGCTACCCCCAAAGCTTGACAAGCCTGTAAAAACAATACTGGGTCCGGTTTACTTGGTCCTTCATCCACCCCCTTTTGTACCTGGATGTAATCACTTAATTGGTGTCGGATGACAAAATCACTCACCTCCGCAGTAGTTGCTGCGGAAATGATACCTAATTTTATCCCTGCTGCTGACAAAGACTTGAACAAATCCAAACTACCTGTAAACAGTGGTGCGGGAGTTGTACTGAGATATTTTTCAGCTTCCTCTAAAGATTGACGTGCTATTTTTAAACACTCAAACCATCCTCTCCCAGTTTCGGCAATATATGCAGCTGCGGCAATTTCTGTTTCCCGACGACTAGCTACAGAAATTAAACCCGCTGGGTCTAGGGTGTCCCCATTAATGCCAAAAGCCATTAATAACGGTTCCCCAATTCCGGGAATTTGCGCGTCTATGATGCGGGCGCTTTTTTGTCCGAGCGATCGCAAGTATCCTTGGGAATCCTCTATTGTACCATTTTTATCAAAAAAAATCGCCTCGATATTGGCAAAACTGATATTTCTACATTGAATAGTTACCAAAATATTTCCCCCTAGCAAACCTGGCAATATTTTAACCTTGCCAGTCCACTACAATCAAAGGAAACAAGCCTCTATCCCTGACATGACTCAACCTTCCCACCCTTGAGGAAGATGGAACTCATCATACATTGAGGCAGTATTACAATCATATCCACCCTGTCAGTAATAAGACATGACCAAAAAACAACCATGATAGTCTTTTCTGGCAGGAAAAACTGTTTTCAGACCATGGCAGAACATTTGAGACTGGGCGTAGAAGTATTACCAAAATGTAATCTAGCGCAAATTACAACTCAACAGATCAGTAATTTGAAACAAGCTTTATGGGAGCATGGCGTAATTGTTGTTAAAAACCAAAATTTAACTGCATCACAGTTAAAGGAATTTGCTGATAAAACCTTTGGTCAATCCCCCATTAATTATCCATCTAAACCCGTTGACCCCAACATTGATTTAGATTTACAAAGTCCTGGTGTATCTATTTTAGGAAATCCCCAAGGGTATAGCCAAGAAATTATCGGTAAGTTTGCTTGGCAATGGCATCATGATAAAGATTTTCTTCCCAAAACAGATGGTTTAGATATGAATGCTTTATATGTCGTCATGCTTTATGGAGTAGAAATACCCCCCGCCAACACAACAGCTTTCCTGGACATGATACAAGCTTACAACCATCTCGAACCCGCACATCAACAGCAATTACAGCAAATGTCTATGTATCATCTACCACCAAGAACATATCAACCAGGAGACGATGTACCGATGAAAACGCACCCCATTGTTTCCACACATCAAGTAACTGGGAAAAAAGGATTATATCTTGGCTCAGATACATCAATTGTTGTGGGTATGGAAGATAAATTAGATTTGGCTAAACAATTCTGGCAACAATTATTTCAAACTGTTCTAGATCGGACACCAGTTTATCATCATGTATGGCAGCCTGGTGATCTTGTGGTTTGGGACAACTCCCAAGTCATGCACGCTGGTATTCCCTACGATGCGAGCAAATATAAGCGGGTGGCTTTACGTGTAGGAGTGGTAGACAGCATCCCTACAAATAACTAATCCAGTCACTCCAACCACCAGCATAAAGTTTTCCAGTATGAATATTAGCTAGTGCTAAAGAAAGCAAATTCACACAAGCAGTTACACCAGAACCGCAATAAACTATAATTTCCTCAGCATTTGCTAACTTGTCCCATCGTTGGCGTTGCTGTGAGGGGGAAAGTAAATAACCAGAAGCGTCTGTAACTTCTGCCCAAGGATAGTTAACAGCGCCGGGAATATGACCCGCAATTTTATCTATTGGTTCTCTTTCTCCTCCGTAGCGATCGCTTGATCGAGAATCCACCAAAGCCACTGTCGGTAAATCTTTGCGACTTTTTACATCCTCAAAATCCACTACCAATTTTGTCATAATTTGGGGAATAAAATCACCCGGCTTCAGTGATGGAATCACACTTGTTACAGGATAACCGGCTTTTTGCCATGCTGTAAACCCTCCATCTAACACCACTACTTGCTCATGTCCTAGATAGCGTAATAACCACCACAGACGAGATGCAAAAGCCAAGCGGGAGTCATCATAAGCTACTACTAAAGTTTTTTGAGAGTTTACACCCATAGCTGATAATTTGTCAGCTAGATCCTGGACATGGGGTAAAGGATGTCTCCCGCCATGCTGACCCACAGCACTGGAAAGATCCTGATTCAAATCCAGATAATGAGAATATGCAATGTGACTTCCTTGATATTGTTGTTTTCCCAGTTGTGGGTCAGCTAGAGAAAAGCGACAATCTACAATCACCACCTGTGGATCATTCAGATGTTGCAACAGCCAAGACGGAGAAACAAAAAATTGGGTATTAGCCATAAATCACTGAAAATAATAGAACAGGGAACAAGCAAAAATAAATTACCTGTATGGAGTTTTTGCAAAAATTAATATGTCAGAAATAGAAAAATTTACACCCCAACCAACAGCAGATGGTTCATTTACCTTTAAGTCCCAAGAGTTTAATGAATTGTTTCATAGTCACTTTGGAGCTAAACAAGAGAGTTTTTTAAAATTTGTGCTTCCTACTCAACTAACACAATCTGCCCAAAAACCAGTTTTGCGGCTATTAGATGTTTGTTATGGTCTAGGATACAACACAGCTGCCGCTTTGGAGACTATTTGGGCAGTAAATCCTCATTGTTACGTGGAGTTAATTGGCTTAGAAATAAATCCAGCCGTCCCACAAGCTACCATCACTCAGAATTTATTCCACACATGGAACTCTCAACAAACCACAATTTTGTCCCAACTAGCATTTAATCACCAAGTGCAAACAGATTATCTTCACGCCAAACTACTTATTGGTGATGCTAGAAGCTCAATTACACAAGTATATGAATCTGGCTTTCAAGCTGATGCAGTTTTTTTAGACCCTTTTTCTCCCCCTCGTTGTCCTCAGTTATGGACAATTGAATTTATCCAAAAAGTTTCCCAGTGTTTACACCCTGATGGTTTGTTAGCAACTTATTCTTGTGCTGCTGCTGTGCGTACAGCCCTCTTAGCTGCTGGGTTGGAAATAGGTTCTACTCCCCCTGCGGGTAGGCGATGGCCTGGTACAGTTGCAGCTTACCCAAAGCAACAGTCGGGAATATCCTTTTCAAATTCTCTCCCCCCTCTGTCAGCACAGGAACAAGAACACTTGCAAACTCGCGCTGCTATTCCCTACCGGGATTACCAATTACAAGATCCTGCTCATATCATTATCATGCGGCGACAACAAGAACAACACAACAGCCCACTAGAACCCACTTCCCATTGGCGAAAGCGCTGGTTATGACCAAATCAAAATCCTGATTTTTGCCGTGGCTGGTTTTCCTTTAAGATATATCAAACTGTTATATTTGATCAATAAATTATGGTAGTTGTAGCAATTCTCGCAGCAGGACGCGGTACCAGGATGAAATCACATCTACCCAAGGTTTTACACTCTTTGGGCGGGCGATCGCTACTGGAAAAAGTTCTGCACAGTGTAGAACCCGTTTCACCTTCACGGCGGATAGTCATTGTTGGCTATCAAGCCCCATTGGTGGAAGCAGCAATAGAATCTCATGATGTAGAATTTGTCCAACAAACCCAACAGCTAGGTACTGGTCACGCCATCCAGCAGTTACTACCCCACCTGGAGGGGTACACCGGGGATTTACTAGTACTAAATGGCGATGTACCATTATTACGCCCCCAAACCCTAGAAAAACTATTACAAACTCACCGAGAAAATGGCAACGCAGCCACCATTCTCACCGCCAAATTAACTCAACCCAAAGGCTACGGGCGAGTTTTTTGTGATAGTGACAACATTGTTCAACGAATTGTAGAAGACAAAGACTGTACTGATATTCAAAAACAAAATTGTCGGGTTAACGCTGGGGTTTACTGTTTTCATTGGCATAACTTAGCTGAGGTTCTCCCCCACCTACAAGCCAACAATGCCCAAAAAGAATATTACCTCACAGATGCCGTAACTCAAGTTGGTAAGGTCATGGCTGTTGATGTGGAAGATTACCAAGAAATTCTCGGCATCAACGATCGCCTACAACTAGCAAACGCCTACGAAATTTTACAAAAACGAGTCAAAGAAAAATGGATGATGTCCGGTGTTACCCTCATCGATCCCCACAGCATCACCATTGATGACACCGTAGAGTTACAGCCTGATGTAATTATTGAACCCCAAACCCATCTACGGGGAAATACGACCATTCAAACAGGTAGTCGCATTGGACCTGGCAGCTTAATTGAAAATAGCCAACTGGGTGAAAACGTCACAGTGCAGTATTCTGTGGTTAAAGATAGCATTGTACGAGCAGGAAGCCGAGTTGGACCCTATGCTCACTTACGTGGTCATGCAGTAGTGGGTGCTAATTGTCGTGTAGGTAATTTCGTGGAGTTGAAAAACAGCCAATTAGGTGATAGGACTAACGCAGCACATTTATCATATTTGGGTGATACCACCACAGGTACTAAAGTAAATATTGGTGCTGGTACTATTACCGCCAATTATGACGGGGTGAAAAAACATCCCACCAAAATCGGCGACGGTACTAAAACCGGTTCTAACAGTGTTTTAGTAGCACCAGTCACATTAGGAGATAATGTTTATGTAGCCGCAGGTTCAACTGTTACAGAAGATGTACCTGATAATGCCTTAGTAATTGCCCGTAGTCGTCAGGTAGTTAAACAAGATTGGCAACAGCAAAAATCATAGCAATCTTGTAGTGCTGGCTTCCTGCTCGCTGCTTAATACAGTACCAGTAAAAATGTACCTCACTTGGTCAAAATTCGCTATCAGCTAGGGGGGCTGGAAGTGAGGTCATCACTCCAAGCCCCTTCTCAGTTAACAACAGCCAACTAATTGCCCATTGTTCCATTCCAGAGTATCAGCAATGGTTAAGCCATCATGGTAGGCTGCAAGTAATACTTGACTGGTCTTACCCCATGATATCTTTCCGGTGGCATCTAAAGCGATCGCCCCTAAATCGCGCTGATTTTTACTAGCTTCACTAAATGATCGCTGCATGGCATCCTCAAGAGACATACCATCAGTTACCCGCACCACAATTTTGGCTGCTAAACATTCATCAATGATATCTTCCCCAATGCCAGTACAGCTAACTGCTGCGTAAATATTAGCATAGTTACCTGCGGGCATAGCAGAATCACTGACTCTACCAATACGCTCAAAGCCTTTACCACCTGTGGAAGTACCCACAGCCAAACTACCATAGGAATCTAAAACAACTACACCAATTGTTCCCCGTCCAGCGTTACTGCTTTGTCCTAATTCCGGTTCTGCTACCACCCCAGCCATAGAGGTTTTAAAATTATCCCGGCGTTCTTGTATCCATTCTTGTAATCTTAAATCAGTTAAAGGATTGTAGTTAGGAACTTGTAACTCCCGTGCTAGTTCAGCAGCACCGCAATCAGAAAGCACCCGATCCGGTGAATTTTGTAAAAAGTGTACCAAATCAATGGGATTTTTTACCCGGGAAATGTTAATTACACCACTAAAACGTCCGGATGTACCATCCATCAAGGAAGCGCTCATGCGGATTTGACCATCAGATTGCAGTACTGAACCAGTACCAGCATTAAAGCGGGGGTCATCTTCTAACATTTTGCAACCCAGCAACACTGCCTCAGATGCAGTTTTACCCGACAATACAAGAGCATAAACAGACTCTACTATTGTATGGAGTGACCGACGCACCGCCTCTAATCCTCCTTTACCTTGGAGAGAACTACCAGCTCCTCCATGAATAATTACTTTAGGTTGCACCTGTGAATTCATTATCTATAAACCTTGCGCTATTTACGTTTCAACTGAGGTTAACTTTTAGCCTCAGAACGACGACGACGACAACGTTCCGAGCAGTACTTCACCTCATCCCAACAATCTTGCCATTTCTTGCGCCAAGTGAAGGGACGTTGACATACGGGACAGGTTTTTGCGGGCAAATCTGATTTAGAACGAACTCGTCCCATAGAATTTTTAAGAGCAATGGACATTGACATTCCCCGTCCTAAAGGATCGGGGATTCTGTAACCGCTAACGGCAACTTTAAGCAGCTAATCACCCGGCTATCTGGTAACTGGTAGATAGATACTTCTCCTCCTAGTTGCTGTATGAGGTTTTGGCAGATCAGGAGATGTAAGCCTGGAGGTTGGTTAAGTGGAGAAACTTTCAGCACATCCTTGGGTTGATGATCATGTAGTTCCGCCAGTAGCTCTGATGAAATTGTGCCGTTATCTATAATAGATACCTCTAATAGTCGCTCACCAGCACGCTGACATGAGATATCAATTTTGCCGCCATCTTGACAACGGTAACAAGCAAACAACAATAATTCATGGATGATTAATTCAATTTTGACAATATCACCACCAATCATGATTGCAGAAAGATGGCTGGAAGTTTGTGTTTTTTGCAGGAATACAGAATTATTGATTGATTCTGGTTCAACACCCAGTTCGTCTAAACCTTGTACACTCACCCATAGGTTATGTTCTTGTAATAAAGTTTCCACTCGTTCTAGCGATCGCTTGAGTAAACTGGAAACAGACATAGTTTCCCCACTTTTATGTAAATGCCATTGTTCCAGTTTTAATAATCCAGTTATGGAAGCAGTTGTTTGGTTTAACTGCCGCAATAGTAACTGGTAACGTGTCCGAGACAAATCATTACTAGGTATACCCAAATCATGTATTTGTCGCAGTAACAACCCTATTGTTCTTTGCATTTCCTCAAGACGACGGTGTTTATACCAATTGAGTTGTTTTAATTGCTCATTACTCCTTTCTAATAGTTGGGTAACTTGCTGTTGACGACGGCACCAAGCTAATTGATTCATCAACATTTCCGCAATATCGAGGTTTTGTTGTAACCATTGACGCTGCCTATGGTCGGCTACCACCACTACTGCTGTGGCTTCATACACAGCAGTAGTACGTAAAGCCGTGACCAAAATTTGACTAATTTTTGAGCCATTTAACCATTTTCTGGTTTTTGGCGGTAACTCGTCCACTGTTAAACTTAAATAACCATGATGAGCCAGTGCCGACTGAATCAGATGTTCAGACTTAATATTTATCGGTGCGTCGGTGACAATTTCAAATCCATTATCTGTGCTTAGGTGGATGATATCTGCGTATTCCTCACCAGCAGACCAAGATAACATCACTACTAAGGGACAAGCCAGGACAGATGCTATTTGTTCCAGTGCTGTAAGTTCTAATTGCCTTTTCCTGGGTTGGGTGGTTTGATTTTCATGGTTTTGTCTGATTATGCCCAGGCATTGCTGAATGCTGTACAACATTCTTTTTTGGTGATCATAATCACTGTGCAATTGCCATTGCTGAACTAGCACACCAATTTGTTGACTAACAGTCCACAGCAATTCCTTTTCTGAGGTTGACCAGTTGCGATAAGTTTCGTGAGTGATCAGTAATAGCAGCCTTGGTGTAACTCCTTGAGTACAATTACAAATTAACAGCGACCGCACACCATTTTCTACAAGCAGAGGTCGCCAGATAAAAAACCGTAAATCTTGATCTAACCTTTCCACTTCCACCGACCCTTCAGCATTTGTTAATAAAGAACTATCTACTTCGGGGAGGTCATGGAGAGTCAATTTCAAAGGTCGGCGATGAGGAGGTTGGCTTTGATAGATAATTTGATAATTATTTTGTTCGTAGTTGAATTGTAACAGTATGAACCTGGTAGCCGCTAATCTAGCCAAAACCTTAGTGGCGCGGATGCTGAGAATTTGGTTAAAATCATGCTCATCATCAATAATTTGGGTGATTTGGCTAGTTAACTGAGTATCATCTTGGATTTGTTTGATGGTGCTTTCCATGCTATCAATAGGAGCAACTAAAGAAATTAGCCTCGCCGCACCTTGAACAAAATTTTTATCCGCTTCTACCCAAATTCTTGGTTCATAACCTTCCACAGCTAAAAAACCCAGTAGATCGTTTTGCCAAATAATCGGGGCTGCTAAAAGCGAGCGCACAGCCAAGCGTTTTAACAACTTACCTGTAAAATTGCTTTTCAAAGAACTACGTGCATCACCAATGAAGACAATTTTATTTTCTGACAAAGCATGATATAGTTCATCCAATTCTTGGACAGTCATCCCTGCTGCTGACTGTTGTTCGTTGGGGTCGCGACCCAGATTCACTAGCTGATTACTCATCCGACACCAAAAGTAACGTCCTTGTCGGTCAAACCAATAAATATTTGTGCGACTAGGGGATACAAATGTGTGAGTTGCTTCTACTACTGCTTTGAGTCTTTGATCTAAATTCTTAAGAACCCGTATACTTTCTACTAGCTTCAACAGTGGTTCGTCGGCTCGTTTGCTTTGCTTGCGCTGCAAATCTATCTGTTTTTGATACAGGACTGCTCCTAATGCGTCCAATATCATTGTTAATCGTGCCTTTGATTCTCCTGGTAGTAAGTAACCCCAACGTGGTGAACCTAGTAGTATTAACCCAAAAAACAGGTTTTTATGGCAAATTGGCAAAATAATAGTCCCCCGGATGTTGAACTTTTTGGCTACTTCTTGCCACGGTTGGGCACGGACTTCATTACTTAAATCTACTACACCCAGTGGTGCTTGTTGAATCACTACCTGCTCTAATACATCCCCCGGATTTAAAACAACTGGTTTGTGTAAAAACTTTTTGTCTTCATCGGGTGTAATACCACCTTTACCCTCTAGTGCGTGCTTCAATCGCTCATAAAATGCAATCCAAATCAAGCTATAGTCAAACTGCTCTTGGATATAAAAAATAATAGTTGAAATCAAGAGATCAACATCATCCTCTTCTCTCAAGCTTTGGAGAACTTTAGCTAAAGCAAGGATATTTTGTTCATCGGTTAGAGATTTGTCTGGTAGCAACATCTGTCTGAATTTATTCAAATTAGGTTGTAATATTTTGATCTAAGATGCCCAATTGACACTCCCTGACCTAAAAGCGACGGGATTGGTGTAATCTACGTCCTAACTTGCTGAGACTGTCTTTCAACAACCAAGGTAGAGGTTACGAATCCCACAGCTCGGTTTTGGTTTTGCATAATTGAGAACTGTTACCTTTGTACCACAACACATATGGTTTTTGTTGCGTTGTTCGTAGTAGGGACTTCATTCCCTCACCCCGTCAATCTTAGAGCAACCATAAGGATGTACCTTAATTGGTCAAAATTCGCTATATCTGGAAATTATAGGTAAATTAACATGGATATTTATCAAGTTGCCATTCGTCCATTATTATTCAATCTGGCGCAAGTAGATCCAGAATGGTTACACCAACAAACTATTCGTAGTTTTAGTTGGCTATCACAAACTACTCACCCTTGGGCTGATTCAGTCAAGCAACGCTTACAGCAGTCCTTGTGTCTCCAAGATCCACGCCTGGAACAAAATTGCTTTGGGCTACGCTTCCCCAACCCTTTGGGGTTAGCCGCAGGATTTGATAAAGATGGGGTTGCAGCCCACATCTGGTCTCGCCTTGGTTTTGGTTTCGCAGAATTGGGAACTGTTACCTTTGTACCACAACCAGGAAACCCCCGTCCGCGTTTATTTCGCTTACCATTGGATCAAGCTGCGCTCAATCGTATGGGCTTTAACAATAATGGCGCTGCGGCTATGGCTGCAAGATTGACACAAGATCAGCACAAGTTAAACTGGTCAATTCCCATAGGTATAAATTTGGGTAAGTCTAAGATTACACCTTTAGAGGCAGCAGCCACGGATTATCTACATAGTTTTCGCTTATTGAAAGAGTTGGGCGATTACTTTGTAATTAATGTTTCTTCTCCTAATACTCCAGGATTGCGATCGCTCCAAGATGCTGCCATGCTTAGTTCTATCTTGGAATTATTACAACAAGAAAACAGATCACAAAAACCTCTTTTAGTCAAGATTGCACCAGATTTAACCTGGGAGGCCATAGCTGATATTATTACCCTCGCCCAAACCTACCAACTAGCAGGAATTATTGCCACCAACACTACCATCAGCCGTGAAGGATTGAAAACTAAAGTAATTCATCAAACAGGTCAATCACCCCAAGTAGAAGCCGGTGGTATTAGTGGCGCGCCATTACGCCGTCGCTCTACGGAAGTCATTCGGTTTATTTGGCAACAAACCCAAGGACAAATCCCCATTGTAGGTGTTGGGGGCATTTTTACCCCTGAAGACGCTTGGGAAAAAATCACAGCCGGTGCAAGTTTGATTCAAGTATATACAGGTTGGATTTACCAGGGCCCGATGATGGTCCGCCGAATTCTCCAAGGTTTGCTTTTACAGTTAGAAAAACATCAGTTAAATTCCATCACCGAAGCCGTAGGTAAAAACTTGAGCAATAATTCTTAGTCTTCCTCCACTGGGAAAAACTCTTTAGTTGTTTCTGAATACATCCAGGCGATACCATCAGGGTCTTTGCTACGACACCACTCTGAAAAATCTGGATCATTGCGGCGTTTGTAGACTGTGCTGGAATAAACATTAAGTCGCTTGGCTAGTTCTGACTGAATCAGAGAACCAAAAACTAACTGTTTTTCTAGGGGGCGTTGAACTTGCTGATGGGTTGGTGGTGGTGATGCCTCAGTTTCCTGGTCTGACTCCCAAGTCTGCTGTTCTGGCGGCGCTAAAAGCGATCGCGCGGTTTGATTTAATGGTTGACTAGGAAGTTCTGTAGGTTCACTACTATCAAATATTTCGCCCAGAATACTGGCTGTGAGAAAGTAATAAACATCGCCTCCTTCTTGGGACTTTTGCACACTACCACCAAACTCACTAGCCTTAGCATCTAAATAACGTTTTGCCGTTGTCCCGGAAAAATCTCCCCTAATTGCTAAATCCATAGGTGTGATTTTGCCTTGATTTTCCATGACCATTTCATGGAAAACCGGATTCACTTGCTCACACCACTTTTGCCATTGATACTGTTGCCAAAGTTGGAAAACTATCACCAACACTGAGACTGCCAGTAAAATCTTCCAAGTGGCAACCAGGAAAATAATCAAAAAGGAAATTGGCAAAAGGATAACGAGAAACCCCTTCCCGTTGCTTTCTATTATTTTTTCACTCATGCCGATTATTGCCATTTGAATTTTTGGAAAATGATACTATTATCTTGGCAAAAATTTGGACATTTTTTGTATCCTTCGGCAAACTTATAGCAAATTTATCTATACAAGGGTCGGGACGCTGGGGGAAATACTGTTATATGCTGCTATATTTTTCCCCCTCATCCCTACCCAGAAGAAACTAAGCTTGTAACTGACAGAGCAACAAACCAAACCATTGATCAGGATCAGTCCACACGTGCAGTGGTACTAAACCCCGGTCTTGGAGTTGCTGTTGCATCATGGCCAGGTCAAATTTGCGGGAAATTTCCGTGCGGATAGTTTCCCCTGCGGTAAAATTAACCTGGAGATTAAGGGCGCTTAGTTCTACACTTTGCGATCGCAAGCTGCGTAAGTGCATCTCTATTTGATTGTCAGTTTGGTTATAAAATGCCCAGTGTTCAAACTGGGTGGTGTCAAAATTTCCCCCAAATCGGTGATTTAAATGGGCTAACATATTCAAGTTAAACGCCGCAGTCACACCTTGGCTATCGTTATAAGCCGGTTCTAAGATATGTTTGGGCTTTTGTAAATCTATCCCCAGCAAGAAATACTCACCAATTTGCAGAGCATTTGTAATTTGAGACAGAAAAATATCACACTCTTGGGGCTTGAGATTCCCTAAAGTACTACCGATGAAAACAATAATTCGACTAGGTAATTGAGATGGCAAAATTTGCGCCAGGGCTAATTCGTAAGTTCCCACCAGTGCATGAACTTGCAAGGAAGGATAATCAGCTAACAGCAGCCTAGCACTACTTTCTAAGATTCCCGCACTCACATCAACGGGTACATATAGCAGGGATTGGCCTAGTTGCTGGTAGGCCTCCAGAATAATTCTGGTTTTAGTAGAGCTACCACTACCAAGTTCTACCAACTCACAGGGGCCAGTTATTCTGGCAATTTCACCAGCACATTGCTGTAAAATTTTCGTTTCCGTCCGTGTCAGGTAATATTCTGGTAATTCACAAATTTGCTCGAACAACTCAGACCCGCGATCATCATAAAGATAACAAGGAGTGAGAGTTTTGGGCGTTTCAGTTAATCCTTTAATCACATCAGTTCCCACATTAGAAGTAACTATTTCATTCCTGGGAACTAAACGCTCGATGTCCAAGCGTTCTTCAATGCTTTTCGGATAACTAACTTGATATCTTGACATTAAAAAAACCTCTTTTGTGTGTTTTGATACCAATCTTAATTACTGAATTGGTATATTAGCTTTCCTTTCATGACTAACCTTGACCCCAGCTAGTGAAACACATAGCCAAAGCTCATCACATCACGCCTGAGCCATATCAATCTAGGTTTTAACCAATCTTTAAGGATTTTCTCATGAAAAATGATATCAAGTATTTTTTATTGGCTATCAGCACAGCGAAAGCCAGCAAAAATTTGATACACACGGGGATAATACCAGTTGCGAAAACTAGCACGTAGTGCCCAAGGACGTGTAGCCCAACTGCCACCCTTTAAAACCCGGTGCTGGTTGTCAAAATAAACTTGGGAATAACCAATGTATGGGTAACTCTGGAAACCAGAGTAAGCATCAAACCATGAACCAGTCCACTCCCAGACATTACCTAAAGTATCGTATAAACCATAAGCACTTTGTCCCTCTGGGTAGGCATCCACTGGTGTAGTGTCACCAATCAAGCGATCGCAGTTACAATTGGCAGAGGTTGGTAATTTATCTCCCCAAGGATAGATCCGACCACAATTAGCTTCAGCATCCCAACTAGCGGCTTTTTCCCATTCAGCTTCCGTAGGTAGTCGCTTACCAACAAATCGCCCATAGGCTTCTGCTTCATACCAACTAACACCACCAACCGGGTGATTATCCCTGTGGGTATGCCCAGACCAGTACAATGGTTTAGTTACCTGCTCATGTTCTCGCCATTGCCATCCATCTGCTGACCACCACTGAGGATTTTGGTAGCCTCCAGCCTCCATAAATAACCGATACTGTCCACAAGTCACCGGATATCGGTCAATATAATAACCCTCTAAATATACTTTATGTCCAGGGCGCTCATTATCCAGGGTACATATGTGATCATTTCCCTGTTCAAATTCACCGGCAGGGATGAAAATCATCTCATTAATATCGCCGGGTAGAGAGACAGAATTGATATTTTCCCCCGTCTCTTTCATACCTCCTGTTTTCCACTTGATCAACTCCAGCACTAAGCTGATAATTTCGCTATGTTGGCTTTCGTGCTGAACCAAAAAGCGCCAAAGACGTTCTTCCGCTTCAATATCAATTACCTGTAAACGCTGTAAAACCTGTTTTCTGATGCTATCCAGGTAATACAAAGTTTGCTCTAAACTCGGTAACTCCACACGTTTTGATTTAGGTAAACCATCAGCCGCGTATAATTGCCGATATTGGGGAAAGGAACAAAGACAACCCCCACTATGTTCTAGTAACCATAAAGACTCTGTATAACCAATATGCCCTAAGTGCCAACCAACAGGGCTAAATTCATGATGAGGCTGACTACAAAATGTAGACTCATCCATACCCTCAAACATCTGCAAAGTTTTCTGGCGACATTCAACAAAATCAGCCAACAGAGCCTCTCTGACACTAAATTTGTCTAATCTGGATATCATAATCCTCATCCACACTGATAATGCTATTTTCTGGACAAGCAGTCCAATTACCAGTAAATAACGGTTCAGAGGCAATAATTACAGATTTAGGAAAATTTAAATCATTTTTGAGGTAGTACAGCGAGGGAGCAGGGGGATGAGTAGCAAAGCGGGAAGCAATTAACCGATTTCCATCACTCAAGACAATGTTGGCTGAAGCCTTTACTTGATGGCATTTTGCCATTTCTAACAAACTTACTAATGTATTGCCTAAAGCATATTCTGGGGGGCGATGTTGATTAATTTGCATCTGAGAAAGTAGCAGTGCAAAAATATGTTCAGAGTCAGTAATACCATTAATTTGTTCGTAAAATTCAGCAGCTAATAGACTGCGTATTTTCCTGTACAAGGTTTGGCGAAAATTCTCAATGTATCCATTATGGATAAATAGCTGTTGTTGATAGTTAAAGGGCTGACAATTGGCGAAATCTAAAACCTGCCCTGGTGTAGCACTGCGAACATAAGCCAGTATACAGTTAGATTCTACATAACGGCTAATGTGAGGCAAATTTAAATCATTCCAAACAGGTAGTGTGTTACGGTAGGTAAATGGATTGGTTTTTTTTTCATGATCATACCAACCCACCCCAAAACCATCTGCATTGACAACTCCAGAAGTCATTTCCCGGGGTTGGTAACTCTGAACTATCAAAGAATGTTCAGGTTTATACAGAATATCCTCTAAACTCACAGGGTAACCCAGATAGGCAAGTAAACGGCACATAGAGAAAAAGTTGCTTTATTTAAACAACATTGTAAGGGTGTTCCCATTAATAGCGAATACGCGGGTCAATATAAGCATTAAGAATATCAATCAAAATACTAGCCGCCACAACAATTGCCCCAAAGAACACTAAAACCCCTTGGACAGTGGGATAATCGCGGTCAGAAATTGCCTGATATAACCGATTTGCTAAACCAGGCCAAGAAAATGTCACTTCAGTTAAAATTGCTCCTCCCAGCAAAGAGGCAAAAGTTAAACCTAATACTGTAATTACTGGAATTAAAGCATTTTTCAAAGCATGGGAAAATAAAATATTTTTTTCAGCAATTCCTCTAGCTCTAGCCGCTTCCACATAATCTGCTTGGAGGGTTTGCTGTAAATTCACCCGGACAATGCGCTCAAAAATACCACTTAGCAAAATTCCCAAAGTTAGACTAGGAAGGGCTAAATGGTGTAAGGATATGAAAAACTGATTCCAATTCCCACTCAGCAAACTATCTATTGTGTATAGTCCAGTGATAGTAACGGGAGGCGAAACGTTAGGGGGAAAACGGTTAGAATTAGGAAACCAGCCCAGTTGAACTGAAAAAATTAACTGTAACAGCATTCCCGCCCAAAACATGGGCAGTGCGTAGGTGATAATACCAAATAACCGCCCCCCAAGATCAAAATACGTACCCGGACGAGAAGCAGAAAGAGTACCAGCTAAAATACCCACAATTACCGCCACAGCCATACTTGACACCGCTAATTCTACTGTGGCTGGGAAGTATTGACTAATAATCTCCCACACATACTGTCCCCGACTGGTTAAAGAAGTTCCTAAATCAAGCCGCAGTAAGTTTCCCACATAGTTGATATACTGCAACCACAACGGCAGATTTAAACCTAATTGTTGGCGTAATTCTTCTTTAGCAGCTTCTGGCGCACGTCCTCCTAAGATGGCATCTGCTGGATCTCCTGGTGTTGCTCGTAGTAATAAAAAGACGATGGTAATAATAGTCAACAATTGCATAGGGGCTAGAAGTAACCGAGCAGCAATGTAGTATTGTAGAGCTTTAGAGCGAGACATAAATAATAAATAAGTAAACCAGTGCTGAATATCTTTGACGTAGACTTGTTGAAAACCTATATTGATAGCTTGGGCTATCAAACTATTTTCTAAGCGAGCAAGATGCTCGCACTACAAGAATGACTAATGAATTTTTCCCTATTCCCTTATTTCCTTTTTTACAATTTTAGATTTTAAATTTTAGATTGTTCCCTATTCCCTAGGGATAGCTGTTTTTTTGATGTTTTTATAAATTAAATTTTGGGTGGGCTCTAGTTGCACATGAGCAACATTATTTTGAGCAAATACATAATCTTTAGTTTGCCATAACGGAATATAAGGCACATCATTAGTTACTTGCTGTTGAATTCCTAAGAAAATTTGCTCACGCACTGCTGGGTTTTGCTCTTGGCGTTGTTGGGTAATTAGTTTATTCATGGCTTCGCTGTAGTAAAATGAACCTTGACTTTTACTACCTCCTTGTTGACAGCCTTGGGCATTAGACCCTGTTTGGCAAGATAAGAATGGCTGCACATAATTATCTGCATCTAAAAAGTCTGGATACCAGTCAACTAAAGCTGCTGGATATATGCCTCCGGAAATATTTTTAAAGAATGTAGTACTTTCTACTGTGTTAACTTCTATTTCCAGTATTCCCCCCATGTGTTGATCCGCTAAAGATTTTAGTGTTTGTGCAGCTAAACTGCGATTTGCTGAGGTTGAAGGATACCAAATTTCTACTTTGGCAGGATTTGCTGGAGAAAAGCCGGCTTTAGTTAATAATTGTTTAGTTTGCTCAAAGTTACCATCGCCATATTTCTCTTGAAAAAATGGCCGGGAAACTTTAAATGTGCTGGGAATCATGCTGTATAGGGGTTGACCTTGACCAAATAAAACTCTTTCATTGATTAGTGGACGGTCAATCATGGCTGCGATCGCTTTTCTGACTTCTGGTTGATCTAAAGGTGCTTGATTTCGGTTCAACACCATATAACTAACGGCGCTACCTTGGGTAGTGATTGTTTTCCAGTCGCCTTTTTTGCTCCCTGCTTCTAAGCTGCGAATTTGATCTGGTTGTAGAGATAGATAAGCCACATCCACAGCACCTGTACGGAAAGCATTAAATAAATTCACCGGACTGGTTTGGATTTGTACATTAACGCCAGCATTGGCTGGTTTTTCTCCCCAGTAATCTGCAAATACATCTAATTTTAAAGAATCAGTGCCATATTGGGCTAGCTTATAAGGACCAGTACCCACAAAAATATTCGGCTCAAATTTTCCCGCGCCAATTTGGTAAGCTGTGGGTGACACTGCACACAACCCAGAAAATGCTAACAGTGATGGAAATGCGGCAAATGGTTTTTTTAAACGGATTGTTAATTCATAATCCCCTGTGGCTTGCACTGATGACACTGTATCTGCTAATAAAAAAGAGGGTTTGCCTTTATTCTCAATAAATCGCTGGATGCTAAATTCCATGGCTTTGGCGTTGAAGGGGGTTTGATCATGGAAAACCACACCCTGACGTAAGGGAATAGTGTAAGTTAAACCATCAGCGCTAACCCTGGGTAGTGATGTGGCTAGTTGGGGTGTAATTTCTGTACTACCTGGTTCATAAGTGTAGAGGCGATCGCTCATATTTAACACCAGCCCTAAAGAAGCTAATTCATATGTATCAGCCGGGTCCAGGGTTCTGGGTTTTAAAGTTGTACCTACGGTAATTCGCTGATCATCCTGACTAGATAATACATTTGTTCTCTGCTGACCAGGAGCGCAACTCACGGTCAAAAGCACACATAGACAAAATAACGATAAAAATCTGAATAATAAAAATTTTCTCATCTCACCCCATCCTCTAACAATCAAAGAAACTCAGGTTAGCCATCATACTATGATATTTAGCTCTTTGCCCATTGCCAACAGACGGCAGAACCATCAAAAAGGGGATTTGTAGCCCCATGATACTAAAATACAGGGCGATCGCATCTATTTACACGCTTGCAAACCAGTCCACAATATAGTTACACTTTTTAAAGAATTCTCATTTTTCTTTGGCAACGGGAGAAGTTTTGATTCAGAAAACCTCTCAGCAGTTCTACACTCTAGCTAACTAGGGTTGTGAAGATTGCCAAACTAACCACAAAGTCTGATTAATCAAGGCTATTTTGTGGTTAAATTCAAGATACTAGCAATAAAAAAAACTCAAAGAGTTTACTGAATGGCGGTGCAGCAGTGCAGGAGGAGGACTAACCCCACCTCAGCACCTGTCAACCTGAATAGGTTTCCTCCTTCAGAACCTCAGTCAAAAAATTGCTTTGTGAACATAATTTATCAAGGAGGAGTGTAGTCGATGGGACTACCCTGGTACCGAGTACACACAGTTGTTCTGAATGATCCAGGTCGGTTGATTTCTGTCCACTTGATGCACACAGCTTTAGTGGCAGGCTGGGCTGGTTCAATGGCGCTGTACGAATTAGCTGTCTATGACCCCAGTGATCCTGTTCTTAACCCCATGTGGCGGCAAGGAATGTTTGTTCTGCCCTTCATGACCCGCTTAGGTGTAACCCAATCCTGGGGTGGTTGGAGCATTACAGGTGGCCCCGCCAGTGATCCTGGTTTTTGGTCTTTTGAAGGTGTGGCTGCTGCTCACATCGTTCTTTCTGGTTTATTATTCTTAGCTGCCGTTTGGCACTGGGTTTATTGGGACTTGGAACTGTTCAGAGATCCTCGCACCGGTGAGCCTGCTTTAGACTTGCCAAAAATGTTTGGCATTCACCTGTTCTTA
This sequence comes from Chrysosporum bergii ANA360D, assembly GCF_029891735.1. Lineage (GTDB taxonomy): Bacteria > Cyanobacteriota > Cyanobacteriia > Cyanobacteriales > Nostocaceae > Umezakia > Umezakia bergii. The sequence goes on from NZ_JANQDH010000073.1 coordinate 39,078, forward strand.
TCTGGTTTACTTTGCTTTGGCTTTGGTGCTTTTCACCTCACTGGACTATTTGGCCCTGGTATGTGGGTTTCTGATGCCTACGGAATCACTGGTAGTGTTCAGCCAGTAGCACCAGAATGGGGTCCGGCTGGTTTTAACCCCTTTAACCCCGGTGGTGTTGTTGCTCACCACATCGCCGCAGGGGTAGTTGGCATTATCGCTGGTTTATTCCACCTCACAGTTAGACCCCCGGAACGGTTATATAAAGCCCTGCGGATGGGTAACATTGAAACCGTACTTTCTAGCAGTATTGCTGCGGTATTCTTCGCAGCCTTTGTTGTAGCTGGTACTATGTGGTACGGTAACGCTACCACCCCCATAGAACTATTTGGACCTACTCGTTATCAGTGGGATCAAGGCTACTTCACCCAGGAAATTGAACGTCGTGTACAAACTAAGCTGGCAGAAGGGGCAACTCTCTCAGAGGCTTGGTCGTCAATTCCCGAAAAACTGGCTTTTTATGATTATGTCGGCAATAGCCCCGCTAAAGGTGGTTTATTCCGCACAGGTCCTATGGTCAAAGGTGATGGTATCGCCCAATCTTGGCAAGGTCACGCAGTATTTAAGGATAGTGAAGGTAGAGAATTGACTGTGCGTCGTCTCCCTAACTTCTTTGAAACTTTCCCAGTGGTCTTGACTGATGCTGACGGAGTCGTGCGTGCTGATATTCCTTTCCGTCGCGCTGAATCTAAATACAGCTTTGAACAAACTGGTATTACTGCCAGTTTCTATGGCGGTAATTTAGATGGTCAAACTTTCACAGACCCAGCCGAAGTGAAGAAATATGCTCGTAAGGCTCAAGGTGGAGAAATCTTTGATTTCGACCGGGAAACCTTGAATTCTGACGGTGTATTCCGCACTAGCCCCAGGGGTTGGTTTACCTTTGGACACGCTGTATTTGCTCTACTATTCTTCTTTGGTCATATCTGGCATGGCGCTCGGACAATCTACCGAGATGTGTTTGCTGGTGTTGATGCGGATCTAGAAGAGCAAGTTGAATGGGGTTTATTCCAGAAATTGGGTGATAAAACCACTCGACGGAAGGAAGCTCTCTAAACTTTTCAGGATTGGGGACTGGGGACTGGGGAATAGTTTTTTCTCATCTCCAATCCCCAACACCTAATCTCATAGACTGATAAAATATCACTACTAGCTGGTTAGGCAGGAGCCTTAAAAATGGAAAGCGTTGCGTATATCTTAGTTTTCGCCTTGGCATTGGGGGTTATTTTCTTTGCGATCGCATTCCGGGAACCCCCCCGCATAGAAAAGAAAGAAGACAAGTAAATTGCTCTGATTTCTCTGTTATCCGTCGTTAAGATTCGTCTTAGCGGCGGATATCTACTTTGATCAATATCAGACGGGCTGAAATCCCCCATGGGAATTAAAAAAAATAAAATAAAAAAATAAGTTCTAATATAAGAACTATATGATATTTATGTGATAGTATATTATATCTGGAAGTTAATATGTTTTATTACTAGCTTTTTGCGCTAGGATAAAAAAAAATTAGGTGTGCCTGCCTGCCGCCTAGTGCATTGCATATACATCACGCCTATGCCACAAACTAAACGGAGACTAAAACCAGGAACAAATCAGCATGGTCAATCAGAACTTAACCGCTACAGAAATTGGATTTACTCACGAAGATTTCGCTGCTCTACTTGACAAGTATGACTATCACTTTAGCCCTGGGGATATTGTACCAGGGACCGTTTTCAGTATAGAGCCGCGCGGCGCTTTGATTGACATAGGTGCTAAAACAGCAGCCTACATCCCTATACAAGAAATGTCTATTAACCGGGTTGATGCCCCGGATGAAGTTTTACAGTCAAACGAAACCAGGGAATTTTTCATCCTCACCGATGAAAACGAAGATGGTCAGCTCACCCTTTCCATTCGTCGCATTGAATATATGCGAGCCTGGGAGCGTGTGCGGCAGTTACAAGCAGAAGATGCCACTGTTCGTTCGGGTGTATTTGCTACCAACCGAGGCGGTGCTTTGGTGAGAATTGAAGGATTGCGCGGATTTATCCCTGGTTCACACATTAGCACCCGCAAACCAAAAGAAGATTTGGTGGGTGAAGAACTGCCATTAAAATTCTTAGAAGTAGACGAAGAGCGCAACCGCTTAGTTCTATCCCATCGTCGAGCGCTAGTTGAGCGTAAGATGAACCGCTTAGAAGTGGGCGAAGTAGTAATTGGGACAGTTCGCGGCATTAAACCATACGGTGCTTTTATAGATATTGGCGGTGTGAGCGGACTGCTACACATTTCAGAAATTTCTCACGAGCATATTGACACACCACACAGCGTATTCAATGTCAATGATGAACTAAAAGTTATGATCATTGATTTGGATGCAGAAAGGGGGCGGATTTCTTTGTCTACCAAACAGCTGGAACCCGAACCCGGTGATATGATTAAAAACCGCGATCTGGTTTATGATAAAGCCGAAGAAATGGCTGTTAAATATCGGGAGCAGATGTTAGCTAAACAGCAAGGTGTTACTGTTGCGCCTACAGAAGGTGAACCAGCAGCAGAAGCTCCAGCAGCAGAAGCTCCAGCAGAACTACCGGCCGTAACAGAAACCGAAACTCCAGCAGAAGTATCGGCTGTAACAGAAGAAGTTGCAGAGGAAACGCCAGCAGCAGAAACAGAGGTTGTAGCCCCTGTTGAACAGGAAGGTTAATCACTGCTGGGAAACATTTAGTGAAAGAGGGAACATCCCTCTTTTTTTTATGGTAGATTAAATCCTACTAGACCAGCTAGGGGCTGGTAGCCCCAAAGTAACGCTATAGGAGTTGTAACCTCTACTTTCGCCGTCGAAAGACAGTCTCAGCAAGTTAGGAAGTAGATTATACCAATACCGTCACCTTTAGCCTGGGGAGTGTCAATGTCCATTTGTGGTATAAATAAGTGAAAATTGCTGTAAAGTGATGGATTAAAAAGCAAACAAAAATTAGTATGGTAATTTGATGATGGGTTGCAAGCACAAGATTACTTACAGCAGATTGGGCAATAAAGTACAAAGCTAGCAATTTCACCCATACCACCGGAGCTAAGTGTATAATGGTATGTACATCCTTTGATGCTTATCTGAAATCAATTGAAAAAAACCTGCAAAAAGGCAGTGAGCGTAGTCATTACCCAGCATTAAAACATTTGCTGGATGATCCTGCTGAGAGAGTTGATGCGGTAATTGAAGAAAAAGGTAATAAGGCCGGAATCCCAGACTTTACCGTTAAGCGGCGAGATTTGCTCGTGGGTTATGTGGAAGCTAAAGATGTGGGGCTAAATTTAGAACAGATTGAAAAAACAGAGCAGTTGCAGCGATATTTAGAGTCATTGCCTAATTTTATTTTGACTAATTATCTAGAGTTTCGCTGGTATGTGAACGGAAAACCCAGACTGACGGAAATATTGGCAGAAAGGAAAAACAATACCCTGGTAGTGGTAAAAAATCCTGAGAAAGTGGCTGCTGTATTGGATCAGTTTCTTAACTATACAGGGGAAATTATTAACAGTCCTGAAGACCTAGCTAAACAAATGGCCAGGTTAACAAAAGCCATTCGCGGGGCAACAACAACGGCTCTGAAATTAGAAAATATTGAGGGAGAATTGCATCAATTAAAACAGGGATTTATTGAGGTATTGCTACCTAATTTGAATGATGATGAGTTTGCTGATATGTATGCTCAGACTATTTCCTATGGGCTATTTGCGGCTAAAGTGGGTCATGCTCAAAGTCCAGGATCTGAAGGGTTTACCCGCCGCAGTGCCAGTACATATATACCACCAACTAATCCATTTTTAAAGCGGTTGTTTAATACCATGGTGGAAACCGATGCGATGAGTCGCATTGACTGGGCAATTGATGATTTAGTTCAATTGCTGTCCCAAGTGGATATGGGCAGCATTTTAGAAAACTTTGGAGAGCGTACCCGCCAAGAAGACCCGGTAGTGCATTTTTATGAGACATTTTTGGCGGCTTATAATGCGGCTTTGCGAAAAAGTCGCGGTGTTTATTACACACCAGAGCCTGTGGTGTCCTTTCTTGTCCGGTCGGTGGATGCTATTCTCAAAGATAAATTTGATTTACCGTTAGGTTTGGCAGATAATGCTAAAGATCCAGTAACACAAAAACCGAGAGTGCAAATTCTTGACCCAGCAACGGGGACGGGTACGTTTTTGTATGAGGTAGTCAAGCAGATTTATACCAATTTAGAAGAAATTGGCCTGGCGGATCAGTGGGATAGCTATGTGCAAGATAATTTACTTAATCGGTTGTTTGGTTTTGAGTTGTTAGTGGCTCCTTATGCCATTGCCCACTTAAAACTCGGTTTACAACTGATGGAACTAGGCTATAAATTTAAAAGCAAGCAGCGATTAGGAATTTATTTGACTAATACACTAGATGAAGCCGAGAAAAAATCAGATGTTTTGTTTGGTCAGTTTGTAGCACAGGAAGCAAACGAAGCCGCAGCAGTTAAGCAGGATACACCAGTGATGGTGGTTTTGGGTAATCCTCCTTATTCGGGACATTCAGTGAATAAAAGCCCGTGGATGGCAAATTTAGTTAAAGATTATTACTATGTGGATGGTGTGCCATTGGGGGAAAAAAATCCTAAATGGTTACAGGATGATTATGTAAAATTTATTCGCTTTGGTCAATGGCGAATTGATCGCACAGGGTCTGGTATATTGGCATTTATTACTAATCATAGTTATTTTGATAATCCCACATTTAGGGGAATGCGGCGGAGTTTAGAGCAAACTTTTGACGACATCTATCTGATAGATTTACATGGTAACAGTAAGAAAAAAGAAGTAGCCCCCGACGGTTCACTGGATAAAAATGTATTTGATATACAACAGGGGGTGGCTGTGGCTATTATGGTGAAATATCCCTAAGAGAAGGTTGTATTATGACTCGATTTTATCACTTTGATTTATGGGGGTCACGAGAAGACAAATATAGTTTTCTGGAAGAAAATGATGTGACTACAATTCCATGGACAGAAATATTTCCCAAGTCACCATTTTATCTTTTTGTACCCCAAAATCAAGATTTACTGAGTGAATACAACCAGGGCTGGAAAATTACAGAAATTATGCCTACTAACAGTCTTGGTTTTATTACTTCAAGAGATCATTTCGCCATTGATTTTGACCGGGAGTATCTCTACCAAAGATTTGAGGAATTTAGAAATGTTAAGTTATCAGATGATGAAATTAAACAGAAATATCAAATAAAAAATAACAGAGATTGGCAGGTAGAAAATGCCCGGAAACAAATCCGTCTTGATCATGACTGGGAAAAGTGGCTAATAGTTTGCCTTTATAGACCTTTTGACTGGCGGCCTTGTTATTTTAGTACAGTGGCAATGGATTATCCTAGATTTGTATTACAACAAAATATGACTAAGGAAAATTTATCATTGCTTTGTTCAAGGCAGCAAGCTACTCTTGGGTTTTATCATGTCTGGTGTACAAATGTTCCAGCAGAGTCATGTGTAATATCAACAACTACCAGAGAGGTTAATCAAGTTTTCCCTCTTTACCTTTATCCTGATACTACAGATCAACAAGGCAGTTTATTTAAGGAAAAATCGCCTAATCTCAGTTCCAATTTTATCACCGCAATTCGTAAAAAACTGGGTTATGTCCCCACACCAGAAGCTATATTATACTACATATATGCTATCCTCCACAACCCCACCTATCGCCAACGCTACTGCGAATTTCTCAAAATAGACTTTCCCCGGATACCATTAACCAGTAATAATCAGCTATTCCAAGACCTGGGGAAAAAAGGTTCAGAATTAGTGAATTTGCACTTGATGAAATCAAAAAAACTGAATCAGTTAATCACTAAAATGGCAGGTAGTGGTAATAATGCGGTCACAGAAGTTACCTATAAACCCACAGAACAGCGAATTTATATCAATAAAACCCGCTATTTTGAAGGTATTAACCAACAAGTCTGGGAATTTAAGATTGGTGGTTATCAGGTGTTAGACAAATGGCTGAAAAACCGTAAAAAAGCGAAACGCACTTTATCTTTTGATGATGTGCTGCACTATCAAAAAGTTGTGGTTGCTCTCAAGGAAACTATGCAGATAATGGAAGATATTGATCAACTAATTCCCAGTTTCCCAGTTGAATGATTTTTGAATTATAATTTTTACCAGGCAACTGAAGTACACACCATTTATTATATACTGATATTTGTACTAATTCATGGTTAAAACTCCTTATGTTTTAGTCCAGTGTGGAGATCCCACACCATCACAATTTAATCAAGCACAGGTAATTACAGTTCCTATTAATTCTATGTATGCAATGATTCAATTTTTGAATCAGAAAAATAACCAACTAAAAAAACACTAATTTTTATATTTCCATAATCATTTAATTGGGGTAGACCATCAAAAACCATGACATCAGGATATTTCAAAAATCAAATATTAGTCCTAATATTTGCCAAATATTGGTACATCTGCCAACGGGCGTTAACTTCGGCTTGGGCTTGATCTAATAGCTGTTTCGCCAGTTCTGGCTTGGTTTTAGTTAACATCTTAAAGCGGTTTTCTTCATACATTGATTGTTCTACCGACTTGGTGGGCGATCGCATATCCAATTGCAAAGGGTTTTTACCTTGATTTGCCCATTCTGGATGATGGCGATATAACAACCAACGCCCTGATTCTACCAAACATTTCTGGTGATTCATACCTCCACTCATGTCGATGCCATGGGCTATGCAATGGCTATAGGCAATAATTAATGATGGTCCATCATAAGCTTCTGCTTCTACAAAAGCTTTGAGGGTCTGTTCATCTTTTGCACCCATAGCCACACTAGCAACATAAACATTTCCGTAGGTCATAGCAATTAAACCTAGGTCTTTTTTAGGGGCTGGTTTACCACTAGCGGCAAATTTGGCTACTGCTGCTTTTGGTGTGGCTTTGGAGGACTGTCCTCCTGTATTAGAATATACTTCAGTATCCATGACTAAGATATTCACATTGCGACCACTAGCCAAGACATGATCAATACCGCCAAAGTCAATATCATAAGCCCAACCGTCACCCCCCACAATCCAGACGCTTTTTTTAACCAAATAATCAGCAACGGACTTGAAAAATTGGATTTTGGATTTGAGAAGAGGTTGATCCAAATAACTAAGAATTTGATCAAGTTGTTTTTTCAATAATTCTACCCGTTCTCGCTGTTCCCAAATGTCGGCTTCTGTTTTTTGTTCAGCATGAAGCAGAGAATAAACCAGTTTTTCATCTAGTTCTCCGGCTAATTGTTGTAATAATTCTGCGGCCAATTGGGCTTGTTTATCTAGGGAAAGGCGGAAACCAAAACCAAATTCGGCGTTATCTTCAAATAAACTATTTGACCAAGCTGGCCCCCGTCCTTGGGCGTTGGTAGTCCAGGGAGTCGTGGGGAGATTTCCACCGTAAATTGAAGAACAACCAGTGGCGTTGGCAATCAAAGCGCGATCGCCAAACAATTGTGTTAATAGTTTTAAATAAGGAGTCTCACCACAACCTGCACAAGCCCCGGAAAACTCAAATAATGGTTCTTGCTGTTGTTGTTGGCGAATTTGGTTAACTTTTAAATGTAGTCGGTGAGGTGATGGTAATTGTAAAAAGAAGTCCCAATTTTCTCGTTCTTGTTCCCGCAGAGGTAGCTGCTGGGTCATATTAATTGCTTTTTGGGATGGCTGAGATTTATCTTTAGCTGGGCAAATATGTACACAAATGGCGCATCCGGTACAATCTTCCGGGGCGACTTGAATAGTAAATTTTTGCTTAGGAAAACTTTTATCTTTAACATCCACTGATTTAAACTGAGTGGGAGCATTAACTAGTACTTCCTGGGGATAAGTTTTAGCACGGATAGCACTATGGGGACAAACCAGGACGCACTTACAACACTGAACGCAAATATCCAGTTCCCAAGCCGGGATATATTCAGCAACATTGCGTTTTTCCCATTTAGCCGTAGCCGTGGGAAATGTACCATCAGGGGGTAATGCACTCACCGGTAAATCCTCACCACGCCAAGCCATAATTTTCCCCAATACATCCCGGACAAATGGGGGTGCAGCATCTAGTTTTGACTGTTGGGTTTTCGGGTTTAAATTTTCAATTTGAATTAAGGGGGGTATGTTTACTTGATGCAAATTAGCCAGGGTGTTATCCACCGCTTGCAAATTCTTCTCTACGACTTCTGTCCCTTTCTTACCGTAGGTTTTTTGAATAGCTTGTTTAATTTTAGTAATTGCTTCTGTTGGGGGTAATACACCCGCCAATGCGAAAAAGCACACCTGCATAATAGTGTTAATTCTTCCACCCATCCCACTATCTCTGGCTACTTGGTTGGCGTTGATGACGTAGAATTTAAGTTGTTTATCTATAATTTGCCGTTGTACTTTTTCGGGTAAATGTCGCCAAACCATCTGATCATCATAAGGGCTGTTAAGTAGAAAAGTTGCCCCTAAAGTAGCGGTTTTTAATATGTCTATATTTTCTAAAAATCCCCAGTGATGACAACCAATAAAGTTAGCTTGATGGATCAGGTAAGTTGAACGAATGGGCTGGGAACCAAAGCGCAGGTGAGAAACCGTCATTGAACCAGATTTTTTAGAGTCATAGACAAAGTAACCCTGGGCGTAATTGTCGGTTTCTTCTCCAATAATTTTAATAGAGTTTTTATTAGCCCCCACAGTACCATCAGAACCTAAGCCGTAGAATATGGCGCGGACAACGTTATCTGCTTCTAAACAAAAATCTGGGTTAAATTTCAGGGAAGTATGACTAACATCATCGGTGATACCGATGGTAAAATGATTTTGCAGTTGTGGTTGGCCAAGGTGATCAAAAATGGCTTTCACCATCCCTGGGGTAAATTCTTTAGAAGAAAGACCATAACGACCACCGATAATTTTGGGGGTTTTATCCCAGGCCTCATGGATAGCAGCAACTACATCTAAATACAATGGTTCGCCGGCGCTACCTGGTTCTTTGGTGCGGTCAAGCACTGCTATGGCTTGTATTGTGGTGGGTAAGACTGCTATAAATTTTTCTACATCAAAGGGGCGGTAAAGTCGCACCTTCACTACTCCGACTTTTTCCCCTTGGGCGTTGAGGTAATCCACTGTTTCATGGACTGTTTCACAACCTGAACCCATGATAACAATTAGGCGATCAGCGTTACTAGCGCCGTGGTATTCATAGATTTGGTAATGTCTGCCCGTGAGTAGGGCGAATTCATCCATCAGGCGTTGGACAATCGCCGGAGTGGCTTGGTAGTAGGGGTTAGCAGCCTCACGGGCTTGAAAGTACACATCCGGGTTTTGGGCTGTTCCCCGCAACAGGGGACGGTCTGGGGTCAGAGACCGGGCGCGATGGGCTAAAATTAAATCTTGGTTAATGAGCGATCGCAATTGCTCATCTGACAATAACTGGATTTTTTGCACTTCGTGGGATGTGCGGAAGCCATCAAAAAAGTGCATAAATGATACACGGCTTTCTAAGGTAGCCCCTTGGGCAATGAGTGTAAAATCATGGCTTTCTTGCACAGAAGCGGAACACAACAAAGCAAAGCCTGTGGCGCGGGATGCCATGACATCGCTATGATCACCGAAAATTGATAAAGCGTGGGTAGCCAGGGAACGGGCGGCCACATGAACCACAGTACTAGTCAATTCGCCGGCGATTTTGTAGAGATTGGGTATCATGAGTAATAATCCCTGGGAAGCCGTGAAAGTGGTACTCAGGGAACCCGTTTGTAATGCCCCATGCACCGCCCCAGCTGCACCTCCTTCACTTTGCATCTGCACCACACTGGGGATAGTATTCCAGAGGTTGGGGTGATGTGCTGCTGACCAAGTATCTGCCCACTCACCCATGGCTGAAGAGGGGGTGATGGGATATATGGCAATGACTTCATTTAATTTGTAGGCAACACGGGCTACAGCTTCATTCCCGTCAATGGTTGCAAAGGTTTTATTCATAGGGAACAGAGAACGGGGAACAGGGTTTTGATGATTTATCTTGGTGAAACCTTGATTTAGTCAGCCCTATTTAGATTTTCAGTTTATATTTTATATGACGCTTATATTCTTATATATTTAATATTAAATATGTACTCATGTTTTATCGGCTTTGATTGCTGGGCTTTTGCGGTGTTTGTTTATTTGGGATGGGGTGGAGGTGCGAGAGTTTTTAATTTGCAGAGACTCACCACCACCGAGTATGTATAATTTTTGAGTAAATATTAACAACTCTGTAGTTGTGTTAATAAAACCACGATTTCATCTATTGATTGGCGGACAACTCTAGCGGGTTGTTTGGAATGATTGACTATTATACTAAAAGCTAAAGGCTGATAATCAGGCGGGTTGACATATCCTGATAAAGAAACTACACCCGTCATTGTTCCTGTTTTAGCCTGAACGATTCCTGTAGCTGGAGTGTTACGCAAGCGATTTTTTAAAGTACCGTTGACACCTGCAACAGGTAAAGAGGCGCGAAAAATTTCTGCTTGTGGTGATTTTGCCATAGCTGCTAAAGTTTGCACTAAGGCTTGGGGGCTGATTAAATTTTTGCGAGATAACCCGGAACCATCTACTAATATATAACTGCTGGGATCTACTCCTAATGTGGTTAAGGCGTTCTTGACAACTTCTAAACCTGCATCGGCTGTAGTTTGATGATTTTTTACTGGTTGTTGAATACCTAAAGCTCTTAGCAAAGCTTCAGCATACAAATTATTACTATTAATATTTGTTTCCATTAATAATTGAGATAATGGTGGTGATTCAACTGCTGCTAGCTCTTGTTGGTTGTTTTCACCAGTACTGTTAGATATATCTTTGACAGCAATTCCTGCTTGAACTAAAACTTGACGAAAGTGGCGCAAAAAGTTTTGAGTCGGGTCAAACACAGCTATAGCCCTGATGTTAGGCTGTGAATTTACTGCCATTTGCCCTTTAATCCGCAACACTGGACTTTTTAAGTCGCGAGTAATGGTCAGGAATCCTGATTGATCTTTAAGGGTAGTTACAGAATTATTTTCTACTCGCCATTGATATGCTTCAAATGGTTGATCCCATTTGATTTGTAATGGTTTTCCTAGAGTTTGGGGGGAAACCGTCAATACAGAGGCGTTTTCATTGACTATTAAACTGTTGACTGGTGCGCCATAATCAGCTTGTAGGTCTTCCCACTCCCAACTGGGGTGAACAGTTTGTCCTTGAAAATAACTATCATCCCCTACTAATTCGTTAATTTGACTGATACCCTGCTGGCGTAGTTGTTGAGCTAATTCTTGCAGTTGAGGAAGCTTTAAGCTGGGATCTCCTCTACCAACTACACGCACAACCCCATTTTGATCTTGATAAACAGAAGTGCGAATGCGAAAGTTTGCCCCTAGTTGCTGTAAGGCTGCGGCAGTTGTTAGTAATTTAGTATTAGAAGCGGGTTGAAAGTATTTTTCTGCATCTTGATCATAAAGGGTTTGTTGAGAAGCTAGATTTTTAACTAAAATTCCCCAACGCACTCGATTAAATTCAGGGCTGTTGGTTATGTTTTCTACAGCTAGTTGGAGTTGGGCGGGACAAATTTTTTGGGTGGTGGTTGCTTTGGCTATTTGCTGGGTGATGGTGATCTGGGTACTTAGTGATAAGAACACCAAGCTAATGCTGATTGTTTTAAACATTTTCAATATAAATTTTGGCGTTGCTGATTGTTTGAATTTGTTGCACCCAGAGGCGCTCCAGGGTCTGAGAGTAAGAGTTGGAGAGGTATTTTATATGACAAAAACGCAGAGAGTCAGTTCCCCTGCGTATAAGTTTAGTTAGGTTTAACAGATGGTCAACCTATTTTTACAATTTAGTTCCACATTCTGAGCAAAATTGGTGGCTGGGAGGGTTGGTTGTGCCGCAATGGCTACAAGAAGTTGGTTCTACTGCGGCTTTGGGGGGCTGCATGGGTAAACCAATCATTTGAGCGTTGCTTTTACCAGGGGCTACCATGGGGTAACAATTTTCGTCTTTGGTAACTCGAACATCAACTACTACTGGCCCGTTATGGGCTAACATTTCGGCAATTCCATCTTTTAATTGATGGCGATCGCGGATTACCATGCCTTTAATGCCATAGGCTTTGGTCAGATGTTCAATGTCTGGCATTCCTACTTCCATATTTGAGCATGAGTAACGCTCTCCATAAAAGGCTTGTTGCCACTGGCGCACCATACCTTGCCAGCCGTTGTTTAAAATTACAGTCTTGACATTAATGCCATACTGTGCTATTGTTCCCAGTTCTTGCAAACACATCTGGAAACTAGCATCACCACTGATACAAATCACTTCTTCATCAGGGAAAGCTACTTTTGCACCCATAGCCGCAGGTACACCAAAACCCATAGTTCCCAAACCAGCACTAGAAATCCAGCGTCTAGGTCCATTTTTGAGGAATTGGGCTGCCCACATTTGATGTTGACCTACGTCTGTGGTGTAGAAGGCGTGGGGGGCTTGATGACCAATTTCTACAATTACCTCTTGGGGTGAAATGCTGTCTAGGTGGTGAGGTACTATGAGGGGGTAGTCTTGCCGCCAACGGTTAATTAAATTTAACCACTCTTGATTTTTGTGTGGGATGTTCTTGATCCCTGCTTCTTCACAGCGACGCAATAAATCAATTAAAACATTTCGCACATCGCCAACGATGGGGACTTCTGGAACTCTATTTTTACCAACTTCTGCCGGGTCTATATCAATGTGAATTACTTTGGCGTGGGAGGCGAACTGATCTAATTTACCAGTTACGCGATCGTCAAATCTTGCCCCGATGCAGATTAACAAGTCGCAATCTGTCACTGCAAAGTTAGCATAAGCTGTACCGTGCATTCCCAACATTCCCACAGATAGGGGATGATGTTCGTCAAATGCACCGATCCCCATCAATGTTGTAGTTACGGGGATATTAAATAACTCCGCCAGGGCTTTAATTTCTGCATGGGCATCAGAGGCGATCGCCCCTCCACCCACATACAATAGGGGACGGTGGCTATTGCGAATTAACTGAATTGCTGCGTTAATTTGGCGGGGATTACCCTTAACCGTGGGACGATAGCCGCGTAATTTTATTTTTCCCGGTTCTACGGGTACATAATCACATTCTTCCAAAGCCACATCTTTGGGCACATCAATCAAAACCGGGCCTGGTCTGCCGGTGCTGGCGATGTGGAAGGCTTCAGCCACAATGCGCGCCATGTCTTTGGCATCCCGCACTAAATAGGAATGTTTAACTATGGGTAGGGTTATTCCGTAAATATCAGTTTCTTGAAACGCATCTGTGCCGATTGATGCCCGTGGCACTTGTCCTGTCACCACAATCATGGGAATCGAGTCCATGTAGGCTGTGGCAATACCTGTGACTAAGTTTGTTGCCCCTGGTCCAGAAGTACCAAAGCATACCCCCACCTTCCCAGTGGCGCGGGCATAGCCATCAGCGGCGTGGGCGGCACCTTGTTCATGGCGAACTAGAATATGTTTAATTGAGCCGGTTGCCTCTACTTTATATAGATCATCGTAAATGGGCAGGATTGCCCCGCCTGGATAACCAAAAATATATTCAACTTCATGGCGCAGCAGACTGTCAAGCAGAGCAAAACCACCAGTTGCACGCTTGGGCGCAACCACCGGCGATTTAGTAACACCAGACTGATTGTGATTTTCGGTTTGTGAGGGACTAGTTAGGGATGGCAAGCGCACGGTCACGGTCAAACCTCAGACGATAGCTAAGTTAACACGTAAATTCTGTAATTAGTATTCCATTCTAATGGAAAAATTGCACTTTAGCCCTCTAGATAAATATAAATATCGACATAAACAAAACTCAGAGAATGTTTATTGTTCATCAAAAACCCTATAGGTGAAGCTGCCATGCAGACCATAGGGAATATGATGACGGAGATGTAGTCTAGCAATGGCACCTTGATTAATATTACTGGCATCCAATATCACTAAGTCTGAGCGATGATGGGCAGCATCATAAACCAAGGCTAACACCCAGCCATCATCTTCTTTTTTAGCACCTGGACGGGTAACAAAAATCGGCTCACTCATAAAACCACGGGGTGCAGCACTCCAAACTTGTTTTTCTCCAGACTTTAAATCAATTTTTAGTAATGCTTGCAATGGCGCGTTACCTGTTGGCTGATCAGCCGCACACAAGTATAAATATTGATAAGGTCGTCCCACGACTTCAGGATTTATGCTAGGAAATTCACAACACCGACTAGAAATCATCTCTTGTCGAACTGTGCTATCCTGAAGATTGAGATGAAATCGACATAATTGACCGGGTGAAATTGCTTCAAAGTTTACTTCTCGGAAATCACTTTCTGGCTCAACTTCTGGCAATGATTCGTAACAAATGGAGTCAATCACAATTTCATCACCTAATTCAAAGGCGTTAGCATGGTGGAAAACAAAGCCAGACTGAGTTTCTAAAATTTTTACCTTTGTTTCCCCTGCTGGAAATTGACGAGGAATAACTATCATCCGAGTGGGTTGATTTGGCTGAAACTTAATACATTCTCCAGCTGCACGTATTCCCAAAGCAAAGGGTATAGGATTAAAAGTAACAGGATTTTGAAAAAAGATACAGTAGTGGGGAGTAATTACAAAATCGTGAATGAAACAGAAACCCGGAACACTGTGAGCGTGTTGTCTGACAACTTTGCCGTCTGGGTTGATTTCAAAAATAGTAATTGTGGTTGATAGTCCCGGTTTAATGGAGAAATTTACTAGACAAGGTGCGCCACTGTCTTGCTCACAACTAGGGTCAATGCGGGGATGTGCGCCGAAAGCTTCACCTGTGGATAAAACACCGTTAAAATATTCTTTACCTAAAGTTGCCAATGTATGGGGATCAAGATGATGGGGTTCCGCCGCTTCCCATAGTGCTAACAGTTTACCACCCCAATATATAACGTTGGTATTGGCAATGTTTTTAAGTTTGAAGTCGAAAATATTAGCTAACCAACCGCCTGGTTTTTGCGTACCAAAGACACCTCGATAAAGAATTTTTCCCGCTTGCTGTTCTGCTAAATACCCTTCAGTACGGACAAACCGGTTACGGAAATGGGCGCGACCATTGACAAAGCTGATGCGGCTAATCATACCATCACCATCAAAGGGGTGATGAATATACTGTCCGTTTACATCCAGTAAACCGGGGCCATTTCTAAATAATGTACCTTGTAATTCTGGGGGAATTTCTCCTTCTACATTATCAATCTCATAATCAAATTCTTCGGTAAGGGATTTATACCCTCCCTGCCAATCGCCACGAGTGTAAGATTTTTCAGTTTTTAGAGTTT
Source organism: Chrysosporum bergii ANA360D (assembly GCF_029891735.1). GTDB lineage: Bacteria > Cyanobacteriota > Cyanobacteriia > Cyanobacteriales > Nostocaceae > Umezakia > Umezakia bergii. Next base: position 54,525 of record NZ_JANQDH010000073.1, read on the forward strand.
GCATTTGCTGATTTAGTTTTAAGTTATTGGGTAATTTTTGACTCAGTTAATTCTGAATCTGGCATTAAATTAAGTAAAAATGCTTATTCTCCATTGGTGACCGCAACAGGCTGTAATGTCTGTGACTCAGTTTCTGGGTCGTTGGCGGGTAACCAATTAATAAAGGGTAGTGGTAATAGTGTGCTGAGGTTCGTAATAATGACTAATAGCCACATCAGGTCAAAATTATTTTCGGTGATACCCAGCCAACGCATGAGAATACCTCCGAATTGATAGGAAAGTATTCCTGCCAAGTTGGAAACGGACATTAGTAAGGCAAATAATGTGGCTTCTATTCCTGGGGGACACAATCTCGCTGCTAATACCAACACTGGCATATAGGCTATTTGCCCCATGACAGTGAGGATGAGACTATCACCCAAACTAAACCAGTGGTCATCTATACCCAAAACTCGGTTAGTGTGTGTGACCAGCAGCAGCATTGTCATTCCCAAGGCTGATGAAAGAACTGTACTCCAAGCGAAAATCTTGCGAAATGAAACACTTTTGAGGTAGCGTTGAAAAATCAAAACGCCAAGTAAAGAAGCAGCATTTACTACCAGTCTTACCCAGCCTAAAAATTCTGGTTGAAAATGTAGTTCGTTGGTGCTGAAGAAGAAAAAGGCTGACTCAGCTGTTGGGGTGGCTAGCCAGATAAATACAAAAACTGTAGGTAGCCAAATTGCCTTTTGGCTTATTGCTTGGCGCAGTTGCTGCAGTTGCTGCTTAATACTGAGAGAATTGTTGCTCTGAGTATCTGTGGCATTTTTGTCAATGGGGGTTTCGGCTATTAACCAAGCTATTGCAGAAACTATGAGCGGAAATAAGGAGGTAATTAAAAATACTGTATGTGTTGTGAAATATTCTAGCAGCATTCCGCTTAAGTAAGCAGTGAGTAAACCTCCAAAGGCGGAAGCACCCCAGCACAGAGATTGTAGTGAACCAACTGTTGCTTGGGACTCTACTCTTGCTCTCTCCACAACTAATGAATCAACTATAACATCACTGGCAGCAACGGAAAGACAACCAAGGGCGATGGCCAAGGTTGCTGACCAGCCACTGTGAACTATAGTCGCCAGACTGATCCAAGAAATGGCTCCTAAAATTCCAGATATTATTAAATACGGACGGCGACGGTAGCCGAATATGGGTAAACCATCGGAAATAAAGCCAAATACTGGCTTGATAATCCAAGGTAGGGTGGCAATTCCAAAAAGAGTCGAAACTTCCGCCGGACTCAACAACAATTCATCTTTAAGAAAAAAGCTGATGGACAGACGGGCTAACCCTAAAATTCCTTTGACAAAGTAGACGGTCACAATTGCAACTAACTCGGTGCTGGGTTCATGACCCAAGAAAATTTTTTTTTGCACTGAGTTCTTGACTTTGGTCAAACCTGGGAAGTCAATCAGCATTTGATAATTTTTTTTAAGTTTTGTCTACTTTCCTATCATATATGTTTTTGACTATCTAGGTTTTGGTCATGATGATCATTTTTTAGGATTTGCTGAAAAAGTTATTTGTAGAGATAGGCTTATTACTCATAGCAATAACGGCGTTTTGACCACCAAAGCCAAAGCTGAAACATAACACGTTTTGCACTTGAGTCTCACGTGCTGCCATGACTAGATTTAAATCAAACCCAGGGGTTTGTAATCCTACGCACGGGGGGAGTGTGTTTCTTTGCATTGCTAAGAGTGAAAATGCTACACCTAAAGCTCCAGATGCTCCTAGAGTGTGACCTGTAGAGCCTTTAGTAGAACTGACTGGCACTGGATGGGAAAATATATTTTGTATAATTTTGTTCTCTAACTCATCATTTAGCTGTGTAGCTGTACCATGAGTATGAATGTAATCAATATCAGCTGGTGTGAGTAAACTTCGTTTTAGACATTGCTGAACAGCAGCGATCGCAGTTTTTCCTGTAGATTCTGGTTTATTACCATGATAAGCATCTGTTGTCAAGCCAAAACCAAGAATATTGCCATAAATTTTAGCTTGACGCTGTTTTGCTAATTGTGGCGATTCTAAAATAAACGCTGCCCCACCTTCACCTAATACCAATCCTTGTCGGTGTAAGTCAAAGGGATAAGCCCCTGTTTTTGCCAAAGCGCCCATTTGTTGAAACCCTGACAAGGTGAGGGGTGTAATTGGGGCTTCTACAGCACCCGCGATCGCTCGTTGACATTGCCCAGTTTCAATTAGTAAAGCGGCTTGAGCAAGGGTCCAAATACCTGTAGCACAAGCGGCCATGGGTGCTAAAACTATGCCAGATGCACCGATTTGGCGAGCCGCCGCCATGGCGTTCATATGAGGTAAAAAATCTAACCAATTTTCTATTAATACTCTGTTACTATTAAAAGCTGTTTGGTGGATATCATTTCCATATATTTGCCGCGCCAGCAACTCCCAGGAACCCTGATGACTGCGGCTTGATCCAATCACCACAGCACAATCAGGTAAAGGTGGAACTAATCCAGCGTCTTTTAATGCAGCATCGACAACCAAATCAGTCAAAGTTTTTAATTCAGCAGGTTGTTCACCAATCAAACCCAGAGGATATGGTTCCAGTTCGGAAAATGGTTGATGCCATTGAATACCAGATTTACCTGCGATTAACTTTTGCCAGCTATCTTCTAAGCTGCTTCCCAAGGCAGAGACTAAACCAATACCAGTGACAACAACCATTTCCAGAATCAGGTAAGGGCATAGTATTTTAGACTACAGTAAAATCCCAAATCCCAAATCTAAAATCTAAACTTCCCCGGGTTTAAGATTTTCTGCGCCTTGAGTTACCTTAGCCGATTCAATGCGATCGCCTTTCTGAATTTTGTTAACCACATCAAAGCCCTCGGTAACATAGCCAAACACAGCGTAGTTACCATCCAAAAAACCTAAATCTGCCAGAGCAAAGTAAAACTGAGAGGAAGCAGAATCCGGCGATTGCGATCGCGCCATTGCTATTGCCCCCTGTTTATGTTGCAACTCAGGTGTTTGGGTAATTGTTTTGCTATAAACTGGGCTTGCCTCGCCTTTGGGCTTAATTTCTAAGGGTATCCGACGTTCTGACCCCGTTTTTGGATCAACGTAACCGCCTGTTCCCAGTCTATTAGCTGGGAAGTTCGGGTTTTTGCCTTGGGGATCGCCCCCTTGAACTACAAAAGGTTGGGGGTTGCGCTCAACTCTATGGAAAGCTAACCCATCGTACACACCTTTTTGGACTAAATCTACAAAATTGCCAGCTGTAATGGGTGCATTAGTGCCGTCCACCTCAATAGTAATGGGGGAACCGTTAACAGTCATCACCACAGTGGCTTTACCTTCGAGGCGTGGTAAATTTTTCATTCCTGGAATATTCTTACTTATGGTTTCGGATACAGATTGTGTCTCAGCTACTGCTGAGTTAGAAGTAACATTCTGTGTTGAACATCCTCCCAACATCAAAGCGCTGACTATCAAAAACGCAACTAGAAATTGTGAAACTTTTAACCGCATAGTCAATTAATGACTCAACCAGAGTATCTATTATTTGAATTTCTTAGAGTCCTTCCAATGGTACTCCCAAAAAGCGGGCTAGTTCTGCTCCTGTAGTTTCTAACTCTGCTAGAGATAACGGTTGACCTACCCTTGTTAAAGGAATATCTCGCCGACCCTTCACCCGTAGGTACAGCGCACGACGAGGGTTGAGACCTTCTTTAATCTCTATGCGCACAGACCGCACGTCAGGAATCTGACAGTCAATTTCAATGCGGCGATTTTTGCCGGGAAATCCCCAACGAAAGATTTTTATCCCACCAGTTTCCTGATTGAAATCATTGTAGCCTCCTCCTACATCCCACAAAATAACCAGCCATAGATATAAGGCTAAAAGTAAGCCCGCACTGCCATATAATCCCATAACCAATCCTTGGGGTACAAAGATCAGTTGAGTTGGATCAGTAACTATGAGTAGATTTACCTGCAAGTAACTTGATATCCCTGCCAACAAAAAGCCTGTGGCTCCCAATGTAACGATAGTTGCCCACCAGTAGTTGCTGAACCGACGAGAACCCAACACATTTTGATGCAGGGTAAGGGAATACTGGCGATCGCCATGGGGGGAATCGCCTTTGTTAATTGTTGTTGATGCCGTCATTGAACTACCTTGGCCTGTGAGTTCTTCGCTATTCAAGTTTGCCATTTCCGGGGCTGGTCTTGCAAGTTAAGGGATCAAATTTTTCAGATTTCTGAGAAAAATTGTGTCAGATTGTTAAAATTATGATATTTATAATAAGTAGTAGGTTGGTGTTAAATACCTAATTTACTCTAGCCCACTAGGCTAAAATCCAAAATAATGTGATAAGTTAAGAATCATTAAGCTACCAGAGGCTAAACCATAAGCCAAAGGTAGGTGTAATGAAGTAACTCTGAGAAATCCCCCTCGTCAAGACGGTAACTTCTCAGGTTCTCAGAAGCTTTTGGGCTGCACCAGATGCTGAAAAAAACGTTAATTCCTCCTTGCAGTCGCATTATGTCGGGACAATTGCCGACGGCGTTGCTTAAAAAACGTTGCAATTTTAGTAAAAGAGGATTTTAGTTCAATGACCATCGCAGTTGGACGCGCCCCCAGTACAAGAGGGTGGTTTGACGTACTAGACGACTGGTTAAAGCGCGATCGCTTTGTATTCGTAGGCTGGTCAGGGGTTCTTTTATTCCCCTGCGCTTACCTAGCATTAGGCGGTTGGCTAACCGGTACCACCTTCGTTACCTCTTGGTACACCCACGGATTAGCTTCATCCTACTTAGAAGGCTGTAACTTCCTAACAGTAGCAGTATCTAGTCCTGGAGACAGCATGGGACACTCCCTGTTGTTACTCTGGGGACCAGAAGCACAAGGAGACCTCACCCGTTGGTTCCAATTGGGTGGCTTGTGGTCATTCGTAGCCCTACACGGAGCTTTTGGATTAATTGGCTTTATGTTGCGCCAATTTGAAATTGCCCGTCTAGTAGCCATCCGTCCTTATAACGCCCTCGCCTTTTCTGCGCCCATCGCGGTATTTGTCAGCGTATTCCTGATGTACCCCTTGGGACAGTCTAGCTGGTTCTTTGCTCCCAGCTTTGGTGTGGCTGCCATCTTCCGTTTTCTATTATTCTTCCAAGGTTTCCA
>NZ_JANQDH010000074.1 GCF_029891735.1 Chrysosporum bergii ANA360D
ATCTAATAGCTTGAGTATCAACTGGGGGGCTTGGGCAGAAGTCGGCATGGCAGCCAATTTATCATGGGAACAACGGGGAATCGCGGCAATTTCTCCAAAGCAAGGGAGGCATATTCTCGTCCAACTTATTCAAAAACTTAATCAGCATACAATCCCCCAAGTTGCTGTACAACCGACCAATTGGGCTGAATATCTATCCCATGATGGCGTGAATATGCCATTCTATGAATATTTTACACACCACTTGCGTAACGAAAAAGAAGCCAAATTGCGGCAAACAGCAGGCAGCACCTCAGAGGAAGTCAGTCTGCGGCAACAGCTTCAAACACTCTCAGAGAAAGACCGGGATGCCCTTTTGATGGAACATCTTCAAAAAACTGCGATCAGAGTTCTCGGTTTGGCATCTAATCAAAAAATTGATCCCTATCAGGGATTGATGAATATGGGACTAGACTCTTTGATGGCGGTTGAATTTCGGAATCACTTGATACGTAGTTTAGAACGCCCTCTGCCAGCCACTCTGCTCTTTAATTGCCCAACACTTGATTCATTGCATGATTACCTAGTCGCAAAAATGTTTGATGATGCCCCTCAGAAGGCAGAGCAAATGGCACAACCAACAACACTGACAGCACACAGCATATCAATAGAATCCAAAAT
>NZ_JANQDH010000075.1 GCF_029891735.1 Chrysosporum bergii ANA360D
TCTAATTTATTGTCTATGTCTGCCAGTGCGGTTTTACCATTGTCGTAAGACAGACTGGGTAGTTTTTGAATTGATGTCACTACCCCATCTAATTCTACTTTAACCTTAGATACATAGGACTGTAGTGTGCCATTATAGTCCAATGCCCACGCTGGGGTGGGAGCAATTAGCAGTAGGGACAGAATTAAAATTATTAAAGTTTTGCACGCCACCTGGATTGAACTTAGTATGTTCTTCTGGGTAAAAGGTTTGATGTTCATGTTCTATCTGTTGGTTTTAATGACTGGTAATTTCCATGGCAATATAGCGAATTTTCCCTAAGTGAGGTACATCCTTATCCAGCAAGATACAAGATATATTAAACAGCGAGCAGGACTTGTATTGAGCGCAGTCTAAGTATGCTCGCACTACAATCTTACGTGTTTAAGAAATGCTATAATAGTGCGAGCAAAATGTCCGCTAATGTCCCAAATTCAGTTAAAATTCGCTATTTTAACAACTTATAGCTAGGATTTGGCATTCAACATGGTTAAATAATTACCCCATCTTCTGTCTTTTTCTGCCGCCTCTTCCAAAGCTTTCTTCTGCTGGTCAAGAGAATCGAAAATTTGTTTAGCTAACCGGGGTGTTTGTTCCTTGGCTGTGAAGATAGAAGGTGATGCAGCAATGTTAGCTGATACTTTATTGTATGTATTTCTTGCTGCTACGTAATATTCTTGACATACGTTATCTAGAGCCACCCATTGGGATAAGTTTTTGACAAACATTACAATAAATTCTGGACTAGAGTATTGCTCAATTAGCTCTTCTGGCGTAAATTCTCCTTGATAATCATGAACAGCATTGGAGGAGCTTGATTTTTCCAGTTGCTCACAATATGTTTGGATGCTACGCCAGAAGAGTGTTGCTTCACTTAATGTTGACCCAATAGCGGCAAGAGCGCGACGGGCGTAATGGAAAGTTTCCACAGCTTTTGCTGCTTCAGATAAACCGCTTTGGGCTTTCATGATGTCGGCTGCATATCCTTGCAGCTTCGTCAAATTATCAAGTATTGACTGATTGCACTCTTGAGATTTTCTGTTGTAGGTTTCATGAGTTTCTCGCAAAGCCTCTTTATTGTGGTCTCTAACTCCACATACAGCACTAGCAACAGTTTTAATAGCACCAACAAACCAACCGTCTTTTAGTTTTTCCACACTGTCATAATATTCTCTAGTTAGCTTTTCCATCTCGTCTGCAAGTCCCCGGCGACGGACTTCGGCTGCTGCTTGTTCTGCCTTCAGTTGATTCAGCTTTTTAGTCATCTCCGCTTTTTCGCTTTGACTCATGGCTATAAGATTAATAGCATCTTGATTGACCAGTTCTGATTCACTACCAAGGACGGCGATGCGCTCTGCTAATTGCCCGGATTCATTGGCCATATCTCTGGCAATCCTGCCACAATATTTGAATTGAATTATGGCTAACCTGTCTTTACCTTGCAATAGCAAGTTGTATATCTTGATGAGAGTTGCGGCCACTTCTTGACCCCGCCGTCCGAAAATATCTAGTGTGTTCATGCAATCACCAGAAACATCTAGCAGTGATTTTTGCAGTGCGGACACTTTGGATTGAACAGCTGTACCCGCCAAGGCATTGTATGCCAGAAACATTAAGTCTGCGGCATTTTGCAAGTTGGACACCAAAGCATCAATGCACAATTTGCCTAAAATATCCTGGCGAGATTCCCGGACTAATTGACTGTGATTGCCGGGAGAATTTTTGACAGAATATAACTCTTCTTGACCATTTATAGAAAGTGTGATTGATCCTTCTGCTGAATTGTGTTTAACTATTTTTATGGCAGTCATGTTACTTACTCCGTTAATTGATTGGTGATGGGTAAATTACTGTTCTAAGCAGGAATGGCTAAGTTTTCAGTCAACTTTGCCAGCGATGTATTTAGTTCTGTGATTTCAGTTAATACATCAGGGTCACTGAAGGAGTTAAGAGCATCTGCATACTCTTTGACATTCCCAAATTTCTGTGTTGCCAGGTTAATGCGTTTTTCTAACTGATCACAGAGTTTGGATATTTTATTGGTTAATACTATTCCCTCAGACAGGGTTTGATTCTCCCTTTCTAATTTAGCTCTCTTTTCTTCTAAGGGTTTTAGTCTAGATTCGAGTAATAATCGCTCAGACTTACTTTTTTTCAGAAACTGCTCATAATATCCAACTGGAAGAAATTCGTTTTCTTGTATTATTATTGGTTTCGCGACTGCTGCCTGAGCGAATCCTCCTAACTGAGGGGGACCTTGGATTACTCGCGGTTCCTCGATTTCAACGAATATTTTTAACGGTGACCTTCGACTTTCGACTTTTTTAAGTTCGGCTTCATTCATTTGGATTTCTTTTTCTAAGGCATTTTGGGAAGCATATAACTTATTGATGAAATCAATAAGTTGATTAGATTCTTGCTGTGCTTGAACACTCAATTTCTGGAAATATGTAGCATCTTTGCCGGCATCGTTTTTAATTTTTTCTAATTTATTGTCTATCTCTGCCAGTGCGGTTTTACCATTATTGTAAGACAGACTGGGTAGTTTTTGAATTGATGTCACTACTCCAGCTAATTCTACTTTAACCTTAGATACATAGGACTGTAGTGTGCCATTATAGTCCAATGCCCATGCTGGGGTGGGAGCAATTAGCAGTAGGGACAGAATTAAAATTATTAAAGTTTTGCACACAAACTTGGCTGGACTGACTAGGCGTTGATGGTTAAAAAAGCTGACTTTCATGGATGTGTAGTTACTTACTGTATTACTTGTAGATGAAGGGAATATAGATGGTTATAACAACCATCTATATGGTCAAAAAGTATCAAGGAGAATCTACTAACTGGACTTTAACGGACGGTTTGGGCCTGAACAGTTATAGTCTGCATCTGATGGCGAAAAGAGTTGATTTCATCATCTATAGCTGCCTGTTCTTTTTCCGCAGATGTCAAAACTGCTTGGGCTAATTTAGCTACCTGGGCTGCCGCTTGATCGTCTGATGGGGGATTTCCGTGGTTTTTATTGACTTTCCCGTATACTTCATTGACTGCTTCTAAATATTGACTACAGACACTATTTAGCGCCACCCATTGGGCAATATTAACCAATGCGGGTTTGATAAATTCTTCGCTAGAGTAATGATCTTGCCGCTCTTCTAGGGTGAAGTATTGTATCATGAAGCGAAGGTCATCTGTAAAGTTGTTACTTCCCAATTCTTCTCTACAGTATCTCTCCATGTGTCGCCAAAACTTGGTTGTTTGACTCAATGCGGATACCACTCCTTGGAGAGCTTGGATGGCGAATTCCAAACTCTTGATTGCCATTTCTATATTATTAGTTTCTTCGTTGGTGTATTTGAGTTCTACCACATATTGTGCAAGACTGGCTAAGGCTTCGCGGTTTTCTGCTGCCAACTGATTTCTATGTTCGTAGTATGCCATTTTCTGTTTGGATGCAGTTTCAGCAGCTGAGTATGACTGGCTTGATATTTGTTGCAGTTGTTTGGAAACATCACTTAAGCCTGATAAAAGAGTCTTGACAGCTTCTTCTGCTCCTTTGAGTCTTTTCTCAATATCGGCACGTTTGGCTTCAGCATCGGCTTTGTCTTTTTCTGCGTCTGCTTTAAGCTGTGCTGGGGCTGCGGGATCTTTGATAATTTTTTCAGCTTTTTCGAGCTTGGCGTCATTCTCCCTCTTTTCCTCGTTAATGGCGCTTCTTGCTTCTTCTTTTTCCCGCAACTGCTGGCTCAGATTTTCTTTTTTCTGCTGCGCTTCTGGAGAGGGTGCTTGAGTGCTGGGTTGATTACCACCTGCTTGACTGGGTGGAACATATCCTCCTGGTAGTCCGACGGGAGATTGAATGGCGATGACAGCTTGAGCTACTGAACCAACACCTGCAGCTAAAGCGCCGACAGTTGCTCCAACTATTCCGGTAATAAACGCTCGCTCTCCTTCAACTTTTTCCCGCTCTCTGGCTTCTTCGTATTCTTTTTGTGCATTCTTCAGGTCGGCTTCAATATTCTTCTGTAACTCTTGAGTTTTGGCCTGAAAAACTTTGATTTGATTCAATTTTTCCTGTAGTTTTTTCTTGGTATTTTGATCGGATACTTTTTCTTCAATCGCTGCTTCAGCTGCTTTCTGGGAAGCATCAACAATCTTCTGAAAACGAGCTGCTAATTTTTCTGCTTCATCAGCCATCTGTGTTGCAGTATCTCCACAACGTTGTAGTTGTTTGAGAGCTAGGCTCTCCTTACCTTTGATCATCCAGGTACAAGCATTAAAGGCATCGTCAGCAATGGCAGCAGATTTAGTTTTAAAAACCCCCATGGTGACGGTGGCTTCCAAGGTGGCATCCAACAGGGATTTTTGTAATCCAGATACAGTTGCTTGAAGCGCTCTTTTAGCTAAGGCATTGTATGCAAGAAACATCAAATCTGCGGCATGATCCAATCCGGTTACCACTTCGCGGACAGATAGATTTTGGAGAATTGATTTCTCAGAAAAACGTACCAATTCAGATTTGGCGGAGGGTTTTGTTTTAATGGAATATTTCTCTGTAATTCCTTTGTTTTCAAAACGCAGGGTAATTGCGTACTCCTTTTTCTGCGCGTCTGCGGCCGCTCCGGTAACTGGTACAAGAGTGATTTCGTCCATTTTACTTACCTTTAAGTTACTTTCAAGTTATTTTCAGGGTTTTAATTACCCACCTCGAAAATATAGCATCTGTTATATAATTTACAAATTTAAGAAAAAATTAAATTTTTAAACCCTTGTAGAGGCTGGACTTCAGCATGAATAGTGTGAATAATATTGTAATAAAAATTAATATGCGCTTTATGTACGCCTTATATACTTTTAAAAAATTGTGTATATTAACTGTGGTGATCGAGGAATTACAAACATGACTCAAATTGTCATCAATGACACAACCTTGCGAGATGGTGAGCAAGCTGCTGGGGTAGCTTTTAACTTAGAGGAAAAAATAGCGATCGCTCAATTATTGGACGCTATGGGAGTTCATGAGCTAGAAGTGGGGGTTCCGGCCATGGGTAAAGCAGAACAATACGCCATAGCCAGAATTGTTAACTTGGGTTTACAAGCTGACCTGCTGGGTTGGAACCGGGCGGTAATTTCAGATATTCAGGCTTGCATAGATTGTGGTTTGCGGCGAGTGCATATATCTATTCCTGTATCTGCAATTCAAATTAACGCCAAATTTCAGGGAAAATGGCAGGTGGTTTTAGACAAGCTGGGAGATAGTATTAACTTTGCCCTTGATCATGGATTATTTGTTTCCGTAGGTGCAGAAGATTCTTCCAGAGCGGAGGAGAAATTTCTGTTAGATGTAGCTCTTTATGCTCAAGAACGTGGTGCTTCACGATTTCGCTTTTGTGACACTGTGGGGATTCTCGACCCTTTCACTACTTACACACAAGTTAAACAATTAGTAACGGCATTATCAATCCCGGTGGAAATGCACACCCACAATGATTTTGGTTTAGCAACTGCTAACAGTTTAGCCGGGATCAAAGCGGGTTCTTTATCAGTTAATACAACGGTGAATGGTTTAGGTGAAAGGGCGGGAAATGCTGCTTTAGAAGAAGTGGTGATGGCTCTCAAACGCATCTATAATACTAACTTAGGTATTGATACTTCTCGGTTAGTAGAAATATCCCGGTTGGTGGCGACAGCATCAGGGTATAATCTTCATCCTGGTAAAGCAATTGTAGGTGAAAACAGTTTTGCTCACGAATCAGGTATCCATGCTCATGGTATACTGAAAGACCCCCGAACTTATGAACCTTTTCCACCGGAAGAGGTAGGGGGCGAGAGGCGGTTAGTGATAGGTAAACATTCTGGTAGGCATTTATTATCTACTCTACTGGAACAGCATGGCATTTTTCTTGATCCACAAACAACCCAGTTGGTCTTGGATGCTGTGCGACAAGCATCAGTAGAAAAAAAGGGTGGTTTAACTACTCAAGAACTTTTGCATTTAGCACAAGCATTCAACACAGTTATGCTATGTAAGGATTAATCAGAATAGTCGGCTCCAGAACCATATTTCCAAGCATCAATGAGACGATGCCAAAAATACTGTTCTTTGCTGGGTTGATTCTTGATCCATGTTTCTAAAGTGGGAGTGAGTTTAAATAAGGCGGTGTAAATACCTAAATTACTGTAATGTACTACCCAGTTAAACAAAGTTCCTAACCCTACTTGGGGAATGATTTTAGCAATTAATCCCGGATGGGATAAGCCAGTTTTTAACAGTGTTTGTGTGAGGGGGGAAAATTGCACGACATCTTGTAAAAATGGTTTTAACACTGGTGTACCCAGTTTTTGCATTTCTTCAAATACAACTGTGAGTAGTTGATTAATTTGTTCTGGGGCGATTTGCTGATTTATACCCACACTCATCGCCCTTTGAAATAACCAAGTAACTGTGAGATTGGGCTGTAATGGTTGTATCCAGTCTAGGGAATTTGCTGATAGTTGATTGGTTTGCAGTGCTTCATCAATGGCAAATGTTAACCGCTTCAGATGACGTAACATCGCCCCAAAGCCACCAAAACTCAAGGGAGATTGACTACCACTGCTGTCTCCCACAGTTAAAACACCATACCAAGGAGTTTTCAGTGGGCTTTGGCGATAGCTGGGAAAAAAGCCAAATAGCGCCCGTTGAAACTGCAATTGATTTAATTCCACGCCTTGATATTCTGGTAGCAGTCGCAGATATTCTTCAAACAATGCTTGTAAACTTAGGCGTTGTGGTTCTGCATCGATGTAGGTAAATAAGTAGGTGGTTCTACCATCCCTAGCTGGGAAGGCTTCCCAAAAGTACTGACATTGATTTGCTAAGGGTGTGAATGAATATAACAGGTCGCCGGTGGTATTGGGGGGAAAACCCTGGGCGCAACTTCCCACCACTAAACACAAAGCATCTGGTTTTTTTCCCTGGCGTGCTTGGCGGGCGATGGGGGAAAAATGTCCCATTGCGTCGATTAACAATCTAGTTTTGTATTGGTTATTGACTATCACTCCGTCTGGATGAACTACTGCTTCAGTGAAGGGTGTATTTTCTAATAACGTTCCCCCGTCCGTAAGAAATCGGCTTTTTAATTTATCTAGTAGATAAACTGGATCTACGCCAATATTTAACACATCTTCTACCCAAATTTCTCTACCACCAGCAAAACTGACTCGTGCAGGGTTATATTTGGTGGTGATGGCTTGTTCTAATTCTTGAGTGGTGAGCAAGTTTAATTCCAGCAATACTTCTAATTCTGGGCGGGAAATGTTCCACTCTTGTTGTCTTCCTCGTAAAATTCCCCTTTCTATTAACGCTACTCGCCGTCCCTTCACGGCTAAGGCGCAACCAATTAAAATCCCTAAAGTACCACCACAGACAACTACATCCCAGTCTACAAGGTTTAATGAATTTTGACTTTCTTTAATTACTGTGGTGACTGGTGCTGTGTTTTGTGTGATAGATGTTAGCAGGCGATCGCTGTGATGTAAGCTTTTTAAAACATCGCCTGGTAGTTGGGAGAGGATTTTTTCAGTTAAGGATGGGTACATATTTAATTATGGGTAACAGTCTACTAGTATTAATCTTATCTTAGACAGGTTTTATTTTTTGATGAGAGGTTGGGTGATTTAGCCATAGATGCGCTGAATTAGTTGGGAACTGAATAACCAAATTATGAATGAGTAGAAATATATATATAGTCGGCTTCTTAGCCTTGTGGGTACATCAACAAAAATATTCTCAGTATTTAAATATATCTTATGGTAGATATTGAAAATTTTTAGTTGTTTAATATAGACAAAAGTGTTAAATGTCTATGCCAATTATTTCGACTTACTTTCTGATCTATAGCTGTTTTTGACGTTTTTTTTGTATCTTCTCAAAAAGGTTGTTTTTTTGATTCAGATTGTTATATAACAAAATTTATCTTCAAGTATATCTAGCTGGAAAAAAATTTGTTTTCACTACACCACATCAGGTAAATAAATAGATAGTAAGCTGTAGGGTAATAGTATGAGAATTGCTTTCATAGTGGGAGATTTTCCTGTTGTGTCAGAAACTTTTATTATCAATCAAATTACTGGTTTAATTGACCGGGGCTATCAAGTTGATATTTATGGTAGTCAGCCAGAGAATACTTATAAAATTCACCCAGATGTAGAAAAGTATCACCTATTGAATCATACATACTATACACCTAAACTTCCCAAAAATTACTTGTGGCGGTTGTTCAAGGGGATAGGATTAATCTTGAGAAATTGGCAAAAATCTCCTATGGTTGTGCTGCGATCGCTTAACATTTTCAAATATGGTAGAAGATCGGCTTCTATGCGGTTGTTATATTCAGTGATCGGGCTACTAGATGCTCAACCTTATGATATTATTCATTGCCAATTCGGAATATTAGGACTGGAAGGAATGATTTTGCGGGAAATTGGTGCTATCAAAGGTAAATTAATTACTACATTTAGAGGTTATGATATCAGTTGGTTTGTAGAGCAGAATGGAGAACATATTTATGATTCACTATTTGCTAAAGGAGATTTTTTTCTGGCCAACTGTGAATATTTCCAGAAAAAAGCTATCAAACTAGGTTGTGATCCACAAAAGCTGGTTGTTCATGGTTCGGGAATAGATAGCAGTTTGTTTCCATTTAAAATCAGACAGGCTTATGCTGATGGTAAAATTCGGATTGCTACAACTGGCCGTCTCATTGAAAAGAAAGGTATTGAATACGCTATTCTTGCTGTTGCCAAAGTGGCGAATTATTACCCAAATATTGAGTACAATATCATTGGGGATGGTTTATTAAAGCCAAAACTGCAAAAGCTGATTGATTCATTGAATATTACTGATAAAGTTAGGCTTTTGGGTTGGAAAACCCAGCCAGAAATTGTAGAAATTCTTGAACAATCACATATTTTTATAGCCCCCAGTGTGACAGGGAAAGATGGTAATCAGGATGCTCCAGTTAATACTTTAAAAGAAGCCATGGTTATGGGCTTACCAGTGATCGCCACTGATCATGGTGGTATTCCTGAACTGGTTGAAAATGGTGTTTCTGGTTTTCTGGTTCCAGAACGAGACTATAACGCCATAGCGTCAAAGTTAAATTATCTCATAGCCCATCCAGAAATTTGGTCAACAATGGGTAAAGCCGGTTGTACTTATGTAGAGTCACATTATGACCTCAATAGGTTAAATGATAGATTAGTTGAGATTTATCAGCAGGTAATCATGAATAATTTATGTTTTCAAGGTACAACAGCCTAACTCCAAGAGTTAATAGTAATTATTGAGATAAAATCATGAACTTACAAGCGATCGCCAACCCAGAGGTTACAATTATTGTTTCACCACGGGAACGTTTTAGCTACACCCGTGAATCCTTAGAAAGCATTTATGAGCATACCAAGTATCCCTTTAAGTTAATTTACGTTGACGGAGGTTCTCCTCGTCACATCAGGGATTATTTAGCCAAACAAGCGCAAGAAAAGCAATTTGAGATAATTCGCACCAATTATTATCTTCCTCCAAACTGCGCTAGAAACATGGGTCTACGTCAAGTTACCACTAAATACGTAGTTTTCATTGATAATGATGTGGTTGTTACTTCCGGGTGGTTGAAGCCTTTAATGGAATGTGCTGAAGAAACCAATGCAACCGTAGTTAGTCCCTTGATTTGTCAACATTTACCACTACACACAGAAGTACATTGTGCAGGTGGAGAATCTGCTATTGCAGTGCAAACAAAAGGAGAAACCACAAAACGGCGGATAATTGAAAAAATTTATAAACAAGGTCGAAAAGTTGCAGATGTTTATCCCCAGTTACAACGGCAAAAAACGGGTTTAGCAGAGTTTCACTGTATGATGGTACGCACAGAAATTTTTGAGCAAATAGGTTTGTTAGACGAAAAACTTCTGAACACAAAAGAACACATTGATCTGTGCATATTGGTAACGGAAGCTGGTGGTACAATCTACCTTGAACCAAAATCTTTGATGACTTATGTACCAGCGACGCAACTAGAGTGGACAGACATACATTACTATATGCTGCGTTGGAGCGATGCTTGGGAAATAGCAAGTCTGAAACACCTAAGCGACAAGTGGAAGATTACGGAAAATGATTACTTTAAAAATAAGTATAGCCGTTTGGGATGGCGGCGACAGATGACGATTATTCATCCTCTATACCGCCAACTACCCATTGGTAAATTTGGCTCAAAAGCAGCTGGAAAAATTCTCAGTTCTATTGACAAGGTAATTAATCGTTATTTAACCAACCGCTATGCTCAATTTGCACCAGGTGACTGGAAGTAGGAAAAGCAGCCCAATGCACTGGTAAAGAAAGGGTCAAAAGTTTTGAAGCAATATCACAGACTTAATTCTCGGCTACCTCATTTTGTTTATACACCTGAAAGTAGTCTGAAATATCCCATAAGATTATGCAGACAAATGTGGCGAGATTTGCTAGGCTCCCGCGAAATTGCTTGGCGACTAATGGTGAGGGATATTAGCGCTAAATATCGTCAGTCTTTGTTAGGAATAGCCTGGGCTTTTTTACCATCAATTGTTATGGCTGTTGGTTTTACCCTTGCTAATAACGCCAGGGTGATTAACATTGGTTTTACAGGTTTACCCTATCCAGCCTATGTTATGTTCAGTACTGCATTATGGCAAACATTTGTTGAAGCTTTAAACGGACCAGTACAAGCAGTGACAATGGCCAAACCAATGTTAGCTAGAGTTAATTTTCCTAGAGAAGCATTGATTTTGTCGAAAATGGGTGAGGTTTTCTTTAACTTTGCTATTAAGCTGATTTTAATAGTAGCCTTGTTTATCTGGTTTCGCATTCCTGTAGGTTGGACAGTAATTTTAACTCCAGTTTCATTAATTCATTTAGTTTTGTTGGGAACTTTAATCGGGCTGTTATTGGCTCCATTGGGGGTGTTGTATCAAGATGTATCGAAAGGGCTAAGTATGCTTACAGGCTTTTGGCTATTTCTGACCCCTGTAGTTTACCCAGTCCCCAAGGGTGGAACTTTTAGTTTTTTAGTACAGCTTAATCCTGTCACGCCTTTGTTAGTAACAACAAGAGAATTAGCTACCACAGGTATTGTATCAGAGCCTATGGGTTTTTGGGTTGTCAGCGCTGTTAGCTGGTTAGGGATCTTACTCACCTGGATTATATTCCGTCTAGCTATGCCTTTTGTGGTTGAGAGAGTTAGTTCTTAATCATGACTAATTTAATAAAACAAGAGACTTCTGTGTGGAATAAAGATAGTGAATTACTGATTGAAGTTGATCAGGTTTCTAAAAAATTCTGTAGAGATTTAAAGCAATCTTTATTCTATGGTGTGCAAGATATTGCTACGGAGTTAATAGGGGGAAATAGAAATGGTGCTAATCTGAGAAAAAAAGAGTTTTGGGCGCTGAAAGATATTAGCTTTCAACTGCGCCGGGGACAAGCATTAGGTTTAGTTGGATCTAATGGCGCTGGTAAAAGTACATTACTACGTATTATTAGTGGTTTGATTAAACCTGATACTGGACGTGTGGAGGTTAGAGGTAGAATAGCTCCATTAATTGCACTAGGAGCAGGCTTTAATCCTATCCTGACTGGAAGAGAAAATATTTATGCAAATATGTCAATTCTGGGTTTATCAAAACAAGAAATAGAAGAGAGATTCCCAGATGTGATAGATTTTTCGGAAATTGGTGATGCTATTGATGCACCGGTACAAACTTATAGTTCTGGGATGGCTGCTAGGTTAGGCTTTGCTTGTGCAGTTCACATAGAACCGGATGTTTTATTAATTGATGAAGTTTTGTCTGTAGGAGATATTAAATTCAAAATGAAGTGCCATCATCGGCTAGCATTACTGCGAGAAAAGGGCACAGCTTTTATCTTAGTTTCTCATAACCAATACAATATATTAAATGTATGTGAAACTTCGCTGTATTTAGCCAAAGGCCAGTTGATTTTATCTGGTGAAACTGAAACAATTATTCGTAAATATGAAGAAGACTTGTGTTTGCAGGGAACGGAAACAGCTTTAGGAAGGATCACCTTACCACAAAAACCAAAAAGTGAAAGCTTAGGGTTAGATATTCTTTCTGTATGCTTTCAAGATCAAGAAGGAAATTTATTACCAAAGGTGACAACTGGTAAACCTGCTTATTTATCAGTAAAATGCCAAGCCTATAAACATATTAAGAATGTCAATTTAGGATTCTTACTCTCAACGACTAGTGAAGGTCAATCGCGGATTTTGACTATCACCTCTGCTAGTGAAAATCAGGATTTAGAAATATTTCCAGGAATAGTTGAAATTCAAATGCAAATGTCAAGCTGCGGCTTAATACCTGGGGTGTATAGCGCTAATATCTACCTGAAAGAGGGTGTACGAACTTTTGATAAAATCGAGTCTTTTCGTTTTACTGTTAAATCTGAGCAGAATACTAGTCGGTGTTTATTTTATCAGCCTCATACTTGGAAAGTTATTAATCACTAAGGTGTTATTTTGCCAATGAGCTACCCTTTATTAAGTATCATTATTCCTACATATAACCGCCCTCATTTATTACCACGGGCAGTTAACACGGCTTTAGCACAAACATTAGAAGATATAGAGGTAATTGTTGTTGATGATGCCTCAAATGAGCCTGTAAATCTACTTACAGACCCACGACTAAAAGTTATTCGGTTACCAAAAAATCAGGGTACGGCGGCGGCTCGTAATATTGGCGCAAAGACAGCAAGGGGACGATGGATTAGTTACCTTGATGATGATGATGAACTGTTACCTCATATGGCTAAAGTGTCTCTTGAGGCTGTTGCTAATACAAGTTTGCCAAAACCTGTAGCAGTGCTATCGAGTCTGGAAGTTGTTAATCAAGATGGTAAGTTTCTCAGTCAGCGTGTACCGCCAAGTTTACCGCGTGGCGCGCATTTTTTTTTAGAAGAAATTGAGTCTGAGTTGTCGTTTTTTTCTAAACAAACACTGGTTGTAGAACGGGAATTGTTTCTGAAAATAGGCGGTTATGACGAAAATTTTACTTCTCGCGTACATACGGAAATGTTCTTGCGGCTAAATCCTGTTTGCTCAATTCTTGGTTTACCTACAGTTAGTTATCGCCTGTATGTACATGATGGCCCTAGAATTTCCCAAAATCCCGCCCTACGTCAGGTGAATTTTCAACGTTTAGTTTCTAAACATCAATCGCTACTTCTTCAGCATCCTAAAGCATTTGCCAAATTTTTGTATGAACACGCTGTGAGGTCATCCCAATTAGGTCAAAACAGTGAGGCTTTTTCAACATTGTTATGGGCAATGCAATTAGCTCCTAGAGATACTTTATTAAGAATTAAAACCAGTTGTAAAAACAAATTTATGGGATATATTCCCCAGGTGAGACAATCAACTAGGAGTAATTATTCTGACTTAGATAACCCGGAAAATTAATTTTTTTTAAATTACTGATGTTTATGTGAGGTAATTATGAAACAAGTTTCTGTGATGTATATTATTAAGGGCTATCCCCAAATTTCTCAGACTTATATTAAAACGGAACTAGAGGCGATTTACCATGAATATAAAGTAAGTATTGTGTCTCGTAATCCATCCAATATTCCTTATAAAAATCATTTTCCTTATCAACATTTGACGGAAATTGATGCCATTATAGAATTGATAAAAGAGGTTAAACCTGATGTTCTCCACACACATTACTTGAATCAGTTGGACACTGTAGGAACTGTTGCTGAAATTACAGGAATACCCTTTACAATCCGCACCCATTCTTTCGATACACTTTCTTTGAGAGAAAAAAACTGGCAGGTTTATATAAAACAAATTCTGGCAAGAAATACTCCGCAATTTAAGAAAGTTGCTAGTGTCAAAGAAAACTTGCATTGGATAAATCATGATCTTTGCTTGGGGGCTTTAGCGTTTCCCTTTGTTAGACCTTTTTTAGAAAAACATGGTGTTCGGAAAAATAAAATTATTGATTGTTATCCGGTGGTAAATTATCAGTCTTTTTATAATCGCTCAACTAATGGCGATGCGATTATGAATACTGGCGCAGTTTTGCCTAAAAAGAAAATGGAAGACTATATTACTCTAGCTTCTTTAATACCTGAGAGGAAGTTTAATATTTATGCGCTAGGTTACGATGTTGAAAAACTAAAATCTTTTAATGAAATAAAGGGTAATCCCGTAAATATTATTTTGCCAGTGGAACCCAATCAAATGCCTTGTGAATACAAAAAACATCAGTGGCTGGTATACACAGCAGCATTTGAATTAGCAACAGTGGGTTGGCCTATGGCTGTGGCTGAAGCACAAGCTTCTGGGGTTGGTGTGTGTATGCCTAATATTCGACCGGATATTAAAGATTATATTGGGGAAGCTGGATTTATTTACAATTCTATTCAGGAAGTAGTTGATATTATCTCTCAGCCGGTACCAGAAGAGATGCGAGAGGCTGGGTTTATATATGCCAAAAAATCAGACATCCAAGAACATAAACATTTACTAACTAATCTTTGGGATAAGGTATAGGAAATTTTGCCCAAGTAGATACAGTAGCAGACAACCAGCACTACAAGATTTATACCATTTATATTTCTAATATCCATATGAAAAAAAAACTAGTTTCTATCATTATTCCCTGTTTTAATGCAGAAAAATGGTTAGCGGAAGCAATTGATAGTTGCTTGCAACAAACTTATGCAAATATTGAGATTATTGTGATTGACGATGGATCTACAGACAATTCATTAGAAATTATTAAAAGTTATCAAGATAAAGTAATTTGGCAGGTTTTTCCTCATAAAGGTGGAAATTATGCCAGAAATAGGGGTTTTGATTTGTCTAGTGGAGAGTATATTCAGTACCTAGATGCGGATGATTATATTTTGCCTGAAAAGATAGAAAGGCAAGTCCAATGTTTAGAGGAAACAGGAGCCGATGTTGTTTATGGTGATTGGAGACATCAGCGCCATTTATCTAATGGTTCTATTGTGTTAGAAAACATAGAAACATCGGAAATACAAACAGATATTTTGGCTTCTCTACTAGCAAATTGGTGGGTTGCTTTAGCTGCTATTCTTTATCGAAAAAGCGCAGTAGAAAGTAGTGGCGGGTGGGATGAAACTTTGACGGCTGCACAAGATAGAGATTTTTTTATTTCTGTGGTTATCAATAAAGCCAAAGTTGTATATCAACCAGGCTGTTATTCAATTTATAGGCGATACGGTGCGGTGACAGTTTCTACATTTTCTAAAACTCGTTGGTTACAAAACCACTATATAGTTTTAGGTAAAAGCGAGAAAAAATTATTAGAAATGAATAATTTATCTATAAAATATCGTCATGCTTTGGCTAGATCATATTTTGAGTTAGCCAGGGAGTCGTTATTTGTGGATTACTCACAATACCTAATTTTTTTAGAGGAGGCTCTAGTTAGGTTTCCGGAGTTTCAAGTAAATAGTAAAAGGGGAATTTATAAGTTAGCTCAAAATATTTTGGGTTTTCGACAAACTGAACGACTTGCTAGCCGCTTTTTGTTTGTGAAAAGGTTTGTTACTTCAGGTAAGTTTGGCATGACATCTTGAGGCTGGGAAGTGGGAATATAATGTTGTAGTGCGAGTATACTGTGGCTAGGCTGAGTACCAGTCTTGCTAGCTAGTTAACAAACGCTAGCACATGATTAACTAGCTAATTTCGTTATTAAACCTAAATCTGAAACCAAGCTGTTAAAGCCAGGGCTAGGGCATCAGCAGCGTCATCTGGTTGGGGAATTTCGTCTAAATCTAACTCCCGCGCCACGGCCTCTTGCACTTCTGATTTATCGGCGTTACCATAGGCTGTTAAAGCTTGCTTAACTTGGGCAGGAGTAAATTCAACATACGGGAGCTTGTGCTGTGCTAAAGCTAACAACAGTACACCCCTGGCCTGTGCTACAACAATTGTGTTTGACATACGATAAAAGAATAATTTTTCTATGGCAACCAAATCTGGTTGTAATTCTTCAATAACGGTATGCAAATCATCAAACAAAACACAGAGGCGCTGTCCCATTTCCATGTCTGGGGAGGTGCGAATTACGCCAAAGTCAATGGTTTTTACTGTGGTGTCTGGCCGCAGTTGGGGATTTTGTGTGCAGGTAATGGCTCCAAATCCTAAAATTGCTAGTCCTGGGTCTAATCCTAAGATGCGTTTTTCCATTAAGTTCAATAAAACTCTGGCAACTTTAACAACTCTACATTTGGTTTCGATACCAATTGGTGTAAATTTTTTTTAAATCTTTTATTTTGTAGCACTGCTCCGAATCAGGTATGTCAATTGGTTTTATCAGACAAGCCCTCACCGCCCTGCAAAAGCAGTCGCGCCGTTGCACTTCCTATCGGGTTAACCAGTGGTTTAAGTGGTTATCTCCCGGTTTAGCTGTGAAACGGTGGTTACTCATCAGCCTTAGCGGTGTACTACTGGCAATTTTGGGGTTGGCTATATGGGTGAAGCTAACCCCAATTTTTTGGGGGATAGAGTTATTGAGAGGTTTTCTGGGAGTAGTTGCTAATATTTTACCCCACTATATCAGCGGCCCGGTGGTGTTGCTGTGCGGTGTGCTGTTGCTGCTTTGGGGACAAACTCGCACTGTAGGCTCAATTACTCAGGTACTACGACCAGATGGGGAAGAAGAATTAATTGATGTGCTGATGGCATATCGTCGATTATACCGTGGTCCTAAAATAGTGGTGGTTGGTGGTGGTACTGGACTTTCGACTTTACTAAGGGGATTGAAAACCTATAGCGCTAATATTACTGCCATTGTGACTGTGGCTGATGATGGTGGGTCTTCTGGTCGCTTGCGCCAGGAATTTGGGGTTTTACCACCGGGGGATATTCGTAATTGTTTGGCTGCACTAGCAGACGAAGAAAAGTTATTAACAGAGTTGTTCCAATATCGTTTTAAGGCGGGGGACGGGTTGATTGGTCATAGTTTTGGTAATTTGTTTTTAGCGGCTATGAGTGATATTACAGGGGATTTAGAACGGGCGGTGGCTGCTAGTTCTAAGGTGTTGGCAGTGCGGGGACAGGTTTTGCCAGCTACTCTAAGTGATGTTCGCCTCTGGGCTGAATTGGAAGATGGTCGTTGCATTGAGGGAGAGTCTAAAATTACTGAAGCTGGGGGAAAAATTGTGAATATTGGCTGTATTCCTGCTGATCCACCGGCTTTGCCCGCGGCTATTAAAGCAATTAAAGAAGCTAACTATATTATTGTTGGACCCGGTAGCTTATATACCAGTGTTATTCCTAATTTACTGGTACGGGAAATTGCGGATGCGATCGCCATGTCCACAGCCCCTCGCATCTACATCTGCAACATTATGACTCAACCGGGAGAAACTGATGGATATAGTGTAGCAGACCATATTAAAGCAATTGATACGGCCTGCGGACAAAGGCGGCTGTTTGATGCTGTACTGGTGAACAAAAAGTCCCCCTCTGAGCAGTCAGTGGTACGCTATGCTGAACAAAATTCCCATCCAGTATTCTTGGATAGGGAAGATGTTACTTTATTAGGGCGACGAATTGTTTTGGCTAATGTTCTGCATGAAGATACCACAGGCTATGTGCGTCACAATCCCCAGAAATTAGCAAGAGTTTTATTGCGGTGGTACAGTAGAAGTCATCATCGAGCCGGCAAAAATATATCATCTTGATTTGGTTATGAATATTTTACTTGCAGGTGCAGAAGCAACTCTACGGTTGGGCGTTTCACTTGGTGAAAGTCTGACTGTGGGGAGTGTAATTTTATTGAATGGTGATCTAGGTAGTGGTAAAACTACGCTGGTGCAGGGAATTGGTCAAGGTTTAGGTATCACTGAACCCATTGTTAGTCCTACTTTTACTTTGATTAATGAGTACAGAGAAGGACGTATTCCCCTTTACCATCTGGATTTATATCGCTTAGAACCTTCTGAGGTGGTGGGTTTGAATTTGGAGATTTATTGGGAAGGTGTTGAGGTAATACCGGGAATTGTGGCTATTGAATGGGCGGAAAAAATGCCTTACAAGCCGGATAGTTATCTAAGTGTGGTGTTGAATTATGGTGATCATGGCCCTCGTCAGGCTAAAATTACACCTGTTAATTTTAGTTACTTGGGTGTTGTTGGTTAATACCCTGTTCCCTGTTTCTTTTGATGAAATTTACCGACGGCTAGCCCCCATCAATGGAATTTAGGGGCTAGCTCGCTGTTATATTAATGGTCTCGTCGAAGAGAGGGAGAATTCCGCACTCGTCCTATCTACCACTACCACGCTCATCAAGGAAGTTTACTAACATTGTTGTCTTCATTATCCAAAAATCAATGAAATACTGTTCAAATTAAGCACTGGTAATGATTGATATCTACTAGCTTGTTGCTGTAGATAAATAACTGGTTTTAATATCATGTCTGGTTGAATACCTGTCATTAGCAAAGTTTAGCGATCGCTGCGTTTCCCTTGGTTACACTAATGACCTGGTATAAGTAATTTACCAAACTTGATATGGACTTGATATAAACTGTCCCAGATATGAGATTGCGAGTTTTTTTAATACCTACTCTCCAGGGAAGTTATATTCAAGTGGGGATGTAAGATGGATTTGAATTACTCAGCAAATGCTGGTATTTTTTCATTATTCCTATTGCTTCATTGCTTTAATTATCTTGATAAATGGTGATTATTTTTGTTTGATTGGATGCTGATTTATTTTTTATTTGCTCCGGTTTGATAGCTAATCTCAAGCTAGTTAGCTATGTCATTTTCGGAAACTGAAAACAATCAGAACGATCAGAATTAGGTTTTCAGACCGTACAAATTAAGTGCATATAAAATTTTTATATGTATAAAACATATTTTCCACATAAATTTGCCCGTTTTACTTAACCCTATTAATTCTCTACGTTATGCAGAGAAAAAATCCGGATAGTGGGATACAAAAAAATTGATGGAAAAGTTAAATGTTTCACCTTTGCAGGTCTGCAAAGGTGGACTTATGTTCACAGTTAGTATTCCCAGGAGAGATGGGGTACTTGGGAATCAACAGTTACTGAATCTGCCAATAACTTTGATAAGTTGGACTGATGTTACTATGTGTGTTTCTGTGGCTAGGAATTTGAGGCGACGGTTGATGACTAATGATTGTTGCTAGACAAATGTTAAGGCTTGTCCGCGTACTTCTGTATTTACTTGGCCTTGGTCATAAACAATTCGACCGCCAACAATAGTTGTGACAGGCCATCCTGTGAGGTTCCAGCCTTCAAAAGGACTCCAACGACACTTAGTTAAAAGTTCTTCCCGGCGTACTGGGCGATATGTATTTAAATCTACTAAAACTAAATCCGCATCGTAGCCGGGAGCGATCGCCCCTTTATTGGGTATACCATAGGCTACGGCCACAGCTTGAGACATCCACTTGACGACTTGGGATACGGTACACTGCCCATTCATAGCTGCTGTTAACATTAAAGGAAGGGAGGTTTCTACTCCTGGCATTCCAGAGGGGGTGTGGGGATATTCTTGAGCTTTTTCTGCTAAGGTGTGGGGTGCATGGTCTGTGGCGATAAAGTCTATTACACCGTCCCGGAGGGCTTGCCAAAGGACTTGGTTATCGTGGGGCGATCGCAAGGGTGGATTCATCTGTGCTAGGGTTCCTATTGTTTCATAGGCACTGGTATTTAATAATAAATGCTGTGGAGTCACCTCTGCTGTTACCCAACTGGGTTTATCCTGGCGCAGCAGTTCTGCTTCTTCTGCTGTAGACATATGTAGGATGTGCAGGCGACGTTGATATTTACGGGAGAGGTTTAAGGCTCGTTGGGTTGCTAACAGTGCGGCTTGATTATCTTGGATCTGAGAATGAATAGCTGGATCATGAATCCCTGCAAATTCTTGGCGACGTTGGTTGATTCTAGCTTGGTCTTCGGCATGAACAGCGATTAAGCGACTACCTTGAGCAAATATTGCTTCTAAGGCTTCTTCTTGATCCATGAGTAACTGGCCGTGCATTGACCCCATGAATATTTTAATGCCGGGTGTGGGGTTAGCTGAAAGTAAATCTGGTAGGTTCTCTGTTGTTGCTCCAATAAAAAAGCCATAATTAACTAGGCACTTTTGGGAGGCACGTTGCAGCTTGTCGTCTAAGGCTGGTTGGGTGGTTGTGAGGGGTCGCGTGTTGGGCATTTCCAAAAAGGAGGTTACACCACCTTTGGCACAGGCACAACTGGCTGTAAATAAGTCTTCTTTGTGTTCTAGCCCTGGTTCTCGGAAATGGACTTGGGGGTCGATGACTCCTGGCAACAAAGTTAACCCTTGTGCGTCAATTTCTGTAACTGTTGTTGTGGGGTATATTTCCGGCGCAACTTCAACTATCTGGTTGTGGCGTGTGAGTACGTCTCCTACCATGAAGTCACCATCTGGGAGAATGATGTTAGCACGCCGAATTAATAAACTTTCTGGAAATGACATGAGGTTAACAGTGGTCTGAGGTTAGAGAGCTTGCTTTCCCTAGTATGTGTATTTTTGCATATTTTATTTAACTTGGGTTTGGCAAAAGAAAAAAAGTTAATTTTTGTTTTTCGATCTTGGTGTGTTATGAAGATGATAACTTTAACCATGATATCAGGATTTACTCGTTAAGATAAAAGAACATAATCTCCCCGAACGAGTTAATTACTTTACTCTTCCCTTATTTCTATTTCATGCGAAATCAAGTGTCTGATAACCAATCTAGTCAACAACCTGATAATTCTTGGATCGCCGAACTTGCTAGAACAACTGTATTAAGTGTGGTTCTAGCCTTGGGGATTCGTACTTTTGTGGCTGAAGCTCGCTGGATTCCTTCTGCTTCTATGGAGCCTACGCTAAATGGCACGCCTAACCAGTGGGAGGCAGATAAGATCATTGTGGATAAGTTGAAGTATAGATTTTCTGAACCCCAACGGGGGGATATTGTGGTTTTTTCCCCGACGAAAGTACTACAAAACGAACAATATAGTGATGCTTTTATTAAACGTATTGTGGCTTTACCGGGGGAAAAAGTAGAACTGAGGGATGGGCGAGTGTATATAAATAACCAGCCCCTGGAAGAAGTTAAATATCTGGGTTCGGATCAACAGACTGTAATTGATGTTTGTAAATCCGGTTCCCAAGCTCCTTATTTAGCCAAACCCGTCACTATACCACCTAACTCATATTTAGTTTTGGGTGACAATCGCAATAGTAGCTATGATAGCCGTTGCTGGGGTGTTGTACCGCGAGAAAATATTATTGGTCGTGCTACAGTCCGGTTTTGGCCTCTAAATCATATCGGTGGACTGAATTAGGCTTGATTGTATCCCCAGACTTTTAATTACTGGATAGGGTTGATTTCATTACCAATTCTCTGGGAAGATGCGCTGAAGGCAGGATGAATAACAAGGGGTTAGATGCGGATAAAAAAGATATTTTGATTATTGACGATATGCCAGAGAACCTGCGGGTTTTGTCCTGTCTGTTTACAAGGGCTGGATATACGGTTCGCAAAGCTTTTAACTGGCAAATGGCTGTGACTGCTTGTGAAACAGTAGTACCGGATATCATCTTACTTGATATTATTATGCCGGATGTAGATGGTTATCAGGTTTGTCAGAGGTTGAAGGACTGGGATATTACAGCAGATATTCCGGTAATTTTTATTAGTGCTTTAGATAATGTTTTCGATAAAGTTAAAGCATTTAAAGTGGGAGGTGTAGATTATATTGCTAAACCGTTTCAGTTTCAAGAAGTTCTGGTGCGGGTGCAAAATCAAATTGCATTAAGAACCGCAAAACTAGAAATATTGAAACTCAATACCCAACTAGAAGAAATGGTAAAGCGGCGCACCTGGGAATTAGAACATACTCTGAAAATCCTACAAGGAGAAGTTGCGGCTCGTCGGCAAATGCAAGATACACTCCTAGATATGGTGCTACATGATTCACTGACTGGTTTACCCAACAGATTTTTGTTTATTAGACAGCTAGAAAAAGCTTTACATCAGGCTAAAAAAGAATCAAATTATCGGTTTGCTGTATTGTTTTTGGATTGCGATCGCTTTAAAGTTGTTAATGATTCTCTGGGGCATTTAGTGGGAGATGAGTTACTCATTGCCATTGCTCGCCGATTACAATTATGTTTAAAAGATACTGACACTTTAGCACGATTGGGAGGGGATGAATTTGGCATTATCTTGGAAAAATTGCCGGATATTAATGCAGCGACCCAAGTATCTGAGTTCATCTTAAAACAGTTATCACTGAGCTTTAAACTGTCTAAATGTGAAGTATTTATTAATGCTAGTATTGGCATTAATTGGGGGAGTAAAGACTATGATCAGCCAGAATATTTGCTGCGGGATGCTGATACGGCTATGTATCGTGCTAAAGCTTTAGGAAAGGCTAGATATCAAGTTTTTAACCCTGCTATGTATGAAGAGGCTGTGCAGCTGTTAGATTTGGAAAATGACCTGCGTCGAGCTATTAAACGCCAAGAATTTGTGGTTTATTATCAACCAATTATTTCTTTAACCACGGGTACTGTCTCTGGTTTTGAAGCACTGGTACGCTGGAAACACCCAATTCGCGGTTTGATTTTGCCGGGGGAGTTTATTCCTGTTGCTGAGGAAACAGGTTTAATTAATACTATTGATAAATGGGTATTACGGTCAGCTTGTCATCAACTGCGTATGTGGCAAGATGACCCAGCCACACCTAAAAATATAACTATTAGTGCTAATTTGAGTGGGCGGTTATTTTCCCAACCTAATTTTATATGGGAAATTGACGAAATTATTAATGAAACTAAAATCAATCCCTTGTGTTTAGAATTGGAAATCACAGAAACTGTGATTATGGAAAATAGTCACAGGGTGAAAACAGTTCTGCATCAGCTTAAGGAAAGAAACATTCAATTAGTAATGGACGATTTTGGTACTGGTTATTCGTCTTTAAGTTATTTACATAATTTTCCTTTAAATAAACTAAAAATAGATAAGTCTTTTGTGAGAAGTATGGGGGAAATTGGGGAAAATATGGGATTATTTCCAGCTATAATTAGTATTGCTGAGTCAATGGGGATGACGGTACTGGCGGAAGGAGTGGAAAGTAGAGAGCAATTAGAAAAGTTGAGGCGTTTAAATTGTGATTTTGTGCAAGGATATCTATTTTCTCAACCTCTAGAACCAGGGTTAGTACTCAGTTTTTTTGATGCAGCACCTAAATGGTAGGGGTGGGGGTAAGCGGGAATTGAGGGGTTGTAGTGGTGGGCTTTGGTGCTGTTGTTGTAGAATGGTAGCAGTAGGCATAATAGAAATGTGGCTGATTTGTTTCCCCCTTTACAATCCTTAAAAAAAGGTCAGTGGTTTAAGCTGATCTGTGGAGCTAGTTTCCAACATCTGCCAGCAGTCAGAAGTTTAGCACTGGCGTATACATTGGCAGGGGCTGACTGTATAGATGTGGCTGCTGACCCGGCAGTTATAGGAGCGGCTCGGGAAGGGTTAGAAGTGGCCCAGGGTTTGTTTCGGGAGGCCAGGGAGCGGGGTTATGGCTATCAAGGCAATTTACCTTTTTTGATGGTCAGTCTCAATGATGGAGAAGACCCCCATTTTCGCAAGGCAGAATTTAATTCTGCTGAATGCCCCAAGGAATGCCCCAGACCCTGTGAAAGGGTTTGTCCGGCACAAGCAATTGTATTTAACGGTATAGATGAGTTTTCGGGAGTTGAAGCTCAAAAGTGCTACGGCTGTGGACGTTGCATACCTGTTTGTCCATATGATAATATTTATACAAAATCACATATGTCGAGCGCTGGCGCGATCGCACCATTGGTAATGTCAAGGGTGGTAGATGCGGTGGAAATTCACACAAAAACCGGACATTTGGCGGAATTTCAGCAATTATGGCTCAAGATTTCTCCGTGGGCTGATCAACTAAAGGTGGTAGCCATTAGTTGTGGGGATGGGGAGGGGATGATTGACTATCTACAAGCAATTACTAAACTAGTGACTCCATTACCTAGTTGTTTAATTTGGCAGACAGATGGCCGTCCCATGAGTGGTGATATTGGCAAGGGGACTACCTTGGCGACAGTGAAGCTGGGGCAAAAAGTTTTGACAGCTAAGTTACCGGGATATGTGCAGTTAGCAGGTGGCACTAATAGTTACACCGTTGCTAAGTTAAAGACAATGGGATTGTTGAAGGGTAATAATTGCCATTCTCAGTCCTATGTTGCTGGGGTTGCTTACGGTAGTTACGCCCGTGTGCTGCTGTCACCAGTTCTCGATCAGTTAGAGAGTCAGGAGGTGAGTCAAACCAATGTTAAGGGGAAATTCCGTCTGGAAGAAAAACCCGAATTACTCTGGCCAGCCGTAAAGCTTGCCTATTCCCTGGTTTCCCAGATCAAGTCACAGCAGGAGCGCTAATTGCTCGTTCATTATCTCTCAAAACGTCACCATAGAAAGCATGACGATTACAGAAGACCTTCAAAAGTTATTGGACATTCTGCCCCAAGACCTGCGACAAGTACTAGAAAGTCATCCCCAACGAGATAGTTTAGTTGAAGTGGTTTTGGATCTGGGTCGTTACCCAGAGGCTCGCTTTCCTAATCAAGCTGAGTATCTGAGCGAAACACCCGTGACTCAGGCGCAAATTGATGATTGTATTCAGCGAGTCGGAACTTTTAGCGGAGATAATCGAGCCGGAATTGAGTTAACTTTGCATCGCATCAGTGCTATCCGTAACCGTAGCGGAAAGATTATCGGTTTGACTTGTCGTGTGGGTCGAGCAATATTTGGTACTATTGGCATGATCCGCGATTTAGTGGAAACTGGTAAATCAATTCTCATGTTGGGGCGGCCAGGTGTGGGTAAAACTACTGCCTTAAGAGAAATCGCCCGTGTTTTGGCGGATGATTTACATAAACGTGTAGTAATTATTGACACATCAAATGAAATTGCCGGGGATGGTGATGTGCCTCACCCTGCCATTGGTCGTGCTAGGCGGATGCAAGTAGCACAACCGGAACTTCAGCACCAGGTAATGATTGAGGCGGTGGAAAACCATATGCCGGAAGTCATTGTCATTGATGAAATTGGTACGGAATTAGAAGCTTTAGCGGCTCGTACTATTGCTGAACGGGGGGTACAGTTGGTGGGTACTGCCCACGGTAATCAAATTGAAAACCTGATTAAAAACCCTACTCTTTCTGATTTAGTCGGCGGTATTCAATCTGTGACTTTAGGGGATGAGGAGGCTAGAAGGAGGGGTAGTCAAAAAACTGTTTTAGAACGCAAAGCTCCCCCCACTTTTGAAATTGCAGTGGAAATGCTAGAACGGCAACGCTGGGTAATACATGAAAGTGTGGCGGACACAGTAGATACTCTGCTGAGAGGTCGTCAACCCAACCCACAAACGAGAACTGTTGATGAGCAAGGCCAGGTGGTGATTACACGGCAGTTATCAGTGGTGAATGGGCGCGGTGGTCAGGTTCCCGCTAGAGAGGAATCTTTGCCATCTGTAGCAACTAAAGGCTGGCGTTCATCTGGACAAATGGTAGCTTTACCACCTTTGTCTTTGGAACCAGAGCGCATCACTGGACGTAGTGAGTTTGACCGCCTGCTGGATGAGTCATTTAGCTACTCTGAGGCTGTTGATGTTCATACCAGTACATACTCAGGACCAAACGGGGAAGATTTGCCACTACACATTTATCCCTATGGTGTCAGTCGCCATCAATTAGAACAGGTGATTGGTGTACTAACTTTGCCGGTGGTATTGACAAAAGATATTGATAGTGCTGATGCAATTTTGGCGCTGCGATCGCACGTCAAAAACCATCCTAAGTTAAGGCAAATCGCCAAGGTCCATCATGTGCCTATTCACATGATTAAGTCTAGTACAATTCCGCAAATTAGCCGTGGTTTACGGCGTTTGCTGAATATGGAAGAGCCGGAAATGACTGATGATAGGGAGTTGCAACTGTTTTTACACAGTGGTACTGATGATGAGATGGATGCTTTAGAAGAGGCGAGACTGGCTGTAGAACAGATTGTAATTCCTAAAGGCCAGCCTGTGGAGTTATTACCCCGTTCTTCCCAGGTACGCAAAATGCAGCATGAGTTGGTAGAACACTACCGACTGAAGTCTCATAGTTTCGGGGAGGAACCAAATCGGCGTTTAC
The DNA here is from genome assembly GCF_029891735.1 of Chrysosporum bergii ANA360D. GTDB lineage: Bacteria > Cyanobacteriota > Cyanobacteriia > Cyanobacteriales > Nostocaceae > Umezakia > Umezakia bergii. The sequence goes on from NZ_JANQDH010000075.1 coordinate 26,325, forward strand.
GGATTTATCCGGCTTAATTTAGTATTTGGGGATGGGAAAATTTACCATTGTTTTCTCATCTCTTTTCTATGGGATTGAGTTTTAATTTTAGTTGATAGCGATCTGATCCAAAATCCAAAATGCTCCGGTTCCCAGTCTTACTCTTCCAGTAAGCTTCTCAACATCCAAGCGGTTTTTTCGTGGACTTGCATCCGTTGAGTTAATAAATCGGCTGTGGGTTCGTCGTTGACTTCTTCCAAGACGGGGAAGATAGAACGTGCAGTTCTGACCACTGCTTCTTGTCCTTCCACTAGCAATTTGATCATTTCTTTGGCTTTGGGAACTCCGGGAGTTTCACCAATGGAACTCAGTTTAACATATTCGCTGTAGGTTCCTGGTGCGGGGTATCCTAATGCTCTGATTCTTTCTGCAATTAAATCAACAGCTAAGGCTAGTTCTGTATACTGAGTCTCAAACATTAAATGTAAGGTCTGGAACATCGGTCCGGTAACGTTCCAATGAAAGCTATGGGTTTTTAAATACAGTGTGTAGGTATCAGCTAATAGGCGAGACAGCCCGTCGGCAATTTTCGCTCTACTAACTTCGTCAATACCAATGTTAACATTTGTGACTGTTGGTTGAGATGACATATTTTTCTCCTATTGGGTGCTAATAAATTATACTAAGTGCATTCTCAGGACGCTACGGGGAGCTTTACGGATTCTGGCTAGGATTGTTTGTTTACCCAAGCGTTGGCAAGCTTCATAACGGTGACAACCGGAAAAACCATAGTATTCTCCTTCTACTTCCAAGACATCAATGGGTTCTTGCTGTCCAATAGCTGCAATGGACTCCATTAAAGCTTGTACTTTATTTGGCTCGTTTGCGCGGGGTAAAGGCCGTTTAATTTGATTTAGTGGAATTTCCTCAACTCTCATAGTTGTCAACTGGGTTTTTATCTTGTCTTAATTATAGTCGTTATTACTTAAGAGTTGTAAGTTTGTGGCGAATTTTGCCCAAGTGAGGTACATTCTGAGCGGGGCTGTATTAAGCAGCAAGCAAGACTTGTATTTGTACTGAGCGCAGTTAAAGTATGCTCTCAGTAGAAGAGCTTAATTTATAGTTAATAGTTAACGGTTATGTTTTTCATTTTTTCAGGACTTTTAAGGTTTTTAAACTAGTGTCAGCACAACCAGAGATAAATCCGCCTAGTGATTGAATTTGTTGTAAATATTCTAAGGCTGAGGAAGTAATTAACTCTCCTGGCATTAAAACCGGTATTCCCGGCGGATAAGGACAGACTATCTCGGCGCAGATGCGATCGCTTGTTTCTGGTAATGGTAAGGTTTCAGTCACAGCAAAAAAGGCTTGACGGGGTGACACAACTGTTAAGTTGTCATCCCATATGGCTAACGGTTTTTGAGTTGGGGATTTATTAATAGTCTTGCTAGTTGCGAGGGTGATTAAACCTTGTATTAGTTGCTCAATATCAGAGGAGGTGTTGCCGAAGGTAATAATAAAGGTGAGATGTTGCCATGATGCCAACTCAGCTGTTACACCCAGTTTTTCATCCAGAATTTCCTCTGCTGCAAATCCTGTTAAACCCAAGGCGGAAACAGTGACGGTTAAGCGTGTGGGGTCTAAATTTGGCATTTGCAGCAATGATAAGCCGGGAATTGTGCTGATTTTGCTTCTAGCTGTGTCTGCAAGTTGCAAGGTGTGTGACATGAGGGCTTGTCCATGTAATGCCATTTGCTGACGTGCAGCATCTAGGGAGGCTAATAGAATATAACTAGGGCTGGTGGACTGGAGGATTTGTAAGGCTTTGTTAATGCGGTGGTGATTGATCCTGTGGCCTTGGATGTGTAACATTGATGCTTGGGTCATAGCCCCAAGCACTTTATGAATTGATTGTATGGTTAAATCCGCACCTGCGGCTAATGCTGGGGTGGGTAGTTGGGGATGAAAGGCAAAGTGCGCTCCGTGTGCTTCGTCTACCAGTAAGGGGATATTATATTTATGGGTAATTTGGGCGATGGCTGGTAAATCTCCACAAACACCGTAATAAGTGGGATATACTACCAAAACACTTTTGACATCTGGGTGTTTTTCCAGTGCTGCGGTGAGGGCTTGGGGTGTGATACTATGGGCAATATCTAAAACTGGGTCATATTCAGGATTGATAAAGATAGGTGTAGCACCTGAGAGGATTAACCCGGCGATGGCGGAGGAGTGAACATTGCGGGGTAAGATAATTTTATCACCAGGACTACAGGTAGCGAGAATGGCTGCGGCAATGCCACAGGTGGAACCATTGACTAAAAACCATGTTTGTGATGCGCCAAAAGCCTCCGCTGCTAATTGTTGGGCTGCTTGAATTACCCCCTGGGGGGTAAATAAATTATCTAAATTGGTTAGTTCTGTTAAATCCGCTGTGAACACTTTTGCGCCTAGTAAGTCGGTTAGAGGTTGAGCAATGCCTTTTCCGCCCTTATGTCCTGGGGTGTAAAAAGCGGCGTGAGCATGGGTTGTATAAGCTTTTAAGGCATCTAATAAGGGGGTTTGGTGTTGATTGGGCATTTTTTTTAAAACTAAGTGTCTGTAATTTCATTTCAAAAGTATTTTTGTGGAATATAATTAACTAAATCCTCCTGTAACACAAGCATCCTGCTTGTTAAATCTTCTTGTAACACAAGCATCCTGCTTGTTAAATCTTCTTGTAACACAAGCATCCTGCTTGTTAAATCCTCCTGTAACACCAGACTATCATTTACATTTGTGTCTGAGGTGTTTAAGACATACTATGTTTAATAGGTTTAATTTTTTTGATACCTCATTCCTGGTAGTTGGGAAACTAAACCCATTAGTTCTAACTCTAATAATGCACCGGAAAGCAAGCTGGTATTTATGCCTGTTTTTTGCACAATTACATCAAAGGATAAAATATCAGAGTTAATTGCATCTATAATTTGTTGCTGTTCTGGTGATAATTGTGGTAGTTTGGTTGGTGGTGGAATTGGTGTAGGGTTAGTTGGGTGAATTGGGTTAATTGGGTTAATGGTATCTAGTGTATCTAGTTTTGGTATTGCTCCTAGGCTTTTTAGCAGATGGTCTAGTTCTTTGAGGATGGGGGAAGCACCTTGACTGATTAATTTTAAACACCCCTGGGATTGATAATCATCTACTCTTCCTGGTAAGGCGTAAACATCTCTGCCAAATTCGTTGGCGTAGGTAGTAGTTATTATAGCCCCTGACTTATCCGGCGCTTCCATGACTAGCAGGGCGCGGGCTAAACCGGCAATAATGCGATTACGTCGGGGAAAGTGCGTGCGATCTGGTGGGGTTTTGGCTGGGTATTCACTGAGTACAAAGCCTTGATTTAAAATCTGGTTGTACAAGTCTTGATTTTTTCGGGGATAAATAACATCAACACCGGTTCCCAATACTGCAATTGTTCTTCCCCCTGCTTTCAGGGCGGCCAGATGACTTTCTGTGTCAATTCCCTCCGCCATACCGGAAACAACGGTAAAGCCATTTTTAGCCAAGGTTGTGCTAATCATTCGAGTCCAACGTATACCATATTCTGAGGGTCGCCGTGTGCCTACAATGCCTACTAATGGTTTTTGTCCTGAATTTTCTAGGGGTTCGATTTGACCCCGATAGTACAAAACCGTTGGCGGGGTGGGAATTTCTAAAAGTAACCGGGGATAATCTGGTTCTGGTGGTGTCCAAAAGTGGGGGTTTTGTTGCAGGTGTTCGCTCAGTAGTTTTTCAGGCTGTAGACGCGATCGCTGTTGGACTGTTTTTTCTAGGGTTTGAATACCAAAACCTTCAACTGCTGCTAATTCGGTTTTGGTAGCATTCCAAGCTGTGGCTAAAGTGCCAAAGTGTTCGTGTAGCCTGCGGATTAATACTGGACCGACTCCAGAGATTTGTGTCCAAGCTAGCCAATATGCTTTTTCTTCTACCACTATGCTATCCTCACGGTTGAAAAAAGGGAACAGGTTACCCTAGTGTGAGCATACCTCAAATGCGCTCATTACAAGTCCTGCTCGCTGCTCATAACATAATTTAACCACACCAGACACGGAGGAAACTTATGGATATTGTTAACATACTCAAACAAGATTATCAAACATTTCCCGCCCATCAAACATACAGTATTTATGATGAAAATGTTTATTTTCAAGATCCATTGAATAAGTTTAGGGGTGTTAAACGCTATGAGGAGATGATTAAGTTTATTCAGACTTGGTTTATTAATGTCCACATGGATGTACATGATATTCAACGTTTAGGGGACCTTATCAAAACTGAGTGGACACTGAGTTGGAATACACCCCTACCCTGGAAACCCCGCATTTCTATTTCTGGTAGGAGTGAATTATTACTCAACTGTGATAACTTGATTATTTCCCACATTGATTATTGGTATTGTTCACCGCTGGATGTGGTTAAACAGCATTTCGGTTAATTCACATTCCTTAATAATCATGGTTTCAGGCAGATTATATGATTTAATTTCACGTTGTAGGCTCTCTATATACCGGGGAGAGAGGTAGAATACAGATATCATGTGATTGAATTTAGCCGCACAATGGCTTGATTTCTCATGGTTTGGATGTGGGGGTAAAGGTGCGGTAGGCTTGTAGGGCTGCTTGTTTGACTGGTTGGGGAACAAGGGGAAATGTGGTGAGGATGTAAGTAAATTCTTCTTCTGTTAAACCGTATAAGTGGGCTATGATTCCATCTAGTTCTGCGCGCAGGTGACCCCGTTCTGTTTCGTCGGTGACACCGTTTTCATGTGTTTCTATTCCCACTGCTTGGGCGAGTTGGTCAAATTCTGGGGTGGTGCAGATGAGTTTGGCTGCTCTTTCTACTATGTCTTGAAAATATTTATCCCCGGCTGTTAAGCGGGGTACTGGTAGTTGGTATATGAAAAACATATTCAGATTAGTAGTTACTTTCTGGCGCAAAAAATAATCAATTACAAAACTATTAAATATTGTTAGGCTAAATAACATTTCTTGGTTATTTATAGCAATTTGATTATTTTGTAAATATGTCTGTGATACTAATAATGAGTTACCACAAAATACAGATTGGGGTAGAATACTGGAAATTAAAGACCTTTCATTTGTACTAGATGCTACTGACCTAAAACCAAGTCTATATGTTTGATAGTCTAATATTTGACCATGATCAGTTTCATTCTTCCCTAATATAGCCCTTCTTCCTTCTAATTCATCTATCCAATACCTTGGTTGGGCATAAAGGTGAGTGAACTGATGAATCATTTTACCTTCATAAAGGGGTAATCTGCCTTTTTTTGGTTGCTGGTGAAATAATTTACTATCATTGGTCATGTCAAATTCACGACTTAACCGCAAATTCCATTTACCAGTTATTTTTTCACCCAGCAGGGGAAATTGAAGCATTTTTTCAGCAATGCAGATATCTACCTCGTTCTTAAACTCCATCACAGAGAGGGAGTCAGGAGATAATTGACGAATTAGAGGAACTGCTATTTTAATATGTTCATCGTGATTATGTAAAAATATATCCAGTTCATTAACTTGCACCGCTTCTCGCGGGTTGATGCGAAAACCAGACATAAATGAATTTGTCGATCCTCCTTTTTCAAAAGTTAACAAGCAGAACTTAAACCGATGATCTACACCTTCAAAAATAAATCTTTCATTAGAAATCCCAAATACAGCATCAATCTTGGTTTGGGTAAATAACATTTCTCGGAGTTGCTTAGTACCTAAGTCAGTATAAATACCGCTAGGGATCACAATGCCACATTCTCCCTCAGAACGTAGTAAGTTAAAACATTGTTCTACAAATAACTTATAAAGGTTAATGTCTGTGCCAGATTTTTTGCCATTGACAAGGGAAATTTGATTTTTATACTGTTCTGCTGAACGGTAGTAAGCACTGACATGGGGAAATTCACTTTGATATTTTAACCAAGCATTAGCAATTTCTTCATCTTGTAAAAGTTGCTTTTGTTCTTTTTCAAAAGCCTTGATATTCATTTTTTTCTTGGTCACTAGTTCACTATATTGAGAGAAAAACTCTCTGGCGTTGGGTTTAAAGATTTCCCAAGGCGGGTTAGTGATAATTGCATCAAAACCACCCCGTGCTAAAACTTTATCAAAATGATAACCCCAATGAAAGGGCTTTAGTTCTTCTATATCTTTGAGGTTTAAAGTCCGCTTTTGTGGTTTTCCTGTTAATTGCCCTTGCTCATATTTAATACCCAATCGCTGACTAAACTCATCTAATAATAAATTATTTAACTTACCTTGGCATTGGTGGTTGAGTTGGTCAATGTGCTGACGCAACATTAATAATCTATCATCTTGATTTGTGCCTTGTTCCTCACCAGGGAGAAAGGCGTGTTTTTTGTACAATTGAATGGAGTGATTTTTTTCTGCTAAAATCTTTTGATAATTATCTGCTGCTAAGGCTTGAAGTAAATTACCTTGTTGGGATTTTCCTACTGCATCAAAAGCGGTAGCATCCACCCGAATTAAACCAATTAAAGAATTACCCGCCATGATGTTAAAGTCAATGTTGGGCAGTGGTTCTAAATCATCAACAGTATGGGCAGAAGCAACTAACTCTAAAAATAACCGCAGTTTGGCAATTTCTACCGCTTCCGGCATGATATCAACACCATAAAGATTGTTGGTGATAATTTGTTTTTTGATATAATATTGTAAAGAATTATGTGCCGAGCGTTCTTGATGGACTCGCTCTTTCAGTGTGGGATTTGTAATTCTCATGTCAATGGTAGCCATAACATGAGAGTAGATATAAATCAGAGTTTGCATAGCAGCAATTAAAAATGCCCCGGAGCCACAAGCTGGATCTAGTAGAGAAATATGGGGTAAGATATCATCAAGTAAACTTTGACATAAATCAGCATCTAGTTTAGTGATTAAATCATTAATGTTGTCAAACTTACGAGAGGGTTTTAATTGGTTGACTTGGTGCAGAATGAGTTTATTGATGGTGCGATCGCACAAATAGCCAGTAATTTCTGGACGGGTATAGTAAGCCCCAAAAGCCTTTTGATTAATATACTTTTCAAAAATATAACCCAACACATAGGGGTTAATTTCATTATCACTACCTCCTGGGGTATCGTCCAAATTCCAAGAGAATTTAGCAAATAAATTGAACACACTGACAAAAGCCGCATCAGGAATCAAAATATTCTGATATTCTTGCTCAATTTGATGCTTTAAAAATAATCCGCCGTTTAAATATTTGACATTCCCGATTAATGCTTGAGTATGGGGAGAGCGTTGTTGTTCAGGTTTAGCAAAACCTTCAAAAAACAAAGTAGTTAAAAACTCCTGATAAAATAAATTTTCCCCTCTAGCTTTACTTTTGTCTAGTTGATTTTGCAAATAAAAAGTATTATCATCACTAGTAAAGCCCTTAATAAATCCTTTTTTTTGCAAAAAATACACAAACATCAAGCGGTTAAGTAAAACCGAAGTATACAAGCGTTTATCTGCTTGATTATCAATACCCTTAATTAAACTCAAAAAAGTAGTATGTTGTTCTTGAAACTTCTGGAAAAAGCTCTTAGTTACTCGTTCAACATCAAAACCCCTTTGTAACCTCTCAGCAATATCAATAACTGTAATTTCCTCAATTTCCTCAATACCCACTCGCAAGGCGCTAATTTTACTTAAAAGTAAATCTCCAGTTTGACTTTTAGTAAAAACATGATCACGAGGATAAATTTTACTTCCCTCTCGCCTTACCCAATACCACAAAGATTGAGTGCGATTATGATCAATAAAAATCAGCAAATTTTCTAAATGTAACTGAGCAATTTCCCTATAAATAGCCTCAAGAGTCCTAGCGTTAGGAATTTCCGCCCCATTACAGGTGATTTCAAACACAACCGCCCCCGCCAGGGCAGCTATTGGAGAACGGGTATATTTTTGCTCATCAAATTCCATGAACACAGGTTTGTTTACTGCTGGGAACTCCCACCCCAACTGTTGAATAAATAAATCCTGAAAGTTAAAATCTTGTAAAAATTTGCGGCATTGCTGAAAGTTGATGGTCATATTCCCTTATCTTTTATACACAAAAACTTTTTAAATTATCATTAAATTATACACTATAGATTGCACCATAGAACAAAAAAACCCTGATCTTCTCCTCTTTAGTGTCCTTCGCGGCCTTTGCGGTTGATTAAAACAAAGAACTAAGTAACAGCCAACAAGTGATTGTACTCCCTGCTGATAAAAAACCTCACTGCTGAAACAATCCCAAAGAACAAATAATTCGCGGTTCTTGCTTCTCCACTTCCTCGCTAACAATACACAGGCGATTATCTACCTGTAAATCTACCACTAATTGTGCCAACTGTTGATTACTAATACCGCTTCGCAGGTGGCGGTTGAGAATATCGGTGGCTGACTGTCGCAGGGGATAACGGTAAATAATGTCAACTGCTTTGCGTAATTCATCTGTAACTGTAGCTTTCATTTCCTGGGTATAGTTTTTTAGTTTTTCATAGGTGCGAAACCTTGCACCAGAGGGTTTTCCTAACTGACCCCCGGCATTTTTTTCTTCTTTTGCAATTAATTCAGCGCCTTTTTTAATTAACTCATGGTGTTGTTGATTTTTAAGTATAGCTGGGGTAGATTCAGGACAGGCAGCCATCCGCAGAATTGCTAGTTGAGATTGAGTAACATTGTTACCTTCCTGGTCAACATAAATTAATGAATCATTACCATCACTAGTTTTCATATAAAGCAGTACCCCTTCTGGTTGTAGAGGTTGGGGCTGATGGGCGCGGGTAGAATAAACTACGTTGGGCATTTCTTCAATTATTTTTTTTAAAGCTGGGTTATGGTCTGTGGCTTTTTTCCAAATTTGAAAAGCTTCTGAAGTTAAATCTACTTCTGTATCTTCATCACCATCTAAAACCCCGGACTTTTCATTATATAAGTCCAGAATTACTTGGTTAGAATCATCCTCAAAAAATGCCTCATCTGTTCCCACCACTTCGGCGTTTTCTTTTAGTCTTTGGCGCAGTCTTCCCCGTAAATTAATAATCCGTTCTACTCCGTCAGATGGGAGAAAAGAATAACAGAAAATTTTGGCAGCATTTTGGCCAATTCTGTCTACTCGTCCCGCCCTTTGAATTAAGCGGATAATTGCCCAGGGTAAATCCCAATTAACAATTATGGCACAATCTTGTAAATTATGACCTTCACTGAGAATGTCAGTAGATATTAAGATTCGTAATTCTTGGTTTGATGTTATTTCTGCTTTTTTACCATTACTCACCGGGCTAAATCTACTAGTGATTTCTGTGGGGTTTTTACATTCTCCGGTTACTCCAGCCACATTAGTAATATTTGTAGCCAGTAAACTTTCTGTTAAATAATTAACTGTATCGGCAAATTGAGTAAAAATCAGCACCTTTTCATGGGGGTGAGTTTTAGTTAACAGATCAATTAAAGCGGCAAGTTTTGTATCCATCTGGGGTTGCCATTGCCCAAATTCTTGTAAGATATTGATTAAAGCTTCGGCATCTGCTAATAAATCATTTTTGAGTTTTTGAAAGTCAAATCTTCGATAATCTAGCCATTTAAATCGTCGTTGATATCTAGATGTATATTCTTGATAAGTTAATTGTGCTTTTTGGCGTAGGTTTTTGAATTTTAAATTTATTAAATTTATTAAATTTAAATTTAAATTGCTGTTTTCTCCTGCTGCTGAGATATAGCTTTCATTAAAGTTCTCATCATCTTCTGTTTCTGGATCAAATGAAGTGGCTCGGAGTGATTCTGCATCTTCGTCATTATTTCTAGTATCTAATAGTTCAACATCTTGTGTACCTATGGGAATATCTAAACCCTGTTCTATGGCATAGATATAAACAAAGTTACGTAAAATGTGGCGTTCAATTGATTTAATAAAAGCAAAACCACTACTTTCTAAACGTTTAAATAAATTAGTGCGAGAAAAACCTATTAAGTTTCTACCGCGAAATAAAGTATTTAAAATGCGTTTTTCATCTGCTGTCAGCGGTTGTTTATCTTGGGTGATAATGTAATTGCCTAGTCCATAGCGGGGGAAATTAAGTTGATTAATTACATCTACTATGGATGCAGAATAAAGTTGAGAGTAGCGATCTGAGTTGGGATCTGATGAGGTAAATTGAATAGTACGGGGTATGCGGTCTGGGAAATGAGAAGTATTACCGTTGGCAAATTTTAAATATTTACGCCCATCTTCGGCTACTTGGGCATAATTATCTTTAATAAATGAACGGGTACGCCGTACCATATAGCGTTTCATTAATTCTCGCCAGTCGTCGGGATGTTCGCTTTTTTCAAAGGCTGCTAGGGAACGGACAGAACATTGATGCCTTTTATTAAACTCTAATTCTCCTAATTCTCCGCCCCCTAGTTGATTAATTAAAGCTTCTGGTCTAAATCCCAAGTTTTCATCTTCCGGGACAAATAGCCGCAATTGGGAAGAAATGTCTAAATAAGTTTTATTATAGGGTGTGGCAGACAAAAGAATACATTTACTTTCATTAGTGGTAATATATTCAGCAATAGTTTTATATCTTTTACCTTCTCGATTACGTAAATTATGACTTTCATCAATTAACACCACTCGGTAACGTCGTAGTTTGGCTAACTCATTTTGTACTTGACTGATGGGCATAACTTCAGCAATTAGCCGATATTCCCTCACGTACTCTCGCCACATTTCTGTTAAGGTTTTTGGACAAATAATCAAAGTTTCTAAATAACAATCTTCTTGTAATATTTTGGCTAAAGCAGTTCCTACTAAAGTTTTCCCCAAGCCTACCACATCACCAATAATTACTCCTCCACGCTTGGTGACATGACGGGCTGCTAACTGCACAGCGGCTTTTTGGAAGTCAAATAAGTGATTAAATTCACTGGGGATGCGAAACTCTGAAATGCCGGCGATGGCCTCGTGGGATAAATGGTAAGCAATTTTGAGGTAGATATGATAGGGGGGTATTAACTCTGGTCTAGCCCAACTTTCATCAATAATTTGAGCCAGTTCTTCAGAAACATCTATACAACCGTAACTTTCCCAGCGATCTTCAAACCATTTTTGTAGTTTATGGCAAGAGTCATGATCTAAAATATCAACGTTTAATTCTCCTTGTTTGACTAAACCAGATAATGTCAGATTACTGCTACCTAAAAATCCTACTATGGGTGTATTGGGGTCTTGACGATGAACAAGATATAATTTGGCGTGCAGGGGATGCTCTAAAAATAGTTTAATAATTAATCTTTTGCTTTTTAGCTGGTGACTTAACCGCCTTAAGCCGGCTTCGTCTTGATTACTGGGCGCACCAATGGTTAACTGCTGGCGAAATTCAGCAGCTATGCGTTTTCTTAACTGATTAATGGAACTGTTATCTAGTTTTGATGCAGTGGTTCCCAGGCTAAATTCGGTATTAATGATATCTTTGGGTAAACGCTGCATTCCAATGAGTAGCCGACAACAACTCACATCGCCGCCTGGGTATTTTTCAATTAAATCATCTATTTTCTGCCAACCCCTGAGATTAAAATAACCCACACAGAAATCTGCTCTGCAGGAGATTTCCAGGGTATCTCTCAATATAGCTAATAATTCTAGGTCTATGTTATCAAATATGCGGGGCATGGTTGTAATTTTACTACGGTAGTAGGCAAGACTTGTACTGAGCTTAGTCGAGGTACTTGTAATATTACAACAACCTATTCCCTTTGTTAAGCAGCGAGGAAGATGCTCACACTACCATAATTTATTCCCTCATAATTTATTCCCTGTTCCCTCTTCAACTTATTTTCTGCAAACGGTTGTTGACATACTCACCGACCTTCAAGGTCAGTGATTCTTGACAGTTCACAGTAACTCGCTGTCGAAACAGTCTTACAGTCACTCCCTGTCCATTTTAGGTCGTGCCGATGCCCCATGCCGACCATTTCTATATTCT
>NZ_JANQDH010000076.1 GCF_029891735.1 Chrysosporum bergii ANA360D
AAGGTTTGACCCTCCCTATAAAACGCTGTAACTGTTATACAGTAAGGGTTCTAGCCTCTAATATTATTATCCCATATTTATATCAACTTGTTATAGTACTTATGTACGTATTACACAAAATTACTTTACGTAGTATGTTGACACGGGTTAAATTTGGGTTAAAGTAGGTTTTATAGAGTTTGGGTTAAACCCATAAATTTCCTAGAAGTCTTATATAGTATCAAAGCGGGTAACGCGATTCGAACGCGCGACATTCACCTTGGCAAGGTGACGCTCTACCACTGAGCTATACCCGCAACTTTCATCTAAAATCTAGAATCTCAGATATATTTTAATTTGTCAACCCCTAATTTAAATTTAGTGCTGAGTGCTTGGACTCAGCACAATGCAAGGGTTTCAGCCTATTTCTTCTGACTCTGCGGACAAGTTGCTCAAATTTTTACCAGAAAAAGATGCTGGCAAAGACTGCCCATTGTGGGGGTATGACTCGGTGAGATTAGAGCGCAATTGCCGCATCAGGGTAGCCATTTCTAGAGCGTTCATGGCGTAGTCCCAGCCATGATTAGCTTTAATCCCGGCTCGTTCTAAGGCTTGCTGCATAGTATCCACTGTTAAAATGCCAAAAATCACCGGCACACCAGTTTGAAAGCTAGCAGCAGCAATGCCCTTAGCAACTTCAGAAGATACATAATCAAAATGAGGTGTTTGTCCCCTGATCACAGCACCCAAACAAATTACAGCATCATAACGATGGGAAAGTGCTAGTTGTCTGGCTACCACAGGTACTTCAAAACTCCCAGGAACCCAAACATAGTCAACCTGACTCCCGTAGGGATCTGGGTCTACACCGTGGCGTTTCAAGCAATCTTGACAACCCTCCAGCAACTTCCCGGTAACGAGGTCGTTGAATCGACCAATAACCACTGCTAACCGCAACGGTTCCGTTTGAACAAAAGTTCCTTCAAAAACTGCCATGACTGCCTCTTCATCAACTATACAGTAGCCAATATACATTTCGTTTTTAAACGCCGAAGAGCAGGAGAGCACATTTAAGTTAATAGAACAAGAAAACCGGAAAATCTTGTTCTTGGCTCTTCTGCTCCTGTAGTTCCTATGCTGTTTTCAAGGGATACCAGCGATCGCTTAAACTACAAAAAAGTTCAATATACCCACTAGAAGCACTAAAGCAATCCAAACTCCAGAACCAAGCCACAGCAATTTTTTCGATTCCACCCAATTTTGCGGTGTAGCATAGGCAACAGGAACGCCGATCACCAATACAAAAGATGCCACAACTAAAGATATCAAAGCGAATTGAAATATTATGGTCATTTTCCTTCTCTCAAACTAGCACAAATAATTCTCAATTTGACACCTCCCCTGGTTGAAACACAGGGGATTTTAAACTGATGTTGCTACGCGGTCATCAGACAAGCTACGCAACGTTCACCATATGATTTAATAAATCATATTCTCCTGGGAGTGTCAAAGCTCCCCTACTCACCTTGACTAAGATTATACTTAGCTGTGTGACTAATTGAGTTGGCATCTTATGGGTTTTTCACCAATTTGTGGATGCTTTTTTTATTTTAACTGAACACAAATGCTTCGTAAATACTCATCGCTTTTTGTTAGGGATACGACAGGATAAATCCTGTTGAGCCGCGTTTCATCTCATGGGCTTTAGCCTAGGGGTTCTCACGCTCCCACTATGTTTTGATAGAATATCCTAAAGGGCGAAACTTAAATTTCTTACTTACTTGTTAAGCTAGCGGAAATTGCCTCACCAGAGTAACTCAATTTTAGTTGGTAGTGAGGGTTTGAGTCTTGCTCAGTCACGCTTGTTAATAACTATGGACTTAATTCTTTGTCACACAACCGCCGATTTTGATACACTAGCGGCTGCGGTGGGGCTTACCTGCCTGTTACCAGGCAGTAAGATTGTACTAAGCGGAGGCGCACATCCACCCGTCAGAGACTTTTTAGCACTGCACCGGAATGAGTATTCCCTGATTGAAAGACGCGCGGTTAATCCTGACAATATTCGTTCTATAAGAGTTGTAGACACACAACAGCGCCATCGTCTGGGTAAGGCTGCTGAATGGTTAGAATTACCCCATGTTAAAGAAATAATAGTTTATGACCATCATTTAAGTCAACATATAAACATCCCGGCCACAGAATCTCACATTGAACCCGTGGGGGCCTGTACAACTTTAATAGTCGAACAATTGCAGCAACAGCAAATTTCCCTGACTTTATCTCAAGCCACAGTCATGGCTTTAGGGATTCACGTGGATACAGGTTCATTAACATTTGACAATGCCACCCCTAGAGATGCCCTCGCCTTAGCTTGGTTAATGCAGCAAGGAGTCAGTTCATCAGTAATTTCCACCTATCTTGACCGGGGTTTATCCCCTCAACTACAGCAGCTATTAACCACAGCACTGGAAAAATTAGAATATTTTTGCTTACGCGGATATACTCTTGGCTGGGTAACACTGCAAACAGATGATTTTGTGCCGGGGTTATCAGGTTTAGCTTCGCAACTGATAGAATTAACGGAAATAGATGCCTTACTACTGGCAAACCAATACACTAATAAACCAGGTGACTTGCGTTCAACAATCATCGGACGCAGCCAAATTCCCGGTGTCAATCTCCATCTTTTATTCCAAATCTTTGGCGGTGGTGGACACTCTCAAGCTGCATCATTAAGTTTACGCCAAGTAGACACACAGCAAATATTACAACAACTTCTAGACAGCATCAAAGCCTCAATTCCTCATCCGCCCACCGCGAGGGACTTAATGTCCTCCCCTGTCCGCACCATTCGCCCCGACACCACAATTTCCCAGGCACAAAGCATATTATTACGCTATGGACACTCTGGTTTATCTGTAGTTGAAAGTCAGGGAGAATTAGTGGGAATTATTTCCCGACGGGATATTGATATTGCCCTACACCACGGATTTAGTCATGCACCTGTCAAAGGCTACATGACCACTAAAGTTAAAACAATTACACCAGATACCATCCTGCCGGAAATTGAAGCCCTGATGGTAACTTATGATATAGGACGCTTACCAGTATTGGAGAAAAATCATTTAGTAGGAATTGTCACCCGTACTGATGTATTGCGGGAATTACATCAAGCCCACCCAGAAAATAAATACACAATACAAAATACACAACACCAAATCAACTTTAATACTGAGTTACAAAGTCGCCTAGCCCCCCAACTATGGCAACTACTCACCGTAGCATCCCAAGCAGCCCAAAAACGAGGTTGGCATCTTTATCTGGTAGGCGGTGCTGTGCGAGATTTGCTGTTAGCTGAATCAGCCGCAGGAACATTAATGATTACAGATATAGACCTTGTAGTTGACGGCTTTCACCAAGCAGCAGATGTTGGTGCGGGAGTAGAACTAGCAAAAGCACTCCAGGAAATTTATTCAGGGGCGCGGTTAGAAATTCATGGTGCTTTTCAAACTGCTGCTTTACTATGGCACAAAGACCCTGAATTAAACTCATTATGGATGGATATTGCCACCGCTAGAACAGAATTTTATCCTTACCCAGCTGCAAATCCTGAAGTTGAAGCTAGTTCCATTCGTCAAGACCTATATCGCCGGGACTTTACCATCAACGCCCTAGCCATCCGCCTCACGTCTCCCCGTCCAGGAGAATTACTCGATTTCTTCGGCGGTTTACTAGATATACAAGCCAAGCAAATTCGGGTTTTACACCCCAATAGCTTTATTGAAGACCCTACCCGCATTTATCGGGGTGTACGGTTCGCTGTACGCTTTGGATTTGAGATTGAATCACAAACAAAAGAATTTATCCACTATGCCATTAACAGTGGCGTTTACCATCGCACCACCGAAACAAACATCAAAACCCCAGCCCTACAAACTCGACTCAAAGCAGAATTAAAATACATCCTCCAAGCCCCTTATTGGCAATCAGCCTTAGAACTACTCAATCAATTAGGGGCGTTGCAGTGTATTCATCCCCAACTCAACCTAGATAAATCACTTTTACGACAGTTGCGACTGTTAGAAGGTTGTTTACGAAGATTTGACCACCAACAAGCCCTGACACAATGGGAAATGCGCCTAGAAGCCTTAATTGCCCACTTAGAACCACAATATCGCGGGAAAGTAGCCCAGAATCTCCATCTACAAGAAAATGCTATTAAACGCCTGCAAAACTTAGATCAAGCCCAAACTAAGGTGATGGAATTATTACCAACTTGTCAGCATCCCAGTCAAGTAGTGCAATCACTACAACAGTATGACTTACCCATGCTGATTTTAATTGCTTTGCCGAGTCCGCGATCGCTAAGACAGCAGATATGGCATTATTTAAGAGTTTTAGCCAATGTACAGCCCATACTCAATGGTCATGATTTAAAGCAATTAGGCTACAAACCAAGCCCACAATATCGGCAAATCTTAGATCATTTACTCGCTGCCACCTTAGATGGAATAATTAAGGATAGAACTGGGGCTGAAGAGTTTTTAATCAAGCACTACCCTAATCACTGATCTCTAAACTGTATCAGGGTCAATATCTAACTCTCGCAGTTTGGCCGCCAAACGCTCGGCTTTTTGTGCCGCAAGTTCGGCTTTTTGTACCGCAAGTTCGGCTTTTTGTGCCGCAAGTTCGGCTGTCTCTTCCGGTGTCGGCACTAATTCCCCATCATGGGTAAAAAATCTTACCATTTCTTCATAAACTCCCAGATATAACCCTAGCTGGTGACTCCACAAATGTCCTTGTTCATTTGCTTCTAGCGGTTGATATTCTCCATCTACTAAATGAAATCCTGCCAACTCTAATGTGTATGGGTCATACCAAAAGTAATCAGGTGTGCGGAAAGTATCTTGATAAATTTGCTTCTTTAATTCTTTGTCTGTCTTGGCTGTGGAATTAGAAATAATTTCCACAATCACATGGGGATATTTACCGTCTTCTTCCCATACCACCCAGCTTTTGCGAGTTTTGCGTTCTGTTCCCAACACCACAAAAAAGTCCGGACCGCGAAAGTCTTGTGATTTGCGTTGATGGGGGCTGTAGTAAATAGTCAGGTTTCCCGCCGCGTAAAAATCATTTCTCTCTCGCCACAGCCATTTTAAGCATTTCAGCAAGAGCATCATTTGTTCTAAATGTAGTTCAGTTTCCAAGGGGGGTTCATCACTATATAAATCACCAGAGGGAAAGATCACATCATTACAGATGCCTGTTTGAGATTCTAATTCAACAGCAAGAGTCATAGAATGAGTCCGGCATCATACATTTATGGTTTGATTGTAGCAGGGTAATGGTGAGGGATGGACTGGCGTTAGCTGGTGGTAATCCCAGATGCGATTGGCCACACATCAATCAGATTCACTTTATCTAACAAGATGTATAAAATATATATGTTAAAAAAATTGGGAATTTATGATCTCTAGTTTTCCAGCAGAAGTCGCAAAGCGGTCAGGCAAGTTATAATTCTCTTGCGGAGCAACGTAACAAAAATTTATGAATAAACCTCTTTTACAAGCCTTTTTTGTGGGCAGAGCTGTGGCAGAAGTAATTAATGAGCGCTTAGAGGTGGCTATTACAGACGCTTTAAGCGATTTAGGCAAATTTGACGCCGAAGTTAGAGAGCAAATGCACCAGTTCACACAAGAAGTCCTGGAACGGGCAGAGCGAGCAGCAGAAGCTGCTAATGCTGGTGAAACCGCTTCTAGGGGCGGTCACTCCAGTTCTGATTCTGTTGACTTACAAGCAACCATAGATGAACTAAGGGCAGAAATTGCCCTCTTGCGAAATGAATTACAACGTTATCGCAGCAGTTCTGTATAAAGTTGTTTGTTTAGTCAGTACACATGACGCTGTGTTTTTTCATCCAACTGATTTGGTTAAAAACCAACGGTACAAAAAAAATATGGAAACAGGTTATTCAGATCAAGCATACCGTTGGAATCGGGAAAACTACTCTAGCAGACGGCGGTTTGTGGACATTTGGTCATTTGTCTTGACCTTAATGTTCAAGCTTTGGCGTTACAACAAATCTTGGAGTTACCCTGGTGGTGTCACTGAGACCAAACAAGTTGAACGACGCAAAGCCCAAGCCGTCTGGATTCGTAACACACTACTGGACTTGGGACCAACTTTTATTAAAATCGGGCAGTTGTTTTCTACCCGTGCTGACATATTCCCCGGCGAATATGTGGAAGAGTTGGCCAAGTTACAGGATAAAGTGCCTGCCTTTAGTTATGAGCAAGTAGAAACGATAATTGAGCAAGAGCTAGGCAAGAAAATTCCCGAATTATTCCAGAGTTTTGAACCTATACCCCTGGCGGCTGCTAGTTTGGGACAAGTACACAAAGCAGTACTACACACTGGCGAAGCAGTTGTAGTCAAAGTACAGCGTCCTGGACTCAAGAAGCTCTTTGAAATCGATTTACAGATTCTCAAAGGCATTACCCGTTACTTTCAAAACCATCCTAAATGGGGACGGGGGCGAGATTGGCTGGGGATTTATGAAGAGTGTTGCCGTATTCTCTGGGAAGAAATTGATTATCTCAATGAAGGTCGTAACGCTGATACATTCCGCCGTAACTTTCGCGGCTATGAATGGGTAAAAGTCCCTAGGGTTTATTGGCGTTACGCTTCACCTAAAGTATTAACTTTAGAATATCTCCCCGGAATTAAAATTAGTCAATACGAAGCTTTAGAAGCCGCTGGTTTAGACCGCAAAGTCCTGGCACGTCAAGGCGCTCAGGCTTACTTGTTGCAGTTGCTAAATAACGGCTTTTTCCATGCTGACCCCCATCCAGGCAATATTGCTGTTGGACCTACTGGGGATTTAATCTTCTACGACTTCGGTATGATGGGGCGAATTAAATCCGATGTGCGTGAAGGGCTAATGGAAACACTCTTTGGCATTGCTCAAAAAGATGGCGATCGCGTTGTCCAATCTCTGATCAATCTAGGCGCTATCGCACCTACAGAAGATATGGGACCTGTGCGCCGTTCTATCCAGTATATGCTGGACAATTTCATGGATCAGCCTTTTGAAAATCAATCTGTGGCCGCTATCAGTGACGATCTGTATGAATTAGCTTATAATCAGCCATTTAGATTTCCCGCCACCTTCACTTTTGTGATGCGGGCTTTTTCCACCCTGGAGGGGGTGGGCAAAGGCTTAGATCCGGAATTTAACTTTATGGAAGTTGCCCAACCATATGCAATGGAACTAATAACAAATATGAATGGTGCTGATAACAATAGCTTTATCAATGAGTTAAGTCGCCAGGCAGTCCAAGTTACTACAACTGCTTTTGGGCTGCCCCGGAGACTAGAGGATACACTAGAAAAATTAGAACGTGGAGATGTGCGGGTGCGTGTCCGTTCCATAGAAGCCGAACGCCTACTACGTAGGCAAAGTAATATCCAACTGGGCACAAGTTACGCTTTAATAATTAGTGGATTTACTCTTTCTGCCACAATTTTATTGGTTAATCGTTATGTATGGTTGGCCGTGCTAGCTGGTTTAATTGCCGCCGCAGTTTCCTTTATGCTAATTCGCTTGCTATCACGCCTCGACCGTTATGACCGAACCTATTAATGAATCGTTGTCAAAAATTATGAAACTTAACTTTACGGGTTCCACTGATCCGGGGCTTGTTCGTTCTAGTAACCAGGATGCTTATCATATCGATCCCAATGGGCGATTTTTTATTGTTGCTGATGGTATGGGTGGTCATGCAGGAGGCGAACAAGCAAGTCGCATCGCCACGGAGGAAATTAAAGAGTTTTTGCTCTCCCACTGGGATGCACCAGACCCCACTCCTACATTACTAGAAAACGCCCTCAAAAAAGCCAATCAAGCTATCATAGAAGACCAGCAACAGCACCCAGAACGATCTGATATGGGTACTACTGTGGTGGCTGTGATTTTTCGCTCTCCAGATTCTCCTTGGTGCGCTCATGTTGGTGACTCTAGGTTATATCGGTTTCGGGAATCTCAATTACAACAGGTCACAGAAGATCATACCTGGGTGGCTAGAGCAATCAAACTGGGTGAAATTACTGAAGAAGAAGCCCGAAATCACCCATACCGTCATGTACTGTCCCGTTGTTTGGGAAGGAAAGAGTTACATCAAGTTGAACTGCAACCTCTAGATATTAAACTAGGCGATCGCCTAATTCTATGTAGTGACGGTTTAACCGAAGAACTGAACAATCAGAATATTGCTGAACAGCTCCGCAATTCCCCAGTTTTGGAAAAAGCCTCCCTTGCCCTCATCGAAGCCGCCAAAGAAAAAGGGGGTCATGATAACATCACAATTGTGATGGTTTCACTATCAGAAAACCCTCCCCAATAGTGAACCTGTGCAATTTTGGATTTTTACCACCCAAAAGCGGATCAGGATAATTGATGTTTAATCCGTTTCTATGAAAACATAGTGGGAATTGAAAATCCAAAATTGCTAATTTGCTAACTTATATTTTTTGGTACATATACTTAACAATTTGTTCAGCCTGAGCATTTTTTTTATTTACAACCTGATAAAAATACTTTCAACCGACAACTTTATACACTGGAGGCTAACACTGCACAATTTAACTAGTTATACCGGCTAAGAATGATTTTTGCCCAAACCTCATTATAGCAAACCCTGGTTATACATCAATTGGTTGAAGTGCAAAATATCAAAGCCGGAATTTTACCCATAAGGATGTGGGCAATTGGCCAAACAATTGTTATCTTTCTTAATATAAAGATGCAACTGTATCCAACACATTGTCCATCTTATTATACCTTTGCTAATTCCGTAATAAATCTAAATTTCCCGCGTTGTTTTTCTCGGAGTATCTTATGAACCAACCAATCCAACTGTCTTTAGAACAGCAATTTAGTATCCGCTCCTTTGCTAACCAAGTACAGCACATGAGCAGCGAACAAGCTAAGGAATTTTTGGTCAAGCTTTACGAACAGATGATGGTCCGGGAAGCAACTTATCAAGAGTTGCTCAAGCACCAGTGGGGCTTAGATTCAGGTTCCACTATGGCATAGATTACTTTGGTTTGTGTGTCGCAGTGGGCGACCTCCTTCTCTTGCTCAGTTCCAAGGAGGAAAGGAGCCAGGGTTGCTGGGGCGTCAACTCACCTAGATAATCAAATACCAACCATGCCAAAGCTAAAGGCGTAATTTCCCATCCACTCATAATTATATTTTTTATAAATCAAGCTTACAACTAGATACACATTTTGCTTAACAAAATTTAACATCTAGCAAGTGTGAAACTGAGATGCAGCATTACTGGTTGAAATTGCCAGATTTGCCCGCCTATGTGATGCATTGTTTCACTTAGCCGATAAATCCCTGGCAATTGTTTCCAACCTAGCCAGAATTTTAGGTTTAATTTTTTCGTACTCACTTTTAAGTAAATCTTTACTCATTGTGGCATTGGCAGTTACTTCAGAACCTTTACTCATTGCTACCCACTGTTGCAATCGTTGGGGCTGGGCTGGGTCAATACCGGATTCTAAAACCTGAAAACAGCGTTGTGGTGCTTGCTTGGCAAAGAATAACAAATAATAAGAACCTGCTTGTGCTATTAGGGAAGCAATATCTTGACCAAGACTAGTTTTCATATCTAGGTAATAAGGTAACCATTTAGCACCATTTTGGCGATTGTAAATCACAGTAATCCAGAGCAGCATAGGATAGGGAGTAGCAATAAACAAAAATTGATTATAAACATGACAAATTAGGCGTTTAACAATTTCTTCCTGTGGTAGCATCACCCAGAGGGCTGGCAGCATCTTCCCATTGAACCGAATAGATTTCGGGAAAACAATATCAGCAATTGGTTTATTAGCAGGCCAACAAGCAGAGTTAACAATATCAAACTCATCCTTGGCTTTTTTCTTCGGCTCCAGCGCACAGCTATACAGTGAAGTGGTGTGCAGGCGAGCATCATATTCTAAAGACTCTAAAATCTGGAGAATATCACCGATGCTTTGGGGGCGATCGCTTGGTAATTTAGCCAAACAACTCATCACTAAACTTTGGGCTGGTTCGGGAATTTCCAGGTTAGGAGCAGCCTCAGCAAAGGAGAGTGGTTGTTGATGGTGATGTGTTTTATACCATGCACTAAACGACTTAGTTGATGGTGATAAAGGCATTTTGCCTGTCAGCATTTCAAACATCATCACCCCCAAACTGTAAATATCAGTGCGTTGGTCTAATTCCTGACCGTCCATTTGTTCAGGAGAGGAATAAGCCATGGTTCCTAAATAGTATTTACTCTGGTCGCTATCAGCCTGTAGTAACTTAGCAACCCCAAAATCTAGAATCTTGATTAATTCACCAAAACTAGGATCTTGAATGACTAAAACATTGCTGGGTTTGATATCACGATGAATAATGGGGTAAACCATACCATCAACCGGGATACCATCATGAGCGCTCTGCAACCCCAAGCAGATTTGACGCACCATATTCAAAAATCTGGGGAAAGATAGACTTTTTTGGTAGATAATGTGAGTGAGGCTATCTCCTTCTAAGTATTCCATCACATAGAAAGGAGTGTTATTTTCATCTAAACCGTAGTCCATAACTCGGACAATGTGGATGCTTTTTTGTCCCAATAAAGCACAGGTTTTCGCTTCTTGCTCAAAGCGCTTTCGGAACTGGATCTTTTGATTTTCTATGGACAGGGATAAAAACTTGACCGCTACAGGTACGCCACCCAACAAAATATCCTGAGCAAGATAAACCTTACCCATAGAACCACTACCAATTAACTTTTGAAGCTGGTAGCGTTGACTAAGTAAGCGACCAATGTTGGGGTCTGACATGGGGGAATTAAGACTTATATACTTCTAGTTTGCCTAATTTTCACTGAGTAAATATCGCCTGTCAAGGAAACACAAACAGTAAAGAACGATAGTTGATATTTTTCTAACTCGTTCTTGATAAGTGAACTTCTCCCAAAAGTATTTCACCAGGTGCGCCAGTGACAGCAGGTAAATTACCGGGAAGCCCCAGTTGTCGCCAGTGGGCTAAAACAGCAAAGGCGATGGCTTCTTTAAAATCCCCATTCAATCCTAGTTCATCTGTAGTCAAAACTGGTGCTGATGGCAGCAATAACTGTAACCTTTGCTTCAAATAAAGATTACGACTTCCTCCACCGCATAATAACACCTGCTGGGGCATTTGGGGTAAAAAGGTATGATAACTATGAGCAATAGAAGCGACTGTCAGTTCTGTGAGTGTAGCCAGTAGGTCAGCAGGGTTGAGTTGGTACGGCGCAGCATCTTGTAAACAGTGATGTAGGTAAGCCACACCGAATAATTCACGACCTGTAGATTTAGGGGGGGGTAGATGAAAATAATCTTGTTTCAGCCATTCTTCTATTAATGAATAGCAAGGAACACCATTAGCTGCCCAGTTACCATTTTCATCATAGGACTTAGCACCATTAGTTAAATGTTGTACTGCCAAATCCAGTAAACTATTTCCGGGTCCAGTATCCCAACCGCGAATTTTTCTCAGCCAGTCATCACTACGAGGCGGAATGTAAGTAACATTGCCAATTCCACCAATATTTTGAACACAACGCCCATGAAGAGAATCACTTAATAAAAAAGCGTCTACTCTCGGTACAAGGGGCGCACCATGACCACCGATATTTATATCGCCAACACGAAAATTACTCACAGTAGTAATTCCTGTCAGATGGGCAATTAAAGCACCGCGACCTAATTGTAAGCTATAACCTAGAGCGTGGGGAGAATTAAAATCCAAGACATTTTGAACTTCCTGTACGGCTGGTCGATGGTAAACAGTTTGACCGTGGGAACCGATCAAAGTTGCTGGCTGATGACCGACTTGGATATTTTCAGCAGCTTGAGCAAAGGCAAAGGCGATGGCATCATCTAATGCTGCCAATTCTGCCATGTCTATGGCAGCACCAGCGCCAAGGGCTAAAATTTTTCCTCTTAATTCAGGATTGTAGGGATAGGTTTCCCCTGCTAATAAAGAAACCTTCAAATCCACATCACTACCAGTAATCTCTACCAAAGCAGCATCTATACCATCTACGGAAGTACCGCTAATTAAACCGATAACACGAACAGGTACGGTAACTTTGATGATTTTGTCCATTGCAATAGTATACTCAATTTATATTACCGTTGTTTGCCAAATATTCAGTTCACACTGCCTACTGCCAAGAGTAGGATGGAAGGAAGAATCAATTAGCTTTCCTCGTCATGAATCAGGCTGAAACTTCCAACAACGAAAATACTCACAATCCCCTTCTCACCCTTAACTATGAACCAGCTTTGGCATCTTTGGGTGATGATTACTACGACGAGGTAATGGCGGCAGATTTTCCCCAAACCATACTACGCTGGCGTAATGATGCACTGCTACCTCTGTTAGGACTACACCCGCAAACAGTTACAGATCAAGATTTTATCCACGCCTTTGGTAAATTCCAGGGACGCAAACCATTTTTAGCATTGCGTTACCACGGTTATCAGTTTGGGGAATATAATCCTCACTTGGGTGATGGTAGAGGCTTTCTCTATGGACAAGTACGCGGTACTAATGGCGAATTGTACGACTTTGGTACAAAAGGTTCGGGGAAAACACCCTACTCTCGTGGGGGTGATGGAATGCTCACACTTAAAGGCGGAGTGCGAGAAGTGTTAGCAGCAGAAGCACTACATCAATTAGGAGTACGCACTTCACGCTGTTTAACAATGATTGAAACTGGTTTATCTCTATGGCGCGGTGATGAACCTTCACCTACTCGCTCATCTGTCATGGTGAGGCTGAATAGTTCTCATATACGTTTTGGCACTTTTGAGCGCTTGCATTATTTACAGCGACCAGATTTAACTACAAAACTCCTCGATCATGTAATTCAGTATTATTACTCTCATTTACTGAGGGAAAAAAATCAATATGTTTTATTTTATGCTGAATTAGTTAAACGGGTGGCAGAACTAGCAGCTCAGTGGATGGCTTCTGGTTTTTGTCATGCAGTTCTAAATACTGACAATATGTCAATTACAGGGGAAAGCTTTGATTATGGACCCTATGCGTTTATTCCCACCTATGACCCCTACTTTACTGCTGCTTATTTTGACTACTATAGACGCTACTGTTATAGTCATCAACCAAGCATTTGTCAGTTGAATTTAGAAATGCTCCAGGAAGCATTAAAGGCAATTATTGATCAAGCTGAAATGGAGTCAGCATTAGCAAAATTTAATGAGTATTACCAAAATCAATACCGCTTGTTAATGTGGAAAAAGTTAGGCTTTGAGCAGTTACAGTTACCAGCAGCAAATGAACTGTTAAATTTAACTATTCAGTTTTTACAAGATAGCCAAGTTGGTTATCATCATTTTTTCTCGGAAATAGCCCTTACCTTTGCTTCTCCATGGCGAGATGACCCAGCTTTAGTACTGAAGGGTTCCGATATTATACCAACCTCAGAAGTTTCAAATATTTTTGAGAATTGGTGTGTACTGTATCATAAAATTCTCAATTCTTTTGCACCGGAACACATGGATGTAATTGCCCAAACTCTGGCTGAGAACAACCCACAAACGGTGTTATTAAGACCAATTATCGAATCAGTTTGGGAACCTATCGCCCAAGAGGATAATTGGCAACCGTTTAATGATTTAGTACAGAAAATTCAGTCTAAAAGTTAGTAACGCTGGGCTGTTAAATAATTTCCAGTTTTGCATTAAAAGATGCTCATACTGTGGTCAGGATTAATTGAAACTACTAAATCAATCCCTAAGCGCGATTTTACCAACGGTGTAATGAATAATTCCGGGTGCAGCGATCGCCAAAAATAGTTGACAAATTCCTCAACTTGTGCATCAGACATTCCCGATTTACCAGCAGCGATCATTTGTTGTTCTGCTTGTTTACGCCATACCATGGAGTAATGGTAGTCAGTGGGATGTAACACTATTAAACTGTCTAATCGTTTCCACAGTGGCAGATAATCATTTAGTCGCCGATTCATATCACGAGCAAATCTCTGATCTTCATCTGTGGAAATTGGCGGCGGTGCATGATTAAATACATCATCGTTAATCGGTTGCACCCCCACAAACCAACCTTCAAACAAGACAATATCAATGTTTTTGACAATTTCTGGATTAGTGCGATCGCCTGCACCGTTGTATATAGATTTATCGAACCGGGGAACAGTAACTAAACTTTGACCCTGACGAATTTGATCCAATACTTGTAAACCTAAATCTATATCATGGGTTCCTGGTGGACCACGCCAAATCAACCTGGGGTCTTGTTGAGTTAAAACCAGGCGATCGCCATAAGTTTTATACAAGTCATCTAAAGATAGACTCAGAGTATTATATCCTAACTGTTGGAGAATCAAACCCAGAACCCGGCACATTGTGGTTTTACCAGTACCTTGTCCACCTAAAATTCCCTGAATTAGCGGTCGTCCCAATCCTTGACGATGTGATGCTATTTTTATACTCAATGGTAGCCATAAGTCCCACAACACCCCCAACATTTCTTCTGGTGGTTTATCTAGATGAGTGTGGCAAAATTGGTTAAAAGTTGGCAAGATAGAATTTAGTAAACCTGCCTTTGTAGTCTCTGTATCACTAGCCCAAAAATTCATAATTATGAACCAAGTTTAAATGACTCGACAAACATACTATAAATAAAACCCACCTTGAGAACATTTAGTGATTCAATCAAGAGTAATCGCTGAGACAAAAACCCAGGGCTGTAAAATATTCTACTAGTTACCTCTGTTAATACCACCAAAATACCAGCTATCACAATATCTAATAAACCTCTTTGTCCAGCTATAGTAGAAATTGCCGTTCCCAGAAAAAAACCAAAAAAGAAACTAATCAAGAGTAAAGACAAACGTCGCCAAGGATTTAAAAACCATTGCCCCAAACGCCTAGCAATGGAATCGAATAAATTAGTTAGACGAGTATTTTGCATAAAACTGTAACAATTTTCCAATTCTCATCTTAACAAGAGTAGGTAGGGAATCGAAGCAGTTGTATTGTTAACAATTCCAGAATTATATGGTGAAAATGAGATTTTTTATATACTACATATACTCAGCATCCCAGAGGATAACCTCAATTACCGATCCAGATCATAGGTTAATATTTGCTTAACCCTAGAAAAAGACTATTGCTAATAATTATCAATATGAGACTTACAGTATATCGTAACGCTATTATTGTAGCTTGTGCTTTGGGCTTGCTTGGGTTCATGGTGGGATGTTGGGAAATAAGTGTTTCTTTTGAAACCCTAGATTCTCATAAATCTTCTGCCGTTTCAGAAGATACAGAAAACCAGGATGTAATTACCTTAAATGCCAAAACTAACCAAACCAACAAAATTAAACTCAAAGACACTCACATTTTGACAGATCGTCAACACCCAACTGCTGATGATCAAAATCAGGGGAGTTTACGCATGAGTAATCAAACAGATCAGCCAGTGCGCCTGGCCTTACTAGCTCAACAATCCCGGAGAAAAAAATCTGGTGAGCAAAGTAACTATGATGTTCCCGCCCATTGGGATTTTGATCCCCAAGAAGGTAGTGAACAAGGATTGATTCTATCCTTACCTGATGAGGAACTAAAATTAGAAAAAGGAGATATTATAGTCGCCTTCGCACAAGATGGTTCTCGGCGTTACTGGGGTCCCTATGTTGTTGGGGAAACGTCTTTGCCTCAATGGAACACGGAAAAGCGAGAATGGTTATTGGTACTAAGTCCTTGACAAAAGGCGCGATCGCTCACTTCCCCGTTTTTTATGGAAGAACAAAAAACAGCTAGTCAACGACTTAAGACCATGACCAATGACCAATGACTAATGACCAATGAGAATAAAACTGAGTGTTCCGGGTACTGTTAACGAGTGTTACCACAATCTAATCAAAAGTCCAATCTTTGCGGTAACTATACTAATTCTGCTAACTTGGCTGGCTTATGGGTGGAACTTAGGCAGTGTAGGTTTAATTGATGAAACAGAACCATTATTTGCTGAAGCTTCCCGTCAAATGTTAGTTACAGGTGATTGGATCACTCCAGTTTTTAATGGACAAACTCGTTTTGATAAACCAGCCTTAATATACTGGTGTCAAGCCATGGCCTACTCAATTATGGGAGTTAACGAATGGTCTGTGCGCCTACCTTCAGCCATTGCAGCTGTTGGAGTCATCGCCTTAACCTTCTACACCGTACATTGGTATTTATCCACCAAAGACCAAATACAAAAAAAATTACACCCCACTCAGCCCAACTTAACAGCCTTGATTGCAGGTGCTATGCTGGCACTCAATCCAGAGATGATTGTCTGGGGAAGAACGGGTGTATCTGATATGATGCTCACCGGTTGCATAGCATCAGCATTATTATGTTTTTTTCTAGGGTATGGGGGTAAGCATGAGCAAAAGCCGGGATCTTTTTCAGCCCTATTCCCCAACAAGTGGTATTTGGCTTGTTACGTGCTAATTGCTGGAGGGATTTTAACTAAAGGTCCAGTGGGGTTTGTTCTCCCCGCATTGATCATTGGCGCATTTATTGTATATGTTGGCAAGGTTAGAGAAGTATTAACAGAAATGCGGATTCTTATGGGTATGCTGATTATTTTCTGTTTGTCAGCCCCCTGGTATGTTCTAGTCGCTTGGCGTAATGGTTGGGATTATATAAATTCTTTTTTTGGCTATCACAATATAGAACGTTTCACAGAAGTGGTGAATGGTCACTCAGCACCTTTGTATTTCTATTTTGCAGTGGTTTTAGTCGGTTTTGCGCCCTACTCTGTGTATTTACCCCTGGCAATAGCTAAACAGAAGTTTTGGCAGCGATCGCATTGGTTATCTCAACAACGCTCTCAACAATTTGGTTTATTTGCCTGCATCTGGTTTATTACTATTTTTGTTTTTTTTACCATCGCAGTTACCAAGCTTCCCAGCTATGTATTACCTTTAATGCCAGCAGTAGCTATTTTAATAGCCCTGTTATGGAGCGACCTTAACCAAGATCCGCCCTCCGTTTCCTTTTCTCTCAAACTCAGCGCCTGGATTAACATTATCTTCATCACAGCACTAGCAGCAGTACTCTTTCACATCAACTATGTCATCAATGATAATTCCGTTGCTCCCGGTTTCCTCACACTGATTCAAAAAGCAAATTTACCAACACTGGGGGGAATGATTTGGTTGCTTGGTGCCATAATAATTGCCGCTTTGACCATCCATCACCATTGGTACAAAATTATTAAAGTTAACTTACTCCTGTTTACGATGTTTTTAATTACTGTCCTCATGCCGGCTTTACTTTTGATGGATCAGCAGCGTCAACAACCCTTAAGAGAGTTATCTGCTTTCATAGTCCAAGAAAAAC
The DNA here is from genome assembly GCF_029891735.1 of Chrysosporum bergii ANA360D. Classification (GTDB taxonomy): domain Bacteria; phylum Cyanobacteriota; class Cyanobacteriia; order Cyanobacteriales; family Nostocaceae; genus Umezakia; species Umezakia bergii. The sequence continues at coordinate 17,452 of NZ_JANQDH010000076.1, forward strand.
AACCACAGGAAGAATTAGTCATAGTTGGTATCAACAAAACAAGTGTAGTATTCTACACACAACAACAAGTAAATTATATTAAACTCACTCAGGATGCTGTAGAGCATATTAAAAATCGCACCTCTCAACCGGCACAACCACCTTCAATGCTCCTCCTCGCCAAACCTAAAGCTCTTGTGAAAATGGACTTACAACCAGATACTTATGATATTTTACACACCACAGATAGTTATCAGTTAATTCGAGTTAACTGGAAAAAAATCAACAAATTGGTTACAAACAAACAATATTCATCCACTCTTACCGGTCAAATGGCTCATTTTAAACCTAAAGCTTGATTAATCTGAGTTAATAAATCCTCCATTGAGATAGAACGGGGCAAAATCTGAGCGGTGGTCTCTTCTTTGCTCCTCACCGAGACACCACCTGGTAAGCGCTGGTTCCGCGAGGCTTGATGTGACCCTATACTAACTACAAAGTCCGCCAACTCACTCATGAAATTTTCTGGTGGAGAAATATGCCCCTGAGAACGTGTCACAGTGTGATTTAACCCTTCATCAATGATTAAAATCGGTGGTAAATCCCCTGGTAAATCCCCCAAAGTCTTTAATTTTGCCAGTAAATCCTGATCTACAGAAGAATCGCCCCAACAAATTAGCAGCAAATCAACACTTTGGTGAAGAATTTGTTGTAACACCTCGGTCCAAGAACGCCCCATAGCAGCCTTAAAACCGGCAGTCTGTAAATACTGAATTAAAGCCTGGAACCATTCAGCCCCCCGTTCGCTAGCCTCATGATTGAGTGAGGATTTTTTCACCTTTTTACCGCTAACGTCTTTACCGCGCATTTGTGGTGCATCATCTAGCATGGTTAAATCTACCACCAGAATACTGGGTGGACAACAAACACCAGAAGCAATTTGCAACACAGATAACAAAGGGTCTGGGGCGACACTCAAATTATTTTCATCTCCAGATGATGATATCAAACAAGGAAACACCGACAAACCAGGTATTTGTGAAGCAGCTAGAGTAGTAGCCACATCGCAAGTCACTAGGGGAATCTCAGCCAATATGGGATGTTGAATTAACCGTTCTAGATAACCTTCAGCCACAGAACCTGACGCATCCAGTAAAATTACATCAAACTTCCAAACCCTTGCCAAAAGTTCAGCTTGATCCAAATCATCAACCTCTATCACCCGGTGGTCTCCCAACGCAGGACGGGAGTCAACTGATTCTAAATTTGGTTCTACCAACCTCAAAATTCGCAGTGGAGTTATAGTTGGCGTGACTTGCTCATTGTCGAACCCCGAATACCCAACCGGTTGGGTGACTAAGTTTTCTAAAAGTGGTACTAAGTCCTGGTGCTTAACTGGTAAGTTGAGAAAACCATCGGAACCATTAGCAAAAGCTTGGTCTTTTTCCGCCCCGGTCGCCGTCACTATCACAGGAATGTATCTAGTTGCAGCATCTGATTTTAATAAAGTCAACACATCCCAACCGGAAAGTAAAGGTAATAAGGGATTTAAAAATATGGCTTTTGGTTGCAAGCGACGGGCTTTTTCCACTGCTTCGGTTCCTGAACGAGCAATTACCACCCGATAACCTAAACTTTTGAGTTGCTCAGTCAAATCTTCGATATATCTAGCCACAGCCTCCACTACCAGCACTAAGCGTTGTGAGCTTGTGGACTGATGTTGGGCAATTTTCCCCACGCGCTCACGTGGTACATTTGTATTTTCTCTGGTTTCAGACACTGGGATTTTACTATGTTCTCTAATTCCCATATCAGGACTTGTTAAACCCGTAGGTGGTGGACTGGGTGGGAGGAGTAAAGTAAATTGGCTACCCTTGCCTTCACGAGATAAAAAGCTGACATCACCCCCGTGGAGACGAGCTAAAGCCCTAGTTAAAACTAACCCCAAACCAGTCCCTTCAAATTGGCGAGTCAAAGGATTTTCTAGTTGTTGGAACTTTTGAAAAATTAAATGTTGCTGGTGTTCAGGAATACCAATACCCGTATCCCAGACTGTAAAAGCCACCCAACCTTCCCAACGACTTACCCGCAAACCAATTTCACCCGAGTTTTCTGTGAACTTAAAGGCATTAGAAAGTAAGTGTACCAACATCTGACGCAGGCGCAACTCATCCGCCACCATTTCTTCTAAGCCTGGTTCCAGGTCAAGGGCAAATTCAGGAATGGAACTTGTGCTTGGGGTTGGGGAGGCGTTGGCCTTAGTAGTTTGAGTGTGGATTGCTTTTGCTTCAGCGAGGGCGCGATCGCACACGGCCCGAATTTTTACAGGTACGAAGGCCAAATCCATCTGTCCTGTTTCCATGCGGGTTAAATCTAAAATATCATTGACCACACTCATTAAATGCCGTCCGCTTTGATGAATCAATCCCGCATAACGGGCTTGGCGCTCATTCAGTTCACCCAACTGCTGATCCACCAGCAACCGTGATAGTCCTAAAACAGCAGTTAGGGGGGTTTTTAGTTCATGACTAATACAAGCTAAAAATTCATCTTTTAAGCGATTTAGTTGAATTAAATCAGCATTTTTGGCTGCTAGTTCTTTACATATCTGCTGCTGTTCAGTGACATCAGTGGCCAATACTAACCATAGGTCATTAACTGGCAAAGTCCCCGCGGTTTGTTTCAAAGTAAACTCCCCAGCCAACATTTCTCGGAATAGCAGTTCTGATTTCTGACTATCTAAGGAAATCTTGGCAAACTGCCAAATCCGTTCCTGGCCACTTTGTACTTCCACAATACAAGTACAAGTACCCATGTGAGTATCCAAAAAGCAGCGATTGGATGTGTTCTTTGTGGCTTTTTGATCTGGTGGCGGAGGGATTTGAGACTGTAGTGATATTGATTGTTTTTTTGCGCCATGATTATTCCCCATGTCATGGGGAATAAATCTGGTTACTGGTTGACTGGCGTACTCTGTGGTTCCCTTAGCCAAAGCCGGGGCTAATATTGCTTCCACTTGTTGTCGGATGGTTTCTGGATCTTTTAATGCTCCTAATTGCTGCCACCAAGCCGGGTTTTTGGCTACTACTTCACCACTTCCGGTTTGCAGCATTAACGGCCAAGGTAGTAATTCTAATAATTGAACCAGTGATTTCTGTACTGGTTGACTTTGGTTTGTTGTTGGACTTGGGCCTTTGCTCCTACCAGCTGAAATCCCCATCCCTGACCACTGTGTTTCCTCCTGAGTTTTTGCTGTTGTGTTAGAGGTGTGAGGATGGTTTGAGGAAATATTGCGGGACTTTCTCTGGAAAACAGAAGTATATCTATTTTTCTTGCCATTGACTGCTAACTTTTCCTTAGCCAAGGCTCTTAAAAGACCTGCACTATTCAACAACCCTAGAAATTTGCCATCTGCATCAATCAGCGCCCAATCTAAGAGGGTGTGTGTTTGGGGCTGACCTCCCGTTAGGCTTAATTCCAGTTGGTAACGTAAAACCTGCTCAAACTGCTCCACACAATAACTTGCTGGTAATATCTTGATTGGTTCCATCAGGCTTTGATCCCAGGTTAACAGTGGCTGCTCCCAGTCCAAAACTTGATTTTCACTCGATGCTACCAATAATTTTTCTGTTAAGCGAGCAGATTGCACCAATCCCAAGGGGCAATGTTGCTGATTTACTACTACCAAGCGATCGCATTGCTCTTGCTCAAATATCTCCAGCACGATAGCTAGGGTACTTGTTTCTACGCACTTGGGTACGGTTGCGAGAAAGTCATAAAGCGGGTACTGTAGCATTGACATAAGGAATCTATTAGGCTCATTCTTCTTTGTGAAAGCTGGCTGCTTTACCATCACCAGTTGGTTAAATATTGTTCAAGCAGCAAACCAATATTCTTTCAGAAGACTCATTTCAGCGATTCTGGTTACAGTTTCAACGCCATGCAAACAATGAGCGAAATTCTTAACAGACAAGACTTATGGCGTTTACTCTTTGCCTGTGTCAGTGGTAATTTTGGGGTAATGAATATCCTTGTCAGTCCCTGACTGGTGTGGGAGTTCCTTTTTGAGCGTGACAACTACAACAATTATGGGGTCAAAGATTCGCTAATAAACCTTGAGCAATTATAATGATTTACAATGCGAAGATACTTTAAGTTAGTTTAAGTATCTGTGACAAGCAGTAAAATCAAAGGATCTATATCTGGAGAAACATACATAGGTGAATCATCAATTAAAAAATGTATTTTCATTAACAACACACGCTGAGGCAACATCCCACTAAGTTCTAGGACCCATGCCATTATACCTGGTTGTTTAACAGCCGCACCAGTAGAGCGTTTTGACGTGAGGCGTTATTTGTTTAATACACTGCTACACATCAACCTTAGAAGTGGATAACACTCCTAATATACATATTCCATCAATATGGGTCAGGGTGATTAATTAAGATATATAAGTACACATATGTTCATATGTTATGACTCATATTGATTTTTGTACCTGTTGCAATTAAGATCCTCCGGCTCACTAGCCACCAATCTGAGATTGATCAGGCGGGTACGGTGTTACCCTCATTACACCACCGATTAATTAAGCTGAAGATTGACCGCTACCATCATTGCTAAAATTTACTACCTACTGAAGTAGTGGCAACAATATCTTAATAAAAATTTCATTAGTCAATATTTTTCTGTATTTCCATGAGTACCCCAACCACCAAAGCAGTTCTTTCAGCAGATGACTCAAGTTGATCGGCAGGCATTGTTACAAAAGCTTAAAGCAGATTATCGGCGGATTCTTATAAATTACTTTACAGCAGACAAAACTCTGAAAGATGAAATTGATAAATTTATCAACGCCCTATTTTATGCTAATATTCCTGTGCCACAAATTATAGAATTTCACATGGAACTCATCGAAGACTTTTCCATACAACTAAGATTAGAAGGTAGGAGTGATGAAGCATTGCTTGATTACCGCCTAGCACTCATAGATATCCTAGCCCACTTGTGTGAACTCTATAGGTGTTCAATTCATAAATAAACGAAGTTCATAATAATGACTCAATCCAGAAAAACTTATGTCCTCAAGCTATATGTAGCCGGAAATACACCTAATTCCGTAAGAGCATTAAAAACACTTAAAAATATTTTAGAACAGGAATTTCAAGGGGTTTATGCTTTGAAAGTCATTGACGTGCTGAAAAATCCACAGTTAGCCGAAGAAGATAAAATCTTAGCGACACCAACATTATCTAAAATTTTGCCTCCACCAGTACGCAAAATAATTGGTGATCTATCAGACAGAGAAAGAGTTTTAATTGGATTAGACTTACTGTATGAAGAACTGAGTGAGGAATATTGGGAAGAATAAAAAAATCCTTAGTGATGTACATCCATAGCAGGCAAGATGTATTAAGCAGCAAATAGGATGCTCGCATTACAAGACGATCATTTACATTTGTATCTCACGTGTTTAAGAAATGCTATAACAAACTACCAATTTTAGTTTATTCATCTAAAAACAGGGTTCAACACCCATTTGTTAACAAGCAATGAGCGAAAAAGACCAAGCAGCACCAAACAACACCCTAATTACTGGGGTAGAAAAAATTCGCACGATGATAGAAGGCTTTGATGACATTAGCCACGGAGGTTTGCCCATTGGCAGAACTACATTACTGAGTGGTACATCTGGCACTGGCAAAACCTTATTATCACTGCAATTTATCTATAACGGGATCACCCGCTTTGATGAAGCAGGTGTATTTGTTACCTTTGAAGAATCCCCCAGCGACATTATTAAAAATGCCCAAATTTTTGGCTGGAATTTACAAAACCTAATTGAGGAAGGAAAATTATTCATTCTTGATGCTTCACCAGATCCGGAAGGTCAAGATATTGTTGGTAACTTTGATTTGTCGGCCTTGATTGAACGTTTGCAATATGCCATTCGTAAATATAAAGCCCAAAGAGTATCCATTGATTCAATTACCGCAGTTTTTCAGCAGTATGAAGCCATGGGGGTAGTCCGGCGAGAGATTTTCCGCCTTGTCGCCCGTCTCAAGCACCTGCACGTCACAACTATCATTACCACTGAACGCAGCGAAGAATACGGGGCTGTTGCTTCCTTTGGAGTGGAGGAATTTGTTTCTGATAATGTGGTAATTGTCCGTAATGTTTTAGAAGGAGAACGTCGCCGGCGCACAATTGAAATTCTGAAACTGCGTGGTACAACTCACATGAAAGGGGAGTATCCTTTCACAATCACCAATGAAGGAGTCAACATTTTCCCCTTGGGAGCAATGCGCTTAACCCAACGCTCCTCCAATGTCAGAGTATCATCTGGAGTCAAAACCCTCGATGAAATGTGCGGGGGTGGTTTCTTTAAAGATTCTATTATTTTGGCAACAGGAGCCACCGGCACTGGTAAAACTTTACTAGTCAGTAAATTTTTGCAAGACGGGTGCATAAATGGTGAACAAGCAATATTATTTGCCTATGAGGAATCCCGGGCTCAACTGTCTCGCAATGCCTATTCTTGGGGAATTGATTTTGAGGACTTAGAACGTCAAGGGCTATTGAAAATAATTTGTACTTATCCTGAATCAACAGGTTTAGAAGACCACTTACAAATTATTAAATCAGAAATTGCCATCTTTAAGCCAGCCCGCATTGCCATTGACTCCCTTTCAGCATTAGCCAGAGGTGTGAGCAATAATGCCTTCCGCCAATTTGTCATCGGTGTTACTGGTTATGCCAAACAAGAAGAAATAACCGGTTTTTTCACCAATACAACTGACCAATTTATGGGATCACACTCCATTACTGACTCCCATATTTCCACAATTACTGATACTATTTTAATGTTACAGTATGTAGAAATTCGCGGCGAAATGTCACGGGCAATCAATGTATTTAAAATGCGTGGTTCATGGCATGACAAAGGTATCCGTGAGTATAACATTACAGCTGATGGTCCAGAAATTAAAGATTCCTTCCGTCACTACGAAGGAATTATTAGTGGTTCCCCTACTCGGGTTAACGTCGATGAAAAAGCGGAACTCTCTCGCATAGTTCAACGTTTTGACAAAAAATCAAGTTCTGATTCTTAGATTGAGTGTCATGGTATATTCATTTTAAATTGATGCTCGTGCTATATTCTGTGAATAAGACAGGTTTTCTGCCGCTATTATTGATTTTTGTGTGAGGAGATGCGGTGAAAGGACAATACTTATTCTATAGTTTACTACCTAGTGTCACAGCAGCAGTATTAACGAGCCAGCCTGGATTGGCTCAAACGGTAAGTGGCGTAACACTTGCGTCTTCTCCTAGTGTCTTGACTTACACCGATGGTCGAACCTGGGTTACAGACAATATTTATAGTCAACTGCCTAATACTAAGACACAAATTTTTCCAGATATATTACCCCAATCTGGTTTAACTACATTTGATTTACAGTCTTCATTTAGTAAGAGTAACCCAGTTATCTTGACAAGAAGTACTGTTATACCCAATGAAGGTAAATTTTCCAGTTTCAGACATTGGTTAAATTCTGCCCCACAGCAGCCTCAAACACCAAGTCTCATTGCTAGTTCCCATCCAGAATTGAAAAAAACTGGTGTGGACACTTTTACCTTCCGCACAACCTCGGCTTTGGGAAAGATGGGTGGAGATTCAACTACTTTGCCAGTTGAAACCCAGTATGTTGTACCTGCTAGCACTGGTCAAATTCCCACACCACCACCAACTGTGGAAATTCCAGATTACCTAATTCCCAGTGCTAATCCTCTGCAATTTCCTACCAAACCAGAGGAAGTGACAGTAAAAGGCAATCAGCCGATTACACTAGAACAGGCGTTAGAACTAGCAAAGCGGAACAATCGTGAGTTGCAGGTGTCTTTACTGGAGCTAGAACGCTCTCAAGCGGCCCTGCGTCAGGCTCAAGCCGCTTTGTTGCCTAATGTTGGTCTAACTGCTGATCTTACTCGCAGCCGATCTGCCGCAGAACAGCTACAGCTAGAACGACAATTTGGTTCATCAGCACCAGTTGCAGAACCCACAACAGCCTTTACAGGTCAAGCTCAACTAACATATGAACTGTTCACCTCTGGCAGACGACAATCTACCATAAGACAGGCAGAGGAAGAGGTACGGTTTAATGAGTTAGCAGTGGAAGCACAATCTGAGCAAATTCGCCTCAATGTGTCCACAGAATACTATGACTTGCAACAAGCAGACGAACGAGTACGCATTGCCCGATCTGCTGTGGAAAATGCCCGGGCTAGTTTACGAGATGCTGAAGCTTTAGAAAGGGCGGGAGTTGGTACGCGATTTGATGTCCTGCAATCCCAAGTTAACTTGGCTAATTCTCAGCAAGAACTGACAAATGCTCTCTCTCGACAAGAAATCGCCCGTCGCACTTTATCGACCCGGTTAAATTTACCACAATCGGTAAATATTACCGCAGCCGACCCTGTGCAGTTAGCCGGTTTATGGGAGGAAGACCTAGAGAGTAGCATTATTTTAGCGTTCCAAAATCGCCCGGAACTACAACAGCAATTGGCAAGACGTAACATTAGTGAACAGCAGCGCCGACAAGCACTGTCTGCTCTTGGACCTCAAGTGAGTTTGATTGCTAGTTACAACCTGCTAGATCAATTTGACGACACTGTGAGTGTCACTGATGGCTACTCCGTGGGAGTCCGGGCTACTTTGAACTTGTACGATGGTGGAGCCGCCAAAGCCAGCGCTGCCCAAGCAAAAACTAATGTAGCCATCGCAGAAACGCAATTTACTGAACAGCGCAACCAAATTCGCTTTCAGGTAGAACAGGCTTTTGCCATCCAGAAGGCTAATTTGGAAAATGTCCAAACTGCCAATACCGCTTTAGAACAGGCTAGGGAAGCTCTGCGTTTAGCTCGCTTGCGATTCCAAGCCGGTGTAGGTACTCAAACTGATGTGATTAACTCCGAGAATGACTTAACCAGAGCCGAAGGTAATCGAGTTACAGCTATATTAGAATACAATCGCGCTTTGGCTCAGTTACAACGGGCTATCACTTCTAGGGCATTAGTTAAGTAAATTTTCCCAACAACTCATTATATCTTGGTTGCCAGCCCCCAGATTTATCTGTGGGGCTTTAAATTGATCAAATTGACAGAAGCTGCTGTTTGCTGTACACTTATTTGGTATGATTGCCAGTGATTGGGCTTTAAGTTTTACACAGTTTTATAGTAAAGGTATTCAACAGTGAGACAGATTTTTTTATCCTGGGTTCTGTGTGCTGTTTTGACTAGTGGTTTACTAATCGGCTCTGCCCATTCTCCTGCATTAGTTGTAACTCATGACAAAAGCGATTATACAATTGATAATCGGGGCTTTGGCAGTTTTCATCATGTAACTCAACCCCCTAATCAACTTCCCTGGAAGGAAAAAGATGTAGTTACAGATTCTTTACCTCCAGGATACGCAACAAGCAACCCTGAGCAATCCCTACTTTTCTTTGAGGAGGATGCCTATTCTGATAATATTAGTATTTGGATGAGACTTTTGTCCATTCCGGCAGGATATTATGATTTTGTTGTGTATGTTCTTTCCTCGGTTCTCGTTGTGGTTTATTTCTGCTATAACAAGCGTAAAAAATCAAAAATAACTATTAAAAAACATAGAAGGAGGAAGAAAAGAATCTGACAGTAAAACTGAAAAAAAATCGACCTTAGATTTTCATGCAAGTGTAAATTATTTAATTGGATAATGTTGATTCAGAGACTCGATGAATGCATTGCTAACTTGTGAGGTAACTTAATAGTAAAAATACTACCTTTACCTAATTTACTCTGTAGATTTATACTACCGTAGTGTGCTTGCACAATTGCCTGAACGATCGCTAGTCCTAATCCAGAACCGCCAGTGCTACGAGCGCGATCGCTATTCACTCGATAAAAGCGATCAAAAATCCGCGACAATTCTGACTGAGGAATACCAATACCTGTATCTTCAATTTGCATTACGGCATAGTGTTCACTACGCTCTAAACTAACTGTTACTTCACCACCAGATGGTGTGTATTGAATAGCATTGATAATTAAATTAGAAATCAAACGATAAAGCTGGTCTTGATTAGCGATAATATTGACAGGAGTGGACACCAGAATCTGAGATTTTAGGGTGATATTTGTTGAAATTGCTAATGCTGCAAACTCCTCTATTAAGTCACTAATAATATCATTTAAACAACAAATATCATAACTGATTGGCACAGGTTGACGGTCTAAGCGAGACAGTAATAATAAATCAGCCACAAGATTAGTTAGGCGTTGATTTTGACGTTGGATAGTTTGTAAAACTTCTCGCGCTTCTAATTCATCCAATTGTGATATCAAAAGTGCTGATTCTACAGTTGCTTGAGTTGCTGCTAAAGGTGTGCGTAACTCATGGGCTGCATCGGCTGTAAATTGCTGAATTTGTCTGTATGATTTATAAATTGGTTGCATTGCTAAACCTGCTAACCACCAACTAGTAAAACCAACTACACTAATCACAATTGGCGAACCAAAGGCTAAAATGAATTTAACCGCATCTAAATAGTTACGGAAATCTTCAATACTCCGCCCGACTTGAAGATAACCCCAATCTTGATTATCTTGGGTATGCAATGTCCTAGAAATTTGGTGATAAATCTTCCCTTGACTATCTTTAAGAGTTTGCCATAATTCAGGATTAAATTTTGAGGATATTCCTTCTGGATAAGCTCCGGCTATGGCAAATAAACTTCCAGAAGTATCATAAAAACGCACATAATAATGCTCTTTGTGAATAACGCTGAGGGTGTGACGATGGTAAGTTATTGGTTCAGAAAGACAACTCTTTCTTACTATGCAAATTTTGGGTAAAAGTCCATAGATGACTGGTTCTAATTGACCGGGTTGTTGTAACTTTAATTCAATACTATCATGTAGCGATCCGGCTACTGATTCTATTTCCTGGTCTAATGTCATCCAATGAGCGTGAGAAACAGCTTTATAAATACCAATTCCACATAAACTTAAAATCAGAGCCATAACTAGGGCATACCACACCGCCAAACGTAAACGGGTGCGCTGAAATAATCTATTTTGCTTCATCAGTGAGATTTAACCTATACCCCATACCATGTAATGTTTCAATCATATGTTCACAGCCACTATTAGCCAACTTACGACGTAGTAACCTCACTTGTGCTGCAACCACATTACTTATAGGTTCGGAATTTACTTCCCAAAGTTGATAGCGGAGTTGTTCAGAAGTGACTATGTGATTTTGGTGTTTCATGAAATATTCTAGTAGTTGAAACTCCTTCTTAGTTAAGGTAATTTCCTGTTGATTTCCTGCCGGATTTCTACTGAATACTTTACTCTTACCATAATCTAAGGTGAGATTTCCTACAGTTAATTCCTGGGGCTGAAATTGAGGCGATCGCCTTTGTAAAGCCCGCAGTCTTGCTAATAATTCTGCCATCCCAAAAGGTTTGACTAAATAATCATCAGCACCCGCATCTAATCCAGTAACTTTATCTGCCATACTGTCTTTAGCTGTCAGCATTAACACAGGCAGGGGATTACGCCGATAACGCAATTTTTTGCATAATTCTAAACCGGAAATACCGGGTATCATCCAATCAAAAATACATAATGTGTACTGAGTCCAACTATTTTCTAAATATGCCCATGCCTCATCACCATTCATTACCCAATCAACCAAATATTTATGTTGGGCAAGAGTTCGCTTAATAGCAGTACCTAAATCTGGTTCATCTTCCACTAATAACACTCGCATAAAATTAATCTCTTCTGATCTACTAATAACTTTTATTAAATTTTTTATAGTTCAGTTAAGGCTACAATTAATTTGTGAAGTTCTTAATAAGGACTAAAGTACTGACTACAAACGTGGGTATGAACAGCGTTTTAATGCGAAACCTAGCACGATGATTTCACTAATCACACCCGCAATCATTCCACAAGCTGCGGAAGTCGCTCCGCCATGTTTGGTAAAAATCAGACTGGCACATACGAATAATGTAAAACTTGCAGCAACTACTGTTGCTATATTGATGAACCAGTTATTACCTTTGTGAATAAGTAAGCCTTGACAAGTATTTTGCAAAGCTACGAGTAGAGGAAAGCATGAGAGTATTTGTATAACTGGACGAGATGCTTCTACAAGCAAGGAATTATTTCCCAAAAACTGACGCAGTAAAAATAATCCTTGATTTGTAAACCCCAGAAAAAACGGTATCAAAGTAAAACTTAACCCGACAATCATCACAAAAATAATAAGTGTTCGCTTCTTGGTTTCTTCATAAGCAGAAATTACCACTTGTTGAATCATGCGTGTACCATTGGCAATTGAAAGCATTAACCCCCAAGCCGCAGGCCATACAGCCAGGGCAATACTACCATCCAACGAACGAGCAATCAGACTTAAAAGTATAGCTCTTGCACCCCAAACTAAAAGCATGGTTGAGGCTAAAGGAAGATAGTAAAAGGTTACTCCGGCAAAGGTTTGAGGTAATTTCTGAGTTAGTGAATGTACTTGTTGGTCAAGAATAGAAATTGCCCTAAGACGCAAACACAACCATGTCACTAGTACCGCCTCAATGAGTATTGCCCCCATCATGGTGATACCTGCTAAAAATGCGCCATCTAACCTCAAGCTTACTCCCACAGTCAACGCCATAAATACCCAAATCAATCGTGCTACACTTGCCCAACCTACAGCTATACTTTTTTTAGCGCGGATGAGTAAACCTTGAAAAAATCGCCGCCAAGCAATGACGAAGGGCCAGAGAAACATTAATAAAAAAGTAGTTCTCCCTCGTGCAGCAATTGATGAGCTTACGCCAAAGACATTGAGTAGTAGCCAGTCATATAAAGGTTCCCAAGTGAGTAAAAGAAAGACAGCGCTGAGAGTGAGTCCAGCTGTGAGTGTAAACTGCCAAAGTGCGCGGCGAGATTTGGCTTGCGCTCCCAGTGCTGTGGAAGCATGAAGAATCATGATGATGGGGCTTTCCAGAAATACCGCTACCCCTTTGACGACCCCGACTCCGGCTAATGTTCCTTCGGGAAAGGTTAAGCGACTGAGTGCTGATGTTTGAAGTGGATCTCCCAGAGTCATTGCTACATCAGACAGGGAAAGTGGAATAAACTGTGTGAGTAGCGTGAGAAGCGATCGCCCGGAATTTATTTTACGGCCTTCCTGTTGTTGCTGGGGTGAGGTGTTCATGATATTCTTTTAGCACTGCTCAAAATACACTGGAGTTAGGGAACTAATAGCATTATCAAGATGTTCCCCTTGCTTGAGGGTAAATCCATGACGCTCAAGCCAGTCGGAATCATACACTGTCTCAAGGTATCTATCCCCTCTATCGGGATTAATCATTAAAATCCGCGCACCTGCCCCCAGTTCACGTGCCAGATGTAACCCACCTGCTACAATCGCTCCTGTGGATGCACCTAGAAGCAAACCCTCACGACGCGCCAGAATGTGACAAACTGAGTAAGCTAAATCTTCGGGAACAACATAAGCCCTATCAAGCAGTGACAAATCCAAATTTGGAGGAAAGAAAGATAAGCCGATACCCGTCATTGTGTATGGTTTGGCTGGTTTTCCCATAATTACTGAACCCAGCACATCAACACCAACAATGGGTATTTTGGGGAATTGCGAACGCAAATAACGAGCTATCCCCATTATCTGTCCGGCAGTGCTCACACCAACCACCACAGCATCAAGATCAGAACCAAAATGGGCTGCAATCTCGCGAGCCGTATAATGTGAATGTGCTTCCGTATTCAAAGGATTAAGGTGTTGACAAGGATACCACGCATGAGGTATAATTGCTGCCAATTCCTGGGCTTTTTTCATTCGTGCCTTTTGCATAGAACCTGACTCATCAGCCTCATGTAGTGGTACATCCACCAGTTCAGCACCATAAGCTTTCAGCATTCGTCTAAACGGTGGCGGAGTTTTAGCATCAACAACAATCATTACTCGATAACCTCGAACAGCTCCCACCATCGCCAGCCCAACGCCAAAATTTCCTGAGCTTGACTCTATAATCGTACCACCAGGTACAAGTAACCCTTCCTCCTCCGCCCGTGTCACCAGGTAAACTGCATTTTTCTCTTTAATAGAACCACCGGGATTACAACTTTCCAGCTTTAATAAGCATTCCGAGACACGACATACAGGGGAAATATTTTTGAGTTTGACAATTGGTACATTTCCTATCGCCTCGGTAACATCAGCAGCAGTAGTTTTTTGCCATTGACTATGATTTGCACCGGGAAAAATATTCTCTAAGGGTGATTCTAAGGGTGAATATTTTGTCAGTTGTTTCATATTAACCTTGTGAAAACAAAAAAAACGAAGAGTCAATCTATGTTTTATGTTGAAGTCTAAAAATGAAATTAAGATGAATTTTTAAAATTTATTTTGCATATTTTTCAAAAATTATAGCTTTTCCCAGTCTAATGAATTACAATAGCAAAGATAAAGCTGTGGATATACTCAAAGGTAAAAATGAAAGCCTATTCCCTAGACTTTCGCTAAAAAAAAATATTTGATACATACTCGGAATGTGGAATATAGCATTCCTTAAACACGTAAAATACAAATGTAAATGATCGTCTTGTAGTGCGAGCATCCTGTTTGCTAATGATGTACCTCACTTTGGCAAAATTCGCTACGTATAATCATGTATTTTCTTGATTGTGTTTTTGAATCATCCATAAATATGATTTGTGGCATTTTTGTATTTAATTGTACTTTGCTAATGGTAGTGTAATGTAAAAATACGGATTAATGAGTTTACGTGTAACTTGATGTGTTTTTTTATATATGATATAGTGATTTCAAGTTGGTAACATATCTTAAGAATTACATGAATTCTCTATCTTTACAAACAATCTCGGCTCAATTAGAAAGTCCCAATTTACGCGATCGCATGGTGGCTCTTGCCAGTTTGCGTGATATATCCCCAGAAGAGGCTGTTCCTTTAATTAAAAAGGTATTGAATGATGAATCGCTGCAACTGCGCTCAATGGCAATATTTGCCCTGGGAGTGAAGGCAACAACAGAATCTTATGACATTTTGGTGAGAATTTTGGAAAGTGACTCAGATTACGGCATTCGTGCCGATGCTGCTGGAGCTTTGGGATATTTAGGCGATGCTAGAGCCTTTGAGGCGCTGTCACGGGCATTTTATGAAGATACTGATTGGTTAGTACGCTTTAGTGCTGCCGTATCACTGGGTAATATTAAAGACCCACGCGCCCGTGATGTTTTAATTCAGGCATTGGATAGCAGCGAAACAGTTTTGCAAGAAGCAGCCATTTCTGCACTAGGGGAAATACAAGATATTGATTCTGTAGATAGTATTCTCCGCTTTGCCCAGTCTGATGATTGGTTAGTGCGCCAACGCCTGGCAGAAGCTTTGGGAAATCTTCCCACCAATAAGAGTGTTTCGGCTCTAAAATACTTAGAAAAAGATCACCATGCCAATGTTGCCGAAGCGGCGAGGATTTCTCTCAAAAGGCTGGAAGAAAAATGAAAACTAGGATGTTTAACACTTTATGAATATTGAAGAATTTTTTGAGTTAAGTGCTGGTAAATGGTTTTCCCATCGTACCAGCCACCATTTGGCTTTTAAACAATCTGAAGATGGCAAGTCAAACCTGGTGATTGAGAGTCTAGCAGCAGACCATCCAGAGGTCATCAAACTTTGTCAACAATACAATATTCCTCCCAGTGCTGCTTCTTCCGGTGCTAGAGTCACCTGGAATGGGACAATGGAATGGGACGAAGAAAAACACACTGGCTCTACTGTGTTAGTTGCCGTACCGGATGCAATGAATCCCCAGGAAGGAAAGTTACTGCGGGAAATGGGTTATGCGGAGAAAACTCCTGTTGCTGGCAGTTACAAAATGAGTAATGATGGCGCTTTGTCCCTATTTACAGAATACGAAACCATGTCTAGTGAAGAGCGCTTGTGGTTTGCTAGTCCCAACTTACGGATGCGGGTCAGTATCCTGAAGCGTTTTGGCGGCTTTAGTATGGCTTCCTTCACGTCGGAAATACGCCTGGGTGTCACTTCACCAGATGGGAAACCAACAGAGAATGCTAATTCAAAATCTAGTTAGGGTTGGCTGAAAAAGTTATTTGTAAGGGTAGGGAACAGGATTTTGAGGATTTCTCAAGTCTTATTCCCTGCACCTTTTAACTTCTCAGATACAATAACCTTTGATTTCGCCGGACCTAACTAATAATTGTTGGTGGGGGGGTGAAAAACCCCACCCTGATAGGAAAGGATGTAGTTTATATTTGTAAGAGGTTGGCGATCGCCTGGGGTAGTGGCAAGATAATCATGATCAACAAAGTCATTGCCATCAATCCCAAAATGTCACGTCCATTATCTAGGTCTGTGACATCATTCAAGGCTGGTTCATCAATCAAGGGGATAAATAATAAAACAATTGACCATAACAAAAACCCTGGCTGCACTAAAGAAAGTAGCAACAGTAAAAAGCGGGAAACTTGACCAATGATTATTGCGGTTTTTTGTCCAAACATGGCATGGACAATGTGACCCCCATCTAGTTGTCCCACAGGCATTAGATTCAAAGCTGTAACAATGATTCCCAGAAACCCAGCTATGGCTAGAGGGTGAAGATTAATAGCTGATGTTGCTGTTAAATTGCTGCCTAATGCTAACTTAGAAAGCAATGCCAATAAAATTGAAGATTTGGGATTTAAAGCCGCGGGGTTTAAAGGTCCGGTTGTGTCAGTAACGGGAACCACCTCCGAATGAACTAAACCCCAGATGAGTATAGGTAAAGTAATCACAAAACCTGCCAGTGGTCCAGCAATGCTGACATCAAATAAAGCCTTGCGGTGAGGAACTGGACTACGCATTTGAATAAATGCGCCAAAAGTCCCTAAAAAGAGGGGTAGAGGAATAAAGTAAGGCAGAGTAGCCCGGATTTTGTAGTGTCGGGCTGTCAGATAGTGACCTAGTTCGTGGATGCCTAAAATAGTCATTAGCCCCAAAGCATAGGGCAATCCTTGATACCAAACACTAGGATCAGATGCCAATAGTTTAGCATCAGCACCGGCAATGTTCGCTCCCACCAAAGTAGTAGTTACTAAAGTAGCCAATACTAACAATAAAGCTAATCCTGGACGCGTGATCTGTTCTGGATTGGTATTTTTAGCAGCTTGGGTATTGGGGACAAGTACAAAGAAAGGTTTACCGTTGAAACCTTCTTGAAAAATCAGCAAAAAGCGATCGCCAAATTCTGCTTCAATATTTGCCTTAATCTGCTGATAAGCTTGAGTGGGTGTTGTTCTGATCTGACCGCGACAGATTACAGCCTGGGGTCTGTACTCAATGTTGTGGATATAGTACACAGACCAGGGAAAACAATTTCTTAGTTGGGTTTCTTCCATTGGTTCTATGGGACGCACTGGTGATGGTTCTGCGGTAGTATGGGTAGCCTGGGGCTGGGTTTGTGTATCTCCTGGTGTTCTCCGACCCAATTGAAACAACAGCCAGTATAACAGAAGGCAGATAATTGATGGCCAAATGATCAAAGACGATGGCGGGGGTTGTTTTGTTCCGTACATCAACGTCCATCCGGTCAATATCAAAGCTGGAGTCATTAATACCAGCCACAGCAACCAAATCGGTGTTTGGGTGATATTAGCGACGCTGCGCTGCACTATAAGATAAGTAGCTAGTCCCAGTAGGAGGAGAAACCAAAATGTCATTTGCTTTTTAGTAATTTTGCCAAAATATCTAACTACAGTGTCGGTACCACAAACCACACTGCTAGACAAACTCCAAACCCCGACTTCATAATAGTTAACAGAACTGATGACCTCTTAAGTTTAAATTCTTAAGCAGTTACACTCTGTAACCCAGTTCTTACCACCCTTCTACTTCGACTACGCTCAGTACAAGAGTTTCGGTTTTTGTTCATGTGTCCCCTACCTCAACAGCCAAGTAAAACAGCTAAACAACCACGTCCGGTGTTAGATACCGTCTTTGCCTTTCCACCAAATCGGGACACATTAGGGGGAACCTCTTATCTTATTGTAGGAAAAGAAGGCAACATTCTCATAGATTGTCCTGCCGACGACCCAACAAATCAAGATTTTTTGCGATCGCACGGAGGGGTACGTTGGTTATTTATCACTCATCGAGGTGCCATTGGTAAAACAGCCAACATTCAGGAAACCTTTAGCTGTGAAGTTCTAATTCAAGAACAAGAAGCTTATTTATTACCGGGATTAACCCTCACCACTTTTACCCAAGAATTGACCATCAATTCCACATCTGGGGTAATTTGGACACCCGGACATTCTCCTGGTTCATCCTGCCTGTACTACAGTGATTTAGGGGGGGTCTTATTTTCCGGCCGCCATTTACTCCCCAACCAAAGCGGCGAACCAGTACTTTTTCGGACAGCTAAAACCTTTCACTGGGGTAGACAAATTAAAAGTCTTCAGTTATTACTACAACGTTTCCAACCAGAAACACTCCAGTATATTTGTCCCGGTGCTAACACAGGCTTTCTCCGGGGTAAAGGTGTAATAGACAATGCCTATCAGCGTTTGGCGAGTGCTGAGTGAAAAGTTAACTGGGTAGAAATTTATCCTCTACCCATTTACCATTACTTAGAACCCACTTCCGCCAACACTGAATTGGTTTTTATTAGCTCCACTGCGGCTTGATATTGCAAATCAGCCTCTGTGGCAATTTGTGTGCGGGTAATTGATTCTTGGGAAATTACCACATCTGGCTTAATTCCCAATTTATTAATATCCCGATGTGATGGGGTTTCATACTTAGCAATTGTCACCGCCAAGCCGGAACCGTCAGATAATTCAAACAAAGACTGAATTAAACCTTTACCAAAGGTGGTTTCTCCCACTAAAGTAGCACGATGGTTGTCTTGCAGCGCTCCGGCGAGAATTTCACTGGCGCTGGCGGTTCCTTGATTGACTAAGATCACTAAAGGATCATCTGTCAAAGCAGGTCCAGATGATTCAAAGCTGCCCTGAATACCCTGGCGATTTACTGTGTAAACTATAGTACCAGAATTTAACCACAAACGGGCAATTTCAATTCCTGACTGCAATAGCCCACCAGGATTGTTTCTTAAGTCTAAAATATAAGCAGCAGCCCCTTTTTTCTCCAGACTAGAAATAGCGTGTGCTAATTCCGTGTCGGCATTGGCGTTGAACTGAGTCAAGCGCAGATAGCCAATGGGCATACCTTGGGGAGAAAAACGCAGGTCAGCCACCACGGGATTAAGAGTAATGCGATCGCGCACTATTGTCACTTCTTTTTTGCCTACTCCATCCCGTTCAATCAACAGTGTGACCGAACTACCAATAGGTCCGCGCATCTTAGCTGCTGCTTGGTCAAGAGTCAAATTTTTTGTGGAAAGTCCTTCAATTTTGAGAATGCGATCGCGAGGTTTAATCCCAGCCATATCAGCTGGGGAATCTATGATGGGGCTGACTACTTCTAGCTTTCCTGTTTCTGGATTGAGAGCAATTTGTAAGCCTACCCCAGTTAACTCCCCAGAAGTATTGACCTGCAAGCTGCGGTACTGCTGGGGGTCTAGAAACCGTGTGAAAGGATCACCCAGAGTGTTGAGCATTTTTTCAATGGCTGCATAAGCTGCTTCACGGTTTTTTAGCGGCTTCTCCAGGGCTTTTTTCCTCGCTTGCGACCAATTTTGATGATTAAATGTCTCATCCAGATAAGCGCGATTGACAATGCGCCAAACTTCGGAAACGAGTCTTTGCTCCCCTGTTAAAGCTGCTGCTGAAGGAATGAAAGCGCCTATGGCTAACCAAAACGCCATTATTAAGGAAAATCCTAGCTTAAGAATTTGTTTCTGCATGAAAACCATCTCTAAATTCCACATAGTGCCAAATTGCTGAAAAATGCTGCCCAAAAATGCCTATTTACCTTTTTGTTGATGAAAACTATATCTCAACTATGTTACTTTTTTTATAGAAGTGATGCGTTTCTCTCATCAAGTTGTTGACAAACTGATGAGGCGCATTCCACTCAACAAACGATAAAATCTACTTGGTAACTAGCATTTTTGGTGCTGGGTTGCCAAGAGAAGGCAATATATTCCATATTTACAGAGTGTTAAGAAAATGAAAATTCTCATCACTCTGGTAACTCAAAGCCAAAGGAACAAAAACCCTTTGAGAAAATCCCAAAATTTTTAATTGGGAGATTGATCAACCGCAACCAATTTTAGGAAGTTGAGATTGTATGGCCAACGTTTACGACTGGTTTGAAGAACGCCTAGAAATAGAGGCGCTCGCGGAGGACGTAACCAGCAAGTATGTCCCCCCCCATGTAAATATCTTTTACTGCTTGGGCGGTATTACCCTCACTTGCTTTCTGATCCAGTTCGCCACTGGATTTGCTATGACCTTTTACTACAAGCCAACAGTGGCTGAAGCTTACTCTTCAGTAGAGTACATCATGAATGAAGTCAACTTTGGCTGGCTGATTCGCTCTATTCATCGCTGGTCTGCCAGCATGATGGTGTTAATGATGATTCTGCACACCTTCCGGGTGTACCTGACAGGTGGCTTCAAAAAGCCCCGGGAATTGACCTGGGTCAGTGGTGTAATCCTAGCTGTAATCACCGTTTCTTTTGGTGTGACAGGCTATTCCCTACCTTGGGATCAAGTGGGTTACTGGGCTGTAAAAATCGTTAGCGGCGTACCAGAAGCAATTCCAGTAGTGGGTGTTTTTATTTCTGATATGTTACGCGGTGGTTCTAGTGTCGGTCAAGCAACATTGACTCGCTACTACAGCGCTCACACCTTCATACTGCCTTGGTTAATCGCGGTGTTCATGTTGTTCCACTTCTTGATGATCCGCAAACAAGGTATTTCTGGTCCTTTGTAATCTGAACAACTAAGCCAAACTGGAAAAAGGCAAGGGCTTTTAGTTTCCAAATGCAAATATTTGTTTTAAACTGATGAGAAATCAACAATTAATAACTCATAAGCGACAATAAGAACAGAGATTTGTATTGGAAGCTAAAAGCTGTAGACAGCCTACATCTGACGGCTTTGACAAATGCTTTAACTGAATTTGAGCAGGAGAGCGTATTTAAACATGGCAACCCAAAAAAAACCCGATCTGAGTGATCCTCAGTTAAGAGCTAAACTGGCTAAAGGCATGGGTCACAACTACTATGGTGAACCCGCTTGGCCTAATGACCTACTGTATGTGTTTCCAATTGTGATCATGGGTTCATTCGCTTGTGTTGTGGCTCTAGCTGTGCTAGACCCGGCAATGGTAGGTGAACCAGCAAATCCTTTTGCTACACCTTTGGAAATTTTACCAGAGTGGTATTTGTATCCTGTATTCCAAATTTTGCGATCGCTTCCTAACAAACTTTTGGGAGTGTTAGCAATGGCTTCTGTACCCCTGGGACTAATCCTGGTTCCTTTCCTGGAAAACGTCAACAAATTCCAAAATCCCTTCCGTCGCCCAGTGGCAACTACAGTGTTCCTATTTGGAACTCTTGTTACCCTGTGGTTAGGTATTGGTGCTGCTTTACCATTAGATAAATCTTTCACATTGGGATTATTCTAAACTAAGCAGCAAATAGCCTTTGACACCTGTAGTTTCAAGAGCATCTCCCCAAATTGCCGCAGCAATCAACAGTAAAGTATACTGGGAAGGCTAGTATTCCTTTTGGCAGATGTAATTTTGATACCTACAGGTGTCAATTTTGGTGAGCATCTAGTACAACTAGTACAGAAATTATTGACAAATTGTATATTTCGGTCAAGGTCAATGCTTAGTATATTGGAGCAAGACCATCTGACGGTGAAGAGCGAACTAGAGCGCCTCAACTACGTACAACAATGGTTTGAGCAATTCTATCTTAAATATTTGGCTCAATTTGGCTGGTCTAAACACCAACTTTATCGCCTCCACCTAGCATTAGCAGAGGGTTTTACCAACGCAGTTCGTCACGCCCATAGTACCTTACCACCAGAAACCACCATAGAAATTGAAGTCAGTCTGTGGATTGACAGACTAGAAATCAGAATTTGGGATCAGGGACAACCTTTCAATCCTGATGCTATCTCAGAGCCACAGCCCGGTACTCTGCAAGTGGGGGGATATGGATGGTTTCTACTGCGACGCTTGGCTGACCATGTTGTTTATGAACGCAGTGCAGATGGTAAAAATTGTTTACTGATGGTTAAATATAACAATCCCATTTAGTTGCTGATGAGTAGAAGTGGAGAAAAAACCAAAACATAAAACTAACAACCAAACTGATCATGTGTTCGTGTTCTTGGAAATTTTTGCTCGCGAAGGTGGGATTCAATCCTATGTCCAAGATATTATCCGTGCTTATGGGGGATTGAGTGCTGGTTGTAGAGCGGAAGTTTTTTTGTTGCGCGATGGCCTTGACCAGTCAAATCTTTGGGAATACGATAATTTAAAATTTCATTACTTTAAAAATAAGTCGCCCAAAATGGGAAGGCTAAAAATGATACTTGCTCTGGTGATGTGTCTGTGGCAAAAACGCCCCCAGCAGGTTTTTTGTGGTCATATTAATTTAGCTGTATTGATTAAAACTATTTGTCAACCCTTGGGTATTCCCTACACAGTCCTCACCTACGGTAAAGAAGTTTGGGAACCACTAAACAACAGTGAAAAAAAAGCTTTAGCATCAGCAAATGCTATTTGGACAATTAGCCGCTACAGCCGCGATCGCGCTTGTGCTACTAATAATCTAGACCCGACCAAAATCAAGATGCTACCTTGTGCTATAGATGGGAATAAATTTACACCTGGTGCTAAACAGCCAGAATTATTAGAAAAATATGGCTTAAGTGGTGCTAAAGTGTTAATGACTGTGGCGCGACTATGGTCAGGAGACATTTACAAAGGTGTAGATGTAACTATCCGCGCACTACCCCACATCGCCGCGGTTTTCCCAGAAGTAAAATATTTAATTGTTGGTCGCGGTGATGACCAACCACGACTAGCCCAGCTAGCAGAAAGTTTAGGCGTGAGCGATCGCGTAGTTTTTGCCGGTTTTGTACCCACAGAACAGTTAATACCACACTATCGCCTCGCTGATGCTTATATTATGCCCTCTCAAGAAGGCTTTGGTATTGTTTATTTAGAAGCTATGACCTGCGGTGTACCAGTGTTATCTGGTGATGATGATGGCTCTGCTGACCCCTTACAAGATGGTAAACTCGGATGGCGAGTACCCCATCGTGACTCAGCAGCAGTGGCAACAGCTTGTATAGAAATTTTACAAGGAAACGATCAGCGCTGTAATGGAGAATGGTTACGAGAACAGGCGATCGCTTTATTTGGCCTATATCCCTTTCAACAGCGTTTACAACAACTGGTTTTATCCCCGGTCATAAGCCCATAGTTTCAGACCTAATTAATATTTCTTGACCTTTGGTAGTTGACTTGACGGCTTTTAACTCTCCGGAAAAATCGCTATCTTAGAAATAGAGCAAGACAATATTTGAAACCATGAGCTTTAAATCTTTACAATTTAGTCTTGAAAATCTCCGCCCTTGGCTGACTCTGTTAGCAGTTTTCTGGTTGTTAGCATCATTAGGCTTGGGCTGGTTGGTGAATTCCTTATTAATTATCTTTGGCTTGTTCCTATTAACACCCGTTGTTGCCTTCTTGGGTTTTCGCTGGTGGCTACAACGTAATTTAGTCACTGACCAGTGTCCTGTGTGTAATTACCAATTTACAGGGTTAAATAATACTCAGTTACAATGTCCTAATTGTGGAGAGCAATTATCAGTCCAACAAGGCCATTTTCAGCGCTTCACACCAGAAGGAACAATTGACATTCAAGCAATTGAAATAACAGCCAAATCTCTGGAAGATTCCAAGTAACACAGTAAGCTGTTACTATAGTGAATTTTCCCCAACTGATGTACATCATTAGGGTGTAAAGCAAACAGGATGCTCGCGTTACAAGATTTTTACATTTGTATCTTACGTGTTTCAGAAATACTATATAATCCCATCATGATATCATACACTCCCAGCCATGTCAGAACTTTTAAACAGAATTAAAAACTTTTGAAATCAAACTTAATAACAACTATCCCTGTTTTATGGTAGATATCATTTTAAATTATCAGACACAGGGATCATGACTCATTTTGGATTGATATGTCCTGCCGCATCTGGTCACCTTTACCCCATGACCACCCTAGGCTATGAACTGAAATCTCGTGGTCATCGCGTCACATTATTTGGCATACTTGATGCTCAACCCAAAACACTAACAGCAGGATTAGAATTCACAGCCATTGGCCAGTCTGAGTTTCCTGCTGGAGCAATGGCTGAATTATTTACCCAGCTAGGAAAACTCAGTGGATACGCTGCATTGCAGTATACCATCAATTTCATACAGAAAAGAGCAGACATATTCCTCCGCCAAGCCCCTACAGCCATCAAAAAAGTTGGTGTGGAAGCACTACTAGTAGATCAAGTTTCACCAGAAGGAGGAAGTATTGCCGAATTACTAGATATTCCCTTTGTTAGCGTCTGCAATGCCATGATGATTAACGAGGATATCAGCGTTCCGCCTTTTAACACTTCTTGGAATTACAGTACTAGTGTTTGGGCACAGGTACGCTACCTAGCAGGTTATACCTTACTAAACCGTATCAGGCGACCAATCAGGGAATTAATCAATCAGTATCGCCAAGAGTGGAACTTACCACCACACTTTAATTCCAACGATTACTACTCTCAACTAGCTCAGATCAGCCAACAACCTCAAGAGTTGGAATTTCCCAGGAAGCATTTACCCGCTTCCTTTCATTTCACAGGACCATACCACAACCCACAAACTCGCCAATCAATTCCTTTTCCATTTGAAAAACTAAGCGAGAAGCCGTTAATTTATGCTTCCCTGGGAACAATACAAAATCGCTTATTATCAATTTTTCAGCATATTGCCGAAGCCTGTCATGGTTTGGATGCTCAACTGGTAATTTCTCTTGGTGGTTCTGCTAATCCAGAGGTTTTGCAAGGTTTACCAGGAAACCCCTTAGTAGTTGGTTATGCACCCCAACTGGAATTACTGCAACAAGCCTCTCTGACAATTACCCATGCAGGAATGAATACCACCTTGGAATCTTTGAGCAATGCAGTCCCAATGGTTGCTATCCCCATTACTAATGATCAGCCTGGTGTAGCGGCGCGTATAGCTTGGGCGGGATGTGGTGAAGTTGTCTCCCTGAGACGGGTAAATGTGACTAGATTACGAACTGCTATCCAAAAAGTTTTAACACAAGATTCTTATCAAAAAAACGCTTTGAGATTACAACAAGCAATTAAGCAATCTGGAGGAGTGACCAAAGCAGCAGATATTATTGAGCAGGTAGTATCTACAAGGAAACCAGTATTGGTAGAAAAAATACCCAAAAGTTAGCATATTAGTATGGTAGGTCAGACTAAATTCCTGACTACGAACCCGCCAGAGTTATAGACATTAAATCCAATTGGCGAGCAAAAATTTCATCAATTGGTAACATCTCTCCGTCAGTAGTCATAAATTTATGGTCTTTTGTTGCTCGAATAATTGAACCATCTTCTAAAGTATATTCAAATACATCTTGTTCACCGCGATTATGCCATTGTGCTATGGGTTGAGTGTAAATGTTACCATGACTATCAACGCTGTACACATGACACTCAATGGCTTTTTCTACAATCTCCCCAATGGGTATCAAGCCATATTCTACTGTTAAAATCTCAGTATCAGCACTTAAACAATATTCAGCAAATTTTAACATTTGCTCGAATAACTCTTCTGCTACTTGTTTTTTAACCCCATTCTTAGCCGCACCATCTACAAATTTTTCTCGCTGCTTTTGCATTTCAGCCACTTTCTTTTTACCCATCGCCCGGCGCAGCAAGTCCGCTTGTCCTAGGGAATATCCAGCCATATCTTGAGCAATTTTCATGATTTGCTCTTGATAAACCATAATTCCATAGGTTTCATTCAGTACCGGTTCCAGTATGGCGCTTTGATATTCTATTGTTTCTTTTCCATGTTTACGGTTAATAAACTTAGGAATGAGTCCCGCATCTAGGGGTCCAGGTCGGTATAGTGCCAAAATAGAAGAAATATCTTCAATATTAGAAGGCTTTAAATCTCGGACTATCTGACGCATCCCGGAAGATTCTAATTGAAATATTCCCTCTAATTCCCCAGCTTCTAACAGTTCATAGGATTTTCTCACATCTTGGGGTAATGTGGTATGTTCCCCTTTAGCCAAAATTTTCTGGGCTTTTCTTTCCTGACCTGTGATCTCATCTGGGTCAATTTGAAAGCCACGGTTTTGTGCAATTAAATCAATGGTTTTTTGAATCAGGGTCAGATTACGTAAACCTAAAAAATCCATTTTTAACAAACCCATTGATTCCAAATCTTCCATAAAATACTGGGTAATCACAGAGCCGTCATTATTCTTTTGAAGGGGTACAATTTCATCTAAAGGTTCAGCCGAAATCACTACACCTGCTGCATGAACACCAAAAGTTTTGTTAGTTCCTTCAATTCGCATGGCCATATCAACCCAGTGGCGAACCTTGGGGTCATGATCATATTTTTCTTTAAATTCTGGTGCTGGGGTTGCATCGGAAATCATCACTTTCAATTTAGTGGGTTTACCGCGCACTACAGGAATTAATTTAGCCATTTTATCCGCTTCCCCATAGGGAATATTTAATACTCTGGCTACATCTTTTAAAACTGCTTTGGAAGTTAAGCGGTTAAAAGTAATAATTTGAGCAACTCTATCTTTACCGTATTTTTCTGTTACATATTCAATTACTTTATCCCGCTTTTCAATACAGAAATCTGTATCAATATCAGGCATAGATTTACGTTCTGGGTTTAAGAATCGCTCAAATAGTAACCCATGATGTACCGGGTCAATGTTGGTAATTCGCATGGCGTAAGCCACCAAAGAACCAGCAGCAGAACCACGACCAGGACCCACGGGGATGTTATTATCTCTAGCAAATTTGATATAATCCCAAACCACTAAAAAATAGGTAGAAAAACCCATCTTTTGTAACATTTTTAATTCATATTCCAATCTTTCCTTATAGACTGGATCAACCTCATGACGGGATTTGCGATTTAACCTTTCTAAAAGTCCTTGCCAAGCTACTTCTTCCGCGTAAGTATCAGCGGTGTGACCAGAAGGAATGGCGGGTGTGGGGATTTTAGGATCCCCCATAATATCATATAATCCCACTTTATCCGCCACTTCTTCAGTGGTGGCTATGGCTTCAGCAATGACATCATCTGGTAAATGATCCCGGAATAGTTGCTTCATTTCTGCGGCGGATTTAAGATATTCTGTGCCGCTATAACGCATTCTTTTATCTTCACTAATTAGCTGGCCAGTTTGAATACATAACAAAGCGTCGTGTGCTTCCACATCAAAACAAGATATAAAATGGGAATCATTAGTAGCCACAAATTTAATTTCTAATTCCCTGGCAATTTTGATAATTTCCACATTAACAATGCGGTCTTCTGGCGAACCGTGGTCTTGAATTTCTAAATAATAATCATCACCAAATACTTGTTTATACCACTTGGCAACTTTACGGGCTGCATCTGGTCTACTACTGAGAATGGCTTGGGGTATTTCTCCACCTAAACAAGCACTGGTGACAATTAAGCCTTCACTGTATTGTTTAAGTAAGTCTTTGTTAATACAAGGACGGGCAAAAATTCCTTTACCTTGCACTCCTTGCAGGTGGGAAATAGTGGTAAGTTTAACTAAATTTTTGTAACCTTGGGTATTTTTAGCTAAAACAACTTGATGATATTTCGGGCGACGTTCTTGTTTTTCAATGTCGCCATTAATAATATACATTTCGTTGCCGATAATTGGCTTAATACTTTTACCTCGGCAGATTTTAATTAATTCTATAGCACCATACATGACACCATGATCAGTGAGGGCGATGGCTTTCATGTCTAATGCGATCGCCTGATCTATTAATTCCGGTAGCTGGCTAGCTCCATCAAGTAAACTGTAGTCACTGTGAATATGTAATGGCACAAAAGACATATAGTGATATACAAATGTAAATGATCGTCTTGTAACACAAGCATCCTGCTTGTTAATATCGTCTTGTAACACAAGCATCCTGCTTGTTAATATCGTCTTGTAACACAAGCATCCTGCTGGTTAATCATGTACCTCATTTGAGGAAAATTCGCCATATCATAAAGCGTGTTTTTGCAAATCTCCCAGGGAACATACTTCTAAGGCTCTAGCATGGGTAGCCGAAAGCACAACTGGGGGAGCAACACCAGCATTTAACGCCTCTTGCCAACGAGCAGCACATAAACACCAGCGATCGCCAGGTCGCAGTCCAGGGAAATTAAATTGGGGAACAGGTGTACTCAGGTCATTACCCTGCAACTTAGTAAACTCTAGAAATTCTGTTGTTACTTGGGCGCAAACAACGTGCATACCAAAATCCTGACCCCCGGTATAACAAAACCCGTCCCGATAATAGCCAGTCATGGGAGATGTGCAACAACTTTCTAATTCTGTTCCTAGTACATTTTTTGCTTCTACCATAGTCAATTCCTAATTCTTGCCATCAAGTTAAGATTCTCGTAACACATATCCCACTCCTCGCACTGTTTGAATGAGACGTTTGTGATTTTCATTTTCGATTTTTAGGCGTAAATAGCGGATGTAAACTTCTATTACATTAGATTCCCCCATAAAATCGTAACCCCAGACATTTTCCAAAATTTGTTCCCTCGTTAAAACTTCGCGGGGGTGTTCCATTAAGTACCTTAACAGTTCAAATTCCTTCATGGTTAATTCAATTGAGCGTCCGTTTTGTATAACGCGACGAGTGGCCGTATCTAAAACCAGATCCCCAAAACGTAACTCTTCTGTACTCTCAACATCAGGTTTTAAATAAAGGCGAATCAACTTTAAAAAATCTTCTGAGCGATAAGGCTTGAGGACGTAATCATCAGCCCCGGCTTCTAAACAAGCTACCCGGTCATCCACTGTATCTCTGGCCATGAGTACCAAAACAGGGGCGCACATCCCAGCACTTCTAATATTCTTACATAATGATAGACCAGATTCTCCTGAGAGCATCCGGTCTATAACAATCAAAGCAGGTTGGCGATGGCGGCAATATTGTAAACCGCTTGCGGTGTCGTGAGCTAAAATTGCTTCATAACCCGCTTCTCGCAAATCAAAGCAAAGCTGATTTGCCAGACTTTCGTCGGTTTCAATCACCAAAACACAGGGACGACTTTGAGCTATTGTGGTCATGATTAAAGGGAATTTTGCATTAATTTTGCACCGATAGCGAATTTTGCCCAAGTGAGGTACATCATGAGCAAGCAGGACTTGCGTTACAAGACGATCATTTACATTTGTATCTCACCTGTTTAAGAAATGCTATTCCTTCTCTTTGGGTGGTTACTAGGGTAACTCAACTGATGTAGGTTTAGCCGCATGTGGTAAACCCCAACCAAGTTTTTCTCGCAAAATCCGGAAAAATTCCCGCCGTTGTAGGCGAATAAATCGGATACTGTAGGGCGATCGCTCCAAATGTACCCGATCTTCTGGAAAAACATAACATCCGCCATTACCATCTACCACCATCACCAAGCGAGGAATATTGACCGGGTAAATATTCACCGTTTCCGTATCTGGAAATACCAAAGCCCTAGAGGCTAGGGAGTGGGGGCAAATAGGTACTAACTGCAACACAGGTACACCAGGAGTGATCACCGGACCACCAGCGCTCAACGAATAAGCAGTTGAACCTGTGGGGGTAGAAACTATCACCCCATCGGCAGCAATATCTACTGGTGCGTGTCGCCCCACAGCAATTTCAAAATGGCACATAGACGTTAATGGTTCTCTATGTAACACCATTTCATTTAAGCACAGAGCTTCCCAAAGTACAGTTTGTTGACGAAACACCTTAACAGTGAGCATGGACTGTTCTTCAATTTCATACTCACCCGCCATGGCTTGTTCTATTGCTTGGGGTAGTCGATTGACATATGTTTCCGTCAAAAAACCCATGTGACCAGTATTCACCGTTAACAGTGGAATACCAGCAGGAGCCACTTGACGAGACGCTGCCAAAACCGTACCATCTCCCCCCAAAACCACGGCAAACTGCATTTCTGAGTCAAAACCAGGGGGAGTTAGTCCTTCAATTGGGGTGTGGCATACAGGACTTTCTGGGTTAGAGTAGCCCAATATGCCACCGATACTAGTGGTGACAATTACATTCCAACCGGCTGCGGTTAGCTTGTCTTTTAGTTCGATGGCGATGCGAGCCGCTATCGGTTTAACGTCGTTGTAAATAATGCCTGCTTTCGGCACACTTAAATATCCAAGTTTTAGCGATGCTTACTACTTATGTGATCCTGACATATTTTGGAGAAACTAGTCATATACTCTTTTGTTAACTAATGGTAACAAATACATAACTGGAGATTGTCTCTCAACCAAGGCTTATCAACCAATGCACGAAGATAAATTCCTCGCGCACCATTTTTTCTGATTGGTATGTATGCCATGAGGAAAGTATAGCATTAGTTGATAAACTTTAGCACATGATTAACTAGCTAACTTCCTTAGAAGATTGTTTAAAAGGGGTCTTTTTGGGTTTCTCTTTTTTCTTTCTAGACTTGTTTTTCTCATAGTCTAACTCTTTGAGCTTTCTCATAATCCGACTGAAATATTCTTCCAGGTAGCTTTCCAGAGTTGTGGTTTCTCCCTTGTCCAAGCCAAAGACTTGGTATACCTCATCCATGGGCGCGTTCAAGGGTCTACCACTAGCCAAGACTTCTGTAAACTCCAGTCTGTCCGCAACATTCCATCCCCACTGAAAAAAGCGGATCATACCACGTATAGCACGCAATAAGTTAATGGGCATTCGCGTAATTTTGGCTTCTTTTCCAGATAACCGCTCACACAGACTGATGATTTCCTCAGCAGTCCAAGGGCGAGTACCCACCACGGGGAAAGCTTTGTTCTTTGTTTCTGGCACACTCAAACTGCGAATAGCAAACTTAGCGATGTCCTGTGTATCCATGTAAGCCACTGGCGAGGAACTACCAGTTACCCAAACTGGTTGACTTTCCAAAATGGGGATACCATATTGACCAATTAAGCCCTGCATAAAGCCAGCCAGGCGTAAAATTGTGTAATTTAGCCCAGAATCAGCTAAAAAAGCTTCGGTGCAGCGCTTAATTTCCATCAGTGGCACTTGTGGATACTTATCCGCATCAAGAATAGAAAAGAATATAAAACGTTCTACACCCGCGCTTTTTGCTGCTTGAATTAATGCTACCTGTCCATCCCAATCAACTTGTTTAATGGTGAGGGATTCCGTAGCACGAGATGTAGCAGCATCAATAACCGCGGTGATACCTTCCATGGCCGCCGTCAGGCTTTCCGGGTTGCACAAATCTCCCCATACCAATTCAGCACCCCATTCTTTGAGAAATGCGGCTTTTTTCTGACTCCGTACCAGACAGCGTACTTTATGCCCCTCATCGATAGCACGACGAGCCACTTGTCTTCCTAGGGTGCCAGTGGCACCGACGATTAATAAATTCATGAGGGTAGTAATAACTTTTTTAACTTTTATTAAAAGAATCTTAACAGAATTAGTTGTCTAAACAAAAGTTTACATTAATTTAATCAAGTTATGGCATACAGAGACCATCACCAGTCTGGGAAACAGGAAGGAAGATCACTTGAATGTCTCCCTCCCAGTTCCCAGTCCTTTGTTTTCAGCCTCTAAGGATTATTCTTCTGCGCCCTGAATTTTCAGTAACAAAGCACCTAAAGCCCAACCCACGAAAATTAAACCGAAAGACAATAGCGCTGCATTTAGAATTTCGCCGCCCATTAGTGTGATTCTCCTTTGCAATTAGCAGTGATTCTCAAGGTTTCCCTAGAGATGTTCTGTTGTTTGGGTTGTTTGGTTAGATTGGAGTGATGACTCTAATCTGATTTTCACCATTGACACTCCCCCCGCCTAAATGCGGGGGATTCTGTACTCCACCTTGCCACTGGCTCTAATAGACTTTCGCCTAAAAGAGTAGAGGTCGCAAGTCCTACAGCGTTACTTTGGAACTGCCCGCCCCTAGCTTGCCTAGCAAGATTTAAAATATTAATTGCTGCATTTTTTCACAATGCGCCCACAATTACTGCATTGTTCACTTGTGTAATGTTGCGATACAGCAACATCTATTTTACCAAATTTACCAGCAAAATACTCACTTCGGCAAAGTTCGCTATAAGCAAAAAAAATAGTAAATATGACAAGAGAAAATACTCCGCGTTTAGCGCTGACACTAGGAGACCCGGCTGGTATTGGACCAGAAGTGATTTTAAAAGCTTTGGCAGACCCTCAGTTTAGTCATAAATGCGACTTGACAGTAATAGGTAGTAAAAACTTGCTCCTAGAGGTTTATCAACAGTTAAATTCTACTGATTTAGCCAATCCCAACCAATTACAAGTTCTAGATGTACCATTAAAACCGGAAATTACCCAGGAAATTATGATGGGTAGGGGTAATGCTGCTAGTGGTGCGGCAAGTTTTGCTTATTTGGAATATGCGATCGCCCGCACCCTGTCCGGTGAATTTGATGGTATTGTTACAGCCCCCATTGCCAAATCTGCCTGGCAGTTAGCAGGTTACAACTATCCAGGACAAACAGAACTGTTAGCAGAAAAATCAGGTGTTGATCGCTTCGGGATGTTATTTGTCGCGCGATCGCCTCACACTGGTTGGACTCTCCGCACCTTATTGGCTACCACACATATTCCCCTATGTCAAGTAGCCCAAACATTAACACCAGAGTTATTGACGAAGAAATTAAATTTATTAGTAGATTGTTTAGTACAAAAC
Organism: Chrysosporum bergii ANA360D; assembly: GCF_029891735.1. Classification (GTDB taxonomy): domain Bacteria; phylum Cyanobacteriota; class Cyanobacteriia; order Cyanobacteriales; family Nostocaceae; genus Umezakia; species Umezakia bergii. The sequence continues at coordinate 50,491 of NZ_JANQDH010000076.1, forward strand.
TTTGGCATAAAAAATGGCAAAATTGCGATCGCTGGCTTAAATCCCCACAGTGGCGAACAGGGACAACTAGGAAATGAAGAACAAGATTGGTTAATTCCCTGGTTAGAACAACAAAAAATAAATCATCCCAACTTTCTACTCCAAGGACCCATACCACCAGATACAATGTGGGTTAAGCCTGGTCAAGCTTGGTATGGTAATTCTTCAGTTCACAATGTCGCCGATGCTTACCTAGCCCTGTACCACGACCAAGGTTTAATTCCCGTCAAGTTGATGGCTTTTGACCGTGCGGTTAACACTTCTATTGGTTTACCTTTTGCGCGTACTTCACCAGACCACGGTACAGCATTTGACATTGCCGGTCAAGGAATCGCTGACGCTACAAGTATGAAAGCAGCCATCGAGTTGGCGACCGAGTTAATCAGTCAAAAATTAATGGTGGGTAGTGTAGATTCATGAGTATTTCCTCTTCCTACTTCCCAGTCAAATACCCTCCTTACATTCAGCCTCAAACCAGATCAAACATCACCTATGACCTACACCCCTTCTAAACTACTTTCCTTTGAGAAATTTATTGCCCAATATGCTGACAATACCCGCTACGAATTAATCGACGGAGAACTAAGAGACATGGAAACTACAGGTGATCATGAAGTTGTAGCTGGTAGCATTGCGGGTAGGATCTATGTAGAAATTTTTAATTCTAATTTTAACTGGTTAATTCCCAAAACTTGCTTGATCAAACCACTTCCAACTGAATAATAATGATCGTCTTGTAGTGTGAGCATACCTGCACTATACTTAGACTACGCTCAGTACTAAGCGATCAGTACAAGTCCTGCTTGCTGCTGATCAAACCCTTCTTTACTTAATACAGTCCCCCAAGGATGTATCTGTATTCTAGCTCTCCTCACCAAAAACAGGAGGCCATAATTCAGCAATAGGTAACTCCCAATCCGGAAACAGTTCCGGTAAGGTCAAAGTATCACCCGTAGTTAAAACTATAGGTTCATTTTTACGCCCGTAAACCGTGACTGTTTCTGTGTCAGGATCAATTAAGATACCAATTACCGCGCCTAAGTGAATTAAATTGACAATTTTATCAACTAAAGGCTTAATTCTATCACTTTGGGATTTAATTTCTACTACTAAATCTGGAACAATTTCCCCAAAATAACGCGGGCTTTGGCGCAGGCGTGCAGCACGAACAAAGGAAACATCCGGGGCGGTGAGATTGCTATCAGGTAAAATAAAACCCCCAGCAGAATCAAATACCCTCCCCAACCGACGCGGATTAATCCAAGCAAACAGAAAAGCAATTAAGCGACTGCTAATTTCACTAGAAACAATATCTGATGGACCCACAACAGAAATTTTGCCATTTTGCAATTCAACATCGTAATCTAAGCCGGCTTGACTCAAAGCCATTTGGACTCGTTCGACATCTTTGATTGTCAGCATTGGCATACAAATTATTTAATGTTCAAATAAATCTTTAAATTGCAACAAATCTAAAGTGACTAAAGTCGGTAAAACTTGGAAGCATTCTTGAGCAATTTCCCAGCGATCTTCTCGTTTGAGCATAGCCATGAGCTTTTGTTGTACGCCGAGTAAGTAGCGGACATCATTAGCAGCATAATTCAGTTGGACTTCAGATAAATTAGCAGCATTACCCCAATCGGAACTTTGGGCGCTTTTATCTAACTCTATCTGTTCCAACTCCAGAACCACATCTTTTAGTCCGTGACGATTGGTGTAGGTACGAGCCAGCTTACTAGCAATTTTTGTACAAAAAACAGGTTTGACTTGAATTCCCAGGTTATGGCGCAAAGTAGCCAAATCGAAACGAGCGAAGTGAAAAACCTTCAGCACATTCTCAGATTCCAAAAGTGTTTTTAAATTTGGGGCTGCGGTTTGACCCCTGGCTATGCGAATAGCTGTTACTTGACCCTCGATATTGCATAACTGTACCAAACACAAGCGATCGCGCTGGGGTAATAATCCCATAGTTTCCGTATCTACAGCGATGGTATGGGATTTTAAATACTCAGCCAGAACAGCTGCGCTCAAGTCGCCATCGCCTACGTGAAAATCTTGTAATGTCATGACTCAATAATAAATACAGTGTTTGTTAAAAAACAATACCATGAGACACCACCTTATTTGTGTAAAAATTCAGCACCTACTATTTAGTACTAATTAGTACTCAGGAAAATTTGGGTCAAGTAAACTTCTCCTTGCTGATTAGTAGCCACACCAATCCCCGTGAGGTCGTAATTACCTCGAATATTCTGCAAATGTCCGGGACTTTCCAACCAGCCAGCAACAGCTTGACTAGCTGGGTTGTTGTATCCCTGATTAACCGCGACATTCTCAGACGCACTTTTGTAGCGAATGGGAATAGCAGAAACTCGCTGTTCAAACCCCTGATGGCTAAAAGGTACTTTACCATTAGCCATGTTTTGGCTGTGAATTCGTGCTTGTTGAGTAATATGTGCATTTAAAATCAACTTTGGCAACTTATGAGAAACTCGATATCGGTTGATATCGTCAAAAACTGATTTTTCTAGAGCATTAGTTTCCAAAGTATTAGTTAATGTAGCTGCTTGACTGAAAGAAATTAATAACGGTTGATTAGGAGGGGTTTGTTGTCTAGAAGTTTTACCTGTGATGGTAAAGTTCATTAATCCACTCGTAAGGACAAGCGTACTGAAAGCGATGCCAAAAGCAGGTTGTCTGAACATGGACAGTGGCGTGATGTTTTTACTTGTTAGACTTATACTCTAATTTCTTGTTCTCATAACATATAACAGGATACTATTTATAACTGCTCTAACCCAGTCATTTTGGCAAATACCTTACAGAAAAAATTAGTGAGCCATTTTTTTGATCAATATTTAAGCAACTCACCCTCAAGTAGGAGGCTATCATGGCGATTCCTTATTTTTCATTATTTTTCATTAAGTTTTTAACCGATGAAGGCGATATTAGGCCCATTTACACGTTCCAATACAACCGAGTTTGTAGCTGAAACTTGGCAAAGAACGGCGATGGATTGCTTTTGAAATGAATGAGGACTATATTAAGTTGAAATGTAAGATTTGCTTAAATCTCGCCATTCACCTGCATTTGATGAACTTGGTCGGCTAACTCTTGGCGGGCTTGGTCATCTAGCCTATCAATAGCTAACATTCCCATTAGAATAACCTCTTTTAAGGTTAGACGTGTCGAATGTGCCTGTTTTTGCACAATATCCTTGATAATTGGACTGACACCAATTGCTGTACTAGCTCTAGCCACAGAATAACAAAGAAACATTGATTACTTAGCCTAAATCTTAGCACTTCCTTTAGTCTTTTCACGGGCATTTTTTCTTTAGCCACCGGTAATCATGGGTGAGTGGTTGAGAATTTGATTTAACTTACCACTGCGATAACCTTCTAAGTCAAGGGTGACGTAGATAAATCCTAAATCCTGAAAAGCAGACACTAGTACCTGTAAATCAGTATTTAAAACAAAATCCTTGATATCTGCTGGTAACAATTCAATCCGGGCTGTATCTCCTTGAGAACGCACCCGCAAATTCTGCCAACCCAGCTTACGTAAATAAATTTCTGCTCTCCCCACCCTTTGCAACTTGGCGATGGTAATTTCTTCACCATAGGGAAAACGAGAACTAAGACAAGGTTGGGCTGGTTTATCCCACCAAGGTAAACCGAGTTGTTGTGACAGTAGGCGGACTTCAGCTTTGGTTACACCCACCTCTGCTAAAGGCGATCGCGCTCCTCTTTCTTGGGCTGCTTGAATTCCTGGGCGATAATCATGTAAATCATCAGCATTAACCCCATCCACCACATAGGGATAACCCAACTGCAACGCTAGGGGTTTGAGAGTATCATGCAGTTCACTTTTGCAAAAATAACAACGGTTGACCGGGTTAGAAGTGTAATTGAGATTGTCCATTTCATGAGTTTGAACAACTTTATGGGCAATTCCCATGGTTGCGGCTTGGATTTTAGCATCTTCTAACTCTTCTGGTAAAAGAGAGGGTGAAACAGCAGTCACAGCTAAAGCGCCATCGCCCAATACATCATAAGCAATCTTGGCAACCAAAGTACTATCAATACCTCCTGAGTAGGCAATCAAAGCCTGCTCCATTTCGCGAAATAAAACTTTTAATTGCTCAAGTTTTTCTGTTAACATAATTCCCCGATGTGGGCAAAACTTCATACCACTATCCAATTCTATCAAAAATAGAAATTGAATTTCTTGATGGCTTCAAGGCTTTAATTTACCCGGTTTATAGCGAATTTTGCCCAATTCAGGCACATCATGAGCAAGCAAGACTTGTGCTACAAGACGATCATTTACATTTGTATCTCACGTTTTTAATAAATCCTATATACTCATTGCTTTGCAATACTTAGCTACTAAGTTAGCTAAAAGAGATAAATCAATGGGTTTAGAAATATAATCATCCACTCCAGCCGCTAAACAAGTTTCGCGATCGCCCTTCATTGCCATTGCTGTTTGCACAATTACCGGAATCTTCTGATACTTCGCTTCTTCTCGTAGCTGCTGCACCAGTTGTAAACCATTTCCATCTGGTAGACGAATATCCATTAAAATCACCATTGGGTTTACCTGTGTCAGGGCTGACCACATTTCCGCAGCATTTTTTACCCAAGTCACTGTATATCCTAATGTACCGAGATAAATGCGGATTAGCTCGCCGTTGGCTAAATCATTTTCTACCAACAAAATATCTAGATAAGTTTGTGCTTTCTCATCCTCCTGATATACCTCCTGGTCAACAGGCCTGATCTGGTCTACATCTTCCTGATATTTCCCTGCTTCTCCCGCAGGTTTCATAGGGAGGATAATAGTAAAACGAGAACCCTGATCCACTTGTGATTCCACTTGCAGCCAACCACCATGAATTTCCGCCAACTTCTGAGTTACCGTTAACCCCAAACCACTACCTTCACTCCGGTGAGCCACAGGATTAGCAATTTGAAAAAATGGTTCAAATAGTCGCCTTTGGTTTTCTGGGGAAATCCCAATACCAGTATCCCAAACTATAAAATGTATAAATTCATCTTTAGGCAAAACTTCTAAACCCACAGTACCCGTGTTGGTAAACTTAAAGGCATTGGATAGCAAATTCCACAGCATTTGTTTAACTCGGAGGGGATCTGCCGCTAAAGTTGTGACATCAGGGTGCAATATTAGCTGTAGTTTCAAGCCCTTGTTAGCGGCCTTCTCTTTGACTAGTGATAAAACATTGCGACATAGTTCTGGTACATTGATACTTTCCCATTCCACTTCCAGCTGATTGGCTTCAATTTTAGAGAGGTCTAGGATATCGTTGATCAGCGTTATTAAATGTTTACCGCTAGACTCAATGATTTTTAAATACTCTTGGTGGTTTTCTCTACTGGAGTCGTAGCCTTGGGCTAAGATTAATTGGCTGAAACCAATGATAGAACTTAGGGGTGTGCGAATTTCGTGACTAGTGTTGGCTAGAAACTGGTTTTTCAGTTGATTACTGCGTTCTAGCTGTTGCGCGTGTTGCTGCAAAGATTGTATTTTTCTGGTTTGTACTAGTGCAGTCACACACTGCTGAATGGCTCGCCTCAGCAATTGGGTCATCAGTGAAGATGGCCATGGTGTGAGTGATTTTCCGTGGGATTTTGACCCGGTCTGAGAGATGATTAGCCAACCAATCACAGACCCCACATCATCAGTTAAGCTTTGGACATGATTTGGTTGTTGGCTCTCCATCTGCTGTAAATCTTGGGTGGCTATCACTGCTTGTAATTGCCATTGCAGCTTTTGACCTTTATTCTCTATGGATATAGATTGTGGGGATGGTGGAGAAGAAACATAACAAATCTGAGCCATGTTGGTTTGTGGTTGAAGCAGAGCGATCGCCACCGTAACACTATTCAAAGCCATACCAAGCTCGTTGACCAAAGTTTGGAAAATTTCTGCTTCTGTAGTTTTAGACTGTGAAACGTTGCTACAAAGGGAAAGTAAGCAATCGCTCAGGCGACTTTGCAACCGGTTCAAGCTGCGTTCTAGCCACAACTCGGCACGAAGTTGCTGCATTGTTGTCAAAAGTGTTGGCGTTTCATTTGCGGATGAGTTTTGTTCTGGTAAGCTTGAATATTGCTGCATGGTCAACTAGACCGTTGAACAAGTTTGGCGTGGCACAAAAAAGAAAACAAGATTTTATGTATATTAACTCACAATTGCCTTTTGAGTTGTAGACGATCAATTATAGTGTCAATAGTCTATAGCAAACAAAAATTGTCTGCAATCACCCTGATCACCTTTGTGAGAAGGAAATATTAAGATAAAACTAATGGATACACAAATTGCCCAACTCATCGTTAATGGTATTGCAGTAGGAAGCATTATTGCTTTAGCATCCGTGGGACTAACTCTGACCTACGGTATCTTGCGGTTATCTAATTTTGCTCACGGTGATTTTCTCACTTTAGGAGCTTACTTAACTTTATTAGTCAACGCAGGTGGCATAAATATTTGGCTATCCATGATTTTGGCAGCAGCGGGAACAATAGCAGCAATGGTGCTTTCCGAAAAACTCTTGTGGTCAAAAATGCGCTCTATTCGTGCTACTTCTACTACGCTGATTATTATCTCTATTGGACTGGCCTTGTTCTTACGTAATAGCATTATCTTTTTCTGGGGCGGCCAGAACCAAAATTACAATTTACCTGTAACCCCGGCTTTGAATATTTTTGGCATCAGAGTACCGCAAAATCAACTACTGGTCCTGGGGTTAGCTGTGTTAGCCATTTTGGCACTGCACTATCTCCTACAAAACACCAAAATTGGTAAAGCGATGCGGGCTGTTGCTGATGATCTAGATTTAGCTAGAGTTTCTGGGATCAATGTAGAACAAGTCATCCTGTGGACTTGGATTATTGCTGGTACATTTACCTCCTTGGGTGGCAGTATGTATGGATTGATTACAGCTGTGCGCCCAAATATGGGTTGGTTTTTGATTTTACCCTTATTCGCTTCAGTGATTTTAGGCGGTATTGGTAATCCCTACGGAGCGATCGCCGCGGCTTTCATGATTGGTATAGCCCAAGAACTCAGCACCGTCTGGATAGGTTCACAGTATAAGCAAGGTATAGCGCTGTTAATGATGATTTTGGTGCTGCTCATTCGCCCCAAAGGTTTATTTAAAGGCACGATTTGAACAGCACCACTCCACTTTTAATTATTCAATGATGTGGAAGTAATAAGCTGCGACCAAAAAGTTAACAGCTAATAACAGCAATGCCCAAGCAGTACGAAAAGTGTACGGGGGTTTAGCTCCTGTAGCTGGAACTGGGGAATTTTGAACTCTAGCCATGAGTGTTTCTCCTTCTTTCTCGACTTTTTAAGCAATACCAAACAGGTGTACCAAAAACCCAAATTCTTTAAAAATATTTGTGTCTTCAGGACTGGGGACTGGAAAGTGTTGCTGGGCTTTCACCCCATTTTCTCATTCTTCCTCACCTGCATGGTAGGAACTACGCACCAAAGGTCCAGAACGGACGTGGTTGAATCCCATTTCCCATGCTACGCGGGAGAGTGCATTAAATTCTTCTGGTGTCCAGTATTTTTTCACCGGCAAATGTTCTAAGGAAGGACGCATATACTGGCCGATCGTCAGGCGATCGCATCCCACCCCCCTTAAATCCGCCATAGCTTCTATCACTTCCTCCCTTGTTTCCCCGTGTCCTAGCATTAAGCCAGATTTGGTAGGAATAGCCGCATCAATTTCTTTTACCATAGCCAGCACTTTTAGGGAGCGATCGTACTTTGCCCCCCGTCTGACCGGGCCAGTTAACCGGCGCACCGTCTCTATATTGTGATTAAAACAAGCCGGCTTGGCTTTGATAATTGTAGCTATCCTTTGTCGTTGACCTGATTCCCCAGCACCGACACCACCCCAAAAATCTGGTGTCAGCACTTCAATTTGACTGTCTGGATTTAAGCGGCGAATAGTATCCATAGTTTCAACAAAATGTCCCGCTCCCTGGTCTGGTAAGTCATCACGGGCGACAGAAGTTAGCACTACATAACGCAGTCCTAAAAGCTGCACAGCCTCTGCTACTTTTCGCGGCTCTTCTGAGTCAATTGGCATTGGTGCATGACCTTTATCTACTTGACAAAAAGCACAAGAGCGTGTACACACTGGACCTAATAGTAAAAAAGTTGCGGTTTTTTGTGCATAACACTCCCCTCGGTTGGGGCATCGTCCTTCTTCACAAATTGTGTGAATTTGACGTTGCTTAATAATGCGTTGTACAGTAGAAAGCTCACTAGCTTTGCCAATGGAACGACGTAACCAGCTAGGCATGGCCGTAATTTCCGACTTGATTGGGGCTGGTTGTGGCGAAGTCATAGACATCCAAGCAATATCCAAAAGTACTTTGGGATGAATTTCCACTTGCAGTGAAGCAAGGTTTAATCCCTAAGTATCACCATGACATAAATTTGAATAAATATAAGCACTAGTTTTGTAAACTACTGCCATTTTTGGCATTTATAGCAAAATATACTATCCCCAAACTAACAATAAACTTGTATATAGTGATAACATTATCAAAAAAGTCGCTATTTACACTGAAAATTTCTGTTAGAGCAATCAGTCGTGGCAAGCAACAAAATTCTAGTTATCGATGACACTACCGTTGTCAGGCTAAAAGTACGACAAATGTTGCCTCCCGGCAACTTCGAGGTATTAGAAGCAAAAGACGGTCTGGAAGGATTAAATTTCATCCGCCAGGAAAAACTAAGTTTGATCATGTTGGATTTTCTGCTACCCAAAATGAGTGGCTGGGAAGTTTTTCAGCAACTTCAAGCACAGCCTGAGTTGAGGAAGATTCCCTTGGTGATCATGTCCGGTCGTAAGGAAGAGGTGACGGAAAAACTAACAGAACCTTTTGAATATTTTGAATTTTTGAACAAGCCTTTTGACCAAAAGCAGCTAATAACTGCGATTAAAACAGCCATGGCTAAGGCTAAAAAGCCCCGTCCGGAAACAATTCCATCTGCTGTGGCTCCTAAAACTAAGAGTACTCCGGTAGTGGCTACTAATACCCCTAATAAAACCGTAGTGGCTTCTGCTCATCAGTCAGGTAACTCAGCAGACATAAATGTCCTGAATGAAAAAATTACCAAAATGCAAGCAGAAATTGAGGGCTTAAAGAAACAGTTAGCTCAAGTAGTGACTTTTATTAAACAAAGAGTCAAGTAGTAACACTTATAGCCATCGTGGTCTTTAACAACGAAATGCCCTTGAATCGAAACTAATCATAGGTTAGTCGGCTCAAGGGTGATTGGGTTTTTGTCAAATACCAATATTAGAAAATTTATTAAACCTCAGCCATAAAAATGTCTAATATCCCAAAAACAGATTTAATCTTAATCGTAGATGATACAAATACAAATCTAGAAATTGTCTCCCAGACACTGATTCATTCAGGCTTTGAAGTTGCCACCGCCATTGATGGAGAAATAGCGCTCAAACAGGTTAAAAATAGACTACCTGACTTGATTTTATTAGATATAATGATGCCTAAAATAGACGGTATTGAAACCTGTAAAAAGTTGAAAGAAAATTTACAAACCCGTGATATACCTATAATTTTTATGACAGCTATTTCCGATATATACACTAAAGTTCAATGTTTTAGTTTAGGAGCAGTAGACTATATCACGAAACCTTTTGATCAGGCAGAAATATTAGCTAGAGTTAACACTCATCTACAATTACGGCATCTTACCAAAACCTTAGAACAAAAAGTAGCACAAAGAACAGCAGCACTTTCCCAAGCCCTCAAAGACCTACAAAAATCTCAATTACAACTGGTACAGCAAGAAAAAATGTCTGCTCTGGGTCAATTAGTAGCAGGGATTGCCCACGAAATTAATAATCCAGTGGGCTGCATTTACGGTAATCTGGGTCATACTTCCGCTTATTTCCAAGATATAATCAGGCTGATTAACCTATATCAGCAGTACTATCCTCAACCAGTGACAGAAATTGAAGAGGAAATTGCAGCCATAAACTTAGATTACCTGTGTACTGATTTACCAAAGCTGATTTCCTCCATGAAAGAGAGTGTTCAACGCATTCGCAATATTAGTAATAGTTTACGCACCTTTTCTCGCCAAGATAGCGATGGCAAAGTTTCTTGTAACATTCATGATGGTATTGATAGTACAATCATGATTCTCCAACACCGCTTAAAAGGATCTAATGATCGTCCCGGTATTGAAATAATTAGAGATTACGGTAATTTACCGGAAGTAAAATGTTTTAGCGGGCAGATGAATCAAGTTTTTATGAACTTATTAGCTAATGCAATTGATGCCTTAGAGGAGTCTAATATAGGGCGGAGTTATGAAGAAATTGCTGCTAATCCCAATCAAATAACAATTAAGACTCGGCTAAGTGAAGATTTAAATCATGTCTTGATAGGGATTAAAGACAATGGTGTGGGAATGTCGGCTGATGTCCAAGAGAAAATATTTGAATATTTATTCACCACTAAACCTGTAGGTAAGGGGACTGGTTTAGGATTATCAATTGCTCATCAAATCATTGTCGAAAAACATGGGGGAACTTTAGAAGTCAATTCATTACCTGGTCAAGGTTCTGAGTTGCTCATTACTATTCCCATTGATTAGACGTAATTAGGGCATCAGCAGGGGCGCATTGCGACACGCCCCTACAAGATCAGCAATGAATTAACAAAACTACAATCTACAATTCTTCTGGTTGCTGTGTAGAAACTGCACTTATTTGAGTTGTCCGAACTGTTGCTTGTAGCATTGGGGTATGAGAGATGGAATTATTAGCCAGTGTAAATAGGGGATTGGACAAAATCCCAGCGATGGAAGTGGCAATTAAAGTTACTATTAATCCCACTTGCAAAGGTCTAAATCCAGGCAAATCCCACCGTACCTCTGGATAATTCCGCACCACATCAGACATTTCCTGGGGTTCTTTGACTACCATCATTTTAACTACGCGAATGTAGTAGTAGATGGAAACTACACTGGTAACTAAGCCCAGCAAAACTAACCAGTAAAGTCCAGCTTGCCAACCAGCCCAGAACAAGTAAATCTTCCCAAAAAACCCAGCTAATGGGGGAATACCACCCAAAGAAAGCAGAGACACACTCAAGCCTAATGTTAGGAGTGGGTCTTTTTGATATAAACCAGAGTATTCAGCAATTTGGTCAGTTCCTGTGCGTAAAGAGAACAAAATAATGCAGGTAAACCCACACAGGTTCATAAATAGGTAGACCAAGAGGTAAAATACCATACTGGCATATCCCGCCTCAGTGCCCGCAATCATGCCAATCATCACGAATCCAGCTTGACCAATGGATGAATAAGCTAACATCCGTTTCATGCTGGTTTGTGCCAAGGCGACTACATTACCCAACACCATACTGAGAACGGCAAGGGCAGTAAAAACAAATCTCCATTCGTCAGCAACGAAGGGGAAAACTGTTGTTAGTAAGCGAATGGCTAAAGCAAACCCAGCTGCTTTAGACCCCACGGATAAAAAAGCAATTACCGGGGTGGGAGCGCCCTCATAAACGTCTGGTGTCCACTGGTGAAATGGTACGGCAGAAATTTTAAAGCCGATACCTGCAATCACGAAAATTAGAGCAATTACCAAACCTAAAGATTGACCAACATCAGCTGCGGTAATACCCTTAGCGATGGCAGTTAACTCCGTCTGTCCACCTGAGAGACCATACAGCAGGGAAACGCCATATAAAAATATGGCAGTACTGGAAGCTCCAATCAACAGGTATTTCAGCGCAGCTTCGTTAGATCGGGGGTCACGCTTAGTATAACCTGTGAGTAAGTAAGAGGAAATACTGAGAGTTTCTAGTGATATAAAAATCATTACTAACTCACTAGCACCGGATACAAACATTCCTCCTAGAGTTGCGGTTAGCAAAATAGCAATAAATTCTGCTAAAGCAGTACCACTCTGCTCAATGTAGCGAATTGACATCAAGATAGTTACAGCAGCAGACAAGGCCACAATACCGCGAAAGACAATACTGAGGTCATCACCAACAAAGCTACCACTAAAGGAGATGGGATTAGTCGCGTCCCATTGAAGATAGAGGGCGACAACCGCAGTCAATAAACCGGCGCTGGCCAGATATCCAATCCAGCGTGAAGATGTACGTCCCAAAATCAAATCAACAATCAAAACCCCTAAGAGGGTAACAATTACAATCCCCTCTGGCAAAATCGTTCCCGCATTCAACTGGGATGTAAGATTAGCAAAATCCATGAGATATATAGGTTTTGACGATTAGACATTACGGCTAGCTGAGTTTATTCTATCTATTGTTATTCACCAAAGTGGCATTTACTTGTTCAGGATTGGTAATTGGCGACTAGGCTGATGACCAATCAGCAAAATGTAAGCAGTTTAGTGAATGACCAAACTGCTGATTTTGATATATTTGATATGTTTATTATCTGGACTGGAATAAACTCAAGGCTCAATAGCGCTGTGAGTACCCGCCACCAGATCGGCCACCTTTATTCTCCTTTGGTCTAGCTTTATTAACTTTCAGGGAACGCCCCATCCATTCGGCACCGTCTAGAGCCTCAATGGCTGCTTGTTCTGAGGTTTCTGATTCCATTTCTACGAAACCAAAACCCCGTAGCTTTCCTGTGTCCTTATCTGTTGGCAATTGAACTCGCTTGACACTACCGTAATCCGAAAATACTGCTTTGAGATCATCTTCTGTGACCTGGTAGGATAGGTTACCTACGTAAATTGACATGAAACTCTCCAGAACCCATTGATGCAGAGATGTTTATCCGGAGAGCCGCTTGTAATTATGACTAAAAACAAGAGCCTTACCGCCGAATTTAACTACTCTGGAGATATTTTAACATATCTTTGATCTAGAAACAGATGGAATTGGATCATAAAACCAGAAATCATCTAGTTTTACATCTCCCATCTCGCCTTAACTGAACTTGAATAGCAAATGGAAAAATTACATTAGCTATTAGACAGGGAATTTACTCCCTGGCTCAATGATATAAGGACGCGAAGGAGGAGCCGAAATACAGATATCAACCTACTGTATTCGCCAATTGTACCTTAGATAAGTTAAAGATGGAAATAACTCGCCCTTAACTCTCACAGCGTTACTTCTTCTGTCCTCAAAAACAGCACAGCACTGGAAGTTAAGAGAATTTTAACCATTTTAGGGAGTTTGTGTCAGGATAAAATCACAAGCTATCAGCGTGACGTTATATCTTGACAATACAGCGAAATTAACTCAACTCAACTTTTTAGCTTCCAAGCTACTCTTTTTCTAGAAATTTCCATGTCAACTCTCGTCATCGTCGAATCTCCGACAAAAGCTCGTACCATTCGCGAATACCTGCCAAAAGACTATCGGGTAGAAGCGTCTATGGGTCATGTCCGTGACCTACCCCAATCCTCTAGTGAAATTCCCGCCTCTGTGAAAGGGGAACGGTGGGCGCAGCTGGGGGTAAATGTAGATGCAGACTTTGAACCGGTGTATGTTGTCCCCAAAGACAAAAAGAAAGTTGTTACCCAACTCAAAGATGCCCTCAAAGAAGCAGATGAGTTGATTCTGGCAACTGACGAAGACCGGGAAGGTGAAAGTATTAGTTGGCACTTGCACCAGTTGCTGAAGCCAAAAGTTCCCACTAAGCGGATGGTATTTCACGAAATTACCCAAGAGGCTATCAAAAAAGCTTTAAAAAATTGCCGTAACATTGATGAGCAGTTAGTCCGCGCTCAAGAAACACGGCGAATTTTAGATCGATTAGTTGGCTATACATTGTCACCCCTGCTGTGGAAAAAAATCGCCTGGGGATTATCTGCTGGGCGAGTGCAATCTGTCGCAGTGCGACTTTTGGTCCAAAAGGAACGCCAGCGCCGCGCCTTCCATCAAGGCAGTTACTGGGACTTAAAAGCCAGCCTGGTGCAGGAAAAAACTCCTTTTACAGCCCAATTGACCACAGTGGGAGGAAGCAAAGTAGCCACTGGCAGCGATTTTGATCCAGCCACCGGGCAAATTACCGCTCGTCGCAACGTTTTGTTGCTTAACGAAGAGCAAGCTTTAGCCCTCCAGGAACGCTTAACCGGGAAAACTTGGAATGTCAATAGTATTGATGAACGCTCAGTAACCCGTAAACCCGCACCACCATTTACTACTTCCACACTACAACAAGAATCTAACCGTAAACTGCGTCTCTCAGCCAGAGACACCATGCGGATTGCCCAGAATTTGTATGAGCAAGGGTATATTACCTATATGCGAACAGATTCAGTGCATTTATCTGATCAAGCCGTCACAGCTGCTCGTAGCTGTGTAGAACACCTGTATGGTAAAAACTACCTCAGCCCCCAACCTCGGCAATACACCACCAAATCAAAAGGCGCACAAGAAGCCCACGAAGCCATTCGCCCTGCGGGTAGCACCTTCCGTACTCCCCAAGAAACTGGTTTAAGCGGTCGGGAGCTTGCTGTTTATGATTTGATTTGGAAACGGACGGTTGCTAGTCAAATGGCTGACTGTCGTCAAACCCAAATTACCGTTCAGTTGCAGGTTGAAGATGCGGGCTTTCGTGCTTCTGGTAAGCGCATTGATTTTCCAGGATTCTTGCGGGCTTATGTTGAGGGATCAGACGATCCAGATGCTGCTTTAGAAGATCAGGAAGTAATTTTACCCAGTTTGAAAGTTGGGGATCATCCCAATTGTACTGACTTAGAAGCTGTGGGTCATGAAACCCAGCCACCAGCCAGATACACTGAAGCTACTTTAGTGAAAACCTTAGAAAGTGAAGGTATTGGTCGCCCTAGTACCTACGCTAGTATTATCGGCACAATCATTGACAAGGGTTATGCTCAATTGGTGAGTAATGCCTTGATTCCTACTTTCACCGCTTTCGCGGTCACCAACCTGTTAGAAAATCATTTCCCGGACATCGTAGACCCCAGTTTCACTTCCAAGATGGAACAAACCTTAGATGATATTGCCGCAGGAACAGCTAATTGGTTACCTTATTTGCGGGAATTTTATCTGGGAAACAGTGGTTTAGAAACCTTAGTTAAAGAACAAGAAGGTGAAATTGATGCCAGTCAAGCTAAAACAGTATTACTGGAAAATTTAGAGGCCAAAGTCCGCATTGGCAAGTATGGCCCGTACATTGAAGTGGATAATGATGGCACTGTGGTTACTGCCTCCATTCCTAAAGACCTTACACCATCTGACCTAGACCCGAAACAGGTAGAAGTCCTGCTGCGGCAAAAAACAGTGGGACCAGACCAGGTAGGTCGCCATCCTGAAACTGGTGAACCAATTTATCTCAAAATTGGTACTTACGGACCCTACTTGCAGTTAGGTGACAAAACTGAAGAAAACCCCAAACCCAAACAAACCTCTCTACCCAAAGGTGTTACCCCAGAAAATGTCACCTTAGACATGGCTGTGGGTCTTTTGTCTTTACCCCGCACATTGGGAGCGCATCCGGTGACAGGTAAGAAAATTCAAGCCAGTTTGGGGCGTTTTGGTCCTTACGTGGTTCATGACCAAGGTAAAGAAGGAAAAGACTATCGCTCTCTCAAGGCTGGTGATAATGTACTCACGGTTTCTTTAGAACGAGCATTAGAGTTGTTATCAGAACCGAAAAAAGGACGCGGATCCAGGAGTAGCAATTCCAAGTCGGCGTTGCGGGAATTGGGTATGCACCCGGAAGCAGGTACGCCGGTGAACATTTATGATGGACCCCATGGACCGTATATTAAGCACGGCAAAATTAATGTCAGCATCCCAGAAGGTCAAGCGGTGGAAGATGTCACCCTATCCACGGCGCTAGAATTGTTAGCAAGTAAAGCATCTGCCAAAAAGTCTTCTCGCCAGACCAGGGCGAAAAAAAAATGACCCTACAAGGTTAGTTAAAGTTAAGAATCAAAATTCCTTGACATCTCCCCTGGTTGAAACACAGGGGATTCTAAACTACGGATTTTGCCCAAGTGAGGTACATCATTAGCAAGCAGGATGCTCGCGCTACAAGACGATCATTTACATTTGTATCCCACGTGTTTAATAAATGCTATATCATTAAGCCAAGTCCCATTTTCTAGGTTGGAAATGTGATACTCTAAAAGGTAGGGAGAATTACAATACAAAATTCTAGAAGTAGCTCACTCCCAGAATGGGTTAGCTTATATCAGCCCGTTCTCAAGCTAGCAGTGCAAAAAAAGGGCGATTTTGCGTAGCTGCTATTAAAAATGTTGAGGTAGTATCTCAGGAGCAGTCAGTTCAATGGACTATATAGGTAAAGTGCTAGAAAAGCTGAAGGCGTTGGCACGGAGGCTGATTGAGGGCTTGTTAGGGCCAGAATGCGAGCCGGAAGCGGAACTAATTCCGATTCCTGTAAATGAACGAACACGTCGTCGTTAACCAGACTAAGGAAATTGAACTCGTCTTTACCACTTGTTAGCATTTTAGTGCTGCACGGACCAAACTTAAATTTACTAGGACAGCGAGAACCAGGAATTTATGGTCAGCTGGGTTTGCCTGAAATTAATCGCTTCTTAGAAGAAGAAGGTTTAAAGTTTCAGGCGAAGGTAACTCCCGTGCAGTCAAATCATGAAGGGGTTTTGGTAGATACTATTCACGCCGCTTTAGGAAAACATCAGGGAATTTTGATAAATGCCGGGGCTTACACCCATACGAGTGTAGCTCTGCGGGATGCCATCGCTGGTGTTAACCTCCCTACAGTAGAAGTACATTTGAGCAACATTTACCGCCGGGAAGACTTCCGCCACCATTCTTACATCGCCCCCGTAGCCATCGGACAAATAAGTGGTTTTGGTGTGGAAAGTTATTTACTGGGTTTACAAGCTCTAGTGCATCATTTAAGAAATAAATAGAAATAAATAACTTAATATTTATTTTCTGAAGAATATGCACTATCCACTGATTAATCGGTATAAAGCTACTTTATTAGGGGCGTTGCTGGGTGAGGTTTTAGCCAAGGATGCTGAACAGCAGTATCATGTTTGCTCTGATATCAGCAGTATAGGAGTTCTAGGTACTAAAAGCTTAATCGAACTGGGCAAATTAGATATAAATAATTGGCTAGAGCGTCATCAAAAAAAATATCTTAAAAAATCTCTTCATTTAGATACAACTGATGGTGTGTTGCCAAAAGCTATTATTGCCACATTACCAGTGGCACTTTTTTTTCATGAAAATACAACTAAGCTGCGACAAAACTTGCTGGATGTCTGGCAAATATGGAACTATGACCCAATTATTAGAGATACTACACTCGCAGTAGGATATGCGATCGCCAAATCTTTCACTGAAACACTTACCCCCCAAACACTCATCCCGGAAATTATCACCTTTATCGGCGACACAAACACACTCATACCGCAAAAATTACTACAGGTTAATGATTTGTTAGCTCAAGGATTGGGGTTAGAAACTGCACAAACAGTATTCAGTCCAGAAGACCAGCCTAAGTCAGCTGTTGCTTTGGCGTTTTACTGCTTTCTCAGCACCTTAGAAGATTTTTCCCTGGCGGTTTTGCGGGCTACTCAGTTAAACTGTCCAACTAGCAGTATCATTACTGGTGCTTTATCAGGAGCTTACAACAGCACTGTGGGTATTCCTATCAAATGGCAAGTTTTGTTACGTTTAGACAATTTAGCCGAGTGGGAATCAACAAGTTTGTTCCAGATGCTAGAATTAGCTGATGCACTTGTTGCTGTATGGTCAGGAGTGTATGATCCCACCCTGCATTGCCAGGAAGACCAACAGCCTCAGCTTTGTGTGTTTGCATCTCCTCGGGTTATCCAGTGGCGTTAACTTTATGTTTACAGTTGCATTTGATAGATAAAATACCAATTAATACAGTATTTTTTCATGTGTTTATACTTCTTCCTTTGCCTCCTTGATGTTCTCATCACCTTCACCACCACTGGGGCTTTTTTGAGGATAGTCTTGTTTTGAGTTATCAGAGTAAGCAGCCAAATATCATGAAAAACCAGAGATTTTTTCCTTCTTTTGACAACAGCGAACCGCAAAAACCAAAAAAAGCACTCGGAACAATGGCAAAAACAGCCCGAATTAGACGAGGGATAGATGGGATCTGTCTAGGTTTAGTGCTTGAAAAACGTTCCTCAGTTGTCTTAGCCATAGCTGTGGTATCTCTTACGGGAGTCATGGGACATAAATTATA
This sequence comes from Chrysosporum bergii ANA360D, assembly GCF_029891735.1. Lineage (GTDB taxonomy): Bacteria > Cyanobacteriota > Cyanobacteriia > Cyanobacteriales > Nostocaceae > Umezakia > Umezakia bergii. Next base: position 68,803 of record NZ_JANQDH010000076.1, read on the forward strand.
TAATCAACCCCAGTTAGCAGTAGGTACTCCAGCACCAGAAACCATAAAAGCACCCTACACCGCCAGCATAGAAGATAAACAAGAAACAGAAGCTCAACGCCAAGCGGCTAGTAGAAGTTCCGTACCTGTGTTAATGATCGATGTGCAAAAGACGGAAAAAATCAATAAAAATTTACAGCAACTTTTGCAGCGAGGAAATCAAATTCGCACCACTGCTGGAGTTTTTCCTTTTTTTGATCCAACAGTTGTGTCAATGAATACTCAATATTACATCCGCTCCTGTTCTGAGACGGAATGGAAAACACTATTTATCACCTTAGAAAATAATAACCAACAGCCCCCCTTGTTTCCATCATCCACGGGTTCGGCGATTTTAGAATACCCAAATCTGTCTAGTCTCCTCAATCATGGTAATCTAGCCCCTGTTGTTTCTCCTTTAGATGAAAAACCTGTAAATATTTCCCAAAACACTGAATTTACTCAAGCTGTAGCAGAACTAAAAGCTTATCGCGCCACCACCTCAAAACAAAACTTAGATTCACTCCTAGTCCAAATTCCCCAAGTACGCCAAGCATACAGCCAAGCAAAAAGTGAACTAGTACGACAAGATTTGACCAGTGGAAAAAAAGTTTATAGCGAGACTGCCCTGCTGAAATTATCAGATAACGAATGGAAGCAAGCACAACAAGGAATTTCCCAGAGTGCCCAGAGAATATTGTCTCAAGGAATTCCCCCAGGATTACCCGCAAATATTTTAGAAAATGCCGTCAAGCTCACCATACCGGAATTAGTGCCAAAAAATGCTGAACCTTTGGCAACTAAATTGTTGCTAGCAGTGCTGCAACCAAATCTTAAGAAAGATGAAGAACAAACAAAACAAAAAATACAACAAGCATCAGATCAAGTATTACCAGTGATGCAGAAGGTACAGCAAGGAGAGTTGATTGTCACTAAGGGAGAGATAATTACTAGATGGCAGTTTGATGTACTTGAACATTATCAATTAATTCGCCGGGAGAATGATTGGCTAGAATTAACAAAATTAGCAGGTATGGTGACAGTGGCAATTGGCATTTTTGTCTTTGTCGGCAGACACATCAAGTACAAATTGCGCCAGCGCGATTACCTGTTAATTCTGCTGCTGACCTTCAGCACGCCAGGAATACTCGCTCTTGGTGTGCCATATACGACTTGGAGCGCTGTTGGTTTATTGTTGGGTAGTTTCTATGCACCTATTTTAGGGGTGACTGTTGTGGGACTGCTGTTGCTCATTTTACCAATGACTTGGGAAATCAGTATAATTTCTCTTTTGGCTGGTGGATCGGCGGGAATATTAGGCAGTAGTATGGCGCAAAGATTGCGATCGCGGGAAGAATTGGCATTATTGGGTGTGGCTATTGCCGTAACTCAGGGTGGTGTATACCTGCTGATTAAGCTGTTCATCGGTGCTGCATTTGGAGGGGGTTGGTATGCCGTACTGCAAGGAGCCGGCTTATTTGCTGTATCTGGTTTAGCCTGGAGTATTGTGGCTTTGGGCTTAAGTCCTTATTTGGAAAAGGTATTTGATTTAGTTACTCCCATTCGATTAGCTGAACTAGCTAATCCTAATCGCCCTTTATTAAAACGACTGGCCACTGAAACCCCCGGTACATTTCAGCATACTTTGTTAGTGGCCACCCTAGCTGAAGCGGCAGCCAAAAAACTGGGATGTAATGTAGAACTAGTCAGGGCGGGAACCTTATATCACGATATTGGTAAAATGCACGACCCCCAGAGTTTTATTGAAAATCAAATGGGGGGTCCGAATAAGCATGAAACAGAGATTAAAGATCCTTGGAAAAGTGCCGCAATTATTAAAAAGCACGTCACCGAGGGATTAGTCATGGCCCAAAGACACCTGTTACCCACAGCCATTCAAGCTTTTATTCCTGAGCATCAAGGAACTATGTTGATTGCCTATTTTTATCACCAAGCACTGCAAATGGCCCAGGAAGATCCCAGCTTAATAGTAGATGAAGCAGATTTTCGTTATGATGGACCCATTCCCCAATCACGGGAAACCGGAATAGTCATGTTAGCAGACTCTTGTGAAGCAGCGCTGCGATCGCTCAAAGATGCCACCCCGGAACAAGCCTTAACTATGCTTAATAACATTCTCCGCGCTAAATGGCAAGACAATCAAATGGTAGATTCAGGATTGACGCGGAAAGAAATGTCACAAATCAGCCAAATCTTTGTGGAAGTTTGGCAACAATTTCACCACAAGCGCATTGCTTATCCTAAGTTAAAGGTAGGTAGTTGAGTGTCTGGTTTTCCCCTGACTCGTCGTTCTTTCGCACACCAGCCAAAATTAAATTAACCGCCTCTTGAGTGTACTGTTCAATCATTTCTGGACTGAGTAGTTGTAAATCTGGTTGAATATGCTTCAGGTTTTCGTAAGCGTGGAAATAGAAATTACAAATTCCCCCAATTTGCAGAGTCACCAGAAACGGATCGATGGGGCGAAAACAACCCTCCCTCATCCCCCGTTCTAAAATTTTAATAGCGTAGCCAAAATTTTCTTGCCAATTCTCCAACTTAAAATATTTGCCTTGATTTTGGTTCGCTTCTTGAAAGCACAGCATCCCTCCTTGTCGGTGGGCTGCTTCGTAGGCGATTAGCTCCCGAATGACTACCCTCAAAGCTGCATCTGCCGGTAAGTGATCCAGATTTAGCTGTTGAAACCCTTGTGAAATTTCCACTACCAGACGTTGCAGAACAGCTTTGTATAATCCTTCCTTTTTTTGGAAGTAGTAGTAAATCATCGCTGTAGTCACTCCCGCACCTTTAGCAATGGCCTCTGTCCGCGCTCCGTTTAGCCCTTTTTTGGCGAACTCTGCTTCTGCTGCATCGAGAATCTGCTTTTTTGTTGTCTCTGCATCCCGCCCATGCCGAGATTTTCTAGAGGAAGGTTTTGACTGTGTTGAACGACTCACGGCTCACCATCATACTAACGAATGATATCTTAGCTAAAAGTCTTGTTAATTTCTAACACACATGAGCCAGTTTTGGTATTTACACTCAGGCATCACCGAACAACTAAGATTGAGTCAATATCAAAAATACCACCTGGAATAATCCCACAATCAACCCCAACACACCACCTAAAGTTACAATTGCCTGTAATTCATTTTTGACAATTCCCTCAATTGCAGCTTCTAAATCAGCAGGTGAAGTTGATTTCACACGGTCAATAATCACTTGGTCTATTGATAATATGGGAATTACCTGGGCAACAATTTTTTCTAAGTCTTTTTCTAAATATTTTTCTAAAATTTTAGCTAACTCTTCACTGACCACTTCTAGGGAAGAACTGACCACGGGTGAACTGCTGAGACGATTAAGTAGTAATGTGGCCAGATTTTCCCAGTCAATAGAATCGGTTAATCCTTGGAGCAGGTCACCACCACTCACCTGGATGTAATGACGCACACTTTCCCGTATAGTCTTTCGCAACTGGCGCACTGTGCCAATGGGCAAGTTTTGTAATGATAAATCTAGGAAAACTTTTTTCAAGCGGGCGCGCATTTCCAAAACCTGAACTAGTTCATTTAAACGCGCATTAGTAGCATCCTTCTCATCTAAGCAAAAAGTTCTCAACCTGGTGAGAGTATTACGTAAGCCAAATAAATTTGCTACTACCCAATAAGTACCACTAGTTTTTTCTCGAAAGTTCTCATCAATAGTTTGAATAGTGCGATCGGTCAAAAAGTCAATAATTATCTGGCGCAGTACATCTGGGGGTATAACTACATCTAACAACCAATCTGCCAGCCTGGTGGATTGTTCTTCACTCAGTTGTAATTCCAATAATACCTGGTCAAAAACTTGATTGATTTGCGCCTCTAAAAAATCTTCTCGCCTAGCCAAGACTTTCAGCAAACGAGGTAATGATTCTCCCAGCAAGTCGCGCAAAATTCCCGCCACAATCTTGGCGCTTTTTTGGTTTTCATCGACTTTGATTTGTTCAAGCGCCAATTGCAATAACCATAATATCGCCGACTCTACACGTTCTGTTTGTAACAAACGCCGCGCTAGATTTTGCAATTCTCCTGGAGTCAGCAATGACCCCATAATTGTATTAGAAATATTCTCAGCCAGACGTTCCTGGTTGCGAGGAATCAATCCAGGAGTAAAGGGTACTTTTCGCCCAACTATGTAAATTGCTCGGTAGGGACGAAACAACATTTTTATGGCTATATCGTTGGTGAAATAGCCAATAATGCCACCCAGTACCGGGGGTAATAAATAAAACCAGAATTGAGACCAATCCAAAGTAAAAATTAACCAAATTAGTTAAAACTTTTATAGCGTTTTTCGCTGCTTAGTGAGGTACATCATTAACAAGCAGGATGCTTGTGCTACAAGACGATCATTTACATTTGTATCTCACCTGTTTCATAAATGCTATATGAGGAATTAGGGATGAGTTTAATGCAAAACTCTTAACTCATAACTCATTTACTGACTACCAGCACTCCCATCATATCGTTGGCAATGGGGTAGTGTGTAACCCATGTAAAACCAACTTGACGGGCTAACCCCACTTGCTCTTCCCCGGTGGGGAAACGGTCTAAGCTGGGACTGATATAAGCATATTCTTTTTTTAGACCCAACTGCTGGGCTAATGGTACTACTATACTACTCAAATACCATTGTTGAAAAGCGCGCATCTGCTGATTTCTGGGACGGTGAAAATCTAAAATTGCCGCTTTTGCGCCGGGTTTGAGAACACGGTGTAATTCAGCTAGACTGCGGGGAATATCCATAACATTTCTTAAACCATAGCCCATAGTAGCGGCATCGAAGTAGTTAGCATCAAAGGGCAAATCGAGTGCATCAGCTTCTAGCCAAGAAATTGCTGGTTGGGGGTAGTGACTTTGGGCGCGTGCTTGAGCCACTGCTAGTAGCTTGGGGGAGAAATCCACACCATAGACCCTTCCCCTGGTTCCCACACGTCTTGCCAAACGAAAGGCTAAATCACCACTTCCACAACATAAATCCAGGCAAGTATTCCCCGGTTGAGCAGCACTCCATTTGACAGTCATTTCCTTCCATATACTGTGTTGTCCCAGACTCAACCAATTGTTCAACTGGTCATAAACTGGGGCAACACGGTCAAAAATATCGCGAATTTCCTGGTTCATCATAAAGGAGATATAAGCCGGTATCGGCAGGACTTTTGATGATCACCTACAGGGCTGCTGCAAAGCAGATAGCCACCAGTTTTGCTGATAAATGAATTAAGTTCAATTCATCTTCTCGCAAAGAGCAAGGTTGATGCCATTGCAGTGACAAAATCCCTAACATATCATTGCGGTAGATAATGGGAATAACTAAATGTCCTTGCACGCCACTCTCTTGGTAGTGAGTTAAATTAGCTAGTTCCGCATCCCTGGCTATATCTAACGCAAATTGCATTTTGCCACTGGTCATGGCTGCTTTTGTCAGTGGATCTTGTTCTAACCAATTTTCTAGATTACCACTACCATAACAACCTTGAGTAGCCACTAGCTGATTATCCTTAACTAGCTGCAAAATACAGTTATCTGCTGTAAAATTCTCACTAAACGCCTGAGCAATTGGTGTTAAGGTTTCCTCTAAGCTATTAGCCCCTTGAGTTACTTGTACTAAAACAGTCAGCAATGACATTTGGGCATGAGCGCGCCGTAATTCTTCCGTGCGTTGCTTGAGTAAGTCATAAGTTGCTGCTGCTTTTTGTACTACTGCCTTCAGTTCTCCAGGGTCCCAGGGCTTGGTAATATATTTGTAAACTTGCCCGGTGTTAATGGCCTCTACCAAATCTTCGATATCAGTAAACCCTGTGAGGATTATCCTGACGGTATCTGGAAACTGAGGCAAAGTTTTGCTCAAAAACTCAGTTCCCTTCATTTCTGGCATCCGTTGGTCTGAAATGATCACCGCTACTTCGCCTTCTTCTGCCAATACTTTGAGAGCATTTACACCACTCTCGGCTTTGAGAACATGAAATTCCCGGCGAAAGGTGCGATATAGCAAATCCAGATTATCTGGTTCATCGTCAACCACCAGGATTTTCGGTTTTTTCCGTGGGTCTGCTCCTGATGGCTGACGGCCAGTTGTCAAGTTTTCAGCAAGGGGAGTATCCATGAGGTAATTACTATTAGCCATTTGTTATATTCCAGAAATGTAGCGCATCATTCCAGACAACTCTTACACAACCATACAACCGAGCTAAACTCTGTTGCTGTTGGTCTGTGGGGTAAAATCTGTACTGATATCTAGCTTTCATGCTTTGTGCTAACATTCTACCACAACATTTGTAGCGCTATTTTAGGGACACCCGCAATTGTACCACAATCACTGCATTTTTGTGATGTGTAATGTGGGTTAACAGCAACAACAATAATGTGTTCAAGGGTTTTATGGTGACTGATTAAAGACCCATTTTAACTATTGAGTAAAATAATTTACAATATTTAAAGGATGAATACTGGGGGTGCGGGAGTGCAGAATACTGCAAACCCAGGAAACTATATTTCTGGTATTTCAAAATTATTGGCTACAACCAAGCGATGTAAATGATTCAAGGGCAATTTGTAATGTTTGACTAAAATCATGCTGTTATCTGGCTGGAATTTCCCACAATGAAAGAAGCCGGAAATATAAGGAAAGTGATTGTAATTAATCTTGCATAATGGGCTGTTCCGAAAATGTAATTACTAACTATGTATCTAAATATTTACATTCATTGCCAAATTTTTGTATTTTGTGAGACAATCTCGGTAGTTAGTGTCTGAATACTGAACCACTATATCAATTCATTGACGGAGAGGAATATGCGTAACACTAGCAGCAATTTTGACCATAATTTCAAGTATGGATTTTATCTTGCCGGAGGAATAGTTTTTTTAATTGTGGCTATGATGATCCGTCCATTTACGGTTGTTAATGCTGGTGAACGGGGCGTAGTTATGCAATTTGGCAAAGTGCAGGATAAGGTTTTAGGCGAGGGTCTACACTTTATTACGCCAATAGTTACATCAGTTAAAACACTCAATGTTCGCGTTCAGAAAAATACTTTTGAATCTGATGCTGCGTCTAAAGACCTGCAAAAAATAACTACAGAACTAGCAGTTAACTGGCATCTAGATCCAGTACAGGTAAATAAAATTTATCAACAAGTTGGCGATGACGAACTAATTATTAATGGTATTATTACCCCAGCAGTCTCAGAAGTTCTCAAAGCAGCCACGGCTAAAAAAACAGCAGAAGAAGTCATTACCAAAAGGACGGAATTAAAACAAGAAATTGATAGTAATCTCAGAAACCGTTTATCTTCTTATGGCATTATTATAGATGATGTTTCTTTAGTGAATTTTGCTTTTTCTCCAGAGTTTAGTAAATCAATAGAGGCTAAACAAATAGCGGAACAGGAAGCTAAACAAGCAGAATTTATTGCTAAAAAAGCAACTCAAGAGGCTCAAGCAGATATCAACCGCGCTAAAGGTCAGGCGGAAGCGCAAAGATTACAACGGCTAACCTTAACACCAGATTTATTACAAAAACAAGCCATAGAAAAATGGGATGGTCGTTTTCCCGCAGTTATGGGTGGTAATGGCACTTTGCCTTTAATTAACATTAACCCTAGTAGTTTATCTAGTAGCAATCAATCACAATAAGATTATATATTGCACTTAGGAGCCTATTGGCAAGTTTGGCAATTTTTTGTAGCTTTGCGTCTTTGGGCTTTTAGGTGAGCATTTTATTACTTATGCCATCATACGCTCAGATAAAATAAGTAATGAGATGGAAGTGGTCTTCTATATCGAAAAGAATACAGAATATTGCCAAGATTTTTAGGAGGTTGAATACCTAATTGACTAGCTATTTTTGGAAGCTCTTCACGGTTAAACTGAAAATTATCTAAACCTGGCTTGTAATATCGATTAAAAATTACTCCAATTATAGAGTTGTATATTCCTTCTTTGCTCTTTATAACTTCTCTTTTAGGACTTATTTCGATGTTAAATTTGATTTTCTGGCTCTCGGCTCTATAATGTGCGGACTCACCTGAAAGTATTTAGCGGCTTGTTTCATATCAAAAGTTAGTAAACTATCATCTCCTAAAGGTTTGATGTTTGTGGGTTTATTGAATTTTATATTTAAAGATTTCATAATTTCCCCAGCTACTGCTTTAGCCAACAAAGGAGGAACAGAATTACCTATTTGTCTAAATCCATGCCATTTTGTCACATGGAATCGAAACCAGTCAGGATAAGAGTGTAAACGGGCTGCTTCACGTACAGTAATACACCTGGGTATGAAAGGATGTATAGGTCTAGGGGAAGTAAAAGCTCCTCGATTACTGGGAGTTCCTGCTCTCAACGTATTACAAATTCCTTGAGGATCAAGTTTATGAAAGCGGCTAATTTTTTCTATCTTACCATGAGGTGTAGCTGTAAATCTAGTCATAGATGCTAAATTATGCTTTGTTCTTAAACTCGATGTCAGGATTCTGGAATCATACTGACGTTGATATGAATAGTCATTATCTGTAGAACTAAGCCCACGCAGTAAGCGACCATAAATACTAGGCTTACCAAAATCTGCAACCACCCAATCACGTTGATATAATTCGTCATATTTTTCTATTTCCGGTAAGTCTTGCAGTGCATCCCAAACGGTGGGAGTTAAGCTCAGTTGTGTAGTTAAGTTGTGTTGATTTTGTGTGTCTGGGTAGTTGGGTAATTCTAAATCATGACGACAACCGACAATAAATAACCTTTCCCGATGTTGTGGTACTCCAAAATGAGCAGAATTTAAAACTTGATATTTTTCTCTGACTTTGTAACCATTGGTGACAAATTCACTAATAATTTTACCAATAAATTCTTGGTGTTTTCCAGCCGTCATTCCTTTAACATTTTCCATCACAAAAAATTTGGGCTGTAGTTCTAATACTAATCTAATATAATGAAATACCAGAGAGTTCCTCGGATCTGCCAAAGAACGTTTACCTATTAATGAAAATCCTTGACATGGTGGACCACCAAACACCACATCAATTTCCCCCTGGCCAATAGATGAATTTTGTCTGATGTCTTTACCGGTTATTTCTTCAACTGGCTGACATAAAACACTCCAAAAGGGAAAATTAAACTTGTGTGTTGCACAGTGGATGGGGTCTAGTTCCACAGATGCAAGTACATCAAAGCCAGCTTGTTCAAAACCGAGGGTCATTCCACCAGCACCGGCGAATAAATCCACTGCTATGGGTCTGTTGTGATGATGGTTCTCTAGATTAGCCATGAGACCTCTGGCCTGGGAATTAAACTTTTAAACTTTATTCTCAACTGTCCCCAGCAACATTTGCAAAATTTCTTCAGCCACGCGATCGCACACACCCACATCTCCCAAAAGTTGCCGCATTACAGTATAATCTGCTAGAGTTTCCTGGCGACGTTGAGGATTAAGCAATAATTCTAAAGATGCTTGGACAATATTCTCGGTTGTGGCTTGTTCTTGTAATAATTCTGGTACAATCTGCCTCATCACCATTAAATTAACTGGTGAAGCAAAAGGTATGGAACCTTTGAGAATTCTCCGAGCAATCCAAACAGTAACCGGGTTAAGGCGATAAACCACAACCTGGGGTACATTTAACAAAGCCAGTTCCAAATTTACCGTACCAGATTTAGTGATAGCAAAATCAGCAGCTGCAAACACCTCTTTTTGTTGACCAGATACAACAGTGGCCTGTAGGTTATAACTGGCAATTGCATCTAAAATCTTTTGTCTGTAAGCTTCTAGAGATAGGGGAATCCAAAAATGCACTTCTGGTAATTGAGCTTGAATAATTTGAGCAGCTGCAAAAATCACTGGTAAAAGATACTTTAACTCTTGACGACGAGAAGCAGGGAGCAGAGCGATCGCCTTTTGTTCTGGTAAAATTTGCAATTTAGCCCGGGCTTCAGCGCGACTAGGTGCATTTTGCATCCGGTCAACCAAGGGATGACCCACCCAGCTAACATCTGCCCCATGCTGGCGAAAATAACGAGCTTCTTCCGGGAAAATAGCTAAAAGCTTATCAGTAAAATCCACAATCCTCGATGTATTACGCATACTGATTGACCAGACCCACTCTTGGGGAGCGATGTAATAAACCACAGGTACTTGTGGTAAGTGCTTTTTCATATAAGTACCAATGCCTAAATTTGGTCCCATATAATCAATCAGCACCACCAAATCAGGGGGATTTTTTTGCAAAAAAGCGATCGCCCGGCGTTGCACTTGCAGAGTAGGGAGAATGTAGGGTATAGATTCTATCAGCCCCATAGAGCCAATACCACTAGTTTTACCCAAAATAGTAGCTCCAGCAGCCGCCATTTTTTCCCCACCCAGCGCCACAATTTCTAATTGCAAACCCGCAGCCGCAGCCCGCTGGTTAATTGCCTTAATCACCAATGAGCCTTGTAAATCCCCAGATACCTCACCCGTGCTGATAAATATCCGCATTTCCTCATTCGTAAAAATTGAATTTAAAAACCCAGAAAATTTTAACCACCATTGTAGTGCGGGCATCTTACCCGCTACATAATTACATATGTGAAATTGTCTATATACTTAACATTCCACCCAAAAGTTAAGTTTAACACTCATCACCCGTGCTGGCTTTTCCTTTTCCTGGAATTAAGCCACGTCTACCCGGCATTTGAGAAAGGATCAGAAAACGGCGCAGGTATTGCAAGTGTTCAGTATCTCCCAGATTTTCCAGTTCTTGCATAGCCTCCTGAAAGGTAAAACCAGACCGATAGAGAATCCGGAAAGCCTTTTTGAGAACTTGCAAGTCGCTTGGACTCATTCCAGAACGTTTGAGTCCCACTAGGTTAAGAGTTCTGACCCGGGCTGGATTTCCTTCTACTAACATATAAGGAGGGACATCCCGGTCAATACGTGCCATTCCCCCGACCATTGCGTGCTGACCAATGCGTACAAATTGATGTACTCCCAACACTCCGCCTAACCTAGCCCGTGACTCGATATGCACATGACCCGCCAAAGCGACTGAGTTAGGAATAATTACATGGTCTTCAATCACGCAGTTATGAGCCACGTGTACATAAGCCATCAATAAATTATTGTTACCAATCACGGTAGCTTTACCAGCACCAGTAGCCCGGTTGATAGTGACATACTCACGAATTAAGTTATTATCACCAATTTTCACCCAGGATGGTTCTCCCACAAACTTGAGATCCTGGGGTTCCATACCTACGGCGGCCCCAGGGAAAATTTGATTTCGCGCCCCAATTTCACAAGGACCTTCTAGCACCACGTGAGCGCCAATAATTGTTTCTATGCCGACTTTGACATTAGCTCCAATTACAGCATAAGCACCCACTTGTACTGTGGGGTGGAGTTCCGATTGTGGATGAATTACAGCAGTTGGATGAATAAGCGTCTTCAAGGGTAAATCTCCAGAACTTTGTTTAAGTACTGAGTATGTAAATATTCAGTTGCCGAAGGTTTCGAGCAAAGCAATTTATGTGTGAGGGCGAATAAAATTGAGATTTCTGTGGGTATAAGTTAAGAGTAAATCACGGCTTTACCCAACAGCACCACAGCAAATAGTTAGTTAATCAGAGAAAACATCAATTCGCCTTCAGCTGCCAGTTGACTCTCAACCTCAGCCCGGGCTTGTACTTTAACAAAACGACGTTGTTTAATCCGCAACAGTTCCACAGTTATAACTAGCTGATCTCCTGGTACAACTTGGCGACGGAAGCGCACTTTATCAATACCAGCAAAAACAAAAAGTCCATTTTCAAACCCTGGTTGTTGTTTAATCACAATACCCCCCACCTGTGCCATAGCTTCAACAATTAGCACTCCTGGCATCAGTGGCTGTTCTGGGAAATGTCCTTGAAACTGGGGTTCATTTACCGTGATATTTTTAATTCCTACAGCCAGTTTTCCTGGTACATAGTCAATTATTTTATCTACAAGTAAAAATGGGTAACGGTGAGGGAGTAATTTCAGAATTTCCGCGGCAGAAAATGTAGTTTTAACTTCATTAGTCTGTTCTGGCGTAGGTGCATTGACATTAATATCGGTACTATTCACTTCACTGACGATCGCCATTAGCTGTATATTGTTCTAAAAGTTTCCTAGCCAGTTTAATGTGTAAATTATGGCTGGCTTTATATGCTAAGAAATGAGCTTGGGGAAAAGTCCCCAATAAACTCAAATCTCCCACTAAGTCTAATATTTTATGACGAACTGGTTCATTTTCAAATCTTAGTGGTGGATTTAGCCAACCTTCAGACCCACAAACCAGGGCATTATCTAAGCTACCACCTTTAATTAACCCTGTTTTTTGTAAGTGTTCAATTTGATGTAATAACCCAAAAGTACGAGCAGGAGCGATTTCTTCAGCAAAGTTGCCGGATAATGACCAACTATGCCATTGGTTACCGATGGCTGACAGTGCAAAATCAATCTCGTAACTAAAACGGGTTGTTGAGGAGGGAACGGCGCAAACAAAAGCATCATTGTCATAGATCGAGATTGGCTCTTTGACTACTAAAGCAACTGGCTTGCTGATTGGTTGTGATACTAAGCCAACTTCAGCAATGCTATCTGTCCACACCTTTGCTGAACCATCTAATAGTGGTATTTCTGAGCCATCAATTTCAATGCGGGCATTATCGACACCCATACCCGCAAGGGCTGCCAGTAAATGCTCAACTGTGCGAATAAACACTTCACCATTGCCCAATTGAGTGGACAGAACAGTTTGATTAACTGCGGCAAGTTGGGCGGGAATGATTGGTAAATCTGGCAAATCCACCCGCACAAAGTAACGCCCACTACCGACATCAGTAGGTAATATTCGTACATTGGTAATTACACCACTATGTAGTCCCACTCCCGCTTGGGTAATTTCTGCTGCTATAGTGTGTTGTTCCATAGGGGAAAAATTATCTTTTCACAAGAGTATATTTTTAGTTTTGTATGACCACTTAAAACCTTTCACCAATGCCGAAATTGATGCGACTATCGCCGTTGTCGTTAATGCCGTAGTCAATACGAATGGGTCCCAAAGGGGATTGTACACGTATACCCAGCCCATAGCCATAGCCACTACCGTTTTTGTTCAGCACTTCCGCAGCCGTGGTTGTGGTTCCTAGGTCACTACCCACATCAAAGAACAGTGCCCCACTGACTACCGAGAAAACCGGGAAACGATACTCAACAGATGCTTGTAGGTAACTGCGTCCAGTGGTTAAAGCCCCTTCTTCGTAACCCCGAACAGAGTTGCTACCCCCAAGGGTAAAGGCTTCATAAGGAGGTAAGTCCCCAAGAACTGTACCACCTTGGATATTTAAGGCTAGAGTCTGCGACCCTGGGGCGAAGTTAGTCAACTTCACGGGTAAGTATTGGCTGTAGCTACCGCGCAACCTAGTCAAGAAAACATTACCAAGTCCTAATGGTAAAGATTGATCCACGCCCAACCGCAAGAAAGAACCACGGGTTGGCTGCAAGGGGTTGTTACGGAGGTCGCGCTGCAACCCCAGTTGTAATAGCATTAAGTCATCCTCGCCTTCCTCTGATAAACTTAGTTTCACCGGTGGTCCTGCTATTCCATTTTGGAATACAGCCCCTTGTGGTCTGACATTACCATCAGCATCACGGGTGGAAACTCTTTGATACTGTAGTCCTGCTGAAGCAGTCCATTCTGATCTTTTATAGGGGTTGGCAGACAATGGGCGGGTAAAACTCACACCACCACCAAGGCGGAGAACACGGGGGCGATCGCCATCGGTTGCCCCTGGTTTAAATGTCCTAATATCATTATCTTCCCCATCAAATATCAATGAAATGGAACTGCGACGCAGTAAATTCGCTGTATAAGAAGTTCTGTATAGATCACCTGCAATCCAGGGATCTGTAAACCGCAGATCAAACAGCAGTTCCCGTTGTCCTAGCTGTATTTCTGCCCCCAGGTTTTGGTTTCTTCCCCCTAGATTTTGCTGCTGATAACTCACAGTGCCGAATAATCCACTGGCAGAGCTAAACCCAGCCCCGGCAGCAATAGAACCCGTGCTACGTTCGGTGACATTTACCACCACATCCACCTTAGTGGGATCTGTACCAGGGTCAAGGGCTACATTAACATCTTCAAATATTCCTAGTCCAAATACCCTCTGTAAGTCTCTTTGTACTATCTCGCGGTTAAATATATCCCCAGGGCTTAATTCTAATTCCCGCTTAATGATGTATTCCTGTGTCCGCCCTTTTATTGGTTCTCCTGTCTCGTCTGTTTCCCGACCTTCGCGATCGCGGAACCTCACCTTAATATTTTCTACCACCCCTTCGGACACTTGCAGGGTAACAACCCCAGTTTCCGAAATTTGCGGCGAGCCAATCACATTTGCTAGTACATAACCTTTTTGTTGATATTTTTCAATTAACTGCTTGATACTCCCTTGCAATTCCCGCAGGTTGAGTATTTGACCATATTGCTCACCAAACACTTCATCCACAGCACCGGGAGGAAGTACAGAGGGAATATCGCTTCCCGGATTAGCTTGCACTTCTACTTTAGTGAGTACGGGGTTAGGTTGGACAACAAAGTTCACCCGCACCCCCAAGGGTGTATCTTCTGGCACTGCCTGAACATTAGCAAAAAAGCCAGTAGCAAAGATAGCACTAATATCTGCTTGCAGTTGAGAGCGGGTTGTTGTCCGACCTGGTTGAGTGCGAATGACTCTGTAAACCTGGTTTTCCAGTTCCGGTGTTAGTTGTCCTTTTTCTGGTTTTACAACTACTTCTGATACCAGTACCCGACGTTCTTGAGCATCTGGTGTGGGGGTGGGGGGGCTGGAATTTTCCTGACTGACAATAGTTTCAGGTGTTGGTGACGGGGGTGTTTGTGCTACCGCGTTCGGACTTTGAGTCAGTAAATTGGCAAGTTTAATGTTTTTATTTTCTGCCTGCTGATTAATCTCAGGTGTGACAACTTCTGCTGTTTGTTCTGAAATATTAACTGTTTGAGCATTTGCACTGAGCGATCCGCCCACTGGCGCTGCAATTGCTACAGCCGCTACCCATACGGGAGTTAAACGCATTTTATTTAAATTCCTCTTCACATCCACACACCATTCTGACAATGATACTCCTATGGCTATTTACTTTCATAGTCACAAAGCATCAGTCACAATCAATTGAGTTGAGACCAATTTAAGTTTTACCATTAACTGCTTGTAGCACTCGTTGTAAAACTTCCTGGTAAGCATTTTCTACATTCCCCAGATCCCGGCGGAAACGGTCTTTATCCATTACCCGTCGGTCAGGATCTGCTTCTGCTGTATCCCACAACCGACAAGTATCCGGGCTGATTTCATCTGCCAAGATGATCTGCTGTTGCGAGTCCAAGCCAAACTCTAGTTTGAAGTCTACCAGGGTAATGCCGCATTGTTGCCAAAAGCCACGCAGAAACTCATTGACTTGTAATGCCAGATGATTAATTGTATCTACTTGTTCCGGTGTTGCTAGTTCTAACAGAAATAAGCGATCGCGTGTTAACAATGGGTCTCCCAATTGGTCATTTTTGTAATAAAGTTCCACTAAAGGTTGTTTCAGCACAGTACCCAGGGGTAAGCCTGTTTGCTGACACAAACTACCAGCAGCAATATTTCTCACCACTACTTCCACTGGCACAATCTTGACAGCCTTGATTCGCATTTGATGGGGCTGGGGAGTATCAATATAGTGTGTTTTGATACCGATTTTTTCTAACTGCTGAAATAAATGGCTAGAAATGCTACAGTTAATTTTACCTTTGTTGATAATACTGCCCCGTTTCTGGGCATTAAAAGCAGTGGCATCGTCTTTAAAATCAGCTAATAAGACTTGTGGGTTGTCCGTTCTATAGATAATTTTAGCTTTGCCTTCGTAAACTTGGGAATAAACAGACATAATATGAGCTAAGTTTTGAGGCGGTGGACAGTTTTCGCCCTTTCAGGCTTAACTATTTTATCTTTAGTTGTTCGATATCCGCTATTGGGGCGGTGAGTTGGCTATGGTTTGTTGGCTGATATCAAGTATCTATGCCCTCAAAGGATGAGGGCACGGAGGGGTTAGGGAGCAATGATTTCACAAAATCCCGTTGCTCCCCAGTTAGGTTAGCTAAATTTTCTGAGTTGCCATTTGTTCAGAGGAAACCCAGCCACAATGGAAACCAAAGGGTACACGTTGAGGGAGCATAATCCGGTCCACAGGTTCGGATGTGATGCTTTGGGCATTTAAAACCGCTAGTTCTGATTTATTAGTAAATGTATCGTGAATATAAGTCAGAACCCAACCATCATCCTCAACGGTCGCCCCTGGACGGGGAACAAATACCGCTTCACCGCCAAAACGACCCCGTCCCAAGAAATAGCTTTCACTCGTGCCTGTTTTTAAGTCATATTTTTTCACGCCATCAAGCAGAGGTTTGGGACTGGCGTAAAGTGCGCCCTGTCCAGCGTAGATGTAACGCATTTTGCGCCCAACCAACTGATCATTAATTCGCGGAAATTCTGTAACTTGATCGTCAAGCAACTCTTCGGTGATAGCTCCTGTTTTGAGATGAATGCGCCAACGACACATTTTGGCGATTTCATTTTCAGAACTGTTACCTTTGTCACTATCGTCGGGAATTAAGAGATTAGTTGAAGGCATCCGCAAGCCCAGGAGAACTATCTCTTCTCCTTCTTCGTAGGCATTGACCGTATGATAAACCATGCAAGTTGGCACTTCAAACCAGCGTAGAGTGTTGTTATCTCCATGGCGTAGCATAATGCCAATACGACTTTTACGTGTGCGGTCAAAAGCTAGGGGAATTCCACCTTTGATCATTTGTCCTGGCTTGAAGGTTAGGGGCATATCTAAGAAAATTGAGTAATTTTCCGTGATTGCAAAATCATGCATCATTACAGGAGCAGGTAAATCAATTGGGACAATGCGGGTAATTTCCCCTGCTGCTGTGACTACGCCATAGGATAGGTAAGGTGGAGCAATGGGAGAAAAGCCGAAAAACATCATTTCTCCGGTGACAGCATCTATTTTGGGATGAGCCGTAAAAGCACAGGTGAGTTGATTGTTAAAGGTGTGAGCTCCAACGGTTTCTAAGTCGGGGACCCGAATATGATGGGGTACTCCTGCTTCACACAAGACTAAAAGTTTCCCAGCGTGCCAAATCACAGATGTGTTGGCAGGATTTTTAATCATGATGTCGTAAGGAGAGTCAAATCGAGGTAGGTTGAGTAAACCCGGCCAAATTGCTTTGCCCTGTTGTTTTTCAACTTTTAGGGTTTCGGTCTCAACGTAGCGGTTAAGGTAGCTCGCTTTACCATTTTTGATGTTGACCCCATGTAACATACCATCACCATCAAACCAGTGATATAGTCCAATGGGCGGGAAAAGGGGATTAGGGGAAATGCGTAAAAACATCCCCGATAATTCTTGGGGAAGTTGACCAATTACGGGTAAATCATCGGCGGTAATTTCTTCTTTGACAGGGGCAAAGTTGTCTTGTAAAAACAATCTGCTTAAGGTTTTTTGAATTTCTTTGATTTCTGGAGGTTCAATGTTATCAATCAGCTGGCTTATGACACGGTAGGGTGTATCTGAGTAAGTACCTTTTTTTTGCACTCCGTCGCTACTTGGGGTTTTCACTGTGGTCAATTTGGCGATGAATTGCGGATCGAGGAAAGTGCTTGCTAGTCTTTGTTTGAGAGTGAGTTGGCGAGCTTCTCTTTTGGGTATACTGGTTAAAATTTCTGTTTCGACACCTTCTACTACTGAATCAAGGGTAATTAGTGTTTCCAGTGATTTACATAGTTCCTCATAATCTTCATCACTGGGATTTGTCCCCAAATATGCTTGTAAGTCATCGTACGCTTCCTGAGAGTGGACTGGTTCACCTGCTAATAAAGGTTTGATGTCTGGATCCTCTGCTAGTCCTTTTTGATTGGCTACTTGCTGCAAATACAGTTTTTCTCCTGGTTCTAGCACTCCATCTAACCAAGCAACACCATAGAGAACTTTTAACAATTGTTTATCATCTTTGATTTGAGCAACAAAAGCTGATTTGGGAATCCCTATATCAAAGTTTTCATGACGCTTGGCTCGATGACGGATGTTTTTCTGTCCGTTATATAAGGTATTGATGCGATCGCCTGTTTTGATAACAATATATAAATCAGGTTAGCCTTCAAATATTCCTTTGAAGTCTTTTTCGGTGTAATTTATTTCAAATTTGCCTTCGCCATCTGTGATTGTTTCCCCTAAATTATCATCCTTAAGTACATCCTTATCAAAGGCTTGAACAACCAGATTAGGGATTCCCAAACCAGTTTCACACTCATAAACCTTGCCAGTAATTTTATATTGCATTGAAACTCTCCTTAGTCAACTGATGAAACGTTGCTTTGAACCACGTTAGAAGGCTAATAGTTCAGAGGGTGAAGTTAAAAGCCTAATTAGAACGAAAACGTGGCTGTGATAACACAGGTTTACAGTATATGCCTTATGTGGATCAGTGTAAAGTGTGCTGTTACAATAATGACATAAATACTAAAATACTGATTGGAAAAAATACGCAAAGTATGACTGTTAATTTTAGCGGCAACATGGACACAGATAGCATCAACTTTGTTCCTGAGTAAACGCTCCAAATTATGTCCGGTTTTGTACGTCATTAAATTTAGTAAACCCTCAAACGCTTTTGGCTGTGTTGAACAGGTGATACAGCAAGGAGAAATGACGCAGAGTGCTGCTTGGCAGCGATCGCGTACTGGAAAAAGGTTATAGTTTTGTATAAGCTCTGGTAGACTTTGATCCAAGAAGCCGCGAAAAGGGAAACATAGGTTAAAAAGTCTTTCCTATGTACCTTTGAGCTTATTTACCTTTTCCGGTGTAACTAACAATAAGACAGGAAAAGGCAATTTATCTTGCATCTGGAACTGGGAAAATTGATTTTGGGGAAATGCTTCAAAGAGTAAAAATATTTAGTAAAGAAAAGGAGAAAATTAATGAATAAAGATGATTTTTTCTATCCTCGCGGACGCTACTATGGTCATGTCAAGCCTGAAAACTTGGTTTTTAATGCCAACTTGCAGGAATTTGCTCAACGTATCAGTTACATCTGTAATTTAGAAACAGGTGGAAAGTTAAGCCCAGAAGAAGCTTATGAACAAATCAAAGTTTTGTGGAAACAATTGAAAAAAACGAAAAAACAACTGGGAATTGGTGAGAGTCCCTTTAAAAATGATGATGAGGACAGTAATTCTTGAGAAATCACCAGTAGCAGGTTTGCTTGACATTATCACCTACATACCACCCCAAAACTGCGGGGTGGTATCTTTTAGGTAAGAGTTTGGTCATCTAGCTATAATATAGCCGCATTAACTACTTAGATACCATGGGCTGTAACACCTTTTGATAATAATCTTGTAACTGAGAAGTTGCCGCAGACCATCCCCACTTTTCTGCTTCTCTGCGGGCATTTTGACGGATAACTTCTCGTTCTTGCTTTTGTTCCAACAACCGGACAGTAGCATCTATAGCATCTTGAATATCTGCCCTCGGTTCAAAAAGATAACCATTAACACCATCGGTGACAATATCAGGAATTCCCCCAGAACGGGCTGCCACCACTGGACAGCCAGCGGCCATTGCTTCTAATAAAACTAAGCCCAGTGTTTCTGTTCGAGAAGGAAAAATAAAAGCATCAGCACTGGCGAAGGCGGAACCTAACTCTTTTCCTGTGAGGTAGCCCACAAAATGAGTGTGAGTGTCTGCAAAATATTTTTCTAGTTCTTGGCGGTGGGGTCCATCACCCACCAGTGCTAATCGGGCATCAGGAATTGCTTTTAGGATCGGCTTAATGCGCTCAATTTCTTTTTCCGCCGAAAGACGACCAACATACAACAGCAAAGGACTTTCTGGGTGATTTTGGGATAGACGCGATCGCATCTCCACACTAGCCAAATCAGGATGAAATAATTCTGTATCTACACCCCTTTGCCATACACTCACCCGTTCAATACCATGTCCTGTTAGTTCTTCCATCATCACTGTAGAAGTGCAAAGATTTAAAGCCGCTTGATTATGAGCGCTTTTGAGCAATTCCCACAGAAACCCTTCTAGCATTCCCAAACCGTAATGCTGGAGATACTGAGGTAAGTGGGTATGATAAGACGCTACCAGTGGTATTTTTAGCATCTTACTATAAAAAATTCCCCCTAATCCCAACACTGCTGGATTCACCACATGAATAATATCTGGCTGAAATTCCTCTAAAGCATAACCAATGGCAGGACGGGGTAAAGCCATTTTCAACTCTGGATACAATGGCAAAGGAAAGCCACTAACTCCGTAAACTTTAGCTCCTTTATGTTCAGTAATACCGCCGTCAGGGGCAAACACTAGCACTTTGTCACCATTGCGCTGTAAATGGTCAACAGTGTGACGCAATCGCGTTACTATGCCATCAATTTTCGGGAGAAAGGTTTCAGTGAATAGGGCTATTCTCATAAAAAAATATACAACCAGATATAGATGTGGGCAAGATGCCCACGAAACAAAATCATGTGTTTTTAGCACATGATATAACAGTTGCTACCAGGCTAAAGCCTAACCTCTGTGCCAAGAAACTTTGGGCATAATTTGCTGGTTATCAACTCGTTTCTTATACTTGACAGCAAAGTTTAACAAAGAATCAAGTAAGGAATCAGAGAGATAATGGGGCTGTAGCCCTAAATCCAGCAGTTTAGTATTTTTGGCGTTGAAGTAATGTTCTTCTTTTTCCACCCTGGGGTTATCCAGATGATTGATTTCCACATTTAGTCCTAGAGCATTACCGGCTTTTTTCACCATTAATGCCAGATCACCAATGCTGAATAACTCAGTGAATTGGTTGAACACCCGGAATTCCCCCGGCTGGGCTGGGTTGGCGATCGCTAATTCTATACATCGCACTGTGTCCCGAATATCCAAAAAGCCACGAGTTTGTCCACCCTTACCATAAACTGTGAGAGGGTGAGCGATGGCCGCTTGAATACAGAAACGATTCAACGCTGTACCAAACACCCCATCATAATCAAGGCGATTAATTAACATTTCGTCCATCCCCGTTTCTTCGGTGAGAACGCCATAAACTATCCCTTGATTTAAGTCTGTAGCCCGCAGTCCCCAAATCCGGCAAGCAAAGTGGATGTTGTGACTATCATGTACTTTGCTCAGATGGTACATTGAACCAGGCTGCTTGGGATAGGGTAGAGTATCTTTCCGCCCGTTGTGTTCAATTGTGATGTACCCCTCTTCTATATCTATGTTGGGTGTTCCATACTCGCCCATAGTTCCCAGTTTCACCATGTGGCAATCTGGGAAATCTTCTCGCATAGCGTAGAGCAAATTTAATGTGCCCACTACGTTATTCACCTGGGTGAGGACTGCGTGTTCTCTGTCGATCATGGAAAAAGGCGCAGATCGTTGTTCACCAAAATGCACTAGGGCGTTTGGCTCAAATTGGTGTAGAACTTGCTTGAGGAACTCGTAATTAGTGATATCGCCAATAAATAGGTCGATAGATTTACCCGTCAAATCTTTCCATCGCTGGAGGCGTTGGTGAATTGGCGCGATGGGGGTCAGAGTTGCGATACCCAATTCATTATCCCAGTGCCGTCTCACCAAACTATCTAAAATTCCTACTTCATAACCTCGGTTGGAAAGGTAAAGTGCAGTTGCCCAACCGCAGTAACCATCACCACCAATAACCAGGACTTTCATCTTAACCAGTTTTTACTCGCTGATAGCTAAATCTACCAGGTTTTAGTACCTGTTAACCATGATTCTTTGTAAAAAGCAATAACTCTTAGCTGCGAAATCGGCAATATAACTATGCTTAAGGCGGATCAACACCCTTAAACCTCTCTGGCATATTTGATTAATGTAAATAAATGTAACAAAATTGCCGTTAAAACGCTTTAACGTCTTGACAAGTGAGAAAGTAACCGATAGAGTAATATACATACCCGGGTACAGCCGTTAAAGAGTTATATGCAAACTAAGCAAAAGGTTACTTTATATCTGTCGCCAGAACTTCACAAGAAACTCAAGATTCGTTCAGTGATTGATTCTGAACCAATGTCAGATCTAGCGGAACGGGCCCTGGGCTTCTACCTAGCTAACTCAGAACTAGTTGAAGAAGTTGAAGCTTCCGCCTATGGACGAACCCACAGGATTTACTCCTGTCCAAACTGTGAAAGTTCATTAGTGTTACGAGATGGAGAATTGATTGCCATGAGCAGTCAACCAGGAGTGATCCCAGAGCATCTAACCATTGATGAGATGGAAAAAGATCAAACTCATCCCCAGGGTGAGGAAGAATTGGTTCCTTGCTAGGTAAGAATAGTGAATGAAGAGTTCATAATTCCATTGCCGCAACCAACAAACGATGTCTTTACTGTATAAGGTCTCAAGCAGGTCGATTGTATGAAAGAAGAGCTCAATATCCTAATTCAAGCTCAATATCCTCTAATCTACCTGGTGACCTCCGAGGAAGAACGGGCGGAGCAGGCAATTTCCACAATCGCCCAATTAATCAAGCCCCAACGCCGCGTATACGTCTGGACAGTAACTCACGGCATCGTGGAATATGGGCAACCCCGGAACGTCACCCAACACAATACTGTATCTCCGGAAGCCGCCATTGAGTGGATTATCCGACAGAGAGAACCTGGTATATTTATTCTTAAAGATTTACATCCCTTTATTGATGCGCCTGCAACAACAAGGTCGCTGCGTGATGCGATCGCTAGTTTCAAAGGAATGCAGAAAAACATTATATTGATGTCACCCCTGCAACAAGTTCCCATTGAATTAGAAAAAGAAGTTGTAGTTATTGACTTTAAATTGCCAGATATGGTAGAGCTAAACAAAGTTTTAACTCACCACTTAGAGCAAAATAGAGGCAGACGGATCACAACCGAGGCGCGAGAAAAGCTTCTCAGAGCAGCGTTAGGTTTAACCAAGGACGAATCTGAGAAAGTATACCGTAAGGCACAAGTAACTAGGGGCCGCCTCACGGAAGAAGAAGTAGAGATAGTTCTATCTGAGAAAAAGCAACTCATTCGCCGCAATGGTATTTTAGAATACATCGAAGAAGATGAAACCATTGATGCTGTGGGTGGCTTAGAAGAACTAAAAAGGTGGCTAAAACAGCGCTCTAACGCCTTTACAGAAAGGGCGAGAGAGTATGGTTTGCCCCAGCCCAAAGGAATGTTAATTTTAGGTGTTCCTGGTTGCGGTAAGTCATTAATTGCCAAAACCACCTCCAGATTATGGAGCTTGCCATTATTGCGCCTAGACATGGGGCGAGTATATGACGGCTCCATGGTAGGACGAAGTGAAGCCAATCTACGTAACGCCCTCAAAACAGCAGAATCTATCTCTCCAGCCATTCTGTTCATAGACGAATTAGATAAATCCTTTGCCGGTAGCTCTGGTTCATCTGATTCTGATGGTGGTACTTCAAGTAGAATCTTTGGTTCTTTTCTCACATGGATGCAAGAGAAAAAATCTCCAGTATTTGTCATGGCAACTGCTAACCGAGTAGAACGGTTACCTGGAGAATTCTTGAGGAAAGGACGTTTTGACGAAATTTTCTTTGTGGATCTGCCCACAACCGAAGAACGCCAGGATATATACAAAATTCACCTCACTAAGCGTCGTGAAGATATTTCCCGATTCGATCTAGAGCAATTAGCCAAAATGTCCGACGGCTTCTCTGGGGCAGAAATTGAACAAGCGCTCGTGGCGGCTATGTATGAAGCCTTCGCCCAAGACCGCGAGTTCACACAATTAGATATTATTGCTGCGCTAAAAGCAACACTGCCGTTGTCTCGAACGATGCAAGAACAAGTAACAGCCCTAAGAGATTGGGCTAGACAACGCGCCAGACCCGCCGCAGCCTCTGTCGCTGAATATCAGCGCATGGAGTTCTAAAAGCTTTCCCCTGCTCACACCAGGGGCAAAGGCTAGCCCAAAAAGCTAGCAGTTACCGTAAAAAAACCGTTGTCTTTTTTCTCAATCTTCTCACTGGAGGAAACCCAAATGTCTCATTTTAGCACCCTGCGTACCAAAATCACCGATGCTGAAATCCTCAAGTCTTCTTTGCGCGACCTCGGTATTACCGTGAAGACTGAAGCTGATGTTCGTGGTTACAATGGCCAGCGCGTTCGTTCCGACATCGTAGCTGTTTTGGAAGGTGAATATGATTTAGGTTGGTCTCGCAATAGCGACGGTTCCTTCGACCTCATCGCTGACCTGTGGGGCGTTGCTAAAAAGCACAACCAAACCGAGTTGATCAACTCCATCAACCAAAAATACGCTGTTAACAAAACCTTGTCCGAAGTAAAACAGCGCGGTCTGCAAAACGCCAATGTCAAGTTGGTACTGCAATAAGAATTTCTCAGCGCGTTCCCAAAACTGAACGGGTTAACCACATCATTAGCGGTTAGCCCGCTTTTTTATGGGCTGTTTTGCCCCAGGCATGACACCCAAAAAGTTTATTATAATTACGGGACTGTCTATATCAAAATCATGACCACTTATGAAAATATTTACCATTGGCTTTACCCAGAAAAAAATTGAATATATCCATCTTCTAGATTTAGCCCCCACTAAAGATATTCTCGAAGAATATAAAAAAAAGCAAATCGACTGGGCAACATATGAAAAGAGGTTCAATCAACTCATTACAGAGAGAATGTAGCAGAGGTGGAGCAGAATTTAGGATGGAGATAATTTACATTCTCAAATCAACATAAATTTTGATAAATTAGACTAATATAGCTAAATAATAGTTAATACCTGCCGATGAATCCCTACACCATATTTAATCAGACCAAACGTCAGCGCGTTAGTGATGGTATGACGCGATCGCTGCTAGAAAACTGCGAGACTGTCTCCCATATCCTCATATTAGTCTGGCCACAACTAGGGGATTTTGATAGCCTTGAATATGCGTGGTGGTTACGGCGAGAAGCTGACAAATTAGCAGCGCAAAAACTCGCTATTCGTGCGGTGGGAATTGGTAACTTAGCCGCTGGGAAAAAATTCTGTGCATATACAGGATTTCCCCCTCAAAACTTATTTGTTGAACCTCATGCAGAACTACATCGCCAACTCAATCTTTATCCTGGTTTAAAGTTTTCTCTACCTGGACTTTCTCAGTCTCAAAAAGCCTGGCTAAATCTACTATTAATGTGTGCCGGTATTGGTAGTCCCGGAACTCTTGCAGAAGTTTTGCGGGGATACACAGGCGATCGCCAAGCCCCCCAACTAATTGGGGATGATGAAATGATTGAGAATACTCCTCTACCTACTTTTAAAGGCTCATTTTTTCGACTAGCCGGCGGTAATGGCTTTCAACGTCCCTTTGAGTTAGCCACTCTAAGGCTAGGTAATATGGTAGAAGTTCTCAAAAATTGGCATACCTATGTACCATTGTCTGCTTACTTAACCCAGCGTGGTGGAACTTTTCTCTTTGATACAACAGGACAACTACTTTATCAACATCTAGATCCAGGAATTCTCGGCTTTGCTGCTAACATGAGCCAACCACTATCATTTTTATCTCTAATTGAAAAAGATGTATCTACCCCAACACATAATTATTAATTTTTAGTTTCCAATTTTGCATCTGGCATTGACTCAAGCTGGTGTGTAAATTTAATATTTTCCATTGCTCCAGGACCATTATAGTAATGTGTTCTTCTCTCTCTACAAAAGCTATCAAGTGAATCACAATTTTAAGGGTGGTTTTGTAACCACCCTATTTTCCCCTCATATTTAGAATTTACTTGCAACACCCTTACTGGGTATTATATTACTCTGAGATATTAGCTAAAGTATCAACTTGAGATGAAGCCAAAGTTGGTGCTGTGAAAATACGTGAGTACACACTTACTGGTTGCTGACGAGCCACAACTGGTAAAACTTGACGTGCATGGGCAGCTAGTTGGACTGTCTTGACATCATAGGTCTGGGTAATCAACTTGGGATATAAACCAATACCAATGATAGGAACTATTAAACAAGCGGTGATAAACAATTCCCGGGGTTTAATATCAGAAATTACAGCATCTAGATGTAATTCTTTGCTTTGCTGACCGTAGAACACTTGGCGCAGCATTGACAGTAAGTAAATGGGAGTTAAAATTACCCCAACAGCTGACAACAGGACAACTACAACTTTGAAACTCGAACTGTAAACATCACTGGAAGCGATACCGAGAAATACCATCAACTCACCCACAAAGCCACTCATTCCAGGTAAAGCCAGAGAAGCCATGGAACCAATAGTGAATACTGCAAAGGTTCTGGGCATTACTTTAGCCATACCGCCCATTTTGTCCATCATCAAGGTGTGGGTACGTTCATAAGTAACACCAGATAAGAAGAACAAGCTAGCAGCAATTAAACCGTGAGAAACCATTTGTAGTACAGCACCGCTAATACCAATTTCTGTATAAGAGGCAATACCGATTAATACAAAACCCATGTGGGCAATTGAAGAGTAAGCCAAGCGGCGTTTCAGATTTGTTTGGGCAAAGGCACAGCAAGCACCGTAAACAATGTTCACTACACCTAAAACTGCTAACACTGGGGCAAAGTAAACATGGGCATTAGGTAACATTTCCACGTTCATGCGGATGAGTGCATAACCACCCATTTTTAACAACACACCAGCCAAAATCATTGAACCAGGTGCAGACGCTTCACCGTGGGCATCAGGTAACCAAGTATGTAGGGGGAATATGGGCAACTTGACACCGAAGGCTATCAAGAAACCTGCATAAGTTAACAATTCAAAGGCTTTGGGGTATTGCTTCATTCCCAGAGTTGCTATGTCAAAGGTGACAGTATCTCCTGAAAATGCCATTGCCAACCCAGCTACTAAGATAAATATTGATGCTGCTGCTGTGTAGAGAATAAATTTAGTAGCTGCATAACGACGCTTGGGTCCTCCCCAAATGGAAATAAGCAGGTACACAGGTACTAACTCGATTTCCCACATTAAGAAGAACAACAGCAAATCTTGGGCCACAAATACCCCAATTTGGGCGCTGTACATCGCCAACATCAAACCATAAAACAATCGCGGCTTGTTTGTGACCTTCCAAGCCGCGAAGATTGCTAGGGTATTGATTATGCCTGTTAACAAGACTAGGGGCATGGATAAACCATCAACACCCACGGACCAATTTAAAGCTAACTGGGGAATCCAAGTATATTTCTCTACGAGTTGCAGTGTGGAGTTTTGCCAGTCGTAGCTATACCAAAAGGCGGAAATCATCAATGCGAAATCGGCGATCGCAACTCCCAGAGCATACCAGCGAACGGTTTTGCCTTCTTTATCTGGGATTAAGGGTATGGCTATGGCAGCCACCAGGGGCAATGAAATTATAGCCGATAACCAAGGAAACTCAATAGCATTCATTATTTCTGGTAGGTTAATCAGTTGACCTTTTTGCGTTTGATTTCATTATATTAAGGATTTTATAGTTTTGTAAACGTTATTTATCCCTAATATATCTGCTTTTTGAGTCAGTGACTAAGCACAAATACTCACTGACTCCTTTGCCAACAATTGTAATTGTAAATTTTTGCAACGTCAACCAAAAATAAAAAAGTGGCTCAAGCCACCCATTTAAGTCTTTGTATAGCGAATTTTGCCCAAATATAGAATCCCTTTGCATTTACGCCGGGGATTGTCAAACAATCCGATTTACAATCGTCCAAACCTCGCCATCTGAGCGAACGTGGGGAACTGAGATAGTCTTAAACCCAGTAATAAAAGGTTTGTAGTACACTTGCCAATACATGGGACTCAAATAATCAGCACAAGATTTGAGTTGGCGGATTTCTGTAGCTAGTTCCTTTGCCAGTTGATTAATGCGTTGGGCATGAACTTGAGCCACTTGTCTGGCTGCTTCTAACTCCTGCTCTGGGGTGAGTTGTGGTGATTGATTTTGCCAATGTTCTAACTCTGCTTGTTTTTGTTGTA
The DNA here is from genome assembly GCF_029891735.1 of Chrysosporum bergii ANA360D. Classification (GTDB taxonomy): domain Bacteria; phylum Cyanobacteriota; class Cyanobacteriia; order Cyanobacteriales; family Nostocaceae; genus Umezakia; species Umezakia bergii. The sequence goes on from NZ_JANQDH010000076.1 coordinate 96,944, forward strand.
GCTGTGCTTCCAAAGCTGCGATCGCATCGTCTATACCTTTGATTTCTACCGATAATTGGGGATTTTCTCGGGCTTGGCGGCGAAAAGCTTCCACCATTGCTGAAGGTGAATCACCTTGGTGAGACAAGACATTCTTTATTACTGCTTGGAGGCTAACCCGTTCTTGCTGGAGATCGTGAATTTGTGCTTTCAGGTTGGTGATTTCTGTATGAATTTGGTTGCTCATTGCAGTTTATCTTTGGTAGGTTACACCTTGGTTATCCAGAGACAGCGATCGCACAACTGCCATAATACCTGCTGACTGCCAAGCTGATAACATTGCCTCTTGTACAGCTTGGGATTGCAATTGATTTACTAAAGCTAACAGTGTTGGGCCAGCACCACTAATTACCATGCCATAAGCACCAGCACCAAGGGCCGCTGCATTGACAGCATCATAACCAGGAATTAAAGCCTGACGATATGGCTGATGTAACTTATCTTGTAAAGCGGTTCTTAACCACTGTTCCTGCCCAGTTTGCAAACCCCGCAACAATAACCCCAGATGTGCTGTATTAAAAATTGCATCACTACGAGTCACTTGGGGGGGTAGAACTTGCCGGGCTTCACTCGTGGATAGCTCAAAATCAGGAATAGCCACCACAGGTATAATATCCCCATACCAAGGAACATCGCAAATTTCCCAGCTATCGCCACTACTAGCAGCTAGACGACATCCCCCCAAGAGGGCAGGTACTACATTATCAGGATGTCCCTCCATTGCGATCGCTAATTTCATCACCTCCAACACACTCAAGGGCGCATCGGCTAATTGATTAGCGCCCACTAACCCCCCGACAATGGCTGTAGCTGAACTACCCAAACCCCTGGCCAAGGGTACACCAAGGTCAATTTCCATTTTTACTGATGGGGGTTTTTGTCCTATATATTGATAGAACTTAACAAACGCCTGATAAAGCAGATTATTCTCATCGGTCTGCACCCCTTCAGCTTCTTTACCCGTGACAGAAATAATTAATCCACCTTCTGCTAAAGGAGTGAATTTGAACTTGTTGTACAGCGTTAAAGCCGCACCGATGCAGTCAAAACCCGGACCTAAGTTAGCAGTTGTGGCGGGAACGGTAACAGTGATACTAGAAATAACAGACATCCGCAAATACTCACCAATCAATCCACTAGCATCTCATGAATAGGGATTGATTCGCTCAAAATTATGCTTTACATAACTTAATATATGAGTAAGGGTTCACTAGCCAGTTCACATACTTAACGCCCGTGGTTAACAAAATACTCAGGTTAACCATTACAGTGATTTTTTTATAGGGTGAGCCATACTCACCCTATTGTCGGTTAGAAGTTCTCGAAGTTAGCGATCGCATTCTTCATTTTATTCACCACTTCATCAACAGGTATCGCTCCCAACTCTCCCGCCGCACGGGTACGGATACTCAAGCTATTAGATTCAACCTCTTGCGCTCCCACAACCGCCATTACAGGTACTTTTTGTTTTTCTGCATTGCGGATAAGTTTACCCAAGCGATCGCCACTAGTATCCACTTCTGCACGGATACCCGCAGCCAGCATTTTCGCTGCAACTTGTTTACTAAAATCTAGTTGTGCTTCACCTACTGGTAACAATCGAGCTTGCACCGGTGCTAACCATAGAGGAAAATCCCCAGCATACTGTTCAATTAAAATACCAATCAACCGTTCTAGAGAACCAAAGGGCGCACGGTGAATCATCACAGGACGTTTACGGGAACCATCTTCAGCCACATATTCCAAATCAAAACGTTCTGGTAAATTGTAATCTACCTGAACTGTTCCCAATTGCCATTCTCGTTCCAAAGCATCACTAAAGATAAAATCTAGTTTTGGTCCATAAAACGCTGCTTCCCCAATTCCCTCAAAGTATTCCATTCCCAAATGTTCCACCGCCCGGCGAATTGCGCCTTCTGCCTTATCCCAAACTTCATTGGAACCAATATATTTATCACTAGTGGGGTCGCGGAAACTAAGTCTAGCTTTAAAATTCTTCAGTTGTAAACTGTTAAACACCGACAAAATCAAATCTACCACATTGATAAATTCACTGTCTAACTGTTCAGGAGTAACAAACAAGTGGGAATCATCCACAGTAAAACCGCGCACTCTGGTTAAACCGCCTAACTCTCCTGACTGTTCATAGCGGTAAACAGTACCAAACTCTGCCAACCTGATAGGTAATTCCCGGTATGACCGTAATTCACTCTTGTATATTTGGATATGGAAGGGGCAATTCATCGGCTTGAGGACAAAACCCTGTTCCTGCGCCACTGCTTCTGCATCTTCCCCCATCAGGGGAAACATATCTTCCTTATATTTTTGCCAGTGTCCAGAAGTTTTAAATAAATCCACTCTAGCAATATGCGGTGTCACCACAGGTAAATAACCGCGTTTGAGTTGTTCACCCTTGAGGAAATCTTCTAACGTACTCCGTAATAAAGTACCTTTGGGTGTCCACAGAGGTAAACCCGGCCCCACCTGTTCAGAAAATATAAATAATCCCAGTTCCTTACCTAGTTTGCGATGGTCTCTTCGCAGCGCCTCTTCTTTGCGCCGCTTATATTCAGCCAAGTGTTCTGGGCTTTCCCAAGCAGTAGCATAGATGCGTTGTAACTGGGCTTTAGTTTCATCCCCACGCCAATAAGCCCCAGCCACACTTTCTAATTCAATGGCTTTGGGGTTTAATTCGCTGGTGTTTTCCACATGGGGACCCGCGCATAAATCCCACCATTCATCGCCGAGATGGTAAATTGTAATTGGTTCTTCCTTGATATCTGCCAGGATTTCTAACTTGTAAGATTCCCGAATTGCTAAAATGCGTTTTTCGGCTTCCTCCCGGCTGACTTCTTCCCGACTTACGGGTAATTTGCGATTAATAATTTTTACCATCTCTTTCTTGATGGACTTCAAATCATTTTCGCTAAATGGTTCCGGACTATCGAAGTCGTAGTAAAAACCGTTTTCAATCCAAGGACCAATGGTAACTTGCGCTTTGGGAAACAGCTTTTGTACAGCCATAGCCATTACATGAGAAGCTGTGTGGCGAATCCTCTTTAGTTTCTCTGATTCGCTGGTACGGGGTAAATAAATTTTTTCAGGTTGTTCTGATTGACTAACAGATGATTTTGGCGACATTGGTTGCTGAACCATGAGCAAAGTGATTGCAAAATGATAATTTTAGTAGTTGAAGCTCTCAAAAATCTACCCAAGGAATAGTCGAAACTCAAAAAGTTGATTTTATTGGCTTTTCACCGATTTTACATCTTTATTTTATCTAGTAAGCTATTAAGCAGCTAAATCCGATAATCTGCATTTCATCAGTAAAGGTAGTTCAGGCATACTATGGGTACGCCACGCAAGCTATCCACTAGGCTCACTACAAGTCTTCTCGGCTACAATTATACAAATTAAAGCTGGTTTAAATACAACAAGTTTGCTGACGTTGATTACTGCCAGTTTGACTTTAAATAATCTTTTATCATCAAGCCCAGCCCATCAAGACTAAATAATCACCACAGGCTGTTATCACATTTTTTTTGTTTTGTCAACCTTAGATAGACTTTTGGTTATTATTACTATAACTTATTTTATCGCCACTACTACAGATTTTTCCACAATCCATCTGAGGACAGACTAGCAGAAAATGTTAATTTTTGTAAAAAACGTTAATATTAATAGGGAAGCTAGAAATATACTTTTTACTTATGCGAGACTCAAATTTACCAGGGGCTGAGATGCTGAAAACAGTGTTAGAACCTCTACTGGAGGATTTTAATTACTGGTTTGGGCGATCGCGTGAATTGTTAGAAACCGAGCAACTCTCATTCATGAGTCAAGAAGAGCAATCTGACCTACTGTTACGACTCAAGCAAGCACAAGAGGAGCTAAACGCGGCTAAGATGCTGTTTAGCGCTACCGATGGACAAGTGGGAATTGACATGAACACCCTCATACCTTGGCATCGACTAGTAACAGAATGCTGGAGTGTATCAATGCGATCGCGTCAAGCACGAGAAATGTAAAGAGTCGGCTGGTGGCTCTCACCAGGCTGATCAGCAGAACAGAAAAACAATATACAAGTTGCATTGAAGATACAAGAAACTTAATATTATTTTTATTAAAAAATAATGTATCCCATGCTACTTTAGATTCAATAAGGATTAACAAATTTTTCCATAAAAACATGATGCACCCAGCGTGCGTTGTTTATAACCCCTCGTCCCATTTGACAACATGGGCGAAACAAAACCTTACCCAAAAAAGTTTTAAAATTTGCCGTTCTTGGAGGAAAACCCAATGTTACACCTGCTTTACATTTTCGCCTTTACAATTCTTGCTTTCATAGCCGTTGCTAACTTAATCCGCAACTTGATTATGTTTAGTGTTGATCGAGAGCGGGTTTATCCACCTAAAAACTCATCAACCGCTAATCAAGGCTATCTTTCTCCCAGAAAACAATTTATTCCCCATCCAGAGTTATTAGATAACGCCGGTAATCTAATTAAAGAACCTCTGTTGGTCATGCGTTCAGTGAATGTAGAAGATGCTCGTCAACAGTTAGATGCTTTGTATGAATCTTCTCCAGGACAAAAAACCGACCGTCAAGAAGAAAGTTAAGTTTTTCTGGTTTACCAGAAAAACTGTAGCGTTGGGGGTTGAGCATTGCTGAACCCCTATGTTTAATTTCTATAATAACAAGCCCATCCGTCAAAAATTTGCAGATATTTAAGGAAACCAGTTCTCATTTAACTCAATTTTCTTGAGTGTTGGTGGGAAAATAGGGATAAAATAACAACAAACCCCAGATTTGCATCTATGCGTCAATGTCTTAATCCCCACCGTCTCCTCCCCAACCCCGACTATTGCCAGTTTTGCCAGCAGTGCAGTGGTAAACTACTCCTGCGGGAAACATATGCGCGTCAATATTAGGACAAGGGGGATTTGGTCGCACATTCCTAGCCATTGATGAAGATAAACCATCAAAACCCTACTGTGTAATTAAAAAATTTCTTCCCCAAGCCCAAGGGACAAACAGCAGTTCCCCGGTGTCATGCTCATAGTATCCAATTTGAGGACTAAAGTCCTCACTAAGAACATTTGATATGATTATGAAAAAAACTCCCATCACCAATGACTAACATTAATGAACGGGCTGATTTTGATAGCCCCTGGAAAGAAATCCTAGAAGCCTATTTTCCCCAAGCTATACAGTTCTTTTTCCCAGAAACAGCTGCATTAATTGACTGGGAACGCCCCTATGAATTTCTAAATAAAGAATTTCAACAAATTAGTCGTGAAGCTGAACAGGGTAAACGATATGCTGACCAATTAGTCAAAGTTTGGCAAAGGTCAGGACAAGAATTATGGTTATTAATTCATGTAGAAATTCAAGGACAAAAGGAAGAAAACTTTGGTAAGCGGATGTTTACCTACAATTTTCGCATTTTTGACCGATTTGATCAACCAGCCATTAGCCTAGCTATTCTCTGTGACACCCATCGGGACTGGCGACCCAATGGTTATAGTTACAATTACCCGGATACGAGCTTAAACTTTAAATTTCGCAGTGTAAAACTTTTAGACTACGCAGACAATTGGCAAGAGTTAGAAAATAGTAACAATCCCTTTGCTACAGTGGTGATGGCGCATTTAAAAACCCAACAAACGCGCTCAACCCCCGCGGAGCGTAAAAGCTGGAAATTTCAGTTAATTCGCAGGTTATACGATTTAGGGTTACAAGAGCAAGATATTCGTAACCTGTATAGATTTATTGATTGGGTTATGATTTTACCAGAAGCATTGGAAAAACAGTTTTGGGAAGAGTATAAACAATTTGAGCAGGAGCGGACTATGAGATACGTGACCACCGGGGAGCGCATAGGCTATGAGCGCGGGAAGGAAGAAGGAAGACAAGAAGGAAGACAAGAAGGCGAACAGGCAGTTATTCTAAAATTACTTAGAAGAAGACTGGGTGAATTATCGCCAGTAACACAACAGCGCATCCAGTCACTGTCTGCAAGTCAGTTGGAAACCCTGGGGGAAACTTTATTAGATTTCACCACTATGGCAGATTTACTTAATTGGTTGCAAGCTCAGTAGTTGGTAGTAGGGACTCCAGTCCCTCGGTATTAAAATAATCTGGCTAGAAGCCAGTGCTACTGATACAGTCCACGTAACACAAGCATCTTGCTTGTTATAATTTAGAATTTAGAACTAGGACTTACGCATTGACAAAAAACATGATGTATGATCTCTAGATCATGCGATTGCCTACGGTACTGGCGAAGCCAATCGCTATTAAGATTAGGAAAAATATGCTCACGTACAACTAAAGTAAACAGATTCCGTTGTATTTCATACCAATTGCTAATTATTTTTTCAGAGCGCATAAACTCCAACTTAACAAAAGCTTGAAGTGAACAAAAGATGTAAGTCTTAATTGCATGAGTATCTCTAACCATGAACCGACAAATTCCACATACTTGTTTTATGGCTCGATGAAAGGTTTCAATCCGCCAATGAGTATCATGAATTGTGATAAATTCATTCCTGTAACTGTTATGTGGTAAGGCTTATAGCCTCTAATATTATTATCCCATATTTATGTCAGCTTGTTGTAGTAATTATGTACATATTACACAAAGTTTCTGTAAGTATTATGTTGACGTGGGTTAAATTTGGGTTAATGTAGGTTTTAAAGAGTTTGGGTTAAACCCATGAATTCCCTCTAAGTCTTATACAGTGTATATGGCTCAGGTCGGATTTGAACCAACGACCCCAGGCTTATGAGTCCCGTGCTCTAACCAACTGAGCTACTGAGCCTTGTTTTTTTTCATTCTTTATTACCATAGCACACAAATTTGTTTATGGCTAGTCCCTGGACATATTAATTTTTGATTTTTTTCCCTATATCCATCTGCACGGCGAACAATTCTAATATGGCTTGAGCCTGTGCTTTTTTGACGATTGCTTTATGCTCCATTACCAACACTCTTGCATCACCTCCTTTTTATTGCCTGTACTGTAGTTTAATGTATTAGTGCAAGCGAATTAGTTGAAGAATGGGGAAGGCGATTACAATCACCAAGGGCTAACCCCCATGTCTGAAGCCATTAGCTCTGCTCGCCGTTGATATTTCGGTCAACTTAGGACAAGCTCTACTTCTGGGGCGGATACTGCTTTAACGCCTGTTGTAAATATTGTCCGGTGTAAGAACGGGGATTATTTGCCACATCCTCCGGAGTACCCACCCCAATGATTTCTCCCCCTCGATCCCCTCCTTCAGGACCCAAGTCAATCACCCAATCAGCGCAACGAATCACATCTAAATTGTGTTCAATGACTAAAATTGAATTACCCTTATCTACCAATCTTTGCAGCACATCCAACAATTTATGTACATCATAAAAAGATAACCCTGTAGTTGGTTCATCAATTAAATAAAGAGTCTTACCAGTAGCACGTCGGGATAGTTCAGTTGCTAATTTTACCCGTTGCGCTTCCCCACCAGATAAAGTAGTGGCGGGTTGTCCTAGTTTCATATAACCCAAACCCACATCATATAAAGTTTGTAAACGGTTCACCGCTTTGGGAATGTTTTGGCAAAATTCTAAACTTTCCTCCACAGTCATATTCAGCACATCTGCAATTGACTTATCTTTGTATTTCACCTGCAAAGTTTCCCGGTTATATCTTGCACCTTTGCAGACTTCGCACTGGACATAAACATTAGGAAGAAAGTTCATTTCAATCACATTCACACCCTGACCACCGCAAGCTTCACAACGTCCACCCTTAACATTGAAGGAAAATTGTCCGGGTTTATATCCCCTGGCCTTAGCCTCTACCGTTTGGGAAAATACATCGCGAATCGCATCAAAAACACCTGTATAAGTTGCAGGATTAGACCTTGGTGTCCGTCCTATGGGTGATTGGTCGATAACAATGGCCTTATCCACCGCGTTTAACCCTTGAATTTCCTGTAAATCTTTCGGTAAAGGAACTCTCTTAGTTAAATGATGTTGTAATGATGGGTAAAGTAACTCATTAATTAAGGTAGATTTACCAGAACCAGAAACACCGGTAACAGCAACAAGTTTTCCTAAAGGAATTTCTGCATCAATATTTTTTAAATTGTGGCGATGAGCATTTTTAATCACTAAACTGCGCCCATTTCCCGGTCGGCGTTCCTGTGGTGTGGTAATTACCTTTCTTCCCGATAAATAAGCCCCTGTTAAGGAATCTTCTGCTGCTAGTAAAGTGTCTAAGTCACCTTGAGTAACAATATTACCACCGTGAATTCCTGCACCAGGTCCAATATCAACAATATAATTGGCAGCACGGATAGTTTCTTCGTCATGCTCAACTACAATTAAAGTGTTACCTAAATCCCGTAATTTAGTTAAAGTTTTCAGCAACTTGGTATTATCTCGTTGATGTAAACCAATACTCGGTTCATCTAATACATACAATACCCCAGTTAAACCCGAACCAATCTGGGTTGCTAACCGAATACGTTGGGCTTCCCCACCAGAAAGAGTCATGGCCGAACGGTCGAGGGTGAGATAATCTAAACCAACATCTAACAAAAATTGCAATCTAGCTTTAATTTCCCTTAAAACTAAATCAGCAATCTGCATTTGCCGGTCTGTTAATTTTAACTGATCAATTCTGTGCCGACAATCCCGAATGGAAACCCCAGTTAAATCTAAAATTCCATATTGTCCCAACCGTACCCCTAAAGCCTGGGGTTTTAAACGTTTCCCCCCACAAACCTCACAAGGCTGATCAATTATATATTCTTCTAACTTTTGCTTAATTAAGTCTGAACCATTGTCATATTGACGCTGTAAAGTGGGAATCACACCGTGAAAATTCCTGATTTTTCCTTGTATACTGCTTTCTTGCTGCTCGCCATAAAGTATGGTTTGCTGTTGTGTCACCGTCAATTGGTTCCACTTAGCTTGTAGTTCAAACCCAGTGACCTGTCCCACAGCATAAAGTAATTCTAGATAATATGAGTTATCTTTTTCTGACCAAGGGGCGATGGCAGCGTAAATTGGTGCTTCTGGGTCAGGTATAATCAAATCCGGGGCAAATCTTTTTAAAGTGCCAATTCCATGACAATGGGGACAAGCGCCATAAGGGGAATTAAAGGAAAACAAACGCGGCGATAATTCGTCCATTACCGCACCGTGGACTGGACAAGCAAAGTTTTCTGAAAATACTAATTCTTGTTCTTGGTCTTCACCCCTATCCGAGGACAAACCAACAATAATGTTAGCAATACCACCAGATTGTTTAAGACACGTAGAGAGAGAATCCACTAAACGCTCTTGGATACCAGGCTTTTTAACTAAGCGGTCAATCACAACCTCTATAGTATGAGTAATATTTCTATCTAACTCAATGGAGTCAGACAGTTCCTGCACCTCTCCATCAATCCGCACACGCACGAAACCTTGGGAAGCAAGACTTGATAACAACTTACGGTGAGTACCTTTTTTACCCCGGACCACAGGCGCAAGAATTTGGAACCGAGTACGGTCTGGTAAGTCTAAAATGCGATCGCACATTTGATCGATAGTTTGGGGTGCAATGGAGCGATCGCAGATGGGACAATGGGGTTCACCGGCGCGAGCAAACAAAAGCCGTAGATAATCGTAAATTTCTGTCACCGTCCCCACCGTAGAACGGGGATTATGGGAAGTAGACTTTTGATCAATGGAAATAGCGGGACTTAAGCCGTCGATAGCTTCCACATCCGGCTTATCCAGTTGACCTAGGAATTGGCGGGCGTAGGCGCTGAGGGACTCCACGTAACGCCGTTGACCTTCGGCAAAAATGGTGTCAAAAGCCAAAGAAGACTTACCCGAGCCGGAAACACCAGTAAATACAATCAAGCGATCGCGCGGTAATTCCAAGTCAATATTTTTCAGATTGTGCTGCCTAGCACCCCTAATCCGAATAGTATTCTGGCTATGGTGGTGAGAGTGGGGGAGATGTGCATTTAACAACGGGGCTGGCTGATGATCTGACATATCGGCTTGGTGATAGTAAGAGGCGGTATGCAACAGTTTTTAATAATACTATTTTTACTTTGGTATTGTCTCCAGTAGTGATTACTTGACAATATATTTTCTATTGTATCCTGAGTCCCTGACAACCACCGAAAAAAAGCACCAATAAAAGTTTTTATTTGCCACGGACTGACTGATTGCTTTTAATACCATTTAACCCCAAACAGATATTTTTATTTTTCTCAAGACGAATAATTAATGTTACTAAATATCACCACAAAAAACTGTGTTTTTCCCCAAAGTAAAAATAAAAACCCTCTCCCGCAATATTAAACTTTCTGGACTGAACAACAACATTGCTATACTCATAAAATTTCCGGGTTTATTGCTAAGTAAATGTACTAATAAACTAACTAATTTTCATCTGTTATTCCGGTTGTAGCCAAAATTTATTGAAGAACATAACTAAGAGAGTGGAACACAATAAAACGGAAATAGTCAGTAACATTAGCCAAGTACATCTCTAGGCTACTGTTTCCTCTCTCTAACATGATTTATAAAAAAAGGCAACATTTCTATTATGAAGAATCAGACAATTTACTGCTATGTACTCAAACAATATCTTCACGAAATCTACATAAAATTAGTAGGTTTATTGTTTACCAGAATATTATTATCAGGTGGATTAATATTAACGATAATTCCAGCAGTTCAAGCCCAAAACATCCGCATTACACCGAGTGTCACAGGCGGAGAATTTACAAACATTATTCAAGGTTTAAATGCAACTGCAATTGGAGCAGGAGCAAGTGCTGAAAGTATTAACTCAATAGCCATAGGCACTGATAGCATCATCAGTACAGATGCTTCAGCTATTGGTGTCATAGCCATTGGTGAAAGTGCATCTGCCCAAGGTGTTTTAATTCCCGGTGCCATGGCAATTGGGGCACAAGCCTCTGTCACATCAGCAGCAGCAATAGCATTGGGGAATAATGCCACAGCCGGTGGTGAAAATGCCATTGCCACGGGTAACGCAGCCTTAGCCAACGCTAAAAATACCATTGCCATTGGTAACGCAGCCCAAGCCACAGGAATTTCCGCTTCTGCTTATGGAGACACAGCCACAGCCAGTGGTACTAACTCCACAGCCACCGGTAAAGATGCCACCGCATCAGGTATTAATGCCACAGCTACAGGCAACAGAGCCACAGCCCGCGGTGAAAATGCGGTGGCCACAGGTAACGCAGCCTTAGCCAACGCTAAAAATACCATTGCCATTGGTAACGCAGCCCAAGCCACAGGAATTTCCGCCTCTGCTTATGGAGATACGGCTATTGCCAGTGGTACTAACTCCACAGCCATTGGTAAAGATGCCACCGCTAGTGGTGACAATTCCATTGCCACAGGCACTAATGCTCAAGCCCTAGGAGAAAACGCCATTGCCAACGGCATCAACAGCATAGCAAATGGTACTAATGCCACAGCTACTGGTGCTGGTGCTACTGCCATTGGCAACAATGCCACAGCCACCGGTGCTGGTGCTAGAGCCGAGGGGGTATTTGCCACAGCTACTGGTGCTGGTACAGTTGCTATTGGTGACAATTCCCTGGCTCTAGGCAGAACTGTTAGTGTTAGCGGTAACAATGCCTCTGCATACGGTAACAACGCCTCCGCCATGCAAGACAATGCCTCTGCATACGGTAACAACGCTTCTGCTGGTGGAATGAATTCCACAGCCATTGGTTCAAATACAGTTGCTTCTGGTTCTGTGTCCACAGCCATTGGTTCAGGAGCCATCGCCACAGGTCCTCATCAAATCACCTTTGGTACCCCCGCCAGCTACTACACACTACCGGGGTTAGCTTCTTCAGGAGAATTTGTCGGCACTGCTAACCAAACTGGAGAAACACGTATTGTCACAGTAGACCAATCCGGCAATCTTGGCACTGCTCCAGTTTCCTTTAATTCTGCAACAGTTGACCAACTTGAACAAGGATTAGTTTCCTTGGGACAGCAAATGGAATCTGTAGGCGCTCTCGCTGCTGCCTTATCATCTATTCCCAACACGGTGGCATTAGACAGTAATGGTGGCTGTGGTGTGGGGGCTGGAATTTATGGTAGTTCTTGGGCGGGCGCTCTTGGTTGTGTAACTCGCATCACCCAAGCTATCACCTTCAATGCAGCAGCTTCCATTACATCTGCTGCCGCTTCTTCCAGCTATAGCAGCATTTCTAGTGTGATGGGTCGTTTAGGTTTCTTCTTCCAATTTTAACTGTAATCTCAATATTACAGGCAAGTGCAGTACAGATACATCAGTGCTTAAGGTGTTGTAGTGCGGGCATCTTGCCCGCTACCCTAGCCCTGTGTGAGCAATTATTCGCCAGACTCGACATAACCCATAAGTGTTGAACAATATGAAATTAAATGCGATCGCCTGTTTTACCCTCTCACTTTCTACTCTAGTCCTGACCTCCTTACCAACTCTGGCTCAAACCAATGCCAAACCCTTAACCGATTGGTCACAGTTTGCCAACACCGAGAAAGAATTTATGCAAGGGTGTATGGGACAAAAAAAATTATCACCAGTGGAGAAAAGAATTAAGCAAAACTTTTGCCAATGTGCTTTTAATGCTTATAAAACTCGCTATACTCCCCAAATATTTACTCAGATTAATGCTTTAGCTCTGCAAACAGGAGAGAACGGACCCCGCTTAGTTAACTTGATGATGAAGCCAGAAATAGATCGCTGTTCCACCCTTCATAATTACCGTCCTTAAAGTTCATGCCTTTTTTCAGTCGTTATCACCATCATCGCTGGTTGGCATTAGGGTTATTCTTGGGTGTAGGGATCTTGTGGACAACCTTGTCTAAGAATCTTCAAGCTCAGGTATCCCCTAACATTCAACCACCTATTAATCCTACCCTGAGTGCAGAAGAGAATTTTCGCCAGGGTAATTTAACTCGCGCCATTCAACAATGGAGTCATCATATTAACAGTGGTAGCAATGTAGTTACAGCTTTATTTAATCGCTCCCAAGCTTATATTTTACTCAAGCAGTACGACTTTGCTGTACAAGACTTAAATCAATTAATTCAACTGCAAGGAAAAAATACCCCACCTCATGTTTTTGTGGTGCGGGGAATTGCATTGAGCGAACTTCAGCAACTACCAGAAGCAATTCAAAGCTTTAATCAAGCGGAAAAACTACAGCCTTCCCCCTTAGTTTACAACAATCGAGCTTTGGCTTACCAACGAGCCGGACAACTCCCCCTAGCTTTAGCAGATTTAACTAAATCAATACAATTAGCTCCCACATCTGTCAATCGCTTAAATTTAGCCAACTTACGGGTTCAACTTGGTCAGTTTCAGGAAGTGGTTGAGGAAATGAATCAACTGTTAGTCACAGAAAAATCTTTTTTTCCTGCCTATTTAACTCGTGGTATCGCCTACTATCATCTCCATCAATATCAAACAGCCATCCGTGATTTTTTGTTTAGTCTGAAAATCTTTCCCCACCAACCAGAAGCATACTATTATGTGGGTTTATCATTTGCTCAGTTGAATCGCCAACGAGATGCTGCGGAAAATCTCATTCGTGCCGCTGAACTGTATCTTCAAAACAACCAAGGTAATCAGTATCGCCAAGTTCTCGAAAAAATGAATGAACTTAACCTGCAATAATCTTAACTTTATAAGAACATCATAATTATAGCATTTATTAAACAGGTATCGTCTTGTAGCGCGAGCATCCTGCTTGCTAATGTTGAAGAATGGGGAAGGCGATTGAAATCGCCAACGGCTAACCCCCATATCTGAAGCCAGTAGCTCTGCTCGCCGTTGATATTTCCGTCAGCCCTACTTAGTGATGAAAGAAGCACTACCCTCTATTTTTAGTTTTTGCAAAAAAATATTACATTAAAGTTAAATAAACCTAAAAAAAATTTCAGTGGAATCATAAATTTGTTACCCTTTCATGAAAGATAACAGGCAGTACTCAATTACTCACTGGCGATTGAGTAACGGCAGATAATTATGTCTATTTTTTCAGTAGCAAGCTAAAAAATTTGTCTTCAGTAAGATGGATTATTTAGCAAAAACCACTAAAGTTGCATACTGAAGAATTGATTAAAATATTTTCATGGAGTAGGATATGACTTTAGCAAATTCCAGACAAACCAAGCCTTTAACAGATGAAGAACTAGATAAAATCAATGCTTACTGGCGTGCGGCTAATTATCTTTCTGTTGGGCAAATATATCTATTCGATAATCCACTATTACGAGAACCTTTAAAGCCGGAACACGTTAAACCCAGATTATTAGGACATTGGGGAACAACACCAGGGCTGAACTTTATATATGTTCACCTCAACCGAGTAATTAAAAAGTACGACCTGAACACAATTTACATTACCGGGCCTGGTCATGGCGGACCTGGGCTGGTGGCTAATACTTACCTAGAAGGTACTTATAGCGAATACTATCCTAATATTTCTGAAGATGTTGAGGGAATGAAGAAACTTTTTAAACAGTTTTCTTTCCCCGGTGGAATTCCTAGCCATGTTGCACCAGAAACTCCTGGTTCTATTCATGAAGGCGGAGAACTCGGTTATGCCCTTGTTCATGCCTATGGTGCTGCTTTTGACAACCCTAATTTAATTGTTGCTGCTGTTGTGGGTGATGGTGAAGCAGAAACAGGGGCTTTAGCTACTAGCTGGCATTCTAACAAGTTTCTCAATCCTGTACATGATGGCGCAGTCCTTCCTATATTGCACCTGAACGGCTATAAAATTGCTAATCCTACCTTATTAGCAAGGTTGAGTTATGAAGAATTAGAGAATTTATTTGTGGGTTATGGTTATAAGCCATACTTTGTAGAAGGTAGCGATCCGGCTGATGTTCACCAACAAATGGCGGGGATTTTAGATACCGTCGTTGCAGAAATTCACAGCATCCAAAGAGAAGCCCGTGTACATGGTTTTACCAAGCGTCCCCAGTGGCCGATGATTATTCTCAAAACTCCCAAAGGCTGGACAGGTCCCAAGGATGTAGACGGTAAAAAAACAGAGGACTTCTGGCGATCGCATCAAGTACCTTTTGGTAACGTAGCTAACAACCCAGAACACCTAAAACTACTAGAAGAGTGGATGAAGAGTTACAAACCAGAAGAACTCTTCGATACCAATGGAAAACTGATACCGGAACTAGCAGAACTAGCGCCCAAAGGCAATCGACGCATGGGGGACAATCCCCACACCAACGGCGGGGTTTTACTGCGGGATCTAAAAATGCCCGATTTCCAGGACTATGCCATTAATATTACCCGCCCAGGTACGAATTATGGGGAAGCCACCAAAGTTATGGGGCAGTTTTTACGGGATGTAATGAAACTGAACTTAGAAAGTAACAACTTCCGCATCTTCGGACCAGACGAAACTGCATCAAATCGCCTCAGTGCAGTGCTAGAGGTGACAGACCGGGCTTGGGTGGCGGACATTCTACCAGAAGATGAAAACCTATCTCCCAACGGTCGAGTAATGGAAGTCTTGAGTGAAACCAACTGTCAAGGTTGGTTAGAAGGCTATCTATTAACAGGTCGCCACGGGTTTTTCTCTTGTTATGAGGCATTTATCCACATTATTGATTCCATGTTCAACCAGCACGCCAAATGGTTGAAAACCACTCGTCATATTCCTTGGCGGCGACCGATTGCTTCTCTCAACTATTTATTAACTTCCCACGTCTGGCGACAAGACCACAACGGTTTTTCTCACCAAGATCCTGGTTTTATTGACCATGTAATGAATAAAAAAGCCGAGATCATCCGGGTATATCTCCCCCCCGATGCCAATACTTTGTTATCTGTGACAGACCATTGCTTGAGAAGTCGCCACTATGTTAATGTCATTGTTGCTGGTAAGCAGCCATCATTACAATATTTAGACATGGATGCTGCCATCAAGCACTGCACTAAAGGTTTGAGTATTTGGGAATGGGCTAGCAATGACAAAGGTAGTGAACCAGATGTAGTCATGGCCTGTGCTGGAGATGTACCTACATTGGAAACTTTAGCAGCTGTAGACATTCTGCGCCAGCACTTCCCGGAATTAAAAGTGCGAGTGGTTAATGTGGTCAATTTAATGAAGCTACAGCCACAAACTGAACACCCCCATGGTTTAACGGCTAAAGAGTTTGATACAATCTTTACCACCGACAAACCTATTATCTTTGCCTTTCATGGTTATCCCTGGTTAATTCATCGTTTGACTTATCGTCACACCAACCATAAAAACTTACACGTGCGGGGTTATAAAGAAGAAGGAACCACCACCACCCCCTTTGATATGGTTGTTCTCAATGACCTTGACCGCTTTCACTTGGTTATGGACGTAATTGATCGGGTTCCACAATTAGGTTATAAAGCAGCTTATGTAAAGCAAATGTTAGAAGATAAGCTAATTGAACACAAGCACTACATTCAGGAATACGGGGAAGATATGCCGGAAATTCGCAATTGGAAGTGGCCTTATTAAGTTGGGCTAACACCAATACAGAATTTGGTTTACACCCTCCCACTAGGAAAAGTCTGGGAGGGCGTGAACATTAACATTTAGATTTAGATTAAACAATGGACGTACCCCGGCTCGAACGGGGGACCTCTACGATGTCAACGTAGCGCTCTAACCAACTGAGCTATACGTCCTTAACCACAGCATGACTAAACATAACATATATTTCACAGCAAAGCAAATATTAATTTTTATAACAAAATTCAGGAATAATTTTTATTGCCCATCAGGTTTTTCCCGCTTGTCTCATATCATATCTGAACTAATTTATACACATACCAGAGGAAGATGTCAGTCATCAATAGTGGGTTTAAATTAATTCTGGTGTGTCGAATAACTGCTTTCTATGGAGGTTTAGCATTGTGCTAAACCTTTTTTATCTAAAAAATGGGTTGAAAACCCCGTCGTTCTACGACGGCTTTTCTTGATTCTGGATATATGTGAACTGTCAAGAATCACCGACCTTCAAGGTCGGTGAGTATGTCAAGGTTGTTGATTTGTAGACTACCTATGGGAAGATGAATACTGTAATCAAAATATTTAAATTAACTTAATAGATTCTACTTCTACACGGGCTTGGCAAACAACCAAGCCTTTTTTAGATATAAATTAATTGATAAAAATCCGCTTTCATTACTGAAATTACTCCTAGAAGCAGGAAACAGTAAAAAATGAATAACAATGTACGGAGTTTTGTTAAAAAATCAAATAGGATTCCTATATAACTAACCCATAGATAGATGGAAATGAGTAGAAATATACTTAAAATTACCTGGTATGGTAAACTCTTGGTGTATATAGGCTTGACTTGAGGTCAAGCCTATTTTATTGAATCGAGATGAGTGGTTTATGGCTAACTATCACATTAAAAAAAAATTGTAAACATCTGAGAGACAGATGCAATTATATTTAGTTAGATATATATAAGATGTATATGGTAAACACCTGGTATACATTCAAGGCTTGGCTTCTGGTCAAGCCTTTTTCATAATTTTAATACATGATTGCAATAATAATAACCAAAGGAAGATTAGATTTTAAAATTAGTATTATTAATTACTATATACTTCTTACAATTTGGTTGATTACCAGACTTTTTTTTGATAAGTAACTGATTGATTTATTACCACTTTTTATGATATTTGCACACATCCTTTAGGAGGATGAACTAAAGGGGTAGAAATATTAAATTAATATTGGTGTAGTAAATGCTTGGTATACATAGGGGCTTGGTTTTGCCAAGCCTTTTTTCTTGGCAAATTATGGTAAATTTATATAATATTTATGGAGAGACCAAAGGGAAAAATACCCCTACAGCCATCAAAATCAGGATTAACCTCAAAATTTGCTCTGGCTGAGTTAGCTTTCCACGCTGCAATTTGGCAGATATAAGCTTGGTCTTGATAATTATCAAGAAAGCAAGCTGAAAACCCTTGAGGAACAGGTGCGTAGCGCCGTATTCCCTATCCTAGGTTTTTCAGAAAAGCTGAACAAGCTGTCAATTAATTCCCTACCGTAAATCTATGACACTTAAACTCACAGTTCCTAACATGGCTTGTTCTGCTTGTGCTAAGAATATTACCAATGCAGTTAAAACAGTTGATGCTGATGCTATTATTCAGGCTGACCCACAAACCAAGTTTGTCAGCATAGAAACTCAAGCCTCAGAAACAGCAATTAAAGATGCTTTGGCTGCTGCTGGTTATCCGGTTGCTTAAAACTGATGTCAAGCTGCATCTTGCAGCGCATTTCACATGGCTGAGGTAGAACCGTTTGAGAAAACCCTAGGAGTCCAGATACCCGCACTACCAGATTTGTTACCAGATTTGTTACCAGATTTGTTGAACCTGCAATGTGCTTGATAACTTTACATCCCTAAAATTAATTGACTTAGTATGGATACTCTCACACTCAAACTACGAGGTATGAGTTGCGCTTCCTGCGCCAAAAGTATTGACCAAGCAATTCGCTTAGTTCCAGGAGTGATTGACTGTAATGTTAATTTTGGTGTTGAGCAGGCCATTATCCATTATGACCACCAACGTACTGATTTAAAAACTATTCAGGGGGCGATCGCATCTGCGGGTTACTCTTCATACTTAGTTGAAGAAGATATTTTTTCTCAAGGAAATGATGCTGAGAAAGCCAGTAAGTTAGCAGAAGAAAGAGAAATTACCCGTAAAGTGATAGTGTCTGGTGTAATCGGCATAATTATGTTTGTCGGTTCCATCCCCATGATGACTGGGTTACACCTGCCGTTTATTCCTGGGTTTCTGCATAACTATTGGGTGCAGTTAGTCTTGGCTATACCTGTACAATTTTGGTGTGGTGGTAATTTTTACGTCAATGGCTGGAAAGCCCTTAAGCATCATACAGCGACTATGGATACTTTAATGGCTGTGGGTACAAGTGCAGCATTTCTATATTCTGTATTTGTTACTTTGTTCCCTGGATTTTTTATCGCCCAGGGATTAATGCCCCATGTGTATTATGAAGTTGCCGTAATTGTCATTGCTTTAATTTTGCTGGGGCGATTATTAGAACAGCGCGCTAAGGGAAAAACCTCTGAGGCTATTCATCAACTGATGGGACTACAACCCAAAAATGCTAGGGTGATCCGTGATGGTGGGGAAATGGATATTCCCATTACTGCGGTAAAAATCAATGATGTGATTTTAGTGCGCCCTGGAGAAAAAATTCCAGTAGATGGTGAAGTGAATTCCGGTGCTTCTACAGTAGATGAGTCAATGGTAACAGGTGAAAGTTTGCCAGTGCAGAAGCAACCGGGGGATGAGGTAATTGGGGGGACTATTAACAAAACTGGTAGTTTTCAATTTCGGGCGACACGAGTGGGAAGGGATACCTTTTTAGCGCAAATAGTCCAACTGGTACAGCAAGCGCAAGGTTCTAAAGCACCCATTCAAAGACTAGCAGATCAAGTTACTGGATGGTTTGTACCTGCTGTGATTGCCATTGCCATCACTACTTTTGTGATTTGGTTTAACCTGATGGGTAACTTGACCTTAGCTATCATGAATACAGTGGGTGTTCTGATTATTGCCTGTCCCTGTGCTTTGGGTTTAGCTACCCCCACTTCAATCATGGTTGGTACTGGTAAAGGAGCCGAAAATGGCATCTTAATTAAAGATGCCCAAAGCTTGGAACTAGCACACAAAATCCAGATTATTGTTCTAGATAAAACCGGCACTTTAACTCAGGGAAATCCCACAGTTACAGATTTTGTTGCTATTAACGGTACAGCTGATCAGAATGAACTCCAGCTTTTACAGTTAGCTGCTTCTGTGGAACGCAACTCTGAGCATCCCTTAGCCGATGCAGTGGTAAAGTATGCTCAATACCAAGAAGTGAGTTTAACTGAAGCCTATAATTTTGCAGCTGTAGCTGGTAGTGGTGTTCAAGGGGTGGTGGCAGAACGCCTAGTACAAATTGGTACACAAACCTGGATGAAAGAACTGGGCATCAATACTGACACCCTTGAGGAATATCAACTAGCCTGGGAAGCTGGGGGAAAAACCGTGGTTTTTATGGCTGTAGATGGAGAAATACAAGCAGTAATGGGTATTGCTGATGCTCTAAAACCATCATCACCAGCAGCAGTAACAGCACTAAAAAAATTAGGGTTAGAAGTAGTAATGCTAACGGGGGATAATCGCAAAACTGCGGAGGCAATCGCCCAAGCAGTTGGTATCCAGCAAGTTTTTCCACAAGTGCGCCCAGACCAAAAAGCAGCCATAATTAAATCTCTACAAGCTGAAAGAGAAAAAGCACCCGGTAGGCAATCTAAAATTGTCGCCATGGTGGGTGATGGAATTAATGACGCACCCGCACTGGCGCAAGCAGATGTGGGAATTGCCATTGGTACTGGGACGGATATAGCCATGGCTGCTAGTGATATTACTTTGATTTCTGGAGATTTGCAGGGAATTATAACGGCAATTCAACTTAGTCGGGCGACTATTAGCAATATCCGCCAGAATCTGTTTTTTGCCTTTATTTACAACGTCATCGGTATTCCTATAGCAGCGGGGGTTCTTTTCCCTTTCTTGGGCTGGTTACTAAATCCCATTCTTGCCGGTGCTGCAATGGCTTTGTCTTCGGTGTCTGTGGTCACAAATGCTTTGAGATTGCGTAACTTTAAACCAAAAGTGACCTGGTAAATTGTAGAATAATTAAAGCAATGTTCGAGAAGAATATACTTTGGGCAGGCTTGACGGCTTTGGTTTTGTCGCTAATAACTGCATCACCAGCAATGCCAAATTCTTTATCACAGGAACCTAAGCAATTTCAAGCCATCAAGCAGCCTTTACCATTGAAAGTGGGTGTGACTATTGCTGGTGTGGGGTTAATTGGACTGGAGTTATGGTGGTTTCTTTTTAGTCAGTCACCAGGACAAACTAAGAGTCAACAAGATTAGCCAATTTTCTATAAGGAAGCGATCGCAGTTCCGTAGGGGTTCCGTACTGCGATCGCGCAATTGATTGATCCCTAGCCACAGGAATCCATCACCATAGATTTTAATTCTCTTCTCCTGATTCAGGATTGTGGTGGCAAGCCCCTCATTTGCCCTAATTTTTTGGCTCATGGTCTACAAACCCCGTCTGTTGCTTGTGTTTCTAACTTTCCCCTATGGAGGTTTTGCAGTTTATGAAAATTCTGCTAACTTTTCGGCTTAAAATGGCTTAAAAGTTTTGCACCATATCCCCAAGCTATGATAACTGAAATTTTCCCCTTTGCTATTAAGGTAAACACCGTAGCCATCGCCGGCGCGAGTCTGTGGTCATTGGCGTTATATTTAGCCTTTTCTCCCCTGCGAGAAAAGATTATTGAGTTACTCAATCGCTGGTTTAACTTTGCGGAGCGATTTCTTTACACCAGCCAAACAGAATTTGAAAAAACCCGCCCAGCCAGAGAATCGCAAAATGCCTTTTATGCCTCACTGTTTAGCATCATACCATTTTTAGTAGTTGGGGCCTTGTCTAACTGGGCTATAGATATTAGCCTAGGACGCAGCTGGGGTATCAGCATGGGTATTATGGCTTGTATTATTTCGGCAATTTATGAGCTAGGTCGCCAAAGTGCAGAATCAGAAGAAGAAGAGTGAGTTTATAATCCTTCCACAATAGCTATTTCTTCATCAGTTAACTCATAGAGTTCATACACTAACTGATTAATTTGTCTATCTGTGGCGTTAATTTGTTGTTGAACTCTTTTTTTAGCTGGGGGAGTTTGAGCCTGATTTAATTGCTCATGAAGAAACAGCATTTGTTCAACCAGTTGAATCATACGATTATGAACTAGGTTATCATTAGGTTTTGATAAATCTAACAACCTAATAGGTATTTTTGAAATAAATTGTCTATTTAAAGCAATATAACCCCCTCTAAATGGTGTACTAATTAACCTCAAGAAATTGTTGATTAATTGCGAATTAAGAATACCTAACAAATACAAATAAGATATGTTGATTGTTGCTGACAAAGAAATACCATATCCGCCACCGCCACCACCTCCACTACCAACAAAATAATAATCACCATTTAAGTCAGCAGCAAAACAACTACCAGTACCAATTGCAGGAACTAATAATTTGGGCGAATTAAACCGAGTGTGATTTTTCTTGTATACATAGCCATACCAATTTTCGCCCATATTGCCTTTATTTCTCGATGCTAAACCTTGTTGATGTTCTTGTATATAATTCCATGTCAGAGGGAATTTATCTTGATATTCATTTAATGATAGTAAAACTGATTTATTATTGAGAGTTACATAAGGAAAAATCAGACGTTTATTAACATTTTTTAAACAATACCTACTAATATTCAAAGAACCTTTTAACAAGTATTTCAAAAACTCATTTTCTAGCCAATGTAACTTACCCGTTGCTTGACATTTGCATAACACTTGCTGATTTTCTAGGGCTACCTGTTCAAGAATAAATATATCATCTGCATCAGTTTGTAAGCCTACGAATAAATGAGCAATATCACCTAATTTTATCGGTATTCTGTCCAGCTTACTAAACCAACTCTGATCTTTTCCCATCACAAAGTTCCACTCATTATTAGAAATATGTGAAATGGGAAAAATTTGTGTCATTATATCCAGGACTTACGCAACTGGCACAGGCGATCGCTATATTATAGTATTTGTGTACTGAAATAAGTGACACAACTAGCACAAATAGTGGGCGGGCTTCGCGGTAGCAAAGCGACAAATTGAATCAAACCAAACACATAGAAATA
>NZ_JANQDH010000077.1 GCF_029891735.1 Chrysosporum bergii ANA360D
CCCAGAACCAATGGCATATTCCCGTTCTAACGTACCACTACCATTTACCACCCGGTGTAAAAATGCCATTAACACCAAATGGGGGGCAATCTCATGATAGGGCGCACTTTTAAGTAATGGTTCCCCATGTTGTCGCCAAAACTCTAGAAAAGCATTTAATAGAGCTTGGGGATTTAAACTATTGTCAGTATTTAACCAAGTGGGTTGAATTTGAGGTAAGCTGTCCTGACTACCCTGGGATAAAACACGAGGAATCACCTCCTGGTAGATGGGATTGGCAATGGTTAGTCCACCCAAAGGACTACGCTTAACTAAGCCTAAATCTAGCAAAAACCGCCGATCATCCTCTGGGGTATCTGGTAAGTCCTCACCTGCTAAAATTGGTTCAATAATAGCTTTCACCCGCTCTTCCCGTAATCTTTCTGCTAAACTATCCAAATGGGTATCCTGACGCTGGATGAGAATTTCTTTGGCTTGGTTAATCACCTCAGCAGTAATGGGTTCATTCACATCCTGGACTAACACCTGGGTAGATTGACGAGCTAGGGCGTTAACTAACCATGGTTGTCCATCGGTTAAATAATATGCCTGTTGAACTGCTTCCGGGGTAAACACCTGTCCCGTAGCTGTTGTATGTTGTTCATATAGATTTTGGACATCTGTAAAACTAAAATT
>NZ_JANQDH010000078.1 GCF_029891735.1 Chrysosporum bergii ANA360D
GACGGCATAACAGTATATTTATTTTCCGGCAGATTCAAACGTTATGACAACGTTACATCTCATAAAGTAACACAGATATTTCAAGAAAACGACCCATCAGGTTCCACAGACCTAGCATCCGTCTTGCAAAATGCAACCGATAATTACTTTCAACGCAAAAGCGCCGGTCAAACTAAGCCTAATGGTGAAATCATCTTAGTAGTCACTGATGGCGAACCAGACGATCGCAAAGCCGTCATGAAAGTAATTATTGAAGCTTCCCGCCGCATTGATCAAGAAGAAGAACTAGGTATTTCCTTCATTCAAGTAGGTACAGACCCACAAGCTACCCGCTTTTTAAAACTCTTAGACGACGAACTGCAAAGCGCAGGCGCTAAATTTGACATATGCGATACAGTCACCATGGACGATATGGAAGACATGACTTTAACCGACGTGCTACGTAATGCCATTACGGACTAGCAAGGGCTTTTTTAGTAGTAGGATTTTGAACTTTTTTAATTTTTATCGCTCCCCATTTACACCGTGACTCACTAGTAAAAAAAATGGATTCTGTAGATAAGCTGCTAGAACAAATCAAAGCTGAATATGGTCAGCCCCAAGCCGCAAAAACACAGCCTGAGAAAAACGCAGCCAAGTCATTTAGTCCGCAACCAGCTAAATCTTCATCTATAGTAGATAGCCTTTTGGCAGAAGTTGCAGCAGATTTTGCAGCACAAGATGAAAAAGAAGAATTAAGAAAACAGCAAAAACTAGAACAGGAAAGAATTAGACAGGCGGAAATTAAAGCCGAACAATTAAAAGCTTTGAAAATGCAAGCAGAAGCATGGTTAAAGAAATTAGATCCGTTTTCTGCGGAAGGTCTTTGGTTTGAAAAATTTGCCCAAACTTACCCATCAAAATTAGATGCAGCTGTTGAATATTTACAAAGCAACCAGTAAGAGCGGGTAAGATGGCCAATTGATCAGAAAAACGACAATTTTTCTGATCACCAAACCCAATCTGAATAATAATCTAAAATCTAAAATCTAAAATCTAAAATCTAAAATTATGACACCATTAGAACCGCAAAACCTTAGTTACTATAGCCAAGAAGATGTGCAGCGAATTCTACAATTAGCGATCGCTCGTCAAGTTAATGAGCAAAATAAGGAATTTTCTTATGAGCAACTGTTGGAAATTGCCAAAGAATTAGATATATCACCCCAGGATGTAAATATAGCAGAAAATGAGTGGCGATCGCAGCATAGCGAAATACAACAGAAACAAGCTTTTAATGCTTACCGCCTGGGAAAATTTAAAAAACGTGTGGGCAATTATGCAATTATTAACAGTTTTTTGATGCTACTGGATCTAGTGGGTGGTGGTGGGCTTACTTGGTCATTGTATTTTTTACTATTGTGTGGATTGACACTAGGCCTAGATATTTGGAATACATTTGAAACTAAAGGTGAAGAATACGAAATAGCTTTTAAAAAATGGCATCGTCAACATCAAATTAAACAAACCATTAACACAGTAATAAACAAATGGTTTAAAGCCTTACAAATTTGAAGTAGAAAAATTGTTTTACAAATGTAAATGATCGTCTTGTAGCATAAAAGAAGAGGCTAAGGGTAATTAACCATGCAACTAAAGCCAATTAATCAACGTACTGATGAGGCGAAGTCAGCAGATGCACCAGACAATGTTTTTACAGCCGTTACGGATTATGACAAAATAGAGGGGGATTTTAAAAACCTAACAGTACCCAGTTTCTTGGATTGGTGGGATATGAATCCTAAATTTAAATGGGGGGCTGTGGTCCTGGGGGTTTTGAGTGTTGCAGTGTTTCTGGCTGGGGGGCGAAGGATTAGCTAATGAACTACAGTTTTTTAGTTGATTGTTTGGTCTTGAAGTGAACCCGTCCTTGTGTAAAACTGGGGATCTTTCGCTTCACAGGTAATATTTGAGGAAGTAAAACATGGCGCGTCTAGCACTGCTGAGTGTATCTAATAAAATTGGTATTGTTGACCTAGCTCGTTGCTTGGTGGAAGAATTTGACTTTGAATTAATCAGCAGTGGGGGAACTGCCCAAATTCTCAAGGATGGAGGGCTACCAGTGACGAAAGTGGCTGATTACACAGGTTCACCGGAAATTTTAGGTGGTCGAGTCAAAACTTTACATCCTCGCATTCATGGGGGAATTTTAGCCCGGAGGGATGTTAGCGAAGATTTGACAGATTTAGAAAATAACCAAATTCGCCCAATTGATTTAGTGGTAGTTAATCTTTATCCGTTTGAGGAAACTATTACTAAACCAGGGGTAACATTATCTGAGGCTGTGGAACAAATTGATATTGGTGGACCGGCCATGTTACGGGCTGCATCGAAAAATTTTACCCATCTGACTATGTTGTGTGACCCGGCATACTATGGGGAGTATTTACAGGAGTTGCGGCAAAATAAAGGCACTACATCTTTGCAGTTTCGCCAAAAATGTGCTTTAAAGGGTTTTTCCCATACGGCTAGTTACGACCAAGCGATCGCAGCTTACCTAAGTAAAGAATTTCAAGATACCCTACCCCAACAATATCATCTTTCCGGCGGTCAATTACAATCTTTACGTTATGGTGAAAATCCCCATCAACCAGCAGCCTGGTATCAAACTGGTACTACTACCACGGGATGGGCTGCTGCCACCAAATTACAAGGCAAAGAACTGAGTTACAATAATTTGGTTGATTTAGAAGCCGCCCGCAGCATTATTGCTGAGTTTACCGACACCCCAGCAGCAACGGTGATTAAACACACAAACCCCTGTGGTGTAGCGGTGGGAAGTACCCTAGTGGAAGCATATCAAAAAGCTTTTAACGCTGATTCTGTTTCGGCTTTTGGTGGCATTGTGGCACTTAATCGCCCCATTGATGCAGCCACAGCCCAGGAGTTAACAAAGACATTTTTAGAATGTGTTGTTGCACCTGGTTGTGAAACTCAAGCCCAAGAAATTTTGGCGGCTAAATCTAAACTGCGGATCTTGACCTTAGCAGATTTAACTACTGGACCTAAAGAAACAGTAAAAGCGATCGCTGGCGGTTTTCTCCTCCAAGCAGCTGATGATCTTATGGCTGATACTAGTAAATGGCAAGTAGTCACGGAACGTCAACCCACCTTTGAGGAGTTAGCCGAGTTACTGTTTGCTTGGAGAGTTTGTAAACACGTCAAATCTAATGCCATTGTGATTACAAACCATGGCACTACCCTGGGTGTGGGTGCTGGTCAAATGAATCGCGTTGGTTCAGTGAAAATTGCCTTAGAACAAGCCGGGACAAAAGCCCAAGGTGCAATTCTCGCCAGTGATGGATTTTTCCCTTTTGATGATTCTGTTAAAACAGCCGCAGATGCCGGTATTACTGCCATTGTCCAACCAGGGGGCAGTTTGCGTGACCAAGATTCTATCAAGGCTGCCAATCAACTGGGTTTAGTAATGGTGTTAACTGGTGTCCGCCACTTCCTACACTAATATTTGATTTTTACGGCTGAAATTGTGACAATTAAGAAACTGTCACATATTAGACTTGCTTTTTGAGTCAACAACACTATATTCTATTGATGTGTGAGGAGCAAGTTAAAAGTAAAAAGCGTTTGGGGTGGAAACACGGCAACACTCCCAGGCGCTTTTTAATTCTTGTCTACCTCCGTAGCAATCAGGGGATAATACATTTATATTAATATTACAATATTACAATATTACAATCTGATATGAACTCTACTAAAAATCAAAATCCCTGGCTAGTATTGCCTCGACCCAATCCTCAAGCAAAATTACGTTTATTTTGCTTTGCTTATTCCGGAGGAGGAGCTTCGATTTTTCGGCAATGGTATCAGCAGTTAAACCCACAAGTAGAAATCTATGGAGTGCAGTTACCGGGAAGAGAAACTAGGTTAATGGAAACACCTTTTAATCGTCTCACACCTTTAATCAATGCACTGGTACAAGCAATATTGCCAAGTTTAAATCAACCATTTGCTTTTTTTGGTCATAGTCTGGGTGGTTTAGTATGCTTTGAGTTAGCACGTTATTTGCGCCTAGTTTATCGTTTAAATCCATTACATTTGTTTGTCTCTGGTACCAGCGCCCCTCATGTTCGTGATACAGACCCACCCATTCATAATTTACCCCAGTTAGAGTTTATAGAAGAGTTACGCCGTTTAAACGGTACACCAGAAGAAGTATTAGCAAGTCCAGAGTTACTAGAACTGATATTACCAACTTTAAGGGCGGATTTTGCCGTTTCCGAAACTTACACTTATACCAAATCTGCCCCATTATCCTGTTCTATTACCGCATTTGGAGGTCAGGAAGATACAGAAGTTAGTCAAGAGAAGTTAGCAGCTTGGCAAGAACTAACAACTGGTGAGTTTTCCATGGAAATACTACCGGGAAACCATTTCTTTATTCATTCACATCGCCAAGAATTATTAAGTTTACTATCAAAATATATGGCGGGTTACATCTAACTGATATCCACAGCCCCAGCTATGACAAAGGCTGTGTAATATCTAAGATATCTTAAGATATCTTAAGTTATCTTAAGATTTGCTTTTTAGGGGGTTAGCAATGTATTTGAATGGTGGCTCTGAGTTCCACGGACCGCGCTCATCTTTGCCGTTGGTAGATAAGTTATAATAAATATCAACGGTTTCATCAGGCTGAATACTACCAAACAATGGCTCAGTTAATTTACCCAATGAATCTAAAGCTTTCATAAACATCCGAGTATGAGAAACTTCTCTGGTTAAGAGATGAACCAAAGTCTCTTTAGTTCCTTTATCTGTGGTCAGCTTAATTAGTTCTTCGTAAGTTTGACGTGCGCCGGCTTCAGCTGCAATATTAGCTCTCAAATCCCGCACTACATCTCCACCTTCATTCAAATAATTTGCTGTCCAAGCAGTTCCTTGACTATCTAGAAAGTGAGGTCCCTTACCTCTAACAGCAAAGAGAGTGCTTTTATATGCCTCTGTTTGATCAACATTTTTAGTATGAGCTTCAATCAGTTTACCAACCATTTCTAGATGGCTAAATTCCTCCAGAGCAATGTCTTGGAGCATATCTCGAATTCCGGCATTTTCCACATGAAATGATTGTACCCAATATTGCAATGCTGCTGATAGCTCTCCAGTAGCTCCGCCAAACTGCTCTAGCAGTAATTGAGCAAAACGAGGGTTAGGCTCAGAAATATTGACAGGGTGAATGGGTTCTTTTTGGTGGTAAAACATAATATACCTCTGAGAAAAATAGTCTCAGCAAGAGATGCGTCATTGTGTACTAAATTAGCAGTGCTTCTCTACGAATATTTCCCCCACAGGAAAGATTCATTAAACCCAAAAGGGAGAAAAAATTTTATGTTGTCATTTTATGAGTTTATAGTTTATAATATATCTAATCAATACCTAATTAAATGGGGGGCAATTTCAGTTGCCCTCGATTTCTCAAATTGTCCTGGAAAATCGCTGCTGTGTGGTTTGATGATAACTATCAAATATAACAGCAATGTTTCTGACTAGAAGCCTACCGATATCTGTCACTTGGATCTGGTTAGTTGATATCTGAAGGAGTTGATCGGCTGCTGGTGTTGCTAATGCTTTTAGCTCATGGCTAAAATATTCGTCGAAACAAATATGATATTTATCTTCAATATCTTGCTTGTTGAGATGAAAGTGAGACATAATCGACATGATGACATCTCTTCTGATCATGTCGTCTTGACTAAGTTTAATACCCTTACTAATGGGTAAAATATCAGTTGCGATCGCCTGATAATAATTCTTTAATGGCTTGTGGTTCTGCACATAAGCATCATTTAGCATACTGATGGATGTAGCACCAAAACCTAATAGTTCTGTTCCCCCGTGGGTGGTGTATCCCTGAAAGTTACGCTGGAGGGTGCGATTTTGTTGGGCGATGGCTAGTTCATCATTATGTTTGGCAAAATGATCCATACCAATAAATAAGTATTTATTACTGGTTAGTTCCTCAATGGTCATTTTGAGAATTTCTAACTTTTCCTGGGGTTGAGGTAATGCTGCTTGGGGAATATTTTTTTGGGCTGGCTTCATCCAAGGTACATAGGCAAAGTTAAAGACAACAATTCGGTTAGGATCTAATTGAATGGTTTTTTTAACTGTTTCTTGAAATGTCTGGAGAGTTTGATGAGGTAAGCCATAAATTAAGTCTACATTTACACTGTCAAATTTGGCTGCTTTAATCCAACTCATGACATTAAATAACTGTTCTTCTGGCTGGAGGCGATTCACAGCTAGTTGTACTTGGTGGTTAAAATCCTGAATCCCAAAACTAATGCGGTTAAACCCTAACTGGCGGAGAAATAAAATATATTCTTGATCAACATAACTGGGATTAATCTCAATGGAAATTTCAGCTTGTGGATGAATGTTGAAGTTTTTAGTGATATTTTCCCACAAGAATTTGATTTGATGATGGTCTAAATAGTTGGGTGTACCACCACCCCAGTGAACTTGTAATACTTGTCTATGTGGATCAATCAAGGTTACCATGTGCTTGATTTCTCTGATTAAATGCTCTAAGTAAGGTTTGGCAATATTCTTGTTTTGGGATATTACTGTGTTACAGCCGCAGAAGTAGCAAGCAGTTTCACAAAAGGGAATATGGAAATATAAAGACAGGGGGGATTTTCGGTAATTAGAGGCGGCGATCGCCGCGTGAAAATCAGTTACAGTAAATTCTGTATTTAACTCTGTGGCGGGTGGATAACTCGTGTATCTGGGTGCAGGAGTATCATATTTTTTGATCATATCCAGATCAAATTTAACACCAGGCAAGACAAAAACCATCAAAACCTCCAAGAAACTGCGATCCGCTTTATGCAGCGTGGCGGAAATCAAACTGCCAATAAATTATAATCTTGCTGTTGTCTAGTATAGAGAGTAGCGGATGTGGATGATGTGTTTACCCCAACCAAATAGGTTAAATGATCTGAAATGGTCGGACTTTTTTCGGTTTGCCCTGCTCTCACAATATCATTTAACTATCAATATTTGTATAACTAGAATTTTATTAAGTTTTCTTTAGGTTTATCTGATTTATACCCCAATATATTTACTCATTGTTTAAAGATAAATTTTGTTAAGTTGTTGTGCAGCTAACTTCAATAATCTGTATTTCCTAAAATCAAACCAAGTTTTAACCTTCCCCTCACACCACTTCCATGATTGGATGCAAATTGTATGATTCAACAGGATAGTTAGTGATAAAAAGCTCCTTGCCTTTTTCTGCCTTCTCCTGTTTGTAATTGTTCATCCCGTATTGCAACTCCCATTTATAAATATAGGCAAAAGAAAAGTGATGCTGCACTTGTTCACAGTTATCGTAAGTAATCAACCATTTATGTGAACACTCCGACATCAGTTTGGCAAAGCGAGAATGGTCAAAACAGGTATGCAAATCACCTCTCTTACCATAGAGCTTAGATTGAGTTTTGCTGAGATAAGGTGGATCTAGAAAAATAAATACATCTTCCCCAGGTTCAGTAAGTAGGGTGCTGTAGTCGAAGTTAGTCACACTGGTATTAACAAAGCAACCATCCAAAGCTGCTAATCGCTCAATCGAAGAGTCTGTAAACCGACCTGTGAAGGAAGCACCAGAGTAACCGCCACTCTCAATGGTTCCGGAAAAGGTGATCCGGTTAAGAACAAAGAACCGCACAGCCCGCTCAAGTGGAGTCATATTACTCGGATCTGCGGCGGCGAGAGATTTAAACAAGGCGCGTCCATCTGTTGTCTGATTTTTTACTTTCCAGACTGACTCAACTAGCTCTGGTAGATTAATTTTGACCTGATGCCAAAAGTAATACAGTTCTGGGTTGAGATCATTTACCCAGCAGGGCATACTAGGGTACTTCTGTAAAACATGAAAAAATACAGCACCTCCACCAACGAAAGGTTCACGGAATTCCTTAAATGTAGGAGGTAGATAGTGAGCAATTTGAGGAATTGCCTTTTGCTTACCGCCAGGATAACGTAATGGACTTTTAAACATAGGTCATTAGGTTAAATGCACATGGCTAGTACGTGGAAAAAATAGCCGATCATTTTAAATGGACTCCACAAATATCCAAGTGTTTGGTAGTAAAAATCATTTTTTGTAAATTAATTTTCATTAATTTAACTGATGTATTATTATGATAATTTATGCTTAGATAAATATAAAAAGGTTAAACATTGTAAGCGGACTCATGGTTAAGTCTCTCGAAACTTCCGACCCTCAATTACTGAAGCCGGGAATAAAAGCACCTGTTCAGGAAACATTGTTAACACCTAGGTTTTACACTACTGATTTTGAAGCAGTGGCAAATTGGGAAATTTCCGCCAATGAGACTGAGTTGCAAGCGGTGGTGCAAGAGTTACGTGCTGACTATAACCGCCATCACTTTGTCCGCGATGAAGAGTTCCAACAAGGTTGGGATCACGTTGATGGGGAAAAACGTCAGGCTTTTATTGATTTTTTAGAGCGTTCATGCACTTCAGAGTTTTCTGGGTTTTTGCTGTTTAAAGAATTATCCCGGCGACTGAAAGCTAAAAATCCTCTCTTGGCTGATGCTTTTAATTATATGGCTAGGGATGAAGCACGCCATGCGGGATTTCTGAATAAATCCATGGCAGATTTTAATCTGTCTCTAGATTTAAGCTATTTAACCAAACATCGCACATATACTTTTTTTCCGCCAGAATGGGTAATTTACACAGTTTACCTATCGGAGAAAATTGGTTATTGGCGTTATATTTTAATTCATCGCCATATCCAGAAACATCCGGAATATCAATTTTATCCTTTGTTCCGTAAATTTGAGAGTTGGTGTCAGGACGAAAATCGACATGGGGATTTCTTTAAAGCATTACTGCGATCGCAACCAAAATTATGGAACAATTGGAAAGCGCGGTTGTGGGTGCGGTTCTTTTTGTTAACTGTATTTGTTACCCACACCGTCACAGTGTTTGAACGAGCAATGTTTTATCAAGCCATTGGTATACATCCGCGCAAATACAACAACAGCGTAATTCAAGAGACCAATAACACTTCCGCCAGAGCATTTCCCATCATTTTGGATACTAATCACCCGGCGTTTTTCTGGCGACTAGAACAATGTTTCATCCATACCCAGAGACTGACAGAAATTAAAGAAAGTAGAGGTTTCTCATTGGTCAAATTCTGGCAAAAAATACCCCCCATTTGTGGGATTATTTACCATATGTTGCGGCTATACCTAATCAAGCCCATTGATGCTGAATCAATCCGCGCCACGGTTCGTTAAACATAAAATGGCTTGTACTTTCTCAGATTCCCGACGAGTCGGGAATCTTCCGGGAAAAAATCATCAGCGCTCACTCCCCTGTTGATGTAAAAACTTTGTATCCTAAATTCAATGGGGTTTAGTTTTTTGAAAAATTTGTGCAGGAAGATTTTAGACTAATCGTTGATTTAGTTTCAGTTCTCGCCGTCGCCGCTTGTGGTGGACTGTTGGCTTCTCTTTTACGCCAACCTGTACTGCTAGGCTATCTCATGGGCGGGATGATTGTGGGACCGGCTGGACTGGGAGTGATTAAAGAGGTTATTCAAGTAGAAACTCTAGCTCAGTTCGGGGTTGCTTTTTTATTATTTGCTTTGGGGGTGGAGTTTTCTTTTGCAGAACTCAGGAAAGTTAAGGCCATCGCTCTGGGGGGTGGTGGGTTACAAATTGCTTTAACTATTTTATTTACCGTTGTGGTGTGCGGAATCATAGGTACTGGGGAAGAACTACCGGCTAAAGGTGTGTTTTTAGGAGCTATTTTATCTTTATCTTCCACAGCCGTAGTCCTCAAGTGTTTAATGGAACGCAACGAAACAGAAACCCCCCACGGACAAGTAATGCTGGGGATCTTGGTAGTCCAGGATTTAGCATTGGGATTGATGATTGCTGTATTACCAGCCCTACATCAACCAGGGGAAACTATTGTTATGGCTGTGGTGACAGCGTTACTGCGGTTGGCTTTATTTGCTGGAGGAGCAGTAGTAGCGGGGATTTGGCTGATACCGCCTTTGTTACGAATTCTGGCCCGCACTGAAAGCCGAGAATTATTTTTATTAGGGGTGGTAACCCTGTGTTTAGGTATTGCTCTACTGACGGAACATTTAGGGCTATCTATTGAGATGGGGGCGTTTGTCGCTGGTTTAATGATTTCAGAGGTGGAATATGCTGACCAAACTCTAACTTATGTGGAACCAGTGCGAGATATTTTCGCCAGTTTATTTTTTGCGGCTATTGGGATGTTAATTGACCCGGTGTTTTTGTGGAAGAATCTAGAATTGATTTTGGTATTGGTGGCGCTGGTATTTGTTGGTAAGTTTTTAATTATTACTCCTTTAGTAAAATTGTTTCGCTACCCCTTGAAAACAGCCTTGATTGCTGGGTTAGGACTAGCTCAAATTGGGGAATTTTCCTTTGTGCTGGCTAGTGAAGGACAGGCTTTAGGATTAGTTTCTCGGCGGGTATATTTGCTGATTTTGGGAACTACAGCAGTTACACTAATGCTGACTCCCTTTCTGTTGCGATTAGTACCATTTTTATTTAACTTTGCTGAATCAATACCCTGGCTGCAACCATATTTAGAAGAAATTTATCCCCGAGATGTCTCAGACAATGTACCTTCAAAAAGTCATGTGGTGGTTTGTGGTTATGGGCGAGTAGGTAAGAATTTGGTGAAGTTATTACAAAAACATAATTTCCCTGTGGTAGTTATTGATCAGTCAGAAAGAAGAATACAGCAGTTACGGGAAGAAGGTGTACCTTATGTGATTGGTAATTGTGTGAGTCTTCATGTTTTGGAAACCGCCGGGGTTAACAATGCTAAAGGTATGGCCATCGCCCTTCCTGACCCCATGAGTACCCGTCTGACTCTCAAACGTGCTTTGGAATTGTGTCCGGAGTTAGATTTGGTGGTGCGGGCTACCCACAATAAAGATATTGAGGTGCTTTATCAGTTGGGGGCGAAGGAAGTAGTTCAACCAGAATTTGAAGCAAGTTTGGAAATGGCAAACCATTTATTAACTAGTTTGGGGTTTTTATCGTTTGTGGTGGAACAGGAAATGAAGCAAATCCGCAATGATCATTATTTAGCGTTGCGACCAGAACAAACTCCATTAGAAGTTTCTCGGAATTTGCAAAAAGCTACCCGTGATTTAAATCGCCGTTGGTATACTCTACCATCTGGTTCACCCCTGATTGATATGAGTCTAGCAGAAGCGGATATTCGCTACTTAACGGGGGCAAGTTTGATGGCTATTCGTCGTGCTAATGGCGAAGAGATAGATTATCCTAATGGACAAACTAAATTAGAAGAGGGCGATCGCTTGCTGGTAGTGGGAGTATCTCAGGAAATAGCCGCCTTAGAAGAACTTGCTCAAGGAAGGGTGGCTGTTCCTAGGGGAAACAACGCTTTATTGTGAGTGGAAGTAGGCGATGGCTTGTTTCCAAATGGTTATTTGCTGATTTTGCTCATTGACAATACAAACACAGTTGTGATCTTGCCAGCAAATCTTTCCTTTGAGTAGATCACCGTTGACTAGTTTCCACTCTACCACTGTTTTTTGTTTAATTAGTTCTTGTAGTTGTTTAATGCTGGGTAGTGAGGTGTCAAATTCAGTTGTAGCCATTTTTAGTAATGATGGAATAATTAAAAAAGTAGTAAATCAGATTTGGTATCGGGTGGGGACTAGGGAAGAGTTTTCACAAATAGTCCATACCTAATACAACGGTCAATGCTATGCTCTAATCATTAATAATTCATCATGGCAAAAATGACAATTGAATTTACTAAATATCATGGCTTAGGCAACGATTTTATTTTAGTTGACAATCGCGCTTCCTCATCACCAGTGTTAACTCCACTGCAAGCTGTCCAGTTGTGCGATCGCCACTTTGGTGTTGGTGCTGATGGTGTGATTTTTGCCTTACCTGGAGAAAACGGTACTGATTATACCATGCGGATTTTTAATTCTGATGGTTCAGAGCCAGAAATGTGTGGTAATGGCATTCGCTGTTTGGCAAAATTTCTGGCAGACTTGGAAGGAGAATCGAGAAATCAGAACTCATATCGCATTCATACTTTAGCTGGTGTGATCACACCTCAACTCATGGCTGATGGTCAAGTTAAGGTAGATATGGGTTTACCTAAATTACTAGCTGGGGAAATTCCCACAACTGTCACTGCTGGTGATACCAAAGTAGTTAATCAACCTTTAGAGGTAGCGGGAAAAATTTGGGAAGTTACCTGTGTTAGTATGGGTAACCCTCACTGTATAACTTTTGTGGAGGACTTGTCCGCTATTGCTTTAGAAACTATCGGGTCTAAGTTTGAACATCATCCAGTTTTTCCTCAACGTACAAATACGGAATTTATTCAAGTGGTTAGCCGAGAGTATTTGAAAATGCGGGTGTGGGAACGAGGCGCGGGAAGTACATTAGCTTGTGGTACGGGTGCTTGTGCTGCGTTGGTGGCTGGTGTATTAACTGGAAAATGCGATCGCGTGGCGACGGTGGAGTTACCTGGTGGTTGTTTGCAAATTGAATGGTCAGAATCAGACCAACGAATTTACATGACAGGACCAGCCCAAAAAGTATTTACAGGTAATTTGTAAAACTTTATTGGCTTTCCGATAGTACATTCCATGATTTTGAACTAGTAACTATAACTAATTTTCTTCCTTAGTGCGACGGTTTTGGGGCTGTGTTAAAAAAAAAGCCGTCCTTTTGGGACGGTTTTTAAAGACCCGTCCTTCTGGGAACTATACATTAAAGCGAAATAACATCACATCCCCTTCTTGTACAATATATTCTTTGCCCTCACTGCGAACTAAGCCTTTTTCCTTAGCAGCATTTAAGGAACCATGTGTAACTAAATCCTCATAAGCAATGGTTTCAGCGCGAATAAATCCCCGTTCAAAGTCCGAGTGAATCACCCCAGCAGCTTGGGGCGCAGACATTCCGGCTTGAATTGTCCAAGCACGGGTTTCTTTTGCTCCAGAGGTAAAATATGTCCGCAAACCCAACAGAGTGTAAGTAGCACGAATCAAAGATTTTAAACCGCCTTCCTCCACACCTAAAGATGCGAGAAAATCAGCCTTATCTGCTTCTGGTAATTCCACTAATTCTGCTTCCACTTGTGCGGAAACAATCACAACTTGGGCATTTTCAACGGCTGCAACTTGCTGGACTTGTTGGACAAATTCATTACCTGTTGCTAATTCATCCTCAGACACGTTAGCAGCGTAAATAATCGGTTTATTGGTTAGTAGTTCCCATCCCTTGATTATCTCTGCTTCTTCTGGAGATAAACTCACCTGACGGACTGATTTACCTTCATTTAAAGCAGCAGCTAATTTTTCTAACACTGTGATTTCAAACTGTGCATCTTTGCTGGTACGGGCTTGTTTACGGGTCCGTTCAATTCGCCGTTCAATTTGCGCCAAGTCAGATAAACCCAGTTCTAAATTAATGATTTCCATATCTCGCACTGGGTCAATGGAACCGGCGACGTGGATAATATCGTCATTTTCAAAACAGCGCACCACATGGACAATTGCATCAACTTGGCGGATGTGGGACAAAAATTGATTACCTAGTCCCTCTCCTTGACTTGCACCTTTAACCAAGCCGGCGATATCCACAAACTCAACCCGCGCTGGTATAATTTGTGCAGAAATAGAAATTTTAGCCAAAACATTTAAGCGCTCGTCCGGTACTGAGACAACGCCCACATTCGGTTCAATGGTGCAGAAAGGAAAGTTAGCAGCTTCTGCTTTGGCGTTAGCAACTACAGCATTAAATAAGGTAGATTTTCCAACGTTGGGAAGTCCGACAATTCCGGCTCTTAGCATTTTCGATAGGAAAGAATGGTAAGGTACTAGTTAATTTAAACAGGTTTGGGTATGGTTTGGGCAATGGGGGCTGGTAGTGGTCTAGAAATAGTAGTAACCATTATAGCGGTTTTCAGGCTGATTTTGGCGCATCATTAGCAAGCGGGACCTGTACTGAGCGCAGTCGAAGTATGCTCGCGCTACAATACGATCATTTACATTTGTATCTCAGGTGTTTAATAAATGCTATAACCCTGAATTCCTTGATACAAAATAGCTAAAATTTTGTTTAATTCCTTAATGTAATAATTGTTTAAATCAATAAATATAGCTGTTTTTTCTAATTTTAAAAACTTCCAAATATCTCCGGTTGTTACTGCTCCATAAATTGTTGTAATTTCATTACCTTCCTGTTCATTAAACAACTGGGCTGCTAACATGGCGGCTGCACATTGACCTAATCCACCTTTAATATTTTCATTTTTAGCTTCTACTATTATAATTACTGGGGCGTTAATTGTTAACTGTTCTTTAGAAAGACTGATAACAAAATCACAATAACCATTTAAGCCTTTTTCAACATCAACATTAAAATCTGTACCGGAAAATAAACTAATTTCATAATTGGCTTTACGCCTTAATTCTAATAAAATTGGTGTAATAATCATTTCGGAACGGGCTTTTTCAGTGTTGATTGCTAATGCCAATCCGGTAGTTTATTTTAAAGTGTTGGTTAATTGCTCGGTGATTACTATCGGCTCTACAGTAGCAAATAAGTCTGTTTGTTCATCAATTGTAATGTTAAAGTTTTTCCTAAATTTAGTTAAGCTAAAATCGCTATAAGCCATTTTTATTACCTCGATTTTCAGGAATAGATAGGGAATTTATAGGCTCAAAGTTGCTTGAATAAATTATTCTAAAAAAATCAACTAATTCACTAGAACTTATCTTGAGGTAAAACTGCCGATGTTTTGAGATGTGGGTGGGTTCATAACCGGATTAGGGGGAGTATTCTGGCTGAATTGTTCATAAGCAGCGCGAGAAATAGAGCTAATTAATTTTTCTGCTTGGGGGTCATTGTTAGAGCGTTGTATCATCACAGCAGCGATGTAGCGCTTACCAGTGGGGATATCAATTAAACCCACATCAGCCAGCATGGTGGCAATATCACCTGTTTTATGGTGTATTCTTGCACCTGCACCCAAACCAGAAGGTAACAGATGATTTCGCTCGGTGCGGCGCATAATATCTAAGATTAAATCACGCGATCGCATACTGACTAAATTACCTTGATTGACCATAGCCACCAAACTTGCCAATTCTTTGGGGCTAGTGGTGTTTGTTCCTGCTAAATCTGGCAGAGGATTGCGAATAGCTGTGGCTGAAAGTCCCCAGGTTTGAAAACGTTGATTCAGTGCTTCTATACCTCCTAGTCGAGCAATGAGCATATTAGTTGCTGTGTTATCGCTGGTGGTACTCATGAGTGTAGCCACTTCCAAGGCGCTGTACTGAGTACCAACTTGTTGGTATTGCAGATTTCCTGACCCACTAGCCACCATATTTTTTTCCATGGTTAGCATTTCATCTAGGCGCACTTTACCGCCATCCACATCTTGGAAAAAAGCCATGAGAATCGGCACTTTAATTGTACTAGCCGCAGAGAAATTGGCGGAGCCATTCACATCTATATAGCCACCAGTATCTAAATCTACCAAAAAAACGCCTGGTGTGACATTGGGGTTTGCAGTTGCCAAATTTTGTACAGCATTTTTCAATGGGGTAATTTCCTGGGTTAAATATATGCCCGGAGCATTAGGGATAACTTGTGGCTGATGTTGCCCTAAATTATGTGATTGTGCCGGGGAATTACCAGACATACGAGTAGCAGGGTCGAACACTGACAACATTGTGCCGACGATGGCACCAAGACCAACTCCCACAATTAATAAGCGCAGTGTATATAACATGGTTCTGGCCATTGGCTTTAAGCGGGTTTTACGGGAAACTCGCCTGACCAGTTTTGGTGCTGCTTGTTTCTGTACCTGCACGGTTCTCAGCTTGGCTGTATTGGCATTCCCTGGCTGTTTAGTTCCATTCACATACCGAAGGGGTTTGACAGATGCCGGCATCACCAGCCCTGATTTTGACTTCCCTAACCGGGTAGGAGGCTGGGGGGGCTTTATGTTATCGTTCAGCCGGGTTAAAGCTGTTTCTTTGCTAACAGGACGCTGGTTTGGTGGTACTTTTACTTTTTTCTTGCCCACTCTTTGGCGTTGACTGCGACGCTGACGGGGATTTGTGGGTTGACCCGGTGAGAAATTTCTGAGTTTTTTACTTGACTCTGACACTGTTACTCCTTGTGAATTACTGATACATTTATTTATGCGATACAC
This sequence comes from Chrysosporum bergii ANA360D, assembly GCF_029891735.1. Lineage (GTDB taxonomy): Bacteria > Cyanobacteriota > Cyanobacteriia > Cyanobacteriales > Nostocaceae > Umezakia > Umezakia bergii. The sequence continues at coordinate 16,306 of NZ_JANQDH010000078.1, forward strand.
AGCGATAATATATCGCTTTGTGCAACAATAATTAGTATCACTTGTGAAAGTGATATAGGTATCCCAAAGCACCATTAAAGTTGAGTAACTTTTTTGTGTTTAGTTTAGGCCATATTAACTATTTTGGCAGGGATATTTAAAGCATGAATCATAAGTTGTCATGATTACCCTGACTTTTCAATGCCCATTGTATTTGTCGCAAAATTCCCCGCAGCATGGCTACTTCCTGGGTTTGCAGGTGAGCGCGATTGTACAATTGCCGAAATTTAGCCATGCGACTAAAGGCCGTCTGGGGATACAGATAACCAATATCTAGTAGTAAAGATTCTAATTGCTGGTAGTAGGTTTCTACAATATCCAAAGATGCCAGTTCAGTTCGGCTGGGGGGTGGGGTTGTTGGTGGTGTTGTCTGTTGTGCTAGTTCATAGCAGCAGATCCCCACGGCTGAAGCTAAATTCAACGATGGATAATTGTCACTGGTGGGAATGCGAACAAATCGCTGGGCATAATTTAATTCCTCATTGCTTAAACCCCGGTCTTCTCTACCAAAAATTAATGCCCCTGGTTCATCAGGTGACTCTAGTAACCAAGGTAAGGCCGTGCGGGGATGTTCTAACGGTGTTTCCCCATCACGTACACGAGCCGTAGTGGCGATCGCTCGGATACATCCCTGTAATGCTTGTGGTAATGTAGTTACTAATACTGCCGATTCTAAAATTTCCTTGGCATGAACTGCCATTTTCAACGCTTCTTCCGCCTGTGGACTGCATCGGGGATTGACTAATACTAAATTATGTAAACCAAAATTTTTCATTACCCTAGCAATTGACCCCAGGTTAATAGGGCCTGCTGGTTCCACTAACACAATTCTTAACTCAGCCAATCCCATTTTTGCCTCCATTTCCACCTAAAAATAGTTTATCTTTTATGTTGGGCAAAAAATATCGAGAAAGTGCATATTCTAAATTATATTACAGGGGTAGTCAGTCATAAGCTGTTACGAATTTAAGTGGTATAACCGTAGCAGGGAAAACTTGTACTGAGCGTAGCCATAGTATACCCCCCCCACAAGAGTTTTATCATTTATATCCGGCATTAACAGCTTAACCCTATTTAACCCCCCTGTGCTTGGTGGAGAGATGCTCTCAGGTGTTGAGCCAGAACCTGAACATGAGGCTCACGCATTATAGAAATGTGATTACCAGGAACAGTATGGATTTCCACCTCTCCATCAGCAAACTGATTCCAACCCCATCCTTGACTCCGGGAAGAATCATCTTCCATCTGAGGATCTACCTCCTCAGCTAGGAACAGAGTAATTGGTGTGGGAGAATTATGTTGTGGTAGGTAGTTAATTTGACATTGTGTTTTATAAACTTGTAACAAGCCACGAAGTAATTTTGTATCTGTTTGACCAGGGAACAAGCCAACTACTTCTAACTGTTGTTGCATATAGTTAATTTGCTCCTCTGGTGAGAGACCAACTAAAGCCTGGTGAGATATTTCTATATTTACTCCAAAAGCTTCCCCAAAATAACTACTCAACAGCACTGTGGAAAGAGTTTAGTTTTGTGAAAGAATTAAATTCACACCCTTGTCAGTCTGCAACTGAAAGAGTATGGCAAGCAATCCAGAGATTTGCATAAAATTGCCCAGAATCGCTGATGTGGGCTACGCTTAAACTGGCGATCGCCTCCATCAACTTGCCACATTAAGTAAATTTATTTATATTTATGTATAAATATGTAAGATTATAGTCACTATACTTAACCTATTAAATCAGCCCGGGGTTTAAAGGATTCTATTTCCCGCAATTTTTGATAAAGTTCCCGTTCTTCAGAGGTGAGATTTTTGGGAGTGACAATTTGAATTTCTACTAATTGATCGCCACGTTGACCGTTGTCGTTGGGGTAACCTTTATTTGCTAAACGCAGTCTTTGACCAGTCCTTACTCCTGGGGGGATAGTCATTTTTACTGGACCATCTAAAGTAGGTGCTTCTACTTGTCCCCCTAAAACTGCTTCACAGGGAGTCACCGGCACTTGGCAATATATATTCAGACCATCTAATTTAAATAAAGGATGGGGTTCTACGGTAATTTTCAAATACAGGTCACCACCATTAATACCTTGATTGCGTAAGCGGATAGTTTGACCCGTCACCATACCTGGAGGCATATTAACTTCTAGCGATCGCCCATCTTCTAGGCGAATACGTTCTTTGCCCCCTTGATAAGCTTTTTCCAATGGTAGAGTTAATCTAGCTTCAATATCCCTGCGGGGTGTGCGCGGTGGGTTTTTAGGAACTGTATATTCCACCCTAGTTTTAGGAGAACGAAATGGGTCTGTATTAGTGCTAGTACCCTCATTTCTACCATCTTTGCGATTGCCTATACCAACAACTTGATTAATAAAGCTTTCAAAATCAGAAAATTGACCCGGATCTACATCCTTAGTGCTAGCACCACCATTTCCAGAACCAGACCAGCTTTTTGATTTAGGTGTTTTGTTACCCACAAAGCCTTTTTGCTTCCAGTAGCGGCTAAACTGGTCATACTGCGATCGCTTGGCAGCATCAGAAAGAACCTCGTAAGCCTCACCGATATCTTTAAATTTTTCCTCTGCTGCTTTATTCCCGGGATTGAGGTCTGGGTGATATTGCCTTGCTAACCGCCGATAGACCTTTTTAATTTCTTCTCCGGTAGCATTTTTAGGTACTCCTAAAATTTCATAGTAATCGCGAAAATTCTGCAAATTTTGCATAGTTCAGTTATTAAACTTTAATTTTAGATGTTGGTAATGGAAAAACAAAAAAAATCACCATCAGCAATGACTACAACCAATCATCGTCATTATCATCCCAGTTATCTTGATAACTGGGTCGAGTAGGTTGGCGAGAAGAACGGTTGTCGTAGTTAGGGGAACGGCTATTTCTGCCGTAATCCCTATCGTAATTTCTGTTGTAGTTTCTGTTGTAGTCTTTGCCATAGGAATCACGTTCACGATATGTATCACGGGAAAAATCGCCTTCCCGTTCCCTGTCACCTCCCGTAAAAATGTCACGAATTGCCCCAAACAGGTCTTCATCTTCGTCATCAGCGTAATACTCACGCACTTCCCGATTTAGCTGATATAAAGCATCTTGTAGGTCTGCGTAGGCTTGGTCAATGCCGCGATCTTCATTTTCTTGTAGACTTTCACGCAGTTCCCGACAAATACTATCAATTCGCTGGCGGCGACTACGGGCAAACTGCATACCAAATTCCAATCCCACTTCTCTCAGTTGGCGTTCTGCTTGTAAAATTAGAGCCTCAGACCGGGTACGCTTTTCTACTCTTTCTTTGCGTTCTCGGTCAATATCCGCGTATTTTTGAGCATCCTGAATCATGCGATTAACTTCTGATTCGCTCAAAGTGGAAGCGCCTTGAATGGTGATGCTTTGTTCTCTTCCGGTGGTTCTATCTAAAGCTGTTACCTGCAAAATACCGTTAGCATCAATATCAAAAGATACCTGTATTTGAGGTATTCCTCGCGGTGCTGGGGGGATGCCATAGAGCTTAAACCGTCCCAGTGACTTGTTATTCACAGCCATTTCCCGTTCCCCCTGGACTACGTGAATTTCCACAGTATTTTGGTTATTTTCTGACGTAGAAAAAATATCAGAACGACGCACTGGGATAGTAGTGTTACGGGGGATCAGTTTTTTCATCACACCGCCAATAGTTTCCAATCCTAAAGATAATGGTGTAACGTCCAAAAGCAGCACATCTTTGAGTTCACCTGCCAGAATACCCGCCTGAATAGCTGCCCCTATTGCTACCACTTCATCAGGATTGACATTTTCGTTGGGTTCTATACCAATCAAGTCTCGTACCAACTGCTTTACCATCGGCATTCGTGTAGAACCGCCAACTAGCACCACTTCTTCAATATCTGCCGGAGAAAGTCCAGAATCTTTAAGTGCCCGCTTCACTGGTGTACGTACACGTCCCAGCAAATCAACACACAAACCTTCAAATTGAGAACGAGTGAGGCGAGTTTCCAGATGTTTAGGACCATCTTCTGTGGCTGTGATGAAGGGTAAGTTAATCTCCGTGACACTGACAGCTGAAAGTTCAATTTTTGCCTTTTCTGCTGCTTCCATGAGGCGTTGTAGAGATTGTCTTTCCCGTCTTAAGTCCACCCCTTCAGCCTCCAAAAATTGCTCTGCCAACCAATCTACTATTTTTTTATCAAATTCATTACCACCTAATTGTGTATCTCCACTAGTGGCTTTAACTTCAAAAATGCCATCACCCACCTCCAAAATTGACACATCAAAGGTTCCACCCCCCAAGTCAAATACCAGGATGGTTTCAGTTGTACCCCGGTCTAATCCATAAGCCAAGGATGCGGCGGTGGGTTCATTGAGAATCCGCAACACTTCCAAACCAGCAATTCTGCCAGCGTCGCGGGTGGCTTGTCGTTGAGAATCATTAAAATACGCGGGAACTGTAATTACTGCCCCTGTTACTGGTTCCCCCAAATAGCGGCTGGCATCGTCCACTAATTTTTTCAACACCATGGCTGAAATTTCTTCTGGGGCGAAATCCTTTTTCATGCGGGGACAGGGAATATTAATATTACCTAATTCGTTTTTGCGGATAGTATAAGGCACACGCTTTGATTCTGGGGTCAATTCACCATACTGCCGCCCAATAAAGCGTTTAACTGCAAAAAATGTATTTTGTGGGTTAAGAACCGTTTGCCGCCTTGCCATTTGGCCAACCACTCTTTCACCCTCTTTGCTGAAGCCAACAACAGAGGGGGTTGTTCGCATTCCTTCTGCATTGGCAATCACCACCGGCTTGCCACCCTCCATTACGGCGACTACTGAGTTGGTTGTACCCAAGTCGATGCCGACTACCTTGCCCATGCGTTACTCTTCTCCTAGCGTGTCTTGTACTTTGATTATGATTATGCAGGACTACTTCTAGCTGTTGGCTATGTTATGAAAACACCTCTATGGTATGATAATCATGGTTACGGTTAAAAGTAGAGGAGTTCCAGCTTGAGGAGCTAGTTGCAATACTAGGATAGCATTTTGACATACTCACCGATCTAGAAGGTCGGTAATTCTTGACGGTTCACTGCAACTTGCTACCGAAGTAGTCTGACATTCGCTCCCCGTCTGTTTAAAGTCGTGCCGATGCCCCATGCAGACTAGTCTCGCATTATAACACACTAAAAAGCCGTCCTTCTAGGACGAGCTTCTAATCCCATTCTTTTGGTCAACGGTAAGTGTTTCCAAGTAGCCTCTAATCTTGTCTGGCAAATAATTGGCTTAACCGTTTCTACAAGTTAGGAAATCCGCCCTCGTCAATAAAGGGAACAGGGAACAGGAAAAAATCAATAATTAATATAAATTAACCTAAATTAACCTAAATTAACCAAGTTTTGTTCAAAAATCAAATAGGATTGCTATAGATGAAATCATCCGCTAAAGTTTCTCCAAAATCCAGATCAGGTAGAGGTAGTTGGGCTAGGTGATGATTAATTTCCACAGATGCAGCCAGCCCAGAAATGATTGCGTCTTCCACGAGATAACCACCACACCAATCACCACAACACACTAAAGGCGGAGAAGTTTTACCCGATAATACAGAATTAGTCCAGGGACGGCTAGGAAAAGCGTAACGCCAACGATGTACCTGCATCCATTCTGGTGTTGTTAGCCAGGGAAGGGCTAAAATCTGGGCTGCTTGTTGCAACATATCTTGTGCAACTAATTCTAAATCTGATGATTCTAAATGAAGTTGGGCAAAATTAGCGCTACTTTGCAACACAAACACAGGTTGCTGAGGATGGGGACGTTTGCTGCTATCTAAGCCAATCCATCGTAAAATAGGATCATCGGGAAATTTTTGATCTTGCCAATGTGGTAAAAGCTGGGATGTGGCAGGACATCCAACCATGGCACTAATACAGGCAGAAAATTCCACAGCACTCAGATTTTCTAGAAAACCTTGATCTAATACACTTCCCCCCAAGGGTGCTAAGAGCGTCAAAGCTTGGGGGGCTGGGATGGCCATAACCAGGGCTTTAGCTGTTAACTCTTCCTGACTTTCCAGAGTCAGACACCAACTATTTTCTAATGTGTGGTTAATAGCTGTGACACGTTGATGCAGTTGGATTTGTAAACCTTGGGCGAGAAACTTGGCGATGGCGCTCATCCCCCCAGGTGCAATATAACGGGGTGCTGATTGGGGTTGAGTCTGATTGTTCCACACCTGTAGAATATGGCGATCGCATAACAAATCCACCAAATTTCGGAATAATTCACCTTTAGGCTTTAAATAACAAGCCCCATGATCTGCCCAAGTTCCATATAAACGGCGGGTGGCGACTCTTCCCCCCAAACCACGGGATTTTTCCACAACTAACACCGAATATCCAGCTTTAGTTAACCGTTGGGCGCAGATTAAACCTGCCACGCCGGCACCAATTATTGCAATATCAGTCATAATTTATTCGTGATTATCAAGTAGACAGGCGATTCATAACTAATGACCAATAACCAATGACTGCTAATAGTAGAATAAAGTACATAAAAGCTGCACAAAGGGAGGAAAGTCAATTGGATGAGCTGAGGGCGGCACTAGAATTAGCAACAGAAGAAGAATTACAGGACTTAACAGCAATTTTGTTTAGTCGTAAATTCAATCCCCTTGATTATATTCGCACACCTGAACCGATTGAAGTGCAAAGCCAAAATCACAAGGCTTGGCTAGATACATTAGAAAATCGTTTTCGGTTTTTAGCAGCAGATGGGATAACTGTATTGCGGGGACGTACCAGTCAGGTAACTTATCGTCAAGCGTTAATTCAAGTATGTAAATATTTGAAGATTCCCTACTCTACCGCACTGACAACCGTTGATTTAGAGGCAGAGTTATTTTTACATCTGTTAGGACAGGTGTGGAAAAAATTGCCAGAATATGAAAAGCAAAAATTAAATCAGCAGATACAACGTCAACTTTCCCAGTCACAATTTCCACAACCACTACCACTTTTACTACAGCGAGATTCCGTTGAATTACTAGTTAAAGGTGGTAGTGCCTTGGCATTTACTTCTATTATTCAGCCATTAGTACTGCAACAAATAGCCCGTCAATTTGCGATCCAATTTGCTAAATATCAATTAGCTAAACAAGCAGTAATTGCAGGTTCTCAAGCAGCTACTACCCAACTTAAAGGCTATGTAGCACTACAAATGGCGCAACGGGGTATGATGATCAATGCCGCTCGTTATGGGGCAGTTCGCAGTATTTTTACTTTAATTGGACCAATCATGTGGACTTGGTTTTTTGCAGATTTAGGATGGAGAGCGATCGCCACTAACTACGGTCGCATTATCCCCACCATATTTGCTTTAGCGCAAATTCGTCTCACCCGTGCTGAATATTGGGAGCCAGCTTGAAATTAGCTTTTAACCATCCCAATCCTCGCTTACAAACCCCTTGGAATCTTACCCAAATTGGACTCCTGATTTTTCCCCTGAGTCCATTTGTAGGGGGTGTCAGTATATTTTTGGCAGTATTAATCACCTGCCAGAAACAATACCGCATAATTATCCAGCGTCCACTTAACTGGGGATTTGCTCTATTAACTGTATTACTGCTCATTAGTTCTAGCTTTGCCTATGACAAAACACAGGCTTTTTTGGGCTTATTTAATTTCATACCATTCTTTTTCGCCTTTGCAGGTCTGGGTACTCTAATTCAGACAACCGTCCAATTACAGCAAATAGCTAGTATTTTCGTCATTGGTTCTGTACCAGTGGTGATTATGGGCTTTGGGCAAATGTTTTTGGGTTGGAGTTTTCAGGTACAGGTTTTGTGGATTTTGTTAGATTTAGGCATTACTCCCGGCGGATCTCCCCCAGGACGCATGGCTTCTATCTTTATGCACGCCAATCTCTTAGCTGCTTATTTAGCCATCACTTTGACCCTGGGATTAGGGTTGTGGTTACAGCAATCTTGCTCAATCAATAAAAACACACACAAAAAACCTGATTTTTTATTTTCAACAATATTACTAATCACAATCTTTATCGCGCTGATTTTAACTAACTCACGCAATGGGTGGGTGCTGGCTATACTTGCTTGTTTGGCTTACGCACTTTACCTGGGTTGGTATCTTATTGTGGGTAGTGTTATTAGTGTAATTACTAGCATACTTTTAGCAGCATTCGCTCCGTCACCAATTGCTCAAACTTTGCGCCGATTTGTTCCGGCTTACTTTTGGGCAAGGTTAAATGATCAAATGTATTCAGATAGACCCCTAGCCTTAATGCGAACCACTCAGTGGGAATTTGCTTGGTCTTTAACTCAGCAGCAGCCCTGGACAGGGTGGGGCTTACGCAGTTTCAGTCCCATCTACAAAGCTGAGATGCACATTGATTTAGGTCATCCCCATAACTTATTTTTGATGCTGTCAGCTGAAACTGGTTTACCTAGCGCACTTTTATTTTTTGCCTGTCTGGCTTGGATCTGGTTTACAGGGGTGCAATTCTGGCGAAACTCCCAATGTTTAGCCAAAGGAGATAAATTGATATTTTTTAGTTATCTTGTGGTTATGGCACAATGGGTAATATTCAATACTGTAGATGTAAGTATTTTTGATTTGCGGGTCAATACAATTTCCTGGTTATTATTTTCCGCACTGTGGGGAGTGACCCATTACAACACTGAGAAACAGCTAACCAAAAATCACCAATGACCAATGACTAACTAAAGCGAAGCGACCATTGTTCCCTGTTCCCCCTATTTTGACCAAAAGAATGGGATGAGAGCTAGGTCCTTCTAGGGCCGCTTTTTAGTGTGTTATAATGCAGGAGTAGTCGGCATAGAGCATCGGCACGACTTTAAACGGACGGGGAGCGACTGTCAGACTACTTCAGTAGCAAGTTGCAGTGAACCGTCAAGAATCACCGATCTTCTAGGTCGGTGATTATGTCAATAGAGGGGAAAAGTCTGAAAGTCATGATAGAACACAATCAGAGCCTAGGAAATAAGCCGAACCAAGTCAAAGAGACAAATATTCAATCCCGACTTATTGGTAGTTCAAAGATTTTTATCTGTCTGCTGACTCGTCATCCAGGGTTATTGTTAACTGGGTTATTAACAATGACTATGGGAACTGCGGCTTTAGCTGTATATAGCTTGAGTTACGTTGGCGATGTTAGTAAACCAGAACCGGAAGAAGTCCCAGTTATAGTAGAAAAACCAATCATAACATCCTCTGAGAATAGCAATCCTACACCCTTATGGCTAGTAGTTGCCATTGCTCTCAGTTGTGCTAGTGGTTGCTTAATCATTTTTCGGTTAGTCAATTCACCTGATCAATATCAACCACCAGGGAAACCCATCAAAAGTAATAGCCCTTCAAGACGCTTAAGAGCAACTTATCAGCCGGAATTGAAACCGGAGAGTTTAAATAGTTCGCCGGTTTTTGTACCATTGCAACCGCTAAAGCCCGTAGTCAGCACAGCCAAGTTAGAGTCCCGGGTCAGGGTTACATCACCAGAACATAGACACAGAGTAGATAAAACTCAAGAAACCTTGGCAGATTTAATGGATATTCGTAAAAAAAGTTCTTTGTCTACAATTCTACAAAAACATTAATGTGTTCTGAAAAATGCAACAATGGTGCAAGTTTCAGTCACTAGCCATGAGAAAAATTGAAAAACCTGCCAAAATGGCAACCACATTGAAATTAAGTGAGTTAAATTGTAGAAGACAAAAAACAACCAGGTTTTTCTTCAAAGAAATAACCAATAACTGATTAATCTTGATTAATGATCAACAATCAGTGGTTAGATAATTAATTGGGCTTGGTATTTGTCGCACCAGGAGTATTAAATCCATACAAGTGTTGTCATTGACATACACATTAGCCCCCTAACTAAAGGACAACGCTTGTAGATATTCCTGATCACTACAGTGACAAATACCGGAGTGAGAGGTTAAAGGCGCTTGATATGCCTCCTCTCACTCTTTTTTTTTGATAAAAAATTGGTCTTTTGCAAAAATTCCACGACAAGGGATAATTACGAATACTAACCGCCATTGTTGACAGCGCTAATCGTTTGCAAGAGTTGATTAGCTGTGTAAGGTTTAGACAAAAAAGCTTTAATGCCAATATCTTGAGCATTTTTGATTATATCACTTGTGGGCAATCCACTTACAGCAACAATTTTTACATCTGGGTTAATTTTTTTCAATGTTCTAATAGTTGTCATCCCATCCATAACAGGCATCACCATATCAGTTAACACCAAAGATATTTGAGGTCGATTTTCCACATACAAAGCTATAGCTTCAATACCATCACTGGCTGTGATTGCTTGGTAATTATAATTTTCTAGGGACGTTTTGGTAATTTCACGAATAGCAGGCTCATCATCTACAACTAAAATCAGTTCTCCATGACCTTGGGGTAAACTTTGTTCTACTTCTGCTTTGGTTTCTGTAGTTTCTTGTGCGGGCAAGTATACCTGGAATTGGCTACCGTGTCCTGGCTTACTTTGTACATTTACAAAACCACCGTGGCTTTTAACAATCCCCATAACTGTAGACAGACCCAGCCCAGTACCTTGACCAGTTTGTTTAGTGCTGAAAAAAGGTTCAAATATACGATCTAACACCTCTGGGGGAATACCCGTTCCTGTATCAATCACAGTAACGACTACATAAGAGCCTATCTTAGCATCAATGTTCATTCTGGCGTAATTCTCATCCACTAAGAAATTTTCCGCCAGTATTGTTAAAGTACCCCCATCTGGCATGGCATCGCGAGCATTAACACACAAATTCATCAACACCTGGTGTAGTTGTGTAGCATCACCAGATACAGTCCACAGATTTGGGGGGATTCGGATCATAACTTCTATGGATCTGGGAAAGGTTTCTTTAATAATTTGCTGAATTTCTATAATTAAATGCTTTAATTGTAAGACAGTACGCTCTCCTTCCAGTCCACGAGTAAATGATAATACTTGGTTAACTAAGTTAGCCCCACGTTTGGCGTTGGAGATTAACATCGGTAACAACTTCCGCGATCGCTCATCTTGCATTTGCGATTCTAAAAGCTGTGCTGTCATCATAATTGGAGCTAGAACATTATTCAGATCATGAGCGATACCGCTGGCTAAAGTGCCAATACTTTCTAACCTTTGGGCGCGCAGAAATTGAGCTTCCAGTTGTTTTTTTTCGGTAATATCAGTATTAACAACTAAAATAGATTGGGGTGTATTACCAAAGTTTTTTACTAATGTCCAGCGGCTTTCCACAATAATTTCTCGCCCTGACTTGGTGGTTTGATGTAGTTCTCCCTCCCATGAGCCGTGTTCCATAAGATGGTTTAATGCTTCCTGTAATAGCGACTCGTTCTTCTCACACCACAACTCTTGAGTTTTCCTACCAATTGCTTCTGCTCGGCTCCAACCGTATAAACCCTCAGATGCTCTGTTCCAAAATAAAATAGGATCATCTAAATCATGTACAAAAATTGCATCTGTGGCCACATCTAGTAAAGCTGCTTGTTGGCGGATTTTCTGTGCTGTTTGTTTGCGTTCTAAAGCATAACAGATGGAACGCTCCAGTAAAGGTGCATTTAACTTGCTTTTTTCCAAATAATCTGCTGCGCCGGCTTTCATAGCCTCTAGGTCTATTTCCCTGGTTCCCTGACCCGTGAGTAAAATCATCGGGGATGAGCAACCTTTGGCCATTGCTTGACGCAATAGCTCTAACCCATTAAAACTTCCTAAGACATAATCTACCAGATAAATATCATAATTGTTATGGGCAATGGCATTTTCTGCTTGTTGATAATTATCTATCCATTCCAACTGACAGCCAACCATCTGAAACTCACTAAACCAATCACGAGTTAAAATATAATCATTTTCATCATCATCAACTAACAAAACTCTGATTGGGTTATCGTTCATTTCTTTCTCCCCAGACATTTAGTTGCAGTTGCAATATTTCAAACCATAATTTCACCTTAACTTTGTTAATTTAACCCAAGCAGGCAAATATCACTGGTTTAGTGATGAAGGAATTTACACCATTTCAGACAAATATGAGAAGTATAGTTATGTCAATTACCGTATCAATATATATCTGTTAAATTAGAGGATGACATTTTATAGCTTTTTAGTAATCTCTCTCCAGGAATAATCACTGTCCATTACCATTAATTAGCAATGTAATCTAAAACTGTGCGGGTTTTTCTATTGCTGCAATTACTCCTAGAGACAGGAAACAGGATAAAATAAATAAAGAGTGCGAATTTTTGGTTAAAAATTAAATAGGATTGCTATAGCAATCCTAAATGATAGATGATAGAGTGCAGAGTTTACTAAACACGTGAGATACATTAGTATAATCTATGAGATTTGGCTTAAACTGTGACAACCCCCATCAACTCAACTGCATCTTTGCCATCCCAATCTTGTAAGTAAACTTTAACTATCTCTTCCTTAGCCGTAGGTAGTTGCTTACCAATAAAATCTGGGTGAATAGGTACTTCTCGATGACCCCTATCCACTAAAACAGCTAAACGAATTACTTCAGGTCTACCATACTCCGTCACAGCATTTAAAGCAGCCCGAACCGTCCGACCTTTAAAAATCACATCATCTACTAATACAACTGTTTTACCTGTCAGATCCAAAGGAATATTAGTTTTTGCTGGTGTCCTTAACCCAATTTTGTCTAGATCATCTCGATAGAATGTAATGTCCAATGCTCCCACAGGGACTCTCACACCTTCGAGGGTTTCAATTTGACGTGCTAATAACTCCGCTAATGGCACTCCCCTAGTATAAATGCCTATGAGTACTAGTTGGGATAAATCACGAGATTTTTCCACGATCTGAGAACCTAAGCGAGTTACAGTACGACGCAGGTCTTCCGAAGAAAGAATTTCAACTACTTTGCTAGACATAGTTTTAGATGAGAACCTACCATACTCTATTTCCTATGAATAATAAAGCGATCGCCAAGCCTAACCACAATAAAAAAGAATATCGAGTTAGTAACAAAGCTGTTTGAATTGAACCGGGGGTAATAGGATAAATAGCATCTCCCAGCCGTGGTTTTTCTTTAGGGACTCCCCCGTACCAATTCGTTCCCCCCATTTGCACGCCCAAAATAGCCGCATAAGCACACTCACTCCAGCCTGAATTGGGACTTGGATCTTTAATAGCATCCCGGCAACAGATTCCCCAAACATATCGGGGTTTACCTGATATTAATGCCAAGGTAATCACTGTTAACCGACAAGGTAGCCAAGTTAAGTAATCTTCTAACCTAGCGCTAAACCACCCTAAATAAGTATAGGGGGCTTGCCGATAACCAACCATTGAATCCAGGGTACTACTAGCTTTGTATCCTAAAGCCAGAGGAATTGAACCCACACCCGGTACGCAAGCACCGACAATGGCATAAAACAATGGAGCCATAACCCCATCTGTAGCATTTTCTGTGACAGTTTCCAACACAGCACGGAAAATTTCTGCTTCTGAGAGATTTTGTGTATCTCTACCCACATAATTACTTAACATCTTCCGGGCTGAATCTAAATCCCCTGCTGCTAATAGTTTACATACACAATCTGCTGCCGTGCGTAGACTTTTTAAGGCAAAACAACTAGCTAAAACAATAGTTTCTAAGACAATTCTCCACAATGGATGCAGCCATTGGGCGGTTACCATTATTAACCAACCCACATAGCCACTACCAATGATTAAAATCAAGCCTAAAACAATTCCCCCTATGCGTTGTGTTATGGCATTTTGACATAGTGAGATCAAAAATTTAGTCAAGCGAGAAATTACCCAGCCCATGACTTGCACGGGATGAAGCCAACCCCAGGGATCACCAATGAAGTAATCTAATAGTGCGGCGCAGATCAAAACTACAGATGGCGTCATTTGTCTTGTGTCGGAAAAAGAATGACCATTCACTAATAACTAAAACTAAACAACAAAACTAGCTTCTTCACCGAGAGAAGCTTGCCAACTACGAGCATCATAATAGAGATCAGCGAGAGTAATAGTGTACAAAGCCTCTTTTAACTTTTGGTTGAGTCTTTGCCAAAGAGTGAATGTTACCCAATCTTCAGTTTGTGCCGGCGTTGGCGTATGATGTGGTAAACGAGTAATAGTCTCCCCCACAGCTTCCAAAATTTGACCTATAGAAATTTGTCCCGGCTTTAACGCTAGTTGATATCCGCCAATGCTACCTCGAATTGATTTGACTAATCCAGCCCGACGCATTGCTATTAGCAACTTTTCTAAATAAGGAGCTGGGATCTTTTGCCGCAGGGCGATCGCTTTCACTGATACCGGGCCATAATTTGGCTGTAGACTTAAATCTAGTAATGCTTTGACACTGTAATGTCCTTTGGTAGTTAGTTTCATCCTGGCAAGTTTTGTTTATTTATCAGTTCTCAGTTATTTTGTTGCCACTAGTGACCAGTGAATAATTACTCATTGTAATGAATAAAGCAGCAGTTTTAATGATCAAGCTGACCGAGTGTGCAACCGGTGGGAAGGGTTCAGGAGACTTATAACATTTCTTCAACACATTACATACAAATGTACATAATCGCCTGGTGGCGCGAGCATCTTGCTTGCTAAGGATGTACCTCAATTGGGCAACATTGGCTATAAACAAAATACTAGTAGTGATTCACCAAGTAAATATAGTTATGAGCATTCTCAACAATAGCTTATTTTGACAAGATTCGGAATTGTGCAACAATTTCACATGAAAGTGTAATATACTTAGCAAAGTTGACATCAAAACTAAAGGATTGTGTTCTTAATAGCTCAATCTCAGCTAGACTAAACTTGATTCAACGAGTTCAATCATTCATTTTTCACCTAAGTTGATGCCTAAACAAAAAAAGATAGAACCCCTAGAGGGTGAAGAACTTCTGACAAAGGTCAAAGAGCTAGACTGCTTGAGTAAAGAAAAAAAAGCCAGGTTGTGTGGGTATTACACCGTTAACAAAAATGGTGTAGAGCGTGTCAATATGATGAAATTTTTGAATGCCCTTATTGATGCTGAAGGCATTGATTTAGACGGTTCAACCGGCGGGAATGGACGTAGCGGACGCAATGCAGGCTATAAAGTTAGCGTACAATCAAACGGTAATTTACTCATCGGTTCAGCCTACACAAAACAGATGAATCTTAAACCAGGAGATGAATTTATCATCTCCCTAGGTAAAAAACATATTCATCTGAAACAAGTAGAAGAACATCAGCAAAAAGACATGGAAGCCATAGCAGCTACAGCTTAATAAATTTCACGTGTTAGGTGTCAGTAGTCAGGTGTTAATTTTTTTCACTGGACACTGACCATACCTTAACCATAGGCTATGGTTGGCAAAAAAATACAAAAGTGATTTTTACAGTGATTTCGACTCAATGTTTTGCCAAAATATAAGATAGCTATAGTTAGAGAGTGAGTCAATGGAATAAATGGACGACGTAGATGAATATACACACCTTTGATAATCATTTTGTTGCGTGCCCAATTTGTCAAAGAAACCTTAAGCAAAGATTAGCCGATTCACACATTGGCTTGTTTACCTGTCCCTATTGTCACCAAAGGCTAGTAGTTTCTCACAGTGGGCACTATGTGCGTGATCCGTTTATACTCAAACAAATCATGCTTTGTTCATCGCTGCGTCGTCAAAGCAGTCCTTTAGCTAGAATTATCCGAGATTTTATTTTAATCAGGCGTCCTATATTAAGTTTAGCCCTGGGTGTAGCTATTTTATTAAGTATAATCACTATTACTCAGCAAAATACTAATTATGATCCACAACTTCCCAATACGGAAAAAAATACAGGAGGAAAATAAAAATATACCTCACTTAAACAAAATTAAACAAAATTAAACAACATTTACTAAAGATTTTTGTTCAAGCTCGGGTCACCCAACACCAATATTCAACAAAGTTTATGAGCAAAACAATAGGAACGAATATCAAACCCGTTCCTATATAAATACTCGGTCTTGGGGTGCTTGTCCAAGGCGACACCCGGACTTGAACCGGGGGATAAAGGTTTTGCAGACCTTTACTAACCATTGCTTTACAAGCATTTCTGAATTTGTGGCTAAATTTTATCCCAATTTTACCCGAATTAATTACCATGGTGATCAATATATTTTACCACGCTCCTCCTCATCCTTTCTCGCCAAAGCAGCACGATATTGGGCTTCACGTCTGAGCCAAAATGCTGCGGTACTGCCTAAAACTCGTTCTAACTTCAATGCCGTTTCTTCATTAATAGGTGCTTTGCCATTAATGAGTAAACTTATATGTTGTGTGGTGTAGCCTAAACGCTCTGCTAATTCTGTTTGTGTCCAATCACGTTCTTCTAGTACATCAGCAATGGTATCACCGGGAGGAGATACCCAATCTGGAGTAAAGGGACGGGTTGTCTTAGTCATGGTAATCTCCAATGAAAACAATACAAACAGCAGTAACCTTCGACCAATCAATGCTTCCATCCTCATTTAAAGGAATGGGGTTGTTATCTGGTTTAAATACAAGTCGTTTACCTCCTTCTAGGTCTACTGCAAACTCACCAGCCCGATCTCCTTTTAAGGGATGGGGACGACCTGCAAATAATTCTGTGACACAATTAAGAGCATCAAGATCAGCCAATGGGGCTGCCAATTTCTTAGCACAGTTTGCACCTAATTTTCTTTGTGCTAGTTTTGGTTGCTCGCATAGGTTTTGCAGTTTGTCGTCAGCGAAGGAAATTTCCATGCGTTAGTAGACTAATACAAGTTTACCATTTTGGTAAAGAAATTTGTTATATTCCAGGACAGATATAGCAACCGCCAAGGTAATTTAAGCATAAACTACAAGTAATCCCTTTTCATGTGAAGCGATCGCTTGCTACAGGTATATGCCCAATTCGTACAGTTACGAGCTTCTTGATACTCCCCACGGCTAAAAGCCGGGGTATTCTTGAATAGTCCACAAACGAACCTTCAAAGGTGCTATCAAAGACACCCTACTGGTTCCACTTAGGTCTAGACCTAGCTTTATGGCTGCTTTAATAACTATGCCAAACTAGCCGAATTTACCCCAAACTTACCCCAAAAAAATAGGAACGAATATCAAACCCGTTCCTGTATAAATACTCGGTCTTGGGGGTGCTTGTCCAAGGCGACACCCGGATTTGAACCGGGGGATAAAGGTTTTGCAGACCTCTGCCTTACCGCTTGGCTATGTCGCCACTTTGTTATTTTGCCATAATAACATATGTCAGCTTAACTTGCATCCCCTGGGGAAAAAATTTATTGAATTGAGTGAGTTACTCCCACAGTAACACTCCACGACAAGGCCACATAAAGATTTGTGGGTATCGTGTGAGGAATTGATGAATTTTTAGTGAAGATGAGTGACGTAAAATACAAAAAAAAATACATTCTCACTCTTAAGATGGATGAAATTCACATTTCTAGGGCATTAAAGGTCTTGTAACACAAGCATCCTGCTTGTTAATGATTTACTTCGCTGAAGCGAAAACCGCCAAAAAAGCCTTGTAACACAAGCATCCTGCTTGTTAATGATTTACTTCGCTGAAGCGAAAACCGCCAAAAAAGCCTTGTAACACAAGCATCCTGCTTGTTAATGATTTACTTCGTAGACATCTTGTACTAGGAGCATCCCCCTCCCTGGTTAACACATCTAGTTTCCCTAGCCAGAATTTAGATATTAAATTGCACAAATGAGCATTAGTGAAAATGAAACAAGTCTCTCCTATATCAATTGCTCACATCACAGATATACATCTGTTCGCGTCAGAAGATGAAAAAATGCTGCTTATACCCACTAGAGAATCTTTTGAAGCAGTGGTAGAAAGATTAAAAGCCCTCAGCAGTGAAATAGATATACTACTGCTAACAGGAGATTTGTCTGGTGATGGTAAACCAGAATCTTATGATCATCTGCAAAGTATTCTCAATTCCCTAAAAATACCTGTTTACTGTCTACCCGGAAATCATGACCACACCGGGATTATGTCTGACATTTTCAATATGGGTATGGTTTCCCGACGTAAGTCTTTTCAACGCGGGGGCTGGAATTTTATTTTACTGGACTCTTCCCAGCCTGGTTGTGTACATGGTTATCTCAACGGGAAAACTCTCGATTGGCTCAACTATGAATTAAAAATGCTGGGGGAGTCTCCTACTTTAATAGCTCTACATCACCCGCCCTGTGCAGTTAACTCTCTCTGGTTAGATAGTATCAGTTTAAAAAATCCCCAGGAATTTTTGACCATTATTGACCGCCATCCCCAGGTGAAATTGGTTTTGTTTGGTCACATCCATCAAGAATTTCAACATCAGCGCCACCAAGTCCATTATCTCAGCAGTCCCTCAACTGGAGTACAGTTTCGCTCCTCAACTGCAACTCTGACCATTGACAAACAATATCCCGGTTTTCGGTTGTTAAAACTATATCCCAATGGTATGTGGGAAACTGCTGTTGAACGAGTTCCTTATTTTCATCCTTTGCAGTTAACCGCTCAAGCTGGTTAACTAACTATACCGTCTCCGATGGTATAACTTCATCTGCAAAACTACTGCGTCGCACAAAGTGAAAAGGTCCAGCCACAGACCCCCAAATATGCTGATCAGTTTCCAAATCACGCCCCCGGTCAAGACTGATAAAGTTTTCGGCGCTGATTTCAAATTCACTATCTAAATAGGTTTTTTGTCCCTTACGAACCACAATACAACCTTTACCGGGTTCTACCTGACCTTTAAACCTATCACCACACCATATTACATTCATGTTACATCCTGGTAGCTGCTCCAAATCACCGGCGGTTAAACCACTCAACCGGTGGGGGTCACGGGATGCGCCATAATAATTTTGCTCTTGTTTAACAGTGTAGTTGATAATTTGGATTTTGTCGCCTGCATTTACCAATTTTAACACCCGCACCCGATAAGGGTCATTGAGCATATAATCATAAGCCTGTTCTACAAACAAACTAATTCCTGATAATAGCTCTATGGCTAGAGGACGCATACACACGCGAATATGAGCAAAAAAAGGCGGATTTTCAAATGCTTGAGCTTGATTACTAAAGTCAGCTGCCATCCAGCGAGCTAAAGTGGTAATATCCATATTAGTTTGTAGGTTTGGGAATCAAAAGTAATGGGGTTGTCACTCCCCGGCGCAAACGCATAAAGTAATGGCAGTTAAAATCTGTGAGTATGATGATTATACTACTATACTCTAAGCTCGTTTCTCAGGACAGCTAATTATGATCAGACGCTTATGTGTTATTGTGGCTATTTTGTTTCAGGTTAACGGTTCTTTAACTTTGGCAGAAACCAAACAGATAAAACTAAAAGACAAGTTTCCATCTAACCCCCTGGAAATTACCACACCAGACCCACTGTTACCACCCTCAGCTGAACAGCGCCAGTTAAGTTGGTCAGAATTGCAAAGCCTGGAACAAGCCTTAGAGCAGTTAAACCAAGAAGCCACAGCCAAACTGCAAAGCGGAGACCAAAAAGCTGCATTTGCCATTTGGAACCGGGAAGCACGGCTGCGGCGCTATTTGGGGTACTTGGCAGAATTACAAGCATTATCCCGCTTTGCTGCCATTGCTTTTAGTCAAAATGCCACAGAACAAGTTAAATATATTACAGAAAGACTGCAAACTATTCAAAAGCAACAAAACTTTAATCTTAATGATGTAGAATTGATGCGATCGCTCGGTGAAGCTTACCAACAAGTGCGATCGCCCCAACTTGCCTTACCAGTGTATAATCAGTTGTTAACACTAGTGCAACAGCGACAAGATCCACAAGCCATATTAGCAACCCTGAGTACCATTGCCCAAGTACATTTAAATTGGTTTGACTATCCCCAAGCTGCTGTAACTTATGAAAAATTATTAAACTTAACTGCTAATCAAGGTGATGAAAATCAGGAGTTAGCATATTTAGAACAACTCAGTTATATATACCAGCAGACCAAACAAGCCCAACCAGCTATAGATGTTTTGAATAGAATGGCAGAAATTCACCAACAAAAAAATAACTTGCTGAAAATACCAGGATTAAAATTAGCCATTGGCTCCAACTATCAATCCCTAGCCCAGGAAAATCCTAGCCTACTGTCACAAGCATTTAATAACTATGAACAAGCTTATATTATGGCCACGCGATCGCGCCGATATGTTATTGCTGGGGAAGCCTTACAAAAGTTAATTAATTTATATCGTAGCCAAGAACAGATAGATGAAGCTTTACAAACTAGCCAAATTCTCATAGACACACAACAGCAAGCCGTCAATTATTATGGTATGATGGAAGCATATGACCAAATGGGGCAATTATACTTACAGCGTCAACAATACCCCCAAGCCCTCGCAGCCTTTGAAAAAGGATTAGAAATAGCCCAACAACTCAAACATGAAGAAACATACTTTTCTGAGCAGATCAAAAAAACTTCACCATAATTATTATTTAAGTAAATACTTCGGCTTGTTCTAATACTAGTTCTGTGGCTAGGGCTTGCATATCAGGGGGATAGTCATATTCCCGTAGTAAACGTTTGACGAGGTAGGTATGGAAAATTGCGTTATGATTAATTAAGTCAGAAGCGGTTATGTTGGTGATGGTGCGTTGTGCTTGTTTTCTAGCTTCTGGGGGGATGTGGGGATTAATGGTATTGATGGCCTGTGTGAGGCGGTTTTTGAGGATGACATCACTATAGTTTTGTCTTTCTGCTTGGGGACTGTCGGGGGCGATGTCGCGGGCGTATTGGTATTTATAGCCAATATTTTGTAGTAGTTTTAGGGTGAATTGTTCTATAGAGTCTTCGTTTAGTTTATTCATGGTTGGAATTGAGTAAGTATTTAGAAAGTGGTAAGTTTTGACTGTGGTTGAGGGTTCTTGAGGTATTTATTTTTATCTGCGCCTAAAGAATAAAGTATAAAGATAATGCTACCAAATCAATCATAAAATCAAAACTGTT
This sequence comes from Chrysosporum bergii ANA360D, assembly GCF_029891735.1. GTDB lineage: Bacteria > Cyanobacteriota > Cyanobacteriia > Cyanobacteriales > Nostocaceae > Umezakia > Umezakia bergii. Next base: position 37,386 of record NZ_JANQDH010000078.1, read on the forward strand.
GTATCCTCAAAAATTGTAGCTCCTAGGGTTTAATTCTTCCTTGGAGTTGATATATTTGAACAGAATTTATTGTCCAGGCAGGCATCTTGCCTGCCCTACAAAAGAATACAATTATGCCAGTGCTGATTTTAAATCACTCTTAGCCTTGGCTAACGCCTCTGGTAACTTACTGGCCTCCCGTCCCCCCGCTTGGGCTAAATTCGGTCTACCACCACCACCACCACCGCAAATTTTAGCGATCGCACCCACAAATTTACCAGCTTGCAGTCCTTTTTTATTCACCTCTGGGCTAAAGGCTGCAACTATACTTACTTTTCCGACTTCAGGAACAGAACCCAGCACCACCGCACCGTTACTAATTTTTTGTAGTAATCTTTCAGCCGCAGTTTTCAATGATTCCGGGTCAACCTCTTCCATTTGCGCCACCAGAACTTGATAGTCCCCCACAGATACCACTGTTGGTAATAAACTATCAGACTTAGCCATGGCTAACTGTGATTTCAGACTTGCCAATTGTTTTTCACTGTTTCTCAGTTCAGTTTGCAGACTGGTAATTCTCTCTGGTAATTCTTCCGGTTTTACCTTAAAGCGATCGCTCAAATCTTTAACTACTTTATCCCGCACATTGAGATAATCCAATATTGCCGGGCCTGACACAGCCTCAATGCGTCGCACACCAGAAGCCACACCAGCCTCAGAAATAATCTTAAATATGCCAATTTCAGCAGTATTATTTACGTGCGTACCGCCACAAAGTTCCATTGACACCCCAGGAAAATCAATCACCCGCACTTCTTCGCCGTATTTTTCCCCAAACATAGCCACAGCACCCCTAGCTTTTGCTTCTGCTAAAGGTAATATTTGCACATGGGCGGTGTGTGCTTCAGCAACCCATGTATTAACTTGTTCCTCAACCTGCTGCACCTCTGCTGCTGTCAATGCACGGGGACAGTTAAAATCAAAGCGTAATCTATCAAAAGAAACCAAAGAACCGGCTTGAGATATGCCGTCATCAACTATTTTTTTTAATGCTGCTTGTAATAAATGGGTAGCTGTATGATTAGCTTGGGCGCGACGGCGACAAGCGCGATCAATTTGAGCAGAGACAGTATCTCCTACTCGGATTGTACCCCGTTCCATGCGTCCAAAGTGAACAAAGAAATCTGATTCTTTTTTCACATCTTCCACCCTTACCAGCACCCCATCACCAGTGATGTAACCGCGATCGCCTATTTGTCCCCCAGATTCCGCATAAAATGGAGTTTGATTGAGAACAATTTGCACTTCTGTTCCCGCTTCTGCCTCTTCTTGGTAAATTCCATCTACTAATATAGCTTCCACTTTAGCATTAGTCGCAGGTTGGGTATAACCTAAAAACTCCGTAGCCTGGATACGTTCAGCTAATTTATCTAGAGAACCTTGCACAGTTAAATCAATGGTTTCATGGGCTGCTTTGGCCCGTTCCACCTGCTTTTGCATTTGGGCATTAAATCCCGCTTCATCAACTGTGAGGTGATTTTCTGCGGCAATTTCTTGGGTTAGTTCCAACGGGAAACCGAAGGTATCATATAAATTAAAAGCACTTTCACCGCTAATTTGGGTTTGATTTTCTCCTTTGACTACTTGGATGATTTCCGCCAGTAGTTTTTCCCCTCTATCCAAAGTTCTCAAGAAATTAGCTTCTTCTCGTTGTAACTCTGCTTTAATAGCCGTTTCCCGCCGGCGCACATTGGGGTAAGCTGATTCAGAAAGAGCCATAGCCGTTTCCGCCACCTGGGTGATAAACTCCCCAGTAATACCAATTAACCGCCCATGACGCACCGCCCGGCGAATTAATCGCCGCAGTACATAACCCCTTCCCACATTAGAAGCCCGAATTTCATCAGCAATCATGTGGACTACGGAACGCACATGATCACCAATAACTTTCAGGGAAACTTTGGTGTTTTCCTCGCTACTGTGGTAGTTAATGCCGGCCATTTGGGCTGCTGTCTCGATAATGGGGAAAATTAAATCAGTTTCGTAGTTATTCGGTACTTGTTGCAGGATTTGCGCCATCCTTTCCAAACCCATACCAGTGTCAATATTTTTACTTTGCAATGGCGTTAAATTGCCCGACACATCCCGGTTATATTGCATGAAAACCAGATTATAAAACTCAATAAACCGGCTATCATCTTCTAAATCAATATTTTCATCCCCTAATTCCGGGTGAAAATCATAATAAATTTCTGAACAGGGACCACAAGGCCCAGTGGGCCCAGACACCCAGAAATTATCTTCTTCCCCCATGCGCTTAATTCTGGCTGCTGGTACACCGATATCATTGCGCCATATGTCATAAGCTTCATCATCTTCTTTAAACACACTCACCACCAAACGTTCTGGAGGTAAGCCAAAAATTTGGGTGGATAACTCCCACCCCCAGGCAATAGCCTGTGATTTAAAATAATCCCCAAAGCTGAAGTTACCCAGCATCTCAAAGAAGGTATGATGGCGTTTGGTGCGGCCGACATTTTCAATGTCGTTGGTGCGGATGCACTTCTGGGAAGTAGTAGCCCGATGAAATTCTGGCGATCGCTGCCCCAGGAATATAGGTTTAAATGGTAGCATCCCGGCGATGGTCAGCAGTACTGTGGGGTCTTCTGGAACGAGAGAAGCGCTAGGCAGAATTTGGTGTCCTCGTTCAGCAAAGAAGTTAAGGAACAGGTTGCGAATTTGGTTACCACTGAGTTTCTGGGGATGAGAAGGCATGAGTTGAAAAAAATAATTTTAATAATCGCTTTTACAGAAAAAGTATGCAACAGAGCAGGGTATCTGTGCCATAAGTAGTTTGTTATATGTATTTTGGCATCTTATTTTAGCTTACTGCCAGTTATGTGCTGCTAAATTCAATCATCTGTATTTCATCAACATTTCATCAACATTTTATCAACATATGGTGCGACTCCTTCTCTCTAAATGAGTATAAATACTCAAGGATGGGAGATAAGGCTGGGTAAAACCAGATTCTTACCACAAAGAAAGCCAATGATGGAAGTCTTACAGGTATTCATGATAAGAAACATACCACTGAGGAGCCGTGTTATGTGAAAGCCTCACGTACGGTTTTGGAAACGAGTCGGTCAGTCACGTGACTGACCGACTCAGTTTAATACAGCTTACCTAATCAACCTGTATTTCTCATTCCTGCGGCAATACCGTTAATGGTTAACAGTGCGCCTCGCAGCAGTTCACCTTTGCTGTAACGAGAGTGAATTACTCCCGATGTAGCTGTAGTGTTGCGGGATTCTCGCAAGCGTTTGAGTAGGGAAACTTGGATAAATCCTAATGGTACAATTGTTCTATTACGTAGTTGTACTGAACGTTGTAAAACAGGATCACCGTCTAAAAGCCTGGTGTGACCAGTGATTTTTAAAACTAAATCTCTGCTGAGATAAAACTCACGGGCAATTTGCTCAAATACTTTTTCTAAGCGGGGTTTGTCTTCAGGATTAGCCAACTCTTGGACATAATGATGTGCCATTTGCATATCTACTTTGGCTAGGGTCATTTCCGCCTTAGAAATCACCATTTTGAAGAAAGGCCACTTGAGATAAAAGTAACGTAGTAACTTGAGGTGTTCTTCTGTTTCTTCCTTTAAGAATCCTTGTAAAGCTGTGCCGATACCATACCAAGAAGGCAGCAAAAATCTGGTTTGTGTCCAGCTAAATACCCAAGGTATGGCTCGTAAGCTGCTTAAATCTTTTTTCCCTGATGGTCGCCGGGCTGGACGAGAACTAATTTGCAGTTGGCTAATTTCTTCAATGGGGGTGACTTGGTGGAAAAAGTCGATAAAGTCTGGCTGCTCGTAAATTAACTGGCGGTAGTGTTGACGCGATCGCGCTGCTAGTTCTTCCATAATCTCATTCCAAGGCTCGATATCATCAAACCCTGTCCGCAGCAAACTAGCTTGAATCACCGCAGTGGTGATAGTTTCAAGGTTATACAGTGCTAAATCTAGCAAAGAGTATTTAGAAGCTAGAACTTCCCCTTGTTCAGTAATTTTGATGCGTCCATTAATACTATGTCCCGGTTGAGCCAAAATCGCCTCATAAGCCGGACCACCACCTCTTCCCACCGAACCCCCGCGCCCGTGGAATATACGTAAACTCAGACCATATTCCTCAGCAATTCTCTGGAGAGATTTTTGGGCTTTATGAATTTCCCAGTTGCTGCTTAAAAAACCAGAGTCTTTATTACTATCAGAATACCCCAGCATCACTTCTTGGAGATTGAGAGTGAGGCCAGAAGCAGTAGAGGTAATGGTGGAAGATATATTTTCTGGAGTGTAGCCACCCGCTAACAAAGCGCGATATAAAGGTAACTCAAACAATTCCCGCATGACACTTTGGGATCTTTGTAAGTCCTCCACAGTCTCAAATAAAGGAACAACTTGAACAGTTCCCACAGCTGTTACTGGGTCAAACAGTCCCGATTCCTTAGCTAGTAGCAAAACTTCCAGCACATCGCTCACTTGGCGGCACATACTGATAATGTAAGTCTGACAGATGTTAACGCCAAATTCTTGCTGTAGCGATCGAAGCACACGGAAAGTTTGAATAACGTCATTAGTTTTGGGAGAAAATGGCAATTCTGCGGGAATTAGTGGACGACGGGTTTGTAGTTCCACTGTCAGCCAAGCTACTCGCTGTTCTTCCGACAGTTCATTATAAGACTGGGGTAGTATTTGCAGATATTCCAGAATCTCGTTTACAGCATCTGAGTGTCTGGTTGACTCCTGGCGGATATCCAACTTAGTTAAATTAAAGTCAAAAATTTCCACTTGACTAATCAGAGTTTCTAGTTCCTGACAAGTTAAACCTGTTTCCGTTAAATTACGTTGAATCAACCGCAATTCTGCCAAAAATTCCGTCCCAGAACGATACATGGGTTTATCCTGTTCTATAGTTGGACTGGGTAAAGTATGGCTGAGGTTAGGGCGAATATTAATTGATTGTTCCAGATTATACAAAGATAAGTTACGCTGGCGGGTATTTTCTAACCTTCTGAGTATGTAAGCCAGTTTCAGTCTGTAAGGTTCTTGGCGATAACGCAGCGCCAGCGCATCATAGACATCACTTAACTGGGACTGGTCCATCTCTAAAGACTCCAGCAAATCTGGTAACACATCGCTCCAGTGCATTGACACACTCAATAATTCAATCAAATGTTTAACCGATTTAATATATCTATCCAGTACCAAATTACGCTGATAGCAGGCTGTTTGCCAGGTAATTTCCGGTGTCACTGATGGGTTACCGTCCCTGTCTGACCCTACCCAAGAGCCAAAGGAGCAAAAGTTTTTCTGAGGCGGTTCTAACCAACTAAAAGTTTGACCCAGGGCATATTTTAGCCGCTTGTATAATTGAGGTACACCATCAAATAATACTTCTTGGAAGTAATGTAAAGCATAATCTACCTCATCTAAAACCGTGGGTTTAAATTGGTGCAGTTCATCTGTACGCCACCATAGGCGTATTTCTTCCAGCAACTTTCCTCTCAATTCCGTTGCTTCCCAAGGATATCCTGTTAGCGTCCCGTGGCTGGCGTTTTCTACTAAGTCTAATTTTTGCAGCAGATCGACTATTTTTCTCTGTTTGTGGCGGATGGTGTGACGAACTATTTCTGTGGGGTGGGCTGTAAATACCAAGCGCACATCTAGTTGGGAAATCAGGCGTTGAATTTGTTGGGGAGGGACATTGAGGTTGAATAGGTGGGGAAATAAGGCCGTAAAAGTACCTTTTTGTTTTTCCGTTGATTTGGTAATCCAACTTTGTGCTAGGTCTATTTTCATTTCTTTTTCCGGAGAAATAGAACCATCTTCCCCTTGGTTGCAGGATTGGGAGGAGACTGTTTCTGCTTCCCCTTCAGAATAGCGGGTCAATTGCTGACGCTGTTCATGTTCCTGCTCTATGATGTTGATCAACTGAAAATATAAAGCAAAAGCACGAGCAGCCCGGATTGCCTCATTAATATTTAATTCTTCAATCAAATTAACAGCCTCAGCGGCTTGATGGTTGGTTGTTTGTCCTTCAGGGGAACACAAATCACGCAGTTGGCGCAATAGATCCACCATTGCTTGGCCACATTCCTGTCGCAAGACCAATTCCCACAATTCCTCTACTACTTGAAGACGATGACGCAAAAATAATTCTGATGCAGGATAGAAATTCGTCCCATGAGAGACAGTGTATAAAAAAGAATCCATATTGTATGCTGTTGTCAAGATGATTACTGTTTACGTTTTCTCCGGCTAAAAACAAACTAAAAACAAATATATTTTTTTTAATCTCTTTCCTTGTTGTTGGTGTTTGTCTGGAAAGTATTGTCGCTTGGTGCATCTGGGAAGGGGAGAATAGGCAGGCGATCGCCTCGAAACAATTCCTCACTGGCTTGTCCCATAGATTCTAGAAGCTCTTTTGTAGCTTTTTGTGTGGTGAGCAGCAATAGTATAGAAGCTGTACCTATTTGTAAGAGGCAAGATTGGGGAATACTAAACAAAGGCAGATGGAATCCGGTATGGTCTGAGGATTGTTGGCTAGTAGGAGTCATCGCTAAATCTTGGTTGGTTGACAAATGAGTAAAACGAAATGCGTCCATTCAATATTTGTAAGACTTTCAAACCCATATGTCTATCTTGTCGGATTTTGTCAGCCTACAAAGTAACAAAATTGTTAAAAAAAAACTGCAAACTGTGATAGACCTATGTTTCTAGTTTACAAGGACGGGAATACTATTTCCAGTGGTAAGTACAGATGTGATTCATCCCCTCTCTACCAACAAGCCCTGATAACCAATGACCAATGACTCCAATTAACTGCTCATGAAAACAGCATTGCTAGATAGTCACAAATCACTAGTAGAGTGGGTAAGCCAAGCAACAGGAATTAACTCCCTTGGGGTAAAAGTCCGATTGCGGGGAAATGACCTACACATTCTTTGTGAAGGTTCAAAGCCCCCGGCACGCTCCAGCACCCTCTCAGACTTGCTTTATGCCCTACAAAAAACAGACTTGGATCTTTTAACAAGTAGCGAACAACCATCAATATACCAGGTATTCGTCTATGGGCGGAAGAAAGGGGAATATCGCCCCCAATGGTGTCATCGTGTTCATTTAAACCAACTGGAACGGCATTTAGAACAGGTAAATCAAGCCGTAGGAGACCCGGAAAAACCTGCTCCTGTGGGTGGAAAACTGATTATTTCTAATGAAAGTTTAGCACGTCGGGGAGACCCCCATGCCATTGCCCGTTATCTCAGTGAAACCCTCAGTCTGTTGGGTGTGTCGGTACAGGTAAAAACCAAGCAGTATCAACCAAAAAATAGTCATCAACCAGCAGTTAATCGTCTGTGGATCTTTTGTCACTCCAGCTATAGCCCTGATTCATCTCTATTAGCAGAACCAGTAGCCCAGCAGTTACGGCAACTAAAACTAGCAGGTTACCAAGATGCAATCATTGTTTCTCAAGTTAGGGGTGAAGCAACATTTGATTGGCGGTTGAGAGTAGACCTGCGACCTCCAGAAATGATGCTGAAGGACTGGGCTAGGTGGGGAGATATACAGGCAATTACCAGGCTGTTAAGGTCGATATTGTCAGAATTAAAACTTGCTATACAAGTTTCTCTCAAAGAATCAACCCTGCATATCTTTTGTACCCCCAGTGAACCCTCAGAAACTGCCCCAGCACCGGATAAGCAGCAATGTAAGAGGATGATTTCACGCTTGTTAGAAGAAATCGCCCCCCAGGGTATTCTAGCGGCCAGTGTTTACGGACAAAAAGCTTTAGACCAGCAACCAGTGTGGATTGACTGGCTAACTTTACCTGCTACACAGCACCCTGCTTTAGCGCCATTACCTTTTGAGTTGGCTAGAGATGGTGATGAACCAGCAATTATTTTTCTACTAGAGCGCTTACTCAATTTGGATCTGAATTGGCGTTTAAAAACAGGTGGTATTCGTGTTTTGCTCTTACGCAAAGGTGACTTGTTACACATTATGTGTGATGCACCCGTTTGCCCCCCTAAGTCACAAGTAGCTAATAAAGTTACTCAGTTTTTGCGACAGTTAAAAATACCCGGTGTTACGGGAGTGCGGGTCTACGGTCGCACTGCTGGTAACAAAGAGCCATTTTGGTATCATGGCTTAGATTTATTACCACGCCAAGTTTTACTTCCAGAAGCTACCCCTGAATTTGCTACTACCGCTGAATATGTTGCTGAACTTGTCACCACTGAAAACAATCAATTAGTTAAAATTCATGATTTAACTTCTTCTGAAGTTAACAATTTTGTTCCGGGGGTAACACCAGACTGGACAACCACTCTGATTACCACAGCCAAAAAGTGGCTGATAGAAACCCAGATATTTACTGAAACTAGTGATTCAGTACCACAAAATCCTGATGGTCAATTGCTGAAGGTGGCTTTAGTTTGGGGTATGTTGGGTTTATTGCTAACAGTGCAAACTGATTGGATTTTGAATTATATAATTACCCTACCTACACCAACTTCACCAGCAGTAAATAATGTTTCACCATCATCACCAGCCCAGCCGCCAGTATTGGTTTCTGAGGCACAGGAAAGTGATAAAACAGTACTTTTGACTAACAACTATGTTAAACCAACTTCGGAAAATCAAGGTAATCCATTTAACACTTCTGGATTTACCCAAAATGAAGGGCAAGATAGAACCTTAACAGCTAATCCCTTGAAGGAAAAAGCTAATTTGGCAGCTATGTTATTATCTGCGCGATCGCCAATGCCCAGTTTTAATTCTCGGCAATTAAACGAACAACTAGCATTGTATAAACAACGAATTGCCAGAAACGCTAAAGCAGCAGATGTATTAATTATTGGTTCTTCCCGCGCTTTGAGAGGAATTGACCCCGTGGCACTTTCTCAGGCTTTGGCACATCAGGGTTATGCTAATATTGAGGTTTTTAATTTGGGAATTAACGGTGCTACGGCTCAAGTTGTGGATTTCATGGTTCGTCAGGTGCTTGAGCCTTGGGAACTACCGCAATTAATTCTCTGGGCTGATGGTTCCCGTGCTTTTAATAGTAATCGGGAAGATACGACTTTTAACACCATTACAGCTTCCCAGGGCTATGAGCAGGTATTGCAGAAAACACTCACAGCCAACAATAATAATGAATCCCTGACCAATTCCCAGAATGACACTAGTCAGGGACAATTCTCACTAAAACCAAACATCAATAATTATCAAGCAGCCAATAAGTTGCTAAATCAAGGATTAGCTAAATTTTATATTAGCTACCAAAACCGTAATCAAATTCAATCTTTTCTGCATAATAAACTGCTGGAACTGCCTATACTAAAAACCACCAAGCTAATAACATCACCAACAGAATTACAACCGGATAAACTAGACACAAATACTACCCCCCATGCTGTAGATTTTGATGGTTTTTTAGCTATCTCTGATCGCTTCGACCCGGAAAAATACTATCAAAACCATCCTAAAGTTAAAGGCATTTACGACAATGATTATAGAGATTTCCAAATAGAAGGGGAACAAAATGTAGCTTTACAAAATATTCTCCAATTTACCCAAGCCCGCAATATTTATTTAGTGTTTGTCAATATGCCCCTGACCTCTGATTATTTAGATCCACTCCGCCAAAAATATGAGGGAGAATTTCAGCAACATATGTTATCCCTAGCCAACAATCCCAACTTTATATATAGAGACTTCAGCCAACTGTGGTTAAGAAATAATGATTACTTTTCTGACCCCAGTCACCTCAACCGCTTTGGCGCATATGCAGTATCAAAAAAATTGGCTAACGATCCAATGATTCCTTGGACAACAAAGCAAAGGGCTGAATAGGAGAATGAATAAAATATGAATTTTATATCACCTTTATATGCAGTTTTTTTGCTGAGTGTACTGGTAATTTACTGGTCTGTACCTAACGAAAAGTTGCGGTGGTGGACTGTGCTGATTGCTAGTCTGGTTTTTTATGGCTCTTTGGATATTAAATATATCCCCTTATTATTGGTACTGACTGGGATTAACTTTCGTCTGGGGCTAGAAATTGGCAGCAACACCACACAAGGAGAATATGTTATTGACTGGCAACTTTCTAACCAAGAGTGGCTATTTGCCCAAGCTGACTGGAATCGTCGCCGACTGAAATTATTGTGGCTGGGTGTCAGTCTAAATGTTTTATTGTTACTCAGTTTTAAATATCTGTCAGGTTTGTTGAAAGATATTTTTCATCTAGATATTACTTCACCGGATTCTGGATTTAAATTAATTGCCCCTTTGGGGATTTCATTTTTTACTTTTGAATGTATCGCTTATTTAGTAGATGTCTATCGCGGTGCTACAGCTAGTACACAATTTCTCAAGTTTGCTACCTATAAATTATTCTTTCCTAAACTCATTTCTGGACCAATTACCCGTTATCATAGTTTGGCATCTCAATTTTATAAACTACAATTTCCCTCTGTTGAGAAAGTGACAGAAGCATTATGGTTAATTTCTCAGGGGGCAGTTAAAAAGGGAATTTTGGCGGATAATTTAGGAATTTTCGTTGATTTATGTTTTGGCAATTTGCAACGGGCGGGTAGTGTTGATTTGTGGTTGGCTACATTTGCCTACGGCTTGCAGTTGTATTTAGACTTTAGTGGTTATGTAGACATAGCTAGGGGAACTGCTTTACTATTTGGCTTGGTTTTACCAGAAAACTTTGACTTTCCCTACTTCAGCACTAGCATTGCTGAATTTTGGCGACGGTGGCACATGACTTTAGGCGATTGGTTACGAAACTATCTCTATTTTCCTCTGGGTGGTTCCCGTCAAGGCTTGGTTCGCACTTGCTGGAATTTATTTATTGTTATGCTTATTGCTGGTATTTGGCACGGTTCAGCCTGGGGTTTTATTGTTTGGGGTGTATTTCACGGTTTAGCCTTGGGGGTGCATCGACTGACAGAGGCCATGGGTAATCGCTTGGGTGAAAAATTCTGGGTACATTTCTGGCAGAATCCTTTTGGTATATTTACGGCTTGGGTTTTAACTCAATTGATGATTTTCACTGCTTGGATTTGGTTCCGCCTCCCCAATCTCCAAGACTCTGCTTGGGTATTTCAGCACCTGTGGGGTCATGCAGCCGATGTACAGTTTGTAGAAAAAGTTTATGTAGAAGCCTTAAATATACAGCCCTATCAACTTACTTGCTTGCTGGGAATTTTAGCTATAGTCATGAGTGTCATCTATCTGTTTAAAGCCAAGCTACAATTAGAGTTTAATTGGCCGGTTAAGCTGGTTTTTGTGCCGTTATGTTTCTACGCAGTGTGGATATTAGCCCCTGAAGGCGGCTTACCTTATATTTACTTTGATTTTTGAGGGGTGCAACCCCAGAAATCATAAAATCTTTGCTGATTTAACGATACTGTAAGCAGCCCACCACAGCTTGATCTATAGTTGTGACTTGCTCTCCTGGAGGTAGAGGAGGACGCTTGACCATGACAACCTTTAGTTTTAGTTCTCGTGCGGCGATGATTTTGGCATAAGTGGCATCACCACCGCTATTTTTGCTGACTATAGTATCAATTTGATGGTGAATCAGGATCTCCCTCTCATCATCAAGGTGAAAAGGACCGCGATCGCACAATAATCTCCCCGGTGGAACTGCGGTATTTGACTCAGGGGGGTCAATCATCCGCATCAAAAACCAAATTTGATGAAGGTGAGCAAAAGCACCTATTTCTTGCCTACCAACAGTTAAAAAAACCCGTTTTGCTTGATGTTCTAGCACAGTTGCTGCGGATTTTATATTATCAACTTCGAGCCAGCGATCGCCCGGTACTTGTTGCCAAGGCGGGCGGATCAACTTGATCCGGGGTATATTAACTGTCGTAGCCGCATTAGCGGCATTTAAAGCCATCTGAGTAGCGAAGGGATGGGTAGCATCTATCAGTAAATCAATTTTCATCTCATACAGATAGTTAGCTAGTCCCGCCACACCACCAAAACCCCCAATTCGCACATCCCCTAAAGGTACTGAAGGTTTACGGGTGCGACCTGCTAAAGATGTGATCACCTCAACTCCCTGGATATTGGCTAATTTGGCAACCAATTCTGCCGCTTCTCCGGTTCCACCCAGAATCAAAACTCGCATCATCTGATTTCCTCTGGGTACACCAAGCAAGTTAAGCCAACATCAAAGCTACTTCTTTAGCGAAATAAGTCAAAATCAAATCAGCACCAGCCCGTTTCATACTGGTTAAAGTTTCTAAAATTATCTTTTTCTCATCAATCCAACCCAACCGTGCAGCAGCTTTAATCATGGCGTATTCACCACTGACGTTATATGCAGCCACTGGCAGATGTGTAGTGTTGCGGATTTGGTGAATTATATCAAGATAGGCCAGAGCAGGTTTCACCATCACCATATCTGCCCCCTCGATAATATCTAATTCCACTTCCTTCAAAGCTTCTCTGCTATTAGCTGCATCCATTTGATAAGTTTTTTTATCACCAAATTTTGGTGCAGAATCTAAGGCATCTCGGAACGGTCCATAATAGGCAGAAGCATACTTAGCAGAGTATGCCAAAATTCCCACATCAGTGTAACCCTCTGCATCTAAAGCGCGACGAATTGCGCCCACTCTCCCATCCATCATGTCGGAAGGTGCAACAAAACTTGTGCCCGCTGCGGCTTGAGAAACTGCCATTTTCACCAACACTTCTACAGTGGGGTCATTTAAAATAGTACCCTGTTGATCAATTAAACCGTCATGCCCGTGACTGGTGAAGGGATCAAGAGCAACATCAGTGATGATGATTATTTCTGGAACTGCTTGTTTGATAGCTTTTACAGTTCTTTGTACCAATCCATTGGGGTTGTAGCTTTCAGTACCATTATCATCTTTTATTTTTTCGGGAATTACTGGAAACAGAGCGATCGCATTAATTCCCAAATCATAAACTTGCTTAACTTCCTTTAACAATAAATCTAAGGAGTAGCGATAACAATCAGGCATAGAAGCAATTTCTACTTTTTGCCCTTCTCCCTCAGTGACAAACATGGGATAAATTAAATCGTTAACAGTGAGAGTTGTTTCCCTGACCATTCGTCGTAAAGCTTCAGTCCGCCGCAGACGACGGGGACGGTAACGAAGTACATCGGTTAGATCAGAAGAATTGACAGATGTCATAATCAGGCACTAGATCATTGAGATAAGATTTATTATGACGATTATACTCTGACCAAGATCAATTCTGAATATGACATCCTGAGAAAGTTGCAGTGAACCGTTCAAAATCTATAGCCAAAACCACCTTGTAGAGAGACAGCTGTACCTCCATTGTCACGGTCAGCATCAAAAGCAATGATGGCGTTACCAAAAATTACAGTATTACTATTAGGAACAACATAGTCAATTCCTGGTTGTAGGGCAAAACTAATTTTGTTACCCACAGGAGAGGAACTATCACCACTAGCCAACACCACACCAGCGCCCAGGTAAGCATCAGTTTGCCAGTTGAGGGGGATATCGTAGGAAACTGTGGGTACAACTGCGGTGTTTTTACCAACTAAGGCTTGAGCGCGGAAAGAAATTGGTGATTCTAGAATTTTGTAACGAAAAGCTACAACACCCCCAACTTGAGCATCATCAATTAAACCCACAGTTGGTCCTACACCAATATAGCTACCATATGCTACCTGGGCTTGTGCTGCTTGGCTACTAATAGCCAGACTCAAAATAGAGCTAACCGCTAAAACCGGGACTGAATAAGAAAGACGTTTCATTACCGATGCCTCACACCATCTTGAATTTTACAAGTTATTTTCAATACTTATATTATCGCGATTACAGTTGAATTAGGTAATCTGTCGTCCTTCCTGGCAATCCTACGGACAGCTAGAATGTAGACCCCCTTGGGTGCAAATGTAAGCTATTTGCTTAGAATCTAAATTTTTGGCTTGAGAAAAATCAACTCCTTGAACTACAGCCGAAATCGAGCCTAAATCTGGCATTTGAACAAATTGATCGGCGGGGTTTTGTGGAACAGGAGCAAGAACTGTTCCTTTAAAATCAGCACCTGCTACATTTGCTCCTCGTAAATCCACAAAACTTAGGTCAGCATTTTGCAAGTTAGCATTTTCCAATTTAGCAGAGCGTAAAACAGCGCCAGTTAGTCTGGTGGCGCTGAGATTAGCATTGCTGAGATTAGCTCGATCTAAATAGGCTCCTGATAAGTCTGCCCCTCGCCAATCAGTGTTAGCTAAGTTGGCATAGGATAAATGTGTGCCGATAGCAATAACGCGACTTAAACGAGCCGCATATAAATTAGCTTCGTTGAATTTAGCATCACCTATGTCAGCCCCGGTTAAACTGGCTTTTTCTAGAAATGCACCCCGCAAATTAGCCCCTACTAATTGGGTACTGCTGAGGTCAGCGCCAATTAAACGTGCATAGGATAAATTAGCCCTGTTGAGGGTAGCGCGGCTTAAGTCGCTACGGTTCATGATCACGCGACTGAGATTAGCATCGCTAAAATTGGCTTGCTTCATTTGAGCTTGACTGAAATCAGCGATGGTATCGTCATAAGTGTCCCAGCGTCCATCCTCACCAGTTCCCCGGAAGATACTACCTTTAAAACTTGCTTGGTGAATATTTGCCGATTTAAAGTTAATTCCTGACAAATCAAGGTTATCTAAGACCAAGTTAAAAAATGAACTTTCAGGAGTGCCGCTTTGACCCAATTCAGACCGACTGAGGTCAACACCTGCGGTTTGAGTGCTATGGACACTGAGAATTTTGTTAATTGTCTGCTGATTAATATGTAACTGCTGTTGTCTCCCTTCCCGTTGGTCGGAAGCATTGCTACCCAAAGACCGGAGTTCGCCTGCTAAAAATTGATTTTTGTTTTTTAATTCAGGAATAGCTTTGAGTCCCACAGTAGCTAAAGCTTGTTGAATTGTATTCAGGAGGGTGGGGTTAGTTTCTGTAACTAAAAGGTCGGCCAGAAATTGAATAGACTGGGGATCATTGAGACCACCAATGGCGAGAATTATACTTTGGCGTTCCTGTGTGGTAGCACCAGAGTCAGGACTCAATGTTTTTACCAGTGCCAGAAACTTTTGACTGTTGATTTGCTTGGTTTCTCTGCGGGTTTGCTGAGTTTGGATATAAACTTGGGTGGCTACTAAAGTGCCTAGTACAGCTATCATACTGACCAGTGTTACCCCAAACAAGGTGCGACTTGGGTTTTGCCGCATCTGTCGCCACAGGTTAGGAGTATTTGTAGTTTCACCGGTGAGTTTTGACATTGAGATGGGGGTTAATTCTTCCTCTAACTGGGGTGATTGGGATTGATTATCTTGGTCTGAGGATGGCAACGGGCGAGTGGCATCTATTGTATATGTACCTGCTAACCAGTCATGAAGTGGGCGACGACCGCGACGTGAGGGTAAAGCTATTCCTTCTCCTAGCACCATGAATACTGCCAACAATGTAAACAGTCCTAAATTAGGAAAAGCAAAACTATACCGCCAAACAATATAGGCCATGGATATGGGTACAGTCCATCGACCAATTCCTTCTCGTGCCACGGCTGCTACTAAACCGGGGGGTTTGCCTATTTCGTTGACAACTTCTACGCCCAATTTCCGTTTGGGAATAGTACTACCTGTTTTACCTAGTAGGTATAATTGCCAAGATGACACGGTGACAGGGGCTAATAACGCGATGATCCATAAAAAATTAGTGGGGGCGGCGACGTTGCGAATACCAGAACTAACAGGTAGCGCCAAGGGTCGAGCGATCGCTCTTTCTGTCACTACTAATACTGGGTGGAGTGGTACTCGGTTAACATCGCTTCTAGAATTGGCATAAACACCAAGACCAAAGGGAATTACCCCACTCACAACCACTAAGGTGATTTCAGTTGCCCATGCAGCCAAGCGCCTGGTGTTGAATGGCAGTGACTTAGCTTTTTCGGGTTGGTCTGACTGGCTAGATTGATTGGTACTTCTCCTCACCATTGGGGTGGCCATTGCGTAATTCCTTTTAATTTATTTTATAATTGGCTCTGGGCGCGGTTAAAATCGGTTAGAATAGGCTATTGGTTTTTGTCCAAGCTACCAGATACAAAAAATTTGTAACCAAGATACACTAATAATGCCAAGAGTGCCACACTGATTAAAGATGCCACCAGTTTCGCCACTGCTTGTAGCATTGCAAACCCCAACACCAACCCCACACCTACAACTATCAGCTTGGCTGGTGTGTTTAAGTTTTTAAACCAAAGCTGTAATTGTCCTAAACGAGGTTTGAAGTTGAGAGAGGTGGATGGGGATTTCTGGTTTTTCTCTCTTGGCTCTTCAAAATCTACAGATGTAGAGTTGATTTCTGCTTCTATTTGTTGCAGGCGACGTTGCCAGTCTTCTTCAGGTTGAGGATTCATCTATCTTTTAAACTTCACTTTAGGTCATTAGTTCCACAACCAACTTAGCAAATCCTGGAAATGATCAAATGAACCGGGAACATGAACAGATTAGCTTCGTCTATAATCTTCAGACTGTTTAGATAAATATCCGTAAAAAAAAATGGTCGCCAGCACTAATGATTATGAAGACTAGTCGGATACTGAAAGTTGTTCCCCCAGCTTTGGTAATGAGTTGGCTACTGACTGAGGCTAGTTTAGCTCAAGTACCACGGTTGCACATTGAAGCCAATTTAAAATCAGAACCACTGGTTTTAAATGGCATATCAGGCGGAGCAGTTTTCAGCACTTGCGGCAATATTTCTAATACACCCAATCAAATTATCCACTTAACAAAACCACTGCCTTACTTACGCTTAACAGTGGACGGTTCTGGACAGCCAACACTGCTTATTGATGGACCGGGGGGACGTTTTTGTGTTCTAGCAGATAATTACTCGGAAAGCAAGCCAGAACTTGCTGGTTACTTTATGCCTGGAGAATACTTATTATACATCGGTCAGTTATCTCCAGGTCAGCATGACTATAACCTGTTAATTTCCCAACAAAAGAAGCCTATCAAGTAATTAGGGTTGGCTGAAAAATTTATTGGTCAGGATTAGGGAGTAGTGGTTGACATACTCACGGACCTTGAAGGTCGGTGATTCTTGACAGTTCACAGTAACTCGCTGCCGAAACAGTCTTACAGTCACTCCCTGTCCATTTTAGGTCGTGCCGATGCCCCATGCCGACTAATCACACATCATAACACACTAAAAAGCCGTCCTAGAAGGAGGGGCTTCTAATCCCATTCTGTTGGTCAGTATATGGTGCAGGCTATATAATAAATCTGGCGTTGTGTAGGGCTTGGAAAGAACTAGAGTAATATTTGCATTTGCCAAAGCTTCCTGAGAGTTAATGCCGCTACAGGCAATGATTAGCACCTGCTGGTTCATTTTTTGTAAGGTGCGAATGGCAGTGATGCCATCCATTTCCGGCATCATAATATCCATTAAAACCACGCTGATATCCTGTTTGTACTGGGCATAAAGTGCGATCGCTTCAATGCCATTACTAGCAGTGAGGATTCTATAATTATGTTTTTCTAAGACAATTTTGGCAATCTCGCGAATTTCAGCTTCATCATCCACAAATAAAATAAGCTCTCCGTTACCAGGAAATATTTCCAAATTATTAATTTCCAGTGATTCGGTGACTTCCACCGCAGGTAAGAACAACTCAAATTTACTGCCTTGCTGGACTATGCTAGATACATTAATAAAACCACCGTGGCTTTTAATAATTCCCAGCACCGTTGACAGCCCCAAACCTGTACCTTTGCCCACTGGTTTGGTAGTAAAAAAAGGATCAAAAATTTTATCTAATATTTCTGGTGGTATCCCCATTCCCGTGTCGGCAACAGTCATGACAACATAATAGCCCACTTGGGCATCAAGATTCATTCTGGCATAGGCTTCATCAATAAGCATATTTTTTGCAGAAATAGTGACCATACCACCTGTCGGCATAGCATCACGGGCATTAACTACCAAGTTCATGAGTACTTGATGCAGTTGTGTCGCATCTCCTAAAACAGCCCATAGGTCCTTCGGTATGGTGATGGCAAATTTAATAGATTTGGGAAATGTTTGTTGAGCTATCTGAGTAATTTCGGTAATTATGTGTTTAAGTTGAACTATGGTAGGTTCTCCCCTAAATCCTCGGGCAAAAGACAAAACTTGTTTCACTAAAGCCGCTCCCCGTTTAGTGTTGCTTTCGATAATTGCTAGTAAATTGTGATAATGTTCTTTATTTTGAGGACATTTCATCTGTAGTAGTTGAGATGCTGCCAAAATTGGTGTCAAGATATTGTTCAGGTCGTGAGCAATTCCACCTGCTAAAGTGCCCAAGCTTTCCAATCTTTGAGCGCGTAAAAACTGATCTTCCAGTTGTTTTTTTTCTGTAACGTCAGTATCAACAGAAAGTATGGATGTTGGTTGTCCTGCTGGATCATACATCAAAGTCCAACGGCTTTCCACAATAATTTCTTGTCCAGACTGGGTAAATCTAGTTAACTCACCCTGCCATGAGCCAGACTCGGTTAAAGTTTGTAGGGCAGTTTTTAGGGCTGCTTTCAGTTGCGGTGAAGTTTTTTTGTAAAAAAGATCCTCGGGTTTTTTGCCTACAGCCTCTTGTGCCTGCCAACCATATATACGTTCTGCACCTTTGTTCCAGAATAAGATTGTACTTTCAAAATCTATAACTAAAATGGCATCAGTAGCAATATCGAGCAAGGCCGCCTGCTGGCGAATTTTCTCTTGGGCTTGTTTGGGTTCGTCGATGCGCTTAGTTGTACCAATTAACCGTATTGGCTGACCTAATTCGTTAAAAAACACCTTACCTTTTTCACGTAGCCAGTGAATACTGCCATCAGGCCAAACAATGCGAAATTCGCACTTGTATTCATTTGTTTCCTCAATACTGCGAGCTATCACCCCGGACAAATATTCTCCGTCTTCAGGGTGAATTAATTTGAAGAAGTCCTCTATGGTTTCAGAATCCACACTACCGGGCAAACCATACATCAGCGCCATATTAGGAGAGCATACTATTTGATTAGTGAGAAAATCCCAGTCCCAAATACCCATTTCCGCAGCCTCCAGAGCTAAACTTAGTCGCGCTTCACCCTCTCGCAGTGAATCTTCTATTTGCTTGCGTTCGGTGACATCCCTACCAACCGC
The DNA here is from genome assembly GCF_029891735.1 of Chrysosporum bergii ANA360D. GTDB lineage: Bacteria > Cyanobacteriota > Cyanobacteriia > Cyanobacteriales > Nostocaceae > Umezakia > Umezakia bergii. Next base: position 56,628 of record NZ_JANQDH010000078.1, read on the forward strand.
CTGCAATTCCACGATCTCTCCCTTTTGATTCTTAATTGCTGTAGCGTTCCATTGCACCCAACGCATACCGTTAACTGTTAACAAACGTTGCTCCTCTGTGATGAAGCAATGGGGTGGGGATATCAAGTGCATGATATTTTCTAAGAATTTGGGCAAGTCATCTGGATGAAAAAACTGAAACATCGACTCACCCAGTAAATTTGCCAATGGCTGACCCAGCGCTTGACTCACTATTGTATTAGCAAAGGTAACTCTTCCCTGCAAATCTAGGCGGATAATCAAGTCGGTTTGAGTTTCCACCATCTGGCGATAAAGTTTCTCGCTTTGCCTCAATGACTCTTCCACACGTTGGCGCTCAGTGATTTCCATGTGCAAAAGCTGGTTGGCTGTGCTTAACTCATTAGTACGTTCTAATACCCGGATTTCTAGCTCTTCACTGGCTTGGCATAATTTCGCTTCTACTTGTTTGCGGGGGGTAATGTCACACAGCAGCCAGCGCCAACCCATCCTCTGACCCTGTGAGTTGTATATTGCCGCTGCTTTGACACTAGCAGGGAAGGGTCGCCCATTCCTGGGCTGGAGGTGAATTTCCCAGTCGTCTACCCGGTCTAAAGTCTGGAGTTGAATAATAAAATTTTGGCGTTCTTGTTCAGCAATAAATAGAATTAACGGTTTACCCACTAGATGATTTTGTTGAACACCTAGCAAGGTGGCTGCTGCATGGTTAGCTTCTTGAATCACACCTGTGGCATCGCTGACTAAGTAGCCATGGGGGGCAAAGTTAAATAAGTCTTGATAGCGCTCTCGCTCTAATTCTGCAATTTCTCTAGCAACCCCCAGTTCTTCGTTTTGTTGACGCAACTCTTCTTCTACCATCTGAAGCTCTTCCAGGGTTTGCTGGAGTTCTTCATTAATTGCCATGAGTTCAGCTGTTTGTGCGTCTAACCATTTTTTTAAATAGGTGTGAGTTTGGCGGCCCATTGGGTCTGATGGCTGATTTGTTGACTCTCCAGTTAGGGGGCAGATTTCTACCAGATTAACCCCATTGATAAAATCAATGGTTTTGAGTAGGGTAGTTTCGGTAACAAGTCCCAGTAATTGCCCTTGTTGATCTAAGATGGGTAGATGGCGAATTTGATGTTGACGTAGTAGCGACAAAGCTGTAAAAATATCTTGGGAGTTGGATGGTGTTAGGGTAATGACTGGCTGCACCATCACCTCTGCAATTTTTACCTCCGATACATTTATCCGGTTGGCAGTAACTCTCAATACATCTTTAGTTGTAAAAATACCTAGAAGATGACCACCTTCAACAACCAATATACAAGTATTAGACCGACAAATTTCCCTGTTGTTAACTAACTCATTTGAGTCCGTTGGTGAATAATTAATACTTCGTTCTTGATTCATTAAGATAATGGCATCGACTACATAAGTATCAGGACTAATCGTTAGTGGACATTGATCCATAGCGTGATATAAATTAGGCAAATCAATTAGCTGATTGTTGAATCTCATGGTTGATCCATCAGTTTTTATTATCTGATTGACATTGATCACAGTTATGTAGAATTATTGAGAAAATCTAAAAATGCTGGGATTTAAAAAGGTCTCCAGTAGCTATAGCCTAGAGGTTGTGGGGGTGTTAACTAAATTTTTGTAGTTCCCAAACCTAATTATATTGCTGAATTGGGTAAACTGGAGTTTATCTATTTTTATGGGGATACCATTGGCTTTGCTAGTTCCATAGGTAATCACCATGGAGCCACTAAACACCCAATTCTCTTAATTTTAAGATACTACAAATTGAAGCCCCGAATGTGGGTACTGATAATTTTTCTGATTGGGTTGAAGCGGACCTACTGTTCAAGCTGGTTATAACGAATTCTCCCCAAGTCAGATACATCCTTAGCCGGCAAGATGCTCGCACTGCAAGACGATCATTTACATTTGTATCTGACGTGTTTAAGAAATGCTATCAGTAAAATAGCTGATGTTTTAAATTTTACTTAAATTATCTTTTCCCTAAGTGCAACACATAAGTAACTACAGTTTTTTAGGTTTACCATAGCCTAATTCATGTGCGTATTTAGTTGATTTTGTCAATCAATTTGTTGTTTATATGTGTTATCAGTTGACGGTATACATGACAGCAATGTTGGGCAAAATGTCAGTCATGAATGGTTGCCAAAAGGAAGGATTAAGGATAAAGTTAAGGAAAAGTGTTAATTTAGTAATTATTTGGGGAACTCCATATCCAAAAAGAATCGTCACTCATGGTAATTTTATATCTTCCCTGCACTTTATGACAAACACTCAAGCTACCCAAGCCAAGCCTTGCTACCAAGGCAAAAAACCATTAATATCTGAGTTTCCCTATGAGGTTCCCTACTTGGAGACCTTCTTAGTGCCGCCAAACCCATGGGGGGTGGTGGTGGCGTTTCCGGGGCTAGTGCAGCAATGTTGGCAGGGTGTTGGGGATATATCCTATGATTAAATTTAAGCCTGGTGCAAGAGGTGAGTAATACCCTTGCGTTTGATCATTCCCACAATCTAAATCTATATCAAAAATTATTTATGTCAATTCATGAAAGTAGTTTTGGGGAGAATGCAGATTTAATTATTGGTATTGCCAACCAAGGACATTACTACTTGCAACCAAATTCTTCTGTTGGTAGTTTGGCGAGACAAAAAGGAACTATCTCAAGTTTTCTGGCTCCCCTGACCCAGGACACCTTTAAACAAGTTGTGACAGAAGTGGAGCAAAAATTACAAATTGTGCATCAAACCCTATCAATGTTAGATTATCAAGGGTTTGAAACAATTCTCCAAGAAATGCTGCACTCGATTACCTTCAAAACAGGAGAATTACTAGGAGCAGACCGGACAACAATATTTTTATTGGATGAAGAGAAACAAGAACTGTGGTCAATTTTAGCTGAGGGGGAAGGAGAAAGTTCTCTAGAAATTCGGATTCCAGCCGATAAAGGGATTGCAGGGGAAGTTGCTACTTTTAAAAAAGTAATCAATATTCCGTTTGATTTTTATGAAGATCCCCGTTCAGGATTTGCTAAACAGCAAGATAAGAGAACGGGGTATCGTACCTATACAATGCTAGCTTTACCGCTATTAAATGAACAGGGAAAATTAGTGGCGGTAGTGCAATTATTGAATAAATTAAAATCATCAATTAATCAAAATATTACCCTCGCAGAGCGGATTGATACTGAGGGATTTACTAGGGCTGATGAACAATTATTTCAAGAATTTGCTCCTTCAATTCGGTTGATGTTAGAGTCTTCACGTTCTTTTTATGTGGCGACTCAAAAACAAAGAGCGTTAGCAGCTTTGATGAAGGCGATTAAGTCTTTGAGTCAAAGTAGTTTGGATTTAGAAGATACCTTGAATCGGGTGATGGAAGAGGCCAAGGAACTAATGAATGCCGATCGCAGTACCTTGTGGCTGATAGATAAGGATAAAAATGAGTTATGGACTAAAATCAACCACGATGATGGTTCTACAGGGGAATTACGAGTACCTATCGGTAAGGGCTTTGCCGGTATGGTGGCTGCATCTGGACAAAAGCTGAATATTCCCTTTGATTTGTATGACCATCCTGACGCGGACACCGCTAAAGAAATAGATCAGAAAAATGGCTATCGTACCTGTAGTTTATTATGTATGCCAGTGTTTAACACTGATCAGGAATTGATTGGGGTGACTCAGTTAATTAATAAAAGGAAATCAGGGGATTTTCTGGCATATAATCCATCTATGTGGCCTAGAGCGCCTGAGTGCTTCCAAGCAAGTTTTGACAGCCAAGATGAAGAATTTATGGAAGCATTTAATATTCAAGCAGGAGTAGCACTACAAAATGCTAAGTTGTTTGCTACTGTCAAGCAACAAGAACAAATGCAACGCGATATTTTGCGTAGTCTTTCTAATGGTGTGATTTCCACAGATAAATCTGGGTTAATTATTACGGCTAATGAAACTGCTAAACATTTGTTAGGACTAAACTCGGAAGATTATTTGGAAGGTAAATTAATTACTGAAACCATCTGTATTAAAGAAGGTGACTTTAGTAAATTGTATCAGGAGGCTATACAGTCCAAAGAGGTCAATGTTTCTCAGCAATATTACCCTGATCGTACACTGATGAGTAATGGCGTAGACCAGCACAGTATTAATTTGTCAATCAACACCATAGCTGATGTCAGCGAGCCAGATCAAATCCGGGGTGCGGTGGTGGTGATGGAAGATATCAGCGATGAAAAACGCCTCAAAAGTACGATGTACCGCTACATGACCCAGGAATTAGCTGAGGAATTACTCAAGTTGGATGATGCTAAATTAGGAGGCGATCGCAAAGAAGTTTCCATTTTATTTTCTGATATTCGCGGTTACACCTCTTTGACAGAAAATTTAGAGGCTGAAGAAGTGGTGAGTATGCTAAATGAATATTTTGAGTCCATGGTAGAAGCAGTGTTTAAACATAAAGGCACTCTGGATAAATATATTGGGGATGCCATTATGGCTGTATTTGGTTCGCCTCTACCTTTGCAAAACCATGCTTGGATGGCGGTGCAAACCTCCATAGAAATGCGTCATCGCTTGGAGGAATTTAATCAACGTCGCCAAGCAGCTGGTAAGCCAAAAATTAAAATTGGCATTGGCATCAATTCCGACACTGTGATTAGCGGTAATATTGGTTCGAGTAAGCGGATGGAATTTACTGCCATTGGTGATGGGGTGAATCTTGGTTCTAGGTTAGAAAGTATTACTAAACATTACGGCTGTGACATTATTATCAGTGAGAATACTTTTAAACCTTGCCAAGATAATATTTGGGCGAGAGAATTAGACTACATTCGTGTCAAAGGTAGAAGTGAACCAGTGGCTATTTACGAATTGGTGGGTCTGCGTTCCGACTCTGTGAGTAGCGAAAAATTACAATTAATTGAGCATTATCATCAGGGAAGGGAGTATTACCTTAATCGCCAGTTTAAATATGCTAGGGGTGAGTTTACCAAAGTTTTAGGAGTTGATAACCAAGATAAGGCTGCCATGCTGCATCTGCTACGGTGTCAGCACTGGCTGCAATCCCCCCCCACAGATTTGGAATGGGATCAGGGAGTTTGGACTTTTGAAGAGAAGTAAACTAACTATGTTGGCTCGTATAAGGCAATGTAGAGACGATTTTACCCCAAACGTCTCCACAGAAGTTTGTATTTGCTGGTATTACCAGCCCGGTGATCACTAAAATCCCTGTGCAAATGAAAGGGCTGTTAGGTTTCTGAGTAAGCCACCCACTAAATTTAGTGCCACAAAGGCCAAAATAGGGGAAAAGTCCATACCACCCAATGGGGGAATAATTGAGCGGAAAAGATTTAGATAAGGATCGGTAATTTGACTCAAAGCCGCAAAGGGTTGATTATACCAGTTGATGGTGGGGAACCAAGTTAATAAAACTCGAATAATTAGCAAGTAGCTATAGAAGGTGACAAAGGTTGCCAAAGTGGTAAACAGTAAATTCATGGATAAGTTGGTTTCCTGCTAAGTGTTAAAAATGGTCTTATTATTGATTTTAATTGAGTTAGCGTGATCAAGTGTGGGTTTGGGCACATTATCTACTATAGGAATCCGGTTTGATTGCTGGAATTACTCGTAAATCAAATATTATTCCTATATTAGCCACCTTAGCTCCAGATAAACAGTTGTTTACTTTAAAAATCTTGGCTAAGGGAGGGATCATTCACTGACTGGGTTGAACTGCTGTTGACGTTGCCTAACTGCTGTCTTACTTCGTCGATTGTGGCATTAAGTTGGGCAATTTTATCTTCAAGCGATCGCCTGGCTGTTTCCATTTCCATAGCTTCGTTATCTGAGGCGAACATCCGCCGACGTTTGGGAAATACTTTTTTACTTCCTGTTTGTCCGTTGGTTAATTCTGTCTCTTCTGCTGTCAATTCTCCATTTTGTCGGGAAACAATTGCAGCACCGATAATACCTCCTACTATGCTACCAAAAATCGTCCCTGCTAAAAAACCACCTGCAAAACCATCACGTTGACTCATAAATTACCGCCTTAGTTATTTTTCTCCCATAGCTGCATACTAGCTTATGTCCCATAAATGCGATCGCCTGCATCTCCTAATCCCGGTACTATATACCCCTGATTATTAACTATTTCATCAATAGTTGCTGTGTAAACATTTAAACCAGCATAGGCTGCGCTCAGTTTTTGTAAAGCCGGTGGGGCTGCCACTACGCAAACAATTCTTGTCATAGCCGGGTCTATACCCCGTTGTGTTAATTCTGCCATTGCTAACATAATTGATCCCCCTGTTGCCAACATGGGGTCAGTGATTAAAACCCTAGTTTGGGGGTCAAACTTTTCTGGTAATTTATTCAAATAACAGGTAGGTTCAAGGGTTTCTTCATTGCGGACTAAGCCCAAATGGTATATTGAGGCTAGCGGCAACAAAGATTGCGCCCCTTCTAATAATCCCAGACCTGCCCGGAGAATGGGGACAACTGCCACGGGTACTTCTGGGTCTATCAAAGTAGCTGGACAGGAATCTAAGGGACTCTGTACCATGGTTTCCATGGTTGGTAACCACTCTCTGGCTGCTTCGTAGGTTAGCCATCTTCCTAATTCAGTTATGGCACTACGAAATAATACCGGAGGCGTGGCGACATCACGGGCAACTGCCAGCCAGTGCTTGATTAAGGGATGGGGTGGAACATAAACACGCAGTTGTAGGGTCATAGCCGGATAATGGGGCTTTTATTTTGTAACTGCAACTCATCAGCCTGTCTACTCATGGTGACTGACCTAGATTTGCTGCCAAGTATTTTAACATCAAAGCAACGGAAACGGTAGAGTTAGCTTTCATTTCTGCACAAAACTTAGGCTAACGGTAACTGAGTTGCTGTTTTTCCTTGGTTTTCAGGGTTTTTCTGCTTTGTTGAATTTATTGAAAAATTTTTTCATTAATAGTTGACATATATTCTCAATCAAAGCTATATTATTTTTAGTGTTCTCCTCTCTTTAAGGATCGGCAGACGGGATTAGCCGGCAGTAGCGGGCTTGTCCCTCTTTTTATTGGAGTAAATTGCTATTGAGTATAAAGTGATATAAAATACTAATTTATCCGTTGTTTTAGATTGAGTATCTCGGTTTATGTCTCCATCCCTGCATAGTACATTGGACGTATTGGACGTAATTATAATTGGCTCTGGAATTGGCGGTTTGGTGACAGCAACACAGTTAGCAGCGAAAGGCGCTGAGGTGCTGGTATTAGAACGTTATTTAATTCCGGGGGGTAGTTCTGGCTATTTTGAGCGCCAAGGCTATAAATTTGACGTTGGGGCATCAATGATTTTTGGATTTGGGGCACAAGGTACTACCAATTTACTCACCCGCGCTTTAAATACTGTGAAGGTCAGCCAAGAAACAATTATTGATCCAGTACAAGTTCACTATCACTTGCCCAACAAATTAGACTTAAAAGTTGAGCGAGTTTATGAAAAATTTTTGCAAAATCTTATTGCTTACTTTCCCCATGAAGAAGCGGGTATTCGTCGCTTTTATGACGAATGCTGGAAGGTGTTTCATTGCCTCAACAGTATAGAGTTACTATCTCTAGAAGAACGTGGGTATTTACTGCGGACATTTTTGCAGCATCCTTTAGCCTGTCTGGGCCTAGTTAAATATCTGCCTCAAAATGTTGGGGATGTGGCGCGACGCTATATTAAAGACCAAGAATTATTGAAATTTATTGACATAGAATGTTATTCTTGGTCGGTGGTAAGTGCAGACTTGACTCCCATGATTAACGCTGGGATGGTGTTTTCTGATCGACATTATGGGGGAGTTAACTATCCTAAAGGGGGAGTAGGGACAATCGCCCAAAAGTTGGTAGAGGGTTTAGAAAAGGCTGGAGGTAAGATTCAGTACCAAGCCAGAGTAACTAAAATTCTGACAGAACAAGGAAAAGCCGTTGGTGTGCAATTAGCTAATGGTAAGGTTTATCGTGGTAAACGGATAGTTTCTAATGCTACACAGTGGGATACTTTTACCAAGTTACTACCTGGAGATAAAATACCTAATAATGAGAAAAAATGGCAACAAAGCTATAAAAAATCACCAAGTTTTTTGAGCCTGCATATGGGAGTAGAAGCGGCTGTGTTGCCTGATGGGACAGAGTGCCATCATATAATTCTGGAAGATTGGCAGCAAATGACCGCACCTGGCGGAACACTTTTTGTTTCCATTCCCACATTACTAGACCCAGATTTAGCACCAAAGGGATATCATATCATTCACGCCTTTACACCAGACTGGATTGATAATTGGCAAGGACTTTCTGCTAGTGAGTATGAGGCTAAGAAAGAAGCTGCTGCTGGGGAAGTTATCGACCGACTAGAAAAGATTTTTCCCGGTTTAGATGCTGGTTTAGATTATCTAGAAGTGGGAACACCCCGGACTCATCAACGCTTTTTAGGACGTGAGGATGGTACTTACGGTCCAATTCCTCGGCGGAAGTTACGGGGGTTACTGGGTATGCCATTTAATCGTACTGCTATTCCGGGACTGTATTGTGTGGGAGATAGTACCTTTCCTGGTCAGGGGTTAAACGCCGTGGCTTTTTCCGGTTTTGCTTGCGCCCATCGTATAGCGATAGATTTAGGATTTTGACTTCTCCCCTGGATGGAATCCCAGGGGATTCTAAACTGATATTGCTACGCGATCATCACAATGGTTTGATAGGCAAACCCAGTGGTTCAGACAGAGTTATTGGTTGATGGTAATCGAACCAATAGCTGCATGATTATGATAGTTTTGGGTTTGGTTGAATTCACTTTGTGGATCAGGATAGATGCCAGCAAAGTCTGTTAGTGTGCCTTGATTTGACCTGATTAATACCCCAGGATTGGTGCTTAGTCCTTGGGCAAATTTAATATACTCCCGTGCTTCATTATTCAAGTTGTAGGCAATGGTGGCTTTTCCGTAGGCTGCAACTGCTGCTTTCAGCGGAGTTCCTGGACCTATTCCCTCTTTTGTTCTGTAGTTGGGGTTAACAACTGTAATCATGGTAATTTGGGAGTTAGTTGAGGGTAACTGGTCGCCCTCAGCAAAACCTAAGAAATACTGCACATTACCATCTTGATTAACTTTAATTCCTGTTCCCGCATCAACCCCCAGGGGGGCTGGTTCAAATGTGGCATTGTCCCCTAAAATTTGCTGGAGTTCCCCTAAAGTCATGCCCAGTTTGGCAACTCCGACGTTTTCAGTGGTGATAAGCTGATCATCTGAAGGCGATCGCGCTCCTAATTCTTGACAACCATTAGGAACTTGATCCTTGACTTCAGAACTAATTAACGTGAGCTGGTCATTATTCCAATAGTATTGAGTTTCTTGGACACAACTACCAGCACCTGTTAATTTATAAGCGTTGGATAATATCTTAGTTTTGGGGTCAAAGTCAGGAAATCCCGCCAGTTCTAGTCCTAAAGGTTCAATTTTCAATTCTGGCTGGTTGCTGTCTACTTGCAGAAAAGTAAATGCACCTTGATAAGCAGCCATAAAGCAAAGTAGCTGTACTAAGTGTTTACCTTGGTCTCCAGTGTAGACTTTTGACCATTCCTGTGCTGCTTTGGGGTCAAATTCAAAGTTGCAAACCTGCAAACTTTTCTGACGGCTAATCACTTCCTTGAGGATAATTGCTGGATCAGGGCTATTGTCTGCTTTTAAATTTGGCTGGGGTTTTTGCAAAGACTGAGATGATTTAGACTCCGTGACTGATGCACAAGATATAAGGCTACAGGCAAGAATAGCAGTGAATGAGAATATTACTCTGGCTGTGTGCATGGGATGAAATTTAAATTTAATTTAAATCTAATTTAAATTAAACTAATATCCTAACCAGAGTCTATAGCATTTGTTAAAAACGTCAGATACAAATGTAAATGATCGTCTTGTAGTGCGAGTAGGATGCTTGCACTACAATTGACTTATTCCCTATTAAAAAAATAATGACTAAATGGTTTAATACCGCCGGACCTTGTAAAGCCGACATTCACTATATGCTACCCACTAGAGAGCGCTTACCGCAATTAAAGCGACTCATAGACCAGCAAAATTATTTTGTCATCCACGCCCCTAGACAAACTGGAAAAACTACTGCCATGCTCACTCTAGCACAGGAACTCACCGCTAGTGGTGAGTATACTGCTGTTTTACTGTCTTTAGAAGTGGGTGCAGTATTTCCCCATGATCCTGTGGCTGCTCAGAGCAGCATTTTAAATCATTGGTGGAATCAAATCCGATTTTTGCGTTTACCTTTGCCAAATGTGAATCAAATTAAAGAAGAAACGGGTACTAGCCAATTAGATTTACAAACGGTTTTGAGTCTATGGGCTGCTCATTCTCCC
>NZ_JANQDH010000079.1 GCF_029891735.1 Chrysosporum bergii ANA360D
AGGAGAAATTCACGGTATTGGCTTTGACATGAATAATGACCACAATAACCCCCAAAACTTTTTCCAACTCAGTGGTACTCAAAATTGGGGACAGAAAAACTATAAAAACTACACTACAGGTCACGGGTGGAAGGCTTACACCATTAACGTAGGAGATTACTTTACAGGCAACTTTAACTACCTTACGTTGGTGAATGACCACGATGTAGCTAATCCGACAGCTAACAGTCAGTTCCGTCATCTGAAAATCTACCAAGCTGACAACATCATCAAGGGAACAAATGGTGATGATACCCTGATTGGCACCAACGGTAAAGATATCTTACTGGGTCGTGGTCGTAATGATGTCTTTGTCTACGAAAACCTGACCAATTCACTGTTAAATAAATTTGATGTCATCACTGATTTCAATGCTAATCAAGATAGCTTTGCTGTCAGTAATGCTGCTACTGAGTTTAACAATGTGGGGAGTCCTGCCACCTTCGACACTGCGGCTATAAGTGCGATATTAACTAACCTCAGCGCCCATGCGGTGGTTCAATTCACCTTTGGTAGTCGAACTTTTGTGGCCATTAACGATGGGGTAGCTGGGTTTAATGCTAATACCGACGCGGTGATGGAAGTGACGGGATTAACGGGGACTTTAACTACAGCTAATTTCACTGTGTAAAGGTTCTGTGCAGAAATTAATATAATGTCCGAGGAGACGATATTTTCATTAGATAGGTCTTATTGACAATATTTGACCTATCTTTTTTTACCATAAATCGTTACATTCTTTACACTGTCTTGTTTGTCGCCCCGTCAGCCAGGTGAGGTACATCATTAGGGGAAACAGATGTATTAAGCAGCGAGCAAGATGCTCTCACGAGAAGACTTTGATCATTTACATTTGTATCTCACGTGTTTAAGAAATGCTATAACTAAGCTAAATATAATTTTCAGAAAATAAAATTTTGTCTTTACTAACTCATTTTTGCTGTATGTAACTCTATAAATTTAATTACATCTGCCAGCCCTTGTTGAGTTTTCAAATTTGTAAAAATAAAAGGTTGATCACCGCGCATTGTCTCAGCATCTCGTCTCATCACCTCTAAATCTGCTCCAACATGGGCGGCAAGATCAATTTTATTAATTACCAACAAATCAGATTTAGTAATACCGGGTCCACCTTTGCGGGGAATTTTATCACCTGCTGCCACATCAATTACATAAATTGTTAAATCTACCAATTCCGGACTAAAAGTAGCCGCTAAATTATCGCCGCCACTTTCCAAAAACACTAAATCTAAATCAATAAATTCGTTTTCTAATTGTTCAATGGCTGCCAAATTCATGGAAGCATCTTCACGAATTGCTGTGTGGGGACAGCCGCCAGTTTCTACTCCCAAAATGCGATCGCTTGTTAATGCTTGAGAACGCACCAAAAACTGAGCATCCTCTTGAGTATAAATATCATTTGTCACCACAGCCAGTTGATACTGGTGACGCAAAGCCTTACACATGGCATCCACTAAAGCCGTCTTCCCGGAACCTACTGGACCTGCTACTCCTACACGTAATGCACTCATAGTTTTTTATCTAACTCCTAAACAATCTTGTATGCTGAGTTTCATGCTGCATACTGGCCAAGGACAACCCCCAACTACAACACCTGAGTTCGTCATCTTCCAAAGCTAGCATTTCCTCTACCACAGCGCTAATTAATGGTTGTAATTCCCACAATAAATTTTGTCCCGCAGTTTGGCCAAGGGGAATGAGTTTTACCCCAGCAGTAATTAAATTAGTAGCCCAACTATGCACATATGCCAGCAAAGCTGCTTTAATATTGATTTGCCCATGAGCAACAGCAATACCAAAAGCAATGGCATAATTGCAGGGATCATTGACAGCATCAACCAAAGGCATGATCTGTGGTTGTAGTTTACCAAGCAACTGGGCCAGCGATCGCCCCATCTGCCAACTACAAGCCCGTAGTTCTTCGGTTTCTCTAGCAGCAGATAACCACATATTCCACCGACATAAGGCTGACCTATCGCCAATTCTAGCAGACTTTTCTGCTCGTACCATCACCGCCCCATCTAAGCGAATTGCCCCATATTGTAATTCTGCCTGTAACCAATGTTTTAAACTAGCTTGATGTGAAATAGTGCCATTTTCTACGAGTAGTTCTAATCCTTCAGAATAGCTATATGCTCCCACAGGCAAACCGGGGCTACCTAACTGCAATATAGATAAAAAATTGGCATCAGTGAGGGTGATGGTGTCCATAAGCGCCTAATTCTGGGTGAAATGGTGTGATTTCCTCTCTAATTTCCAGCCCCAGTTGTTCTAACATGGTACGTAAAACAGAATCTGGTAATAAGCGTAGATAGCTAGAGGTAATTTCTATGGGTACATGGCGATTTCCCAAATGATATGCTGCCCGCATTAATAAAAGCGGTGTTTGAGCAAAAACAGTTAAAATCGGTTCTGGTTTAGCAATAATTTTCACCTTTTCTTGACTGGTTTCGTCTTGCAAAATATCACCATCTCGCAGTAATGTTCCTCTGGGTAAACGCAAAAATATAACTGTGCCATCTTCTGTTTCCCAGCGATGACGACTGCGAGTGCGTTCTTCTGCTGTCAGTGTTAGGGTGAACATGACGGCAACATCAGGATTAGGCGGTTTTAGTTGGGTTAAAGTTAGCATATTAACAACTTAGTTTGATGTTTGGGCTTTAGTGAGTCAAATTTATCTACTATATAACCATAGGCGATCGCTGAAATAATGATATACAATCTTACACAAGTAAACTATACACCAATAAAAACTTCTGCTTATCAACCAAAAAAAGCCTTAATTTTTGTGATTTTATTTGGCGAGTTGTATTTTTACTCGTAAAATTGAAGACAAAGTAAAAACCAGTAGAATGGATTGTTTAAAGTGATGAGTCAGTTAATCACCCAGGGTGCAACATCTAGCACTAAAGTTCAAATAGCAGATGGTATCAATGATATCGCTTGGCAGGCTCACCAAGGAAGTGTAGCAGCGATTATTCAATTATTGAACGAAAAACTGGCTAAGTTCGGGGTGAGAACCAGAGCCATTTTTGCCGATGGTGTGTTACAACTTCTATGTGAAGCGGCTAGAGAAGAACAACTTGACCAGGCTACTCTTGTAGAACAAATCCAGCAAATCCTCAATTCCATCTCACCCCGTAATATTCGTCGAGTTAATATCAATAGTCGAATTGTTAGAGAACAGCAATTACTCTGGCTAACAGAAATTTATCGTCATGGTGATCATCAATTGCTTTGGTCACAGGAAATTACATTAACTCAGCCCCATATTTTCAAGCGCTTGATGACAGATTTAAAACAAGCTCAAAGTGAATTAATAAAAATACATTTACCCAAAACCCAATTTTCTCCATCTTTAGGACTTCGTAAAAATTCATCCACAAAAAGAATACCAGCAGCAGTTGGTTTATGTTCACTTCTGTTACTTACTTGGTTTGTGTATGCCCTGTTAGGTGATAAATTAATCAACCTGATAAAACTAGAAACCTTTAAATTTTCTATCACACCAATGGAGAAAAGCTCACCGGGTGATTTTAATAATAGGGTTTCTGCTCCTTTGGAAGATCATTTTGCAGAGGCTGTGCGAATTGCCAACCGAGCCTCTGATACAGGTAAAATAGCTAATACCTCAACTCAATGGTTAGAATTAGCAGCAGAGTGGCAACGGGCTTCAGATTTAATGAGTATGGTGACACCTGATCACAGGCGCTATGAGGAAGCTAAGATCCGCACTCAACTATACAGAAAGTATAGTAAAGTGGCACAAACAGAAGCGGAGAAAAGTAAGTTATAGTTTTGGGTGGTGTAGAGACGCAAAATTTCACGCCTCCACAAAATGACTACAACATCTTTTAACTAAACACTCATTTCTAACATCCTCTGAATGGGACGCAGAGCCGCAATGCGTATGTCTTCTGCCATAGTGATGGCAGGGGTAAGATTTTTCATGGCTAAATATAATTTTTCCAGAGTGTTTAATCGCATGAATGGACATTCGTTACAAGCACAGTTATTCAATGGAGGGGCCGGAATAAAGTGCTTATCAGGAGCCAGTTTTTGCATTTGATGAATGATCCCCGGCTCTGTAGCCACGATAAATTGTTTTGTCGGGCTATTTTGACAATATTTGAGTAAAGCGGCGGTTGAACCGATAAAACTGGCATGACGCAATACAGTACTTTCACATTCTGGATGAGCGATCGCTTCTGCTTCAGGATGAGTAATTTTTAACTGGACAATTTTCTTTTCCGAAAAAGTTTCATGAACAATACAGCTACCTTGCCAAAGCAGCAAATCTCGTCCAGTTTGTTCCATGACATACCGCCCCAAATTCCGGTCTGGGGCAAAAATAATTGGTTGTGATTGGGGTATTTGTTGGATAATCTTAACAGCGTTGGAACTAGTACAGATAATATCGCTCATGGCTTTAATTTCAGCCGAGCAGTTGATGTAAGAAACCACCAAATGATCCGGATGCGCTGCTTTAAAAGCTGCAAATGCTTCTGGTGGACAACTATCTGCTAAAGAACAACCAGCATCTAAATCTGGTAACAGCACCAATTTATCAGGATTAAGTATTTTTGCCGTTTCTGCCATAAAGTGAACACCAGCAAAAACAATCACATCTGCATTTGTTGTGGCTGCGGCTTTGGCCAGTTGTAATGAATCGCCAATAAAGTCAGCGATATCTTGAATGTCTGGTTCTTGATAGTAATGGGCTAGGATAACCGCATTGAGTTCTTGTTTGAGACTCTCAATGGCAGTAAATAAATCTAGTGGTAGTTCGCCCAGTGGGGTTTGAGGTATTGCAGTGGTAAACACAGTTAGGGTTTGCTTGAATTTGCACGTTTTGTTCTGTGGATTCAATTATAGTAGTTTTTACCAAAAGTGGTAGACAGTAGAGTTTGCCGAGTTATGTCCAAATCCGACGGAGTTTCATATGCTGGAGATAGACTGCAAGGAAAGTGGCATGACCAGTCAAAAAACGAAATCAATAACCCTAAAAATTGCTGTAGTTGGAGATGTTCACGACCAATGGGAATTAGAAGATGGCACTGCACTCAAGCATCTGGGTGTTGACCTAGTGCTATTTGTGGGCGATTTTGGCAATGAATCGGTGGACGTGGTGAGAGCGATCGCCTCCCTCGACATTCCCAAAGCAGCTGTGATGGGAAACCACGATGCCTGGTACACAGCCACGGAATGGGGACGTAAGAAATGTCCCTACGACCGCTCCCAGTCAGATTGGGTACAAGAACAGCTGGATTTATTAGGGCCAGCCCATGTAGGTTACAGTAAACTGGATTTTCCCGACTGGAATTTAACTGTGGTGGGGGGTCGTCCCTTTACATGGGGTGGGCCAGAGTGGAAATTCGCCGACATTGTGCAAGAACGTTATGGTGTGACAAGTCTGGAGGAGTCCACCGACCTAATCGTTAAAGCCGTAAACAGGGCTGCTTACGAAACAATTATTTTTCTCGGTCACAATGGACCCAGTGGTTTAGGCGATCGCCCTGAAGATCCCTGTGGTAAGGACTGGCATCCCATCGGTGGCGACTTTGGCGACCCAGACCTGGGCGCAGCTATTTCTCAAGCTCTCACGGCTGGTAAAACCATTCCTCTGGTGACATTTGGTCATATGCACCGTACTTTAAGACACACTAAAAAAGTGCGGCGCAAAACTATATTTAAAAGTCCAGAGGGAACAATTTACCTGAACGCGGCAACTGTACCCAGGATTTTAGAAAATCAGGGGGAAAAACTGCGTAATTTTTCCCTTGTTTACTTGACAGGGGGTGAAGTGTCCCAAGTCTCCTTGGTCTGGGTGGGCTATAATTTCCAGGTAACTGTGGAGGAAATTTTGTACCAGCGATAGCGCAGCCCTGCGGAAATATTTGCCTTTAGTAGTGCAATTCCCCCAGAAGATGAGATATAATATTGTCTGTCAGCTTGTGAATATGCCACAAAAGTGTTATGGTAGTGCTTTGTTGTGGATTAATTAAAAAGCTTGACAGTTTTATTGGAGAGGTGGCAGAGTGGTCGATTGCGTCCGACTTGAAATCGGATGAGGCTAAAACCTCCGGGAGTTCGAATCTCCCCCTCTCCGTTCAGTAGGTATGAAAAAATATCAAAAACAATGCCTCACGCCAAGAGGAAAAAGCCCAAAAATTGGCGTGAAACTCGGCAATTATTCAGCAGTTTTGTTGATAGCTCGATTAGCACGGGCTTCTGCTGAAGCCATAACCTCATCAAAATTCTCTAGTAATTCACCGGGGAAGTTTTCTAAAATTCTGGTAGAAAGAGCTACACGACCTTTACCCTCATCTAAGTCAATAATTACAGCTTTGATTGTTTGACCGACTTGAAAGAATTTTTCTAGAGATTCAATGAATTTTTGGCTAATTTGCTTAATATGTAGCAAGGCACTGAGTCCATCTAAATCTACAAATATTCCAAAAGGTTTAATACCAGTAACTTTACCTTCTACTACTTGATTTAGTTCTAATAAGCTGAAATTGCTAGAACGAGTAGCCAATCGCTGGGAAAGGATCAGTTTTTTGGCATTACGATTAATTTCTAAAAAACTTACAGTCAAACTTTGCCCTACCAGCGCCTCTAATTTATCACGCTCTGCTAATTGCGATCGCGGAATAAATCCTCGCAAAGAGAGGATATCAACGGTAACACCGCCTTTATTCACACCTGTTACCCTGGCTTGCACCGTCTGGCCCGCTTCGTGCATTTGTGTCACTCGTTCCCAGATTTGCTGAATTTCCAGCTGTCTACGGGAAAGAGTTACCTGACCCTCTGCATCCTGATCTCGGATAATTAAAAACTCCAGTTCCTCATGTAATGGTAGCAGCTGTGATAAATCCGTGACTGCTCGCAAAGAAGCCTCATCACGGGGGAGAAAAGCCGATGACTTGCCACCAATATCTACATAGGCTCCATCAGACTCAAGTTGAAACACTTTTCCAGATACAACTTGTCCCTTTTGAAACTGGTAGTCGTGTACTTCTAGTGCTTTGGCAAAATCGTCCATTGTAAAGGACGAGTTGGCTGGTTGAGAAACTTTCGATTCGGAGTTCATGACGATTGAAGATAAATTATTATTTGTTAATTTAATGCCATTGGAGTTTTACTCAACGCCTAACAAATTCCCACCTAGTGGGAGTGTTAAATAATTATGGCATTACTGTTCGGTAGGCAAAACAACCTAAACAGATGGAATATTGACCAATTCCTTCTAGTCCTTTAACACACTGCTAAAAAGTTGTTTTACTTGCTCCCAAGCATCAGCTGCGGCTTTAGGATTATAGCTGGCGCGATGGTCACAGAAAAATCCGTGGTCAGATCCATCGTAGCGAAACACACGATGAGAAATTTGGTATTTTTCTAATTCTGCGACTATTTGATCTACTTGTTGCCTGGGAATGCTGGCATCTTCCATGCCAAAAAAAGCATATATTGTGCCTTTTATTTCCGGGGTCAGAGTGAGACTGGGAGCGCCGCCTCCTGGTGTGCGAGTGGGAATGCCAGCACCGTAAAAGGAAGCAGTCGCCTTAATATCTGGTAGTGTAGCAGCTAAATAGGCTACATGACCACCAAAACAAAAGCCTATACAGCCAAAGCTATTTAGTTTCACTTGGGGTAAAGTCTTGAGATAGTCTAGGGCTGATTGAATATCATTCAACAACTCTGATGCTTGAGTTTGGGTCCAGGCATACTTTCTGCCAATTTCAATATCTTCTGGAGTGTAGCCTGTTGCAAAACCGGGAGCCTGACGTTGAAAAAGTGCCGGGGCGATGGCTACGTATCCTTGTTTAGCAATTCGTTCTGTGACTGCGCGAATATGAGCATTGATACCAAAAATTTCTTGTAGTACCACAACTCCCGGATAAGAACCAGATGCCTGTGGCAAAGCCAAATACGCCGATATTTCCAGATTATCTTGCGAAAGATTAACGGTTGTGGTATTTATTATTTGCTCTTGCATAAAAGATTGAAGATGTGATTCTTTGATATAACTATGCCAGTAACTAGAGACCATTTGCCAATCAAAGTGCGGGTAGAAAAAATTTCTACCCAAAAAGTGCTTTGTGTATATAAAATATCAAATATGTAATCAATGCAGTTATTTATTTGCTTCTACCACTATCAACAGGTTTGGTAATGATTCAATTCCGTATTCAGCCAGACAGTGAAATTCCCGCTTCAAACCAATTATTTAATCAAATTCGGTTTGCCATCGCTTGCCGACAATATCCACCTGGATACAAGTTGCCCAGCACGCGGTCATTAGCCATGCAAACAGGTTTACACCGTAACACCATCAGTAAAGTTTACCGTCAGTTGGAAGAAGAAGGGTTTGTGGAAAGTCTAGCTGGTTCGGGAATTTATGTGCGTAGCCGAGGTGATGAAGGCGGTAGCTGGCTGCAATCGCCCGCGATCAAAAAACAAAACGAAGATGGGTATAAATTGGTGCAAAAAGCACTGAATGATATGCTTGCTCAAGGCTATTCACTCAATCAAGCGCGGGAACTATTTTTAGGTGAAATTGATTGGCGCTTACGTTGTAGCGCCCAAGTATTGGTTGTAGTTCCCTCTCATGACATGGGTGCGGGTGAATTGATGGTGCATGAGTTGGAAATCTCTCTAAACATACCTGTACGGTTAGTGGCCATGGAAGAATTAACGGCTGTATTAGATAAAACTAGCTCGGCGACAGTGGTGACAAGCCGTTATTTCATCAGCGATGTGGAAGCGATCGCCGCACCCAAAGCTGTACGTGTGATTCCTTTAGATATATATGACTACGCCAGGGAACTGAGTTTGCTGAAAACTTTGCCCAGGGAAAATTGCGTAGGTATAGTGAGTTTGAGTGCTGGAATTGCTCGTGCTGCGGAAGTCATTCTTCACGGTTTACGAGGAGATGAGCTATTGATAATGACAGCACAACCCAAAGATGCGTATAAACTGCAAGCCGTTGTTAAACGAGCGCAAGTAATTGTCAGCGATCAAGCCAGTTTTCCTAGCGTACATGCAGCAGTACAAGCATTACTTAACGACATTATCCGTCCACCCAAACTTATTAAGGTGGAAAACTACATTGGTTCTAAGTCAATTAGTTTGTTAAAACGTGAACTTGGTTTGGGTTAGCAATTTCCGCTCAACCCAGAGTTACCTGCAAAAACTCTTGCACTCGTTGTAAGTAAGTGGCTGCATCTTCCAACATGGGAAAATGGGATGTATTGGGAATAATAGTAAAATCAATTTTGTCACTCTTTGCTGCCGCTTTACACCCCATCTGAGCAGGAATAATCCGGTCATACTCACCAGCCACCAGCAAAGTGGGTACTGTCAGTTTGGCAAACTCATTAGGCATTAACTCCGCTTGTGCCTTGCTCACAGAAGTATAAATTGTACCTAATGCAGCCTCATAGTCTGCTGCCAGAAAATCTTGCAAAAAAGCCTGACGATCTGAATTAGCAATGGGTTTGTGCAAGAATCTAGCCATAAATATTCTGTCAACGAATGGTATTCTACTTAGCCATTGAGGACGAAATTTGACTACGTAACCACCAAATTTATGAAAAGCAGTAAAGGCCTTTTCGTCATACTCAAAAATGCCGCTACAGGTTAAAATCCCTCGTTCTACTCGTTGGGGATAGCTGTTGATAAATAATGTAGCAATAGATGCACCCATTGAATGAGCATGAAGATAAACGCACTGGATTTGTAACTCATCGAGTAAAGCTGCTAAATCTTGAGCATATTCTTCTAGCTCGTAAGTTAACTCTTTGATTACGGCTGATGTTCCCCGGTTTGACTGGTGCTGTGCTATGGTGCTTTTTCCACGAGAACGACCAAAACCGCGCAAATCGTAGAGTAAACAATCAAATTGGTCTACTAAAGCATCAGCCGTACTTTTCCAGTACCTAGCTGAACCAGCCCAACCATGAATAAAAACCATAACAGGCTTCACCAAAGCAGCAGATGGTTTTCTCACCCATTGATAATAATGCTCAACACCACGAACACAAATATAAGGCATTTTTCAAAATTCAAAAGTCAAAAGTAATTTGGCATAATAGTATACATAGTATATCTCACAATGGCAACCATGAAAGGATAAAAAAGATTAAAAAATATACCAATACTTCATGATGAAGTTAAAACAAAAACCACCGTAGTTTTAACACCTAGGGGATGGTATAATATTAGAGAAAAAGCAAAAATTAGAGTTATTAGTGCAAGCGAACTATTTTAAGAATGGGGAAGGCGATTGAAATCGCCAACGGCTAACCCCCATGTCTGAAGCCATTAGCTCCGCTCGCCGTTGACATTTCGGTCAAAAGTCAAAAGTCAAACGCTAATGACCAATGACCAATGACTAATGACTACTAAGCTGATTCTGGCTTAGGTAAGGAAGATGGATGTACTATTAATTCAGCTGTTGAGCGCTTCTCTACCATTTCCTTAGTGACCATGCAGCGATTAACATCCTTACGAGATGGTAATTCGTACATGACATCAAGCATCAATTCTTCCACAATGCCCCGCAAGGCTCGAGCGCCCGTTTTGCGGCGGTAGGCTTCTTGAGCGATCGCCCGCAAAGCATCCTGTTTAAAATCTAATTGGACGTTATCCATGTTGAGCAGCTTTTGGTACTGTTTCACCAAAGCACTGCGTGGTTTAGTCAAAATTGCCATCAGTGCTTCTTCATCTAAAGGATCTACCACAGCTGTCATTGGCACACGTCCAATAAATTCGGGAATCATACCAAACTTCACTAAGTCATCTGGTTCTAGATAGCGGAGAACATCGGCTGCCCGTTTTTCTTTGGACTGATTTTCTCCCGGCTGCACAAAACCAATAGATTTTTTGCCTATTCTATTTTCTACCACCTTCTCTAAACCGACGAAAGCCCCACCACAGACAAACAGAATATTACTGGTATCAATCTGGATACAGTCTTGATAAGGATGCTTACGTCCTCCTTGAGGAGGGACATTGGCGATTGTCCCTTCTAACATTTTCAGCAAAGCTTGCTGCACGCCTTCACCGGAAACATCCCGTGTGATAGAAGGGTTTTCACTTTTGCGAGCTACTTTGTCTATTTCATCAATATAGATAATACCTCGCTGGGCTTCCTCTACATCTAAATCTGCCACTTGTAACAGTCGCAGCAGGATATTTTCCACATCTTCACCAACATACCCTGCTTCTGTGAGTGTTGTAGCATCAGCCACAGCAAAGGGTACATCCAAGATTTTTGCCAAGGTTTGCGCCAATAGGGTTTTACCGCAACCCGTGGGGCCAATTAGTAAAATATTAGACTTTTGCAGTTCTACTGCGTCGTCTGCGCCATTTTTGCCTTTCGACTGAATAGCTGCTAGACGTTTGTAGTGGTTATAAACTGCTACTGATAATACTTTCTTAGCTTCGTCTTGACCAATCACGTGTTCGTCCAGATAATTTTTAATTTCTCTGGGTTTAGGAATTTGGTTAAGTGAGAAATTAGAAGAACGGACACGACGTTTTTGAGGTGGTTCTGATTTTGGTGCTGGTTGTGACGCAGCAGCATTTGTGTCAAGTAACTCTTCATCGAGGATTTCATTACACAAGTCAACGCATTCATCGCAGATGTAGACTCCCGGACCTGCGATTAATTTACGTACTTGCTCTTGAGACTTGCCACAAAACGAACATTTTAAATGGGAGTCGTACTTAGACATACCAGCCTCTTATTTCAGAATAGTGACCTTTTCCCTTGTGGAGGGAATGTTTTGTCTGGAAATGACTTGATCAATTAAACCGTAATTTTTTGCTTCTTCCGCCGACATAAAAAAGTCGCGTTCAGTATCTGCTTCAAGTCTTTCTAGGGGTTGACCAGTGTGATGACTAAGTAACTGATTCAACTGAGCCTTAACATAAAGAATTTCTCTCGCTTGAATCTCAATATCAATGGCTTGACCTTGAGCACCCCCCAGTGGTTGGTGAATCATGATGCGAGAGTCTGGTAGGGACATACGTTTACCAGCAGAACCTGCTGCTAATAGAAATGCTCCCATACTGGCGGCTAATCCAAAACATATGGTAACAACATCTGGACGTATCTGCTGTATTGTATCATAAATTGCCATCCCTGCGTAGACAGAACCGCCAGGAGAATTGATATACAGTTGGATATCTTTTTCTGAGTCTTCGGAGTCTAGGTAAAGCAATTGAGCCACAATTGAATTGGCGACAGCATCATCTATGGGAGTACCCAAAAAGATAATCCGCTCCCGCAGGAGGCGGGAGTAAATATCAAAAGCCCTTTCTCCCATGCCAGACTGCTCTACCACCATGGGTACAATGTTAGTCGGTTGGCTCAAGTGGGAGCTAATTTTGATGCTGCTTAAACTATGGATGGGGTAATTTGCCAACTGAGATACAAGCATATAAGAAAAAATTGAGAATTAAGTTAGGACTAGTTAGGAATGCAATTTTATTTGACCTGTTTCTTAACTATTATGCCTTATGAATATAGCTCTGGGTGCAGGAGATCAAGGTAAAGCCATCAGAGATAGCTGATTTCTTCCAATTTTATGCTATGTGTTCCCGGAATTTGCTGTGGAGATATTTATCACGTCTCTCAAGCAAAGTGCCGAGTAGTAAGATTTTTTACTCAGCACTTTTTGTGAAAGCGCGATTAATCGGGTCTTACCACAGATTATATTGGTTCTGTACTAGCGGGGGGGACTTGTTCCTCAGTTTCAAGTACAGTGGTTTCAGACTCTGTGGCTGTTTCTGCTGGGGTAGAGAGAGAACCTGCGGGGACAAGTTCCACTGATGAATGTTCTAGCAGCCAATCAACAATTTTTTCGGTTAAAAGTTCGTCTTCCACCACTGAGCGCAGTCTTTCAGCATCAATTTCTTGGTCTGCGTACTGCTGCATCAATTCGGAGACTCTGGTTTCAACTTCTTCAGGTGTTACATTGATAGATTCGCGTTTGCTCACTTCCATTAACGCCAGAGACCGTTTTAGGCGTTCAATGGACTCATTGCGCGATTGCTCCCGCAATTTGGGGATAATATCTTGAGTAAACAGCCGTTTCACATCCAATCCTTGCTGAGAAAGCCGCATTGCTGTTTGAGTCAGCATCGCATCTATTTCTTTCTCAATCCAGGTTACTGGTAAGTCAACTTCTACATTCTTGAGCAGTTCTACCAGTAAAGCTTCCTGCTGATTGGATTTAGTTTTTTCCTCAGCTTCTTTTTGATATCGTTCTTCTAAAGAAGCACGCAGTTGATCCAAGGTATCAAAGTCACTAACTTCCTGGGCGAAGTCATCGTTCAATTCTGGTAATTCTTTTTCTTTCAGTTCTTTCAGTGTGACTGTGAAAGTTGCTGCTTTTCCAGCTAACTCCTCGTTAGCGTAAGGATCTGGGAACTGAGCCGCAATTTCCCTAGTTTCTCCAGGATTCATCCCCACCATCCCTGATACAAAACCGGGAATAAATTTATCTTCTTGCAATTCTAGTTGAAAATCTGTGGCTTCAGCACCGGGAATTGGTGTTGGCTCGGCTGTTTCCTCTTCGCCTCCACCTCTCGCCAGCACACCTTTAAAATCAACTACTGCTACATCGCCAATTTGGGCTACACGTCCTTCTACGGGAATCAAGGTCGCTAACTCTTGTCTTTGTTTTTCTAGGACTTCATCAACTTGATTGGAGTTGTATTTGATTTCCTCGGCTTTAGCCACCAAACCAGTGTACTGTACCAGATTAATTTCAGGTTCGACATCCACAGCTGCTAAAAAAGTCAGAGGTTTGCCTGGTTCATAATTACTCATCAATTCCTCAAAGGAACTCCGCAGTTGTGGTTGTCCAATTGCGGCAATTTCTTCCTGTTTGAGTGCTTTTTCTACCCCATCTTGGACTAGTTCTTCCAATGCTGCTGCTTTGATGCGAGTTACGCCCAGGCGCTGTAGCAATATCGGCCGGGGTACCTTGCCTTTACGAAACCCAGGAATAGTTGTAGTACTAGCTAAGTTTTTAATTACCTGTTCGTAAGTCTTTTGAGTAATTTCTGGCGTAATCTCGATTTCCAAGCCAATTTGGCTGGCGGGAAGTTTTTCCTGGGTAACTTTCATGCTTCGTCTCTATATTTCTGATTTTTTGGCTACAAATACCCACAATAGGCGATTTACCGCTTCTTTGGGTTGTTTTCTCTTGGGTTGGGAATGGAAGGTGCCCACAAGTTATCTGTCAAAATCCAATATTGTATGGATGACTGCCTTGAGTAGATATCCAGTTTACCGCCAATGGCAAGGGACTTGACAATTTGCCGTAATAACTTTACTTATTGAAACTCTGAGTTATTACAATAACTTAACCATTTTCGTCTTTCTTAACTCAAAGGTGTAACACTGTGATATCCTGGTTAACAACTAGCATATCTGGCTATCATGTGTTTTGTTGTCTGCTCTGTCCGTATGCGTGCAGGTGAAAGTCAGTGTCAACAGTTGGAATCCATCGTGATTGACAATTGCCATAGATACTTGTTTTGTTTACTGGACACTATGTTGTTGTATAATTATTATATTCTTTTGTAGAATAGGTGGAAAATAATAGCAGCAATGACAGTAAATTTCCAAAAATTTCAACATGGTTGAACTTCATGTAAGCTAGAAAAAAAAGGACTGTATTGAGAAAATTCCCAGAAAATAAAAAAAAATTATTGAAAATAAATCACCGCCATAAGTGTAAGCAAGTATAAATTATCAAATTTTTGTAAAAACTACAGATGATGATCGCTTAAAGGAGAAAGCTAATTTGTCGAAATCCTATCGTGTAGCTATTTTGGGCGCAACTGGTGCCGTGGGCACAGAGTTGTTGGAATTACTAGAAAGCCGTGATTTTCCGGTAGCAGAATTAAAGCTATTGGCATCAGAACGGAGTGCAGGCCGATTGCTGCGGTTTAAAGGGGAAGATTTACCAGTAGAATTGGTCAGCGATCGCTCCCTGGAAAATCTGGATCTAGTGTTAGCCAGCGCTGGGGGTTCCACATCCAAAACTTGGGTCAGTGTTGCTGTAGCAAAAGGTGCAGTGGTAATAGATAATTCCAGCGCCTTTCGGATGCAACCGGAAGTTCCGCTAGTAGTACCAGAGGTAAATCCATTAGCGGCTGTTAACCATCAAGGTATTATCGCTAACCCCAACTGCACCACAATTTTGATGACGGTGGCAATTTGGCCTCTCCATCAAGTAAGTCCCATCAAACGTATCGTCGCCTCAACCTATCAATCAGCCAGTGGCGCAGGTGCTAAAGCAATGGTAGAAGTGAAAACCCAAGCCAGCGCTATCTTACAGGGACAACAACCAGTAGCCGAGGTGTTACCTTATCAGTTGGCGTTCAACCTGTTCCCACATAACTCACCTTTAAACGATTTCGGTTACTGTGAGGAAGAAATGAAAATGGTCAACGAAACCCGGAAAATTTTTGGCGACCAAGAAATAAAAATTACTGCCACTTGTATCAGGGTTCCCGTACTTCGCGCCCATTCAGAAGCAATTAATTTAGAATTTGAAAATCCCTTTAGTGCAGATGCAGCCAGAGAAATTTTAAGTCGCGCTCCCGGAGTAAAATTAATAGAAGATTGGCAAAATAATTACTTCCCGATGCCCATAGAAGCCACAGGTAAAGATGAAGTGCTAGTGGGGAGGATTCGTCAAGATATTTCTCATCCCTGCGGGTTGGAATTATGGCTGTGTGGTGACCAAATTCGTAAAGGCGCTGCATTGAATGCAGTGCAAATTGCGGAGTTATTAGTAGAAAAAAGTCTACTTAAACCAGCAAAAGCGCAGGCTTTAAGTGAAAAGAAATAGCCAATTAGATTTCAGGTGTTATTGACCAATAGGTTATAGGAAAAACCAAAAGGCTGATTAGGAGTGAAAACAGGGTGGGAGAATTTGGCAAAGTTTTAACCGCTATGATTACGCCGTTTAAAGCAGACGGTAGTGTTAACTATGATGTGGCGGCAAAATTAGCAGCACATCTAGCTAATAACGGTACAGATACATTAGTAGTATGTGGCACAACAGGAGAATCACCGACTCTAACTTGGGACGAAGAATACCAGTTGTTTGTAGAAGTATTGCAGGCGGTGGCAGGAAAAGCTAAGGTTATAGCAGGATGTGGTTCTAATTCCACTAAGGAGGCGATGGCAGCCACCCAAAAAGCTGCTACAATAGGAGTACACGGTTCATTACAAGTTGTACCTTATTACAACAAACCACCACAAGCAGGTCTATATCAGCACTTTCAAGCTATAGCCCAAGCTTGTCCGGAACTGCCACTACTCTTATACAACGTCCCTGGACGTACTGGCCAAAACCTAAATCCAGATACTGTTGCCCAGTTAGCACAAATTAAGAATATTGTCGGCATTAAAGAAGCCAGTGGAAACCTAGACCAGTCTACTGAAATCCGTCGCTCGACCCCAAAAGAATTCCAGATTTACTCTGGAGATGATTCCCTAACATTACCCTTGTTAGCAGTCGGGGGAACAGGGGTGGTGAGTGTAGCTTCTCACTTGGTAGGTAATCAACTACAGCAGATGATCCAAGCGTTTACTGCTGGACAAATCACCACTGCTCAAGAAATTCATTTACAACTATTTCCGTTGTTTAAAGCTTTATTTTTAACTACAAATCCCATTCTAATTAAACAAGCCTTGAAACTTCAAGGCTGGGATGTTGGTTCAAGTCGTCTGCCCCTAGGGGAGGCTGATTCAGATACTATTGATAAGTTAAAGGCGGTGTTAAAAAAACTTGATTTAACCTAGACAGCAACTTGTGTAAGGCTGAATGATTTGTCGTTTCTAGATTATGTATATCAACAATGAAAGTAATGGTAACTGGTTTGCATTTTAAATTTCTATGCTTAAACTGTCATAAATATATGATTTTGTAGTTGAGTGAGGTATGAAATTTAATAAACTACCAATGGAGACAAAAAAGATAAATATGTATCTAATGAAAATGAGAAGAGTTATATATGTAAAATCGGTTTATTAAATACTGAGAATACCCAGGAAAATTAGCTACTGTAAAATACAAAGGTAGTATTTTCTTGGATGACAGGCTCGGTGAATTTGAAGTGATTAAAGCTGAAAACCTAACAACAATACAAGGAGAAAATGGTAAATAGCGAAACTAAATCTGCCCTAAAAATTATTCCTTTGGGCGGTTTGCATGAAATTGGCAAAAACACCTGTGTGTTTGAGTACGAGGACGAAATTGTTCTTTTAGATGCTGGTCTAGCCTTTCCCACCAAAGGAATGCTGGGGGTAAATATTGTCCTGCCAGATACAACCTATCTACGGGAGAACCGCCAGAAAATTAAAGGCATGATCGTCACTCACGGTCATGAAGACCATATCGGCGGTATCGCTTTTCATCTCAAGCAATTTGATATACCTGTAATTTATGGTCCCAGACTGGCAATGGCAATGCTAGAGGGAAAATTAGAAGAAGCAGGAGTGCGCGATCGCACTGAGTTAAGGTCAGTTAAACCGCGTGATGTGGTACGGATTGGTCAACATTTCTTTGTAGAATATATCCGCAACACTCACTCTATTGCCGATAGCTTTACAGTGGCAATTCATACGCCTTTAGGGGTGGTCATCCACACAGGGGACTTTAAAATCGACCATACACCGGTAGATGGGGAAAACTTCGATTTACAAAGGTTAGCAGAACACGGCGAACAAGGTGTACTGTGTTTGTTGAGTGATTCTACAAACTCAGAAGTACCAGGATATACACCTTCGGAACGTTCAGTTTACCCCAACCTGGACAGGGAATTTGGTAATGCTACTGGTCGCTTATTTGTCACCACCTTTGCTTCCAGCGTGCATCGCATCAATATGATTTTGGAGTTAGCACAGAAGCATAATCGGGTAGTATCGGTTGTGGGTCGTTCTATGCTCAATTTGATTGCTCATGCCCGCAACCTAGGTTACATCAAGTGTGAAGACAGTCTACTACAGCCATTGCAAGTAGTACGTACTCTGCCAGATGAAAAAGTCCTGATTTTAACGACTGGCTCTCAGGGTGAGACAATGGCAGCCATGACCCGCATTGCCAACAAGGAACATTCCCAACTGAAAATTCGCCCCGGGGACACGGTACTATTCTCTGCTAACCCCATTCCTGGCAACACTATCGCAGTGGTTAACACCATTGATAAATTGATGCTTCAAGGGGCAAAAGTGGTTTATGGACGGGATAAAGGTATTCACGTTTCTGGACACGGTTGTCAGGAAGAACAAAAACTGATGATTGCCTTAACTCGTCCTAAATTCTTTGTGCCATTCCACGGTGAACATCGAATGTTAGTAAAACACTCGGAAACAGCCCAAAGTATGGGCATTCCCGCCGAAAATATGGTGATCATCAACAATGGCGATATAGTGGAACTAACACAGGATTCCATCTGTGTGGCTGGTAAAGTACCATCGGGTATAGAACTGGTGGATACTACTAGTTCGGGAATGGTCAGCGCCAAGGTCTTGCAAGAACGACAACAAATGTCAGAAGAAGGCATTATCACTATTGCTGCGGCCATTGATTGGAATGGCAAACTATTGGCTAAACCAGAAACTCATCTCCGGGGTGTCGTTACTGGTGTAGAGCGATCGCTGATCCAAAAATGGGTACAACAGCGCATTGAAGAAATGCTCACCGTGCGTTGGTCAGATTTTGCTCAACCACCCTGTGAAGGTCAAAGAACAGAAGTAGACTGGGGTGGATTGCAGGAAATGTTAGAACGAGAATTGCAACGCTCCATCCGGCGAGAATTGCAATGTCAACCAACCCTGACATTATTGATGCAAATTCCAGAAGAACCACCCGTGACAGTTGCCGATGGTAGAAGGCGGCGCACTCGCACCACTGCCAAAGTCGCATCATAATCAACAATTCCTCTCACCCTTGAGGGTGTAGCCACAGCAACGAAGCCTGCCTAAGCAGGCTTTTTTTGCATGGCGAACTATTAGGTTTAAAGGAAAATCGGGACAATGTTAACTTATGTAACAATTACCGTTGAACCTGTCCAATGACAGATGACTTTATTAAAATTTAAAGTGTGTCAAGTTATAAATAAGATTAGATTACTACACTACCGATCCCGCGAAAATTGCGATTAACTTGACGTAGTAATGAATTGGGTTCTGACATAAGTGGCTACTGTAAGACCTATTATAACTTAGTCAGAAGACGATTTTTTCAGGAAACAGCAGTAACAGGTTGTATATATTTACAACTAGAGGTGAATACCCTCATTAACACAGAGGACTGATCATGAAGGTATTTGAAAGTACCACAAAAAAGTTTTTTCTGGCCAGCTGGGTATCTATTAACCAAACAGAGACTAGTAAAGCTCCTGTAACCCAGTTAAACCATTCCACTCCTCAATTTCAGGGTGATATTCTCCGACCCCTGCGCCAGAGGATAGAAAATATTAAAATCAATAATCGCCAACTAGCTCACCGCTTGTGCAAACTGATTCCTGCTCAATGTCCTTTTGAGCGCGATGTCAAATTATTCGGGAAAACTTTGTTTCACATCCCCCCTATGTGTAAACTCAATCCCTTGTTTGAAGAAGTAGTTGCTTTACGCTTCCGAGCGTTGTGCTACCTTGCCGACGAATGTGGTGAGGATATATCCCACTACTGTTAATACTGGATGCTAATTGTAACATCTAGACTCAAAAGTTAAGAGTTAGGAATAATTAATTATTCCTAACTCATTTCCTCAAAACCCTATTCCCTGTTCCCAATACTTCAATTTTGAATTTTTGTACTCTGCCATTTGCGGATGGCTGCTTGAGCGTCTTCGTAAACAGCTGTCACCTCTGGGATTAAAGTAGCCGTTTCAATTGCTGCTTTAATATTGCCTTTTTCGGCTCGACTCTTGGCCAGTTGTAAAATTTCCTCACTCCATTGATTAATTAATTTTTGGGCGCTGTCAAATCCTGGTTGACCCGGTGGGACTCTTCTAGCGACTTCAATGGCGCGATTATATGTTGATGCTTGTCTGGGTTTAATTAAAGCTTGGGCTGCATCTAAAACAGTTTGATTACCGATATATTGTTCAGCTTCTAATTGCCATTGGCTAATTGCTGCTTGTGCTTGAGGATAAAGGTCTTGGTCTGGAGAAACTAATTGAGCAGCAGCAATGGCATTTTTATATTGTTTTTCTTGAGCGCGATCTTCTGCCAAGTCTAGAATCATGCGAGTCCAAATTTGAATATTGTCCTGAGCTTGTTGGTAGAGTGGTTCACTGGGTTGAATTTTGCTAGCAGTGGCGATGGCCTTGGCTAAATCACCAGGTTGAGTGGCTTGCAGAGACATTTTGCCTAATTCTAAAACTGCTTGACTTCGCTTTTCAGACTCAGATTGAGCAGTAATTTGGGGGCTAGATTGGTTTTTTGATCTCAGGGTTACTGGTGATGTTTCAGGGATAGCAGTATTACTTGATGGAGGTGATATTTTTTTGACTTGTAAAAATCTGGCTTGATTGCGAAGAGCAACTACAGAAATTAAAGCCACTACCAACATAGTGCCTCCTCCCCAAAATAAAAACTGTTTCCATAAAGGGGTATTTGCCTGATGCTTAGAACCAGAAGAAACATCACCTTGCCCACGGGGGATAAACCTTTTCCCTGTAGCCATTCGGTTGTTCACCGGGTTTTTTTCCTGCTGGTACTGCTCTTTAGACAAGCTGGAAAGTGGTTGTTGTTCTAACTTGCCCATGGGTGGTATGAACTTGGATAAATTCACTGATGAGGATGTGCCAGCGAGGCTGGTTTCCACACCCAGTCCTGGCCTGTTTTGGGTCGTGGTTAATAGAGGGGGGGCTGTAATTGCAACAGCAAAACTTTCGTCAGGAAAAATAAGTTGTTCCGCAGCACTGGTGGCTATGGTGCTGGAAAGTAGTTGTTTTCCCTTTGGCAACTCAACCTGCGGCAATAATGGTTGTGGGTAAGATGGAAAAATGGTAACGGGGTTTTGTGCAGGTCGCCAGTAGTGTTGGCATAATTCTGGGGTGAGAAGACTTATATAGCTTTCTAAGTCAGTTAAGTTACTAGCTTGACGAGAACGCAAAGCCTCTAATAATGCTGCGGTGAAGAATCCGTGACCTAGTTCTCCACTTTCATGGGAGAATTGATCACATTGGCAAGAAACAATAGTGGCAATTTGCAATTCTTGGGCAAGTTCCATAATTTCTAGTCCCACAGGACTATCTGCTTGACTACCAAAAGCACGGTTAATATCAAGCAGGAGCAATGTATTAATTTGGGCTAATTGTAAACTTTGCATTAGCGATCGCATTTCTATACCAGTTTCTTCTACTAATTCCGGATTTGCTTCCACTGGCATTAAGTAATCTTTGCCCTTGTAACTCACTCCATAACCGCTAAAGAATAACCATAGATGGTCTTGTGGTTGCCAACAAGTGGCTGTCAAATCTTCCAGCAACACGAGAATATTTTGTTTGGTGGGATAGGTGGATCTCTCCCTCATAGGTGGGGAAGAATCTGTCATTAACAGACAGTGTTGCTGGCTTAAACCTCCTTCTTGCACCAAAAAATTGTTGAGCACTTCCGCATCTGCTTGAGCGCACCGTAAAGGTTGAAATAACTGATATTGATTGATGCCAATTGTAATCGCCCAGTAGTTTGCCATCCCGCTTTTTGTAGGTTGTAGTTTTTGCTGTGCGGAGAATATGATCGCTTGACTCACTGATCAGCAGTTTTTATTACAGTAAACTTAGATAATCATGCTTAGAAAGAATCAAATTACAGGTAATCAATAAGGAGTTATCGGTTTATGACCAGGAGTATTGCTCATCAACTATCATTGATCATCTCCTTTCCATTTATTGGCCAAATTGCCAAAAAGATCCGGATTTTTCCGTTAGCTGTTTTACTTTTCTCCCCCATTTCTGTGTGGACTTTAACAGAAGCCATGGCTCCCCAAATAGTTCGTGCTTATACTGCTAGAGTTGATCTGAAGATTAATCGGCTTGGAGACGAAAGCTATGAAAGTATATTGCGGAGAGCAGAAGCGGTTTCACGGGCCGCTGCTCAACGTAGCTTTGACAAAGACATATTAACTACAGATGTGTCCGTAATCGTCACTGTAGAAAGTTATGGTTCCATGGCTCCTGTTTTGGCTTTAGAAGTTAGTCGCCAGCAATGGCGCACAAGCCCCGACCCTCAACGTTGGGCTACTTACTTCAAAACAGCGCGATCGCTCCTTTTATTTGATGCGAAACCACCAATTTCGCAGAAAAATCAACCAGCCCCTATGATTGATGCAGCCGACAGTCCTGTCAATGTCACAGAAAATTCTGCTGATTCTCCGCCCCAGAAAGCAAAACAGTAGATGGTAAAAAAACTCGGAAATCCCAATTTCCAGTTTCTGCCCTCTTCAAAGTGGAATTGATGGACTAGAATAGAAAGGTTGTCAAAAATTGCGATATCCGCTACTATGGCTGTTCCTAAGAAGAAAACATCCAAATCCAAACGAGATAAACGTCGAGCCACTTGGAGACAAAAAGCTGCCGTTGAGGCTCAAAAGGCCATTTCTATGGGCAAATCAATTTTGTCTGGACGTTCTACCTTTATCTATCCCACCACTGAAGAAGAGGAAGAAGAATCATAATTACCCAGTCAGGAAAAGCCAACTTTCAGATTTACTAATACTTTTATGAATGCTGTATCTAGGCTTTTTCTGGGCTGGCGTGATCAGATTATTAATGGTGAATCTTCAGTAAAAAAAAGGGTAATGAGTAGGGTAAACCTGTTACTCATTATCCAAAAAAATTTTTTGCACTTTAGCCAATAATTCTCTTTAAAGCTGATAATTTGCCTTGATAGGGAGCATATCGCCAGTTTAAATCCAGCCAAAAGTAATTTTTTAACACGCTTTTGTAATGGGAAAAAGTGTCAAAACTAGCCTTACCATGATAATTACCAATTCCGCTATCACCCACACCACCAAAAGGCAAAGATGAGATCCCAACTTGCATAATTGTGTCATTGAGACAAACGCCACCTGATGAAGTTTGTTGTAAAACTTGTTTTTGCAAATTGTGATTTTGAGTAAATAAATATAAAGCCAGAGGTTTTGGTCGGGAGTTAATTAAAGCGATCGCTTCTGTGATATCCTTATATTCAATTATCGGCAAGATAGGACCAAAGATTTCCTCTTGCATAACTTTATCTGTTAAGGAAACATGATCCAGTAAGGTAGGGGCGATATAAAGTTCCCCAGGGTTAGTTTCTCCGCCAATAATAATCTGGCCATCTTTGAGCAAGTTAGCCAACCTGTCAAATTGTTTCTGGTTGATAATTCGGGCATAATCTGGACTATTTGCCGGATTATCTCCATAAAATTCTATCAGGCATTTTTTCATGCCATCCACTAAATCTTGTTTGATTTTTCCATTAACTAAAAGATAATCAGGAGCAATACAAGTTTGTCCAGCATTGAGAAATTTGCCCCAAACAATTCGTTTAACCGTGTGTTCTACATTAATTTCAGTATCAACAATACAAGGACTTTTCCCACCTAATTCTAAAGTAACTGGTGTCAGATGTTTAGCTGCTGCTGCCATGATGATTTTGCCAACAGCTGTACCACCAGTAAAAAAGATATGGTCGAACTTTTCTGCTAGGAGTTGTTGACTGGTTTCTACACTTCCTTCTACCACAGCAATATAATCTGGGTTAAAATACTTGCCCATGATCTCAGCTAACAAACTGGAAGTATGGGGGGCAATTTCTGAGGGTTTGAGGATTGTACAATTTCCCGCAGCTATGGAACCTACTAATGGTGAGATCATCAGTTGTAACGGATAATTCCAAGGTCCGATAATTAAAACAACTCCTAGGGGTTCTGGATAAATTTTAGCTGAGTATGGGAAAAACTTACCCGGCACTGGGGCTTTTTTAGGCTGACTCCAGGACTTGAGATGTTTGATAGCGTAATCAATTTCATTGACTACACCAATTTCTGTGGCATAACTTTCAAATTCTGGTTTGCGTAAATCAGCGTGTAATGCTTGAATAATTGGTTGTTTATTTGTAACTATTGCTTGTTTAAGAATTTTCAGGTGTTCAAGGCGAAAAGCAATATTTTTTGTTTGACCAGTCTGAAAAAAATCACGCTGCTTCCGGATAATTGCCGCCACATTGGATAACTCTTGAGTAATCATATTTCATATTTTGTTACTTATTAATAATTTTATAGCACCCTTCACGTAACTAGGTACATACTTAGCGGGCAAGATGCCCACACTACAAGACGATCATTTACATTTGTATCTCACCTGTTGAAGCAATCCTATATATTCCTACTGATTTATACTATGTTCGTTAAATCACTTATGTTTACTACAGTCATTACACTCCTCCTTGACTTATTAAGTAATCAAGCAAACCTCCACCACCAAGAAAGTAGAGACGTTCCATGGAGCGTCTCTACAATGGTACACCTAAGACACCTAAGAGATGTCTAATAATTTATGTCTGGCTTGATATCAAACCCAAGCATAGAAAGTGCCGCTCTCTAACCCCGCAGTCTGGGGACTAGTAGGCTGTGGTGTAGAGGATAATGCACCAGAACCTCCCTGTACTGCTGTTCCAGTAATAAGGTCCGCTACTTGGGCAGGAGAGAGATTAGGCGCTGCACCCATTAAAATTGCTGCTGCACCTGCAACATGAGGCGTTGCCATAGAAGTACCGCTATAACGTGCAAAGCCACCACCAGGAACTGTGGAATACACACTAACCCCTGCTGCTGTGACATAGTTGGGTACTCTTAGTCCATCACCGTTGAAATCTTGCTCACCCCCAGCGCGATTAGAGAAACCAGCAATGTCACCATTACTATTTATTGCACCTACTACTAAGCCATTTTCTGCTGCGTAAGCACCAGGATTCTCTGGGCTATCCCCCCCTGAATTGCCAGCAGCCATAACAACCAATGAACCTCTAGAGGTGGCATACTGGATGGCGCTGTTGATTGTTGGATTTACCCCACCGCCTCCGAGGGACATATTAATCACATGAGCGCCGTTGTCTACGGCATAGCGGATACCAGCAGCAATATCTGTAATATAACCTGACCCATCATCACCAAGTACCTTGACTGCCATAATTTTGGCATCCGGGGCTACACCAGAGATGCCAATGTTATTGGCTTCAGCAGCAATAGTGCCGGCTACATGAGTACCGTGACCTTGCACATCATTGGGGTTGTTGTCCCGATTGGCAAAGTCCCAGCCACGGACATCATCAATATAGCCGTTGCGGTCATCATCAATACCATTTCCAGCAATTTCGTCGGTATTGATCCAGATATTATCATTGAGGTCTGAGTGAGTCCAATCTACACCAGTATCTAGCACAGCCACCACTGTACCTTGCCCTCTGTAGCCCATAGCCCATGCTTCAGGGGCACCAATACGATCGAGACCCCAGCTGTTACCTCCTAAATCACTGACCCTTGGTACATTTACACCTAGTAGTTGCGCTAAGGCTAAATCTACTCTGGTTTCGCCGTAGCCAGTGATCTCACTGTAATCCGTAGATCGGAGGCTAGAAGAAAGGGTGTATGTACCTGTGAAGGAATCATTATACGAGCCGGCTGAAAGGTAGTATGTTCCCGATGTATTTGATCTGAAGATAATCTGAGAATCACGAGAGCTGTTGGCATCGTCATTGTAGGCTATGACGTTCCCGTTGCTATCCAACAGACGCAGATAGGTATCACTGAGGGTGTTGCCATTCAGGTTAAAATGATAGACAGATCCTTGTTGTAGGTCAATGGCAAACCAATCGCGATCGCCTTCGGTTTCTAAGTTCCCTGTTATGGACCCATCGACATTAACACGTCCTCTCGTGGTAGTGTTATTAGCATAGTCGTCTTGGGGAGCAACGGAAAGGACGGTAGAAGAAAGGGTGTATGTACCTCTGTACCAATCGGAGAAAGAGCCGGCAGAGAGGTAGTATGTTCCTGATGTATTTGCTCTGAAGACAATCTGAGAATTATAGGAGCCGTTAGCATCGTCATTCTCGGTAACTAAGTTGCCGTTGCTATCCAACAGGCGCAGATAGGTATCACTGAGGGTGTTGCCATTCAGGTTAAACTGATATTCAGTCCCCGCTTGTAGTTCAACCCGAAACCAATCGCGATCGCCTCTTGTTTCTAAGTTCCCTGTTATAGACCCATCCACATTGAGACGGCCTGTGGTGGTGGTGTTATTAGCATAGTCGTCGGAAAGGACAGTAGAAGAAAGGGTGTATGTACCTCTGTACCAATCGTAGAAAGAGCCGGCAGAGAGGTAGAATGTCCCTGATGTGTTGGCAGTGAAGACAATCTGAGAATTACGGGAGCCGTTAGCATCGTCATTGTATGTGACTAAGTTACCGTTGCTATCCAACAGACGCAGATAGGTATCACTGAGGGTGTTGCCATTCAGGTTAAACTGATATTCAGTCCCTGCTTGTAGTTCAACCCGAAACCAATCGCGATCGCCTCTTGTCTCTAAGTTCCCCGTTATAGACCCTCCCACATTGAGACGGCCTGTGGTGGTGGTGTTATTAGCATAATCATCTATTGTCATGGAAAGAACTCCTAATTTAAAAAAATTTTTCCAGTTGGCAAATTCCTAACTGTTTCCCAGATAAATTTGGGGGTTGAAGTCACCACGAGATAGTTTGAGCTATTCGCAGTTCTTGGGATATTGGTTAATACGCTGCTGGTTCAAGGTTGACTTCAAGAATGTTCCCTAACCAACCACGAACCACTTACTTACTTGATCAAGACGAATTAGCATCTTTTCTGTTTGATGCAGTGGCACTTTTAACTAACTGCCTGAATGTAAACTTAATGCAGCATCTATCACACTTACTCAATTTAACATAGAAAAAGTGATTTAAATGGTACAGACAACTTCTTATTACAATCTTTTCAAGATTGACATAATTGACCGAGAAAACCCTTAAATTGCAACCAGGGGCTAATTTATTTCCGGTTTGCTATTGCTTATTACTACAAACTTTGCGTATAAATCAGTAACATAAGTATGATTTTAAAGTAATTGATAAGCTCTTAATCAGCTAAATCCAATCATTTGTACTTGATCAATACTTGATCAATATAGGTAGTGCCGGCATCTTCCCTAGGGTTATACAAATTAAATCTCGACTTTAGACTAAAAGCACATAAAAAACCCCCAGATGTTCCTGGGGGGTGGGGTATTTGCTAAGAAACTATGAACTAAAACAAAAAATATCTTTGTGCCATTGGCAAAACAGTTGCAGGTTGACAAATCAGCAATTCACCATCAGCCCTAACTTCATAGGTTTCTGGATCTACTTCAATGTGAGGTAGAGCGTCATTTAGCTTCATATCTCCTTTACTTATTTGGCGTGTCCCGGAAACCGCCACAGTAGATTTGCGTAATCCCAACTGGCGGGGAACTTCCCTTTCTAAAGCGGCTTGAGAAACAAAAGTTAAAGATGTAGCGTGACGCGCCCCGGCAAAACTGCCAAACATGGGTCGGGTATGCACAGGTTGAGGTGTGGGAATACTAGCATTACCATCGCCCATCTGTGACCAAGCAATCATGCCACCTTTAATCACAATTTCTGGTTTGACACCAAAAAATGCCGGTCGCCACAAACATAAATCTGCTAGTTTCCCTTCTTCCACTGAACCCACATATTTAGCAATTCCATGTGTAATAGCTGGGTTAATTGTGTATTTAGCAACATATCTTTTTACACGGTTATTATCTGCTAGTTCCTCTCCGGGAAGGCTTCCCCGTTGTACTTTCATTTTATGGGAGGTTTGCCAAGTGCGAATTATCACTTCTCCCACTCGCCCCATGGCTTGGGAATCAGAAGCAATCATACTAAATGCCCCTAAGTCGTGCAGAATATCTTCAGCAGCGATGGTTTCTCGACGAATGCGAGACTCGGCAAAGGCCACATCTTCGGGAATGTTGGCATCCAGGTGATGGCACACCATCAACATATCTAAGTGTTCTTCTAAAGTGTTGATGGTGTAAGGGCGTGTGGGATTAGTGGAAGATGGTAAAACGTTGCTTTGCCCACAAACTTTGATAATATCTGGTGCGTGTCCACCCCCTGCGCCTTCGGTGTGGTAGGTGTGGATGGCGCGATGCTTAAAGGCGGCTATGGTATCTTCTACAAATCCGGCTTCGTTTAAGGTGTCAGTATGAATTGCTACTTGGACATCATACTCATCAGCAACAGTGAGACAAGTATCAATGGTGGCTGGGGTAGTTCCCCAGTCCTCATGTAGCTTCAACCCCATGGCACCGGCTAAGACTTGTTCTACAATTCCTTTGGGTTGGCTGGTATTACCTTTACCTAAAAAACCTAAGTTAACAGGGAAAGCGTCAGCAGCTTGTAACATCCGGTATAGGTTCCAAGGTCCTGGGGTGCAGGTGGTGGCGTTTGTGCCGGTGGCAGGTCCAGTACCACCGCCAATCATGGTAGTAATACCGGAGGCGATGGCTACTTCTATTTGTTGGGGGCAAATAAAATGAATGTGGCTATCAATACCGCCTGCTGTGAGAATCATGCCTTCCCCGGCTAGGGCTTCTGTACCCGGTCCAATAATAATATCTATATTGTCTTGAATGTAGGGATTGCCGGCTTTACCGATTTTGAAAATTTTGCCGTCTTTAATGCCTATATCTGCCTTAACAATACCCCACCAGTCTAGTATTAAGGCGTTAGTAATTACTAAGTCTACTGCTCCATCGGCGTTGGCAATGGGGGATTGTCCCATTCCATCTCTGATAACTTTACCCCCGCCAAATTTCACTTCGTCGCCATAAGTGGTGAAGTCTTGTTCAACTTGTATAAATAATTCTGTGTCTGCTAATCGGATGCGATCGCCCACTGTGGGACCGTAGGTTTCTGCGTAGGCTTGACGAGAGATTCTGTAAGGCATGATAGGATTTTTTGGGTTGAGGTTATAATAAGAGGAGTTTAGATATGGCCATTAACTTTATTGTTAAAGCCGTAAACTTGCCGACTACCAACTAAAGGTACTAAAGTAATTTCTTTTATATCCCCTGGTTCAAACCTCACTGCTGTTCCTGCGGGAATATCAAGGCGCATTCCCCGTGCTTGTTCTCGAGGAAAACTCAATGCTGCATTCACTTCATAAAAGTGAAAATGTGAACCAACTTGAATGGGGCGATCGCCTGTATTGCCAACTTGTAATTTTATAGTAGGACGATTGGCGTTTAACTCTATTTCACCATCTGGCGTGATAATCTGTCCTGGAATCATAACATAATTTTCCTTATTTACCTGATTTATAAATTTGGCAAATTTTGCAAAAATTCTACAAATGGTTTGAAAGCTTGAGGACATAATTCGGCAATATCCTCATATCTAGCACTTTGTAATATGTTTGGTGCATCTACAGTACCTTTATATTTTTTGCCACATTTCTTAAAAATTTGCTCTACAATTCTTCTCGGTGGCTCATGATGATTTTGTTCTTCAACTGGTCTTGTCCATTTTATGGGTAAAGGATTAACACTAAGTAGGTTTGTTAATTGTGATTCCGCCGCTAAAATTAATGTTTCCAAATCATGTTTAAAGCAAAAAACTCTAAACCTTTCTCTTAACCTAACATCATTTATGTTTTTAGACTTTAATACTTTATCAAACTCATTTAATATCCCATTTTCCATTTCTTGAATTGTTTCATGCTCAAAGCCTTTGTTCTTGGGATATAAATCCGGCATGACTACCACAATTGAATCTGGCTGATTGCAGATAATGTTGACTGCTTTGGTGGGTGTCTTTGTTAGTAACTCTATTTTAGCATCTCCTCCTCTCTCATTATTATTTCCCTTAACTGCAAAAAATCTGATGATAATACCCTGTTGAATTTTCTGATCGATTAAAGTTTTTAATAGTGCTTCCATTGCTAGTTTATCAGATGTGCCTTCTACATAAATTTCAACTTTCATGGTAGCCTCTCTAATTCATCACTACGGTGTAGCTGTTCTATTTCATCTGAACCAAAATCATCTAGCATATCAATTAAAACTTGTGAATTTCCAGGTTTAATAAACTTTGCTTCTCCATTTTCTTTTCTAATTACAGCAATTTGAGAAATATCGAACTGTGTCAGAAAGTAAGAAGCATGAGTAGCTAAGATAATTTGAGTACGTTCAGAAGCTTTTTCAAATAAAGCTGCAAGAACAGGTAGTGTCCGAGGATGTACACCTTGATCTGGTTCATCAATACAAATTAAAGATGGTGGATTTGGCTGTACACAAAGGCAAATCCAACCAATTAAACGCAAAATTCCATCTGATAAGTCAGCGAGACTTAAATCTTGATCAATTCCGGATTCCTGCCAAAAAGCTATGACTTCTCCTGGTCCACCACGAGCTTTGACTGTTAAACCTTTAAAACCGGGAATTACCGAACGTAAGTGTTGTTGTAGTTGCTCAAACTCTGGTCTATGTTCAGTCATTAAATAATGTATCACTGAACTTAAGTTACCTGCATCTTCGCGTAATACTGGTTCTTGTTCTAGGGGAACTGATTTACGAATTTTATCATTTGCTATGTTGAAGGAACTATAAAACCTCCAATTACGAATATATTCACGTAAGTTATATAATGCTTCCAGCGATGGATTGGTCATTGCACTCAGCGTTAGTTGATTATGACGCTTTAAAGCAATATCTTGTTCTATGTCTGGTTCTATTTTGACTCGTGTAAATCCAGTTTCTCCAGGTTCTCGAATCACACCTTTATTCCCTTGAATATTCATATATATGTATGGATTAGGGTATTGATCACTAAAAGGTTGAGAAGACTCTACACGCTCATAGGATACTTGAGTTCGACCAACCGGACCCATAAGTTCCCCTAAATATCTCATACCCACAGGATGATCTGTAGCAATTTCTATATTCCATTGAAACTTTTCCGGACCAGGAATATGAAAAATCTGTTGACCAATAGAACCAGTAACTATTTCAGGTGGTATATCTTGATAAAGACTATCTCGTAAAAATTTGAGGAATTCAAACAAACTTGATTTTCCAGCACCATTAGCGCCAACAATAATTTCTAGAGGTTGTAATGGCGCTGTAAAATCTCTAAAAGGTCGATAACCTTGAATATTTACCTCAGTCAATCTATATGACGATAGCATTTTTTCCCTCCATTTGACTGACCTTCTCTTTCTTCTATATTAAGTTGTGTTTTCCTAACGAATAGGATTATGCACAGTTACCAGTTTTGTACCATCAGGAAAAGTTGCTTCTACCTGGACCTCATGGACCATTTCTGGTATACCAGGCATCACATCATCTCTTGTTAACAAGGTTGTGCCATAACTCATCAAATCTGCCACTGTTTGCCCATCTCTTGCACCTTCCAAAATAGCTGCGGAAATATAGGCGACAGCTTCGGGATAGTTTAACTTCAGACCCCTATTTTTACGTCTTTCCGCCAACAAAGCAGCAGTAAAAATCAATAACTTATCTTTTTCCTGTGGTGTCAGTTGCATTTTTTGCTCCTCTGTTTTCTCTGCGCCGGTTAGCTTAAACCTGCCATACTCTGGGGATACAGCCACTACGATGTAAAAAAGATCCTCGCAGCAACTCCCACACAGTTATAAACCAGTTTCTCACCTCAGATGTAGAAGAACCACGATATCGACACAAAAATCCATTTTGTAACCGAGTAACCCCAACTTCTCCAGAACCATGCCATAAGTTTCGGGCTTTGTCCAAAATTTCCCTAGAAACTGGACTTCCCACCCACACCAGACTACCTGCTATTGGTTGTCCAGCCAAACCATGAGGACTGTGGAACACTTCCTGGTTACCCGGTAACCATTGGCGATCAATCCACAAGGGAACGCCTTGCTGCCAAATTTCCGTGTGCGATCGCCATTCTCCTTGTAAAAATTTTTCTCCTCTGGCAGTGCGACCAAATCGGGTAATTTCCCAACTTAACCAACTGGCTCCGGGTGCTAATTCTACCAGCAAATCTTGGCGATAAACTGCCCCATTAAACAAAATTGTTTCTTGGGGTAGCCACTCTAAACAACCACCAGTATCAATTTTAATCTCAATATTTTGCCTGGCTTGTAATCCATTGCTGCGGTATATTTTACTGGCTGCGGCTGTGGTAATTAAAGCCTGTGCATTGTTTTGCAAGTGGAGGTGATAAGACAGGCGATCGCCTCCCACTACTCCCCCGGCAGTATGTAATATCACACTATGACAAATTTTTTCACCCTCTGGATAAAAAGGCCGTTGTACTTTCAGGGGTGCTTGATGGTGACTGTGAATTAACTCTG
Organism: Chrysosporum bergii ANA360D; assembly: GCF_029891735.1. GTDB lineage: Bacteria > Cyanobacteriota > Cyanobacteriia > Cyanobacteriales > Nostocaceae > Umezakia > Umezakia bergii. Next base: position 32,507 of record NZ_JANQDH010000079.1, read on the forward strand.
TACTCTTGAGTCCATGGGCATAAACTAAATTTAGTTTGCCATGCCAAGTTTTATCTATTGGACTGTTGACAATCATTACAAATGTCCTTGAACACAATTGATAGCGATAAGTTATCGTAATACATTGTTGATTTGCCACCTTAAAAAATTTTGCTACTTCTAAAAAGTCTCCATACAGAAAACAGCCGCCTCCACGAGAGAAGCAGCTGTTTTTTAACTTATGTGACTACAGAATATTAGTAGTCGAAGTCACCGCCACCCATGCCAGCACCAGCAGCAGGGGCAGCATCTTTAGGCTCAGGCTTGTCAACGATAATACATTCGGTTGTCAACACCATACCAGCGATAGAAGCGGCGTTTTGCAGAGCAGAACGAGTTACTTTGGCAGGGTCAACAATACCAGCGCCTAATAAATCAACGAATTCGTTGGTAGCAGCGTTATAGCCAACGTTGAATTCTTTTTCTTTCACACGTTCAGCAATAACAGCACCGTTTTGACCAGCGTTTTCAGCAATTCTCTTTAGAGGCGCAGGTAAAGCACGGACAACAATCATAGCACCAATCAACTCTTCGCCTGTGAGGTTGGTGTTTGCCCACCCTTCCAGTCCAGGAGCGAGGTGAGCTAGAGTTGTACCACCACCAGGAACGATACCTTCTTCTACAGCAGCTTTGGTGGCGTTGATTGCGTCTTCTAGGCGTAGCTTTTTATCTTTCATTTCGGTTTCGGTAGCTGCACCTACTTTCACTACAGCTACACCACCGGAAAGTTTAGCCAGACGTTCTTGCAGCTTCTCTTTGTCGTAAGAAGATTCGGTTTCATCCATCTGACGACGGATTTGTTCGCAACGGGCTTTAACCGCAGTTTCGTTACCTTCGGCAACAATTGTGGTGTTGTCCTTGGTAATGGTGACACGGCGAGATCTACCCAGGCTTTCTAGTTTGGTGTTTTCTAGCTTCAGACCCGCATCTTCAGTAATCAATTGACCACCGGTAAGAACAGCGATATCTTCTAGCATGGCTTTGCGGCGATCGCCAAAACCAGGAGCTTTGACAGCAGCAACATTGAGTACACCACGCAAGCGGTTAACTACTAAGGTTGCTAAAGCTTCTTTTTCGATATCTTCGGCGATAATCACCAAAGGACGACCAGCGCGAGCTACTTGCTCTAAAACCGGCACGAGGTCTTGTACTAAAGCAATTTTCTTATCGGTTAGCAGCAAGAAAGGCTCATCAAAAACTGCCTCCATGCGTTCAGCATCGGTAGCGAAGTAAGGAGAGATGTAGCCTTTGTCAAAGCGCATCCCTTCGGTAATTTCTAGCTCGGTGGTCATAGATTTCCCTTCTTCTAGGGAAATTACCCCTTCCTTGCCTACCTTGTCCATTGCTTGGGCAATCATCTGACCGACTTCATCGTCGTTACCAGCTGAAATGGAAGCAACTTGGGCAATTGATTTAGAATCTTCTACTGGACGAGCGTGTTCAGCGATTTTCCCAACCAAGAAGCCAGTAGCTTTGTCAATACCGCGCTTCAGCAAAATTGCATTGGCACCGGCAGCAACGTTGCGTAAACCTTCTTTGACCATGGCATGAGCCAAAACAGTGGCGGTTGTGGTACCATCGCCAGCAGCGTCGTTGGTCTTGGAAGCAGCTTGACGAATCAAAGCTACACCAGTGTTTTCAATGTGGTCTTCTAATTCGATTTCTTTGGCAATGGTTACACCGTCATTCACAATTTGAGGTGCGCCAAATTTCTTTTCTAGGACTACGTTACGGCCTTTGGGTCCAAGGGTAACAGCTACGGCCTCAGCTAAGATGTCGATGCCTCGCTCCAAGGCGCGACGGGCGTTTTCGTTGTAGATAATACGTTTTGCCATAGGTGTCTCAATTCCGGGAGTAAGTCAAAGAATTTGGATTTTAGAATTGGGGGGTTAGGCTTTAGGCTTCCCCATGGTTGTGTACAGACACGAGCAATCGCGTCTCTACCCATTGCCCATTAGCTGACAACTGCTAAAATGTCCTTTTCAGACAGCAGTACATATTCTTCTGTGCCCAGCTTGATGTCAGTGCCAGCGTACTTAGAGTACAGCACCTTATCGCCGACCTTAATGTCTAACTCTTGACGGCTACCGTCATCATTACGCTTGCCAGGTCCAAGTGCGACAACTTCGCCTACTTGGGGTTTTTCCTGAGCATTGTCAGGTAGGAACAATCCACCTGCGGTTTTTTCTTCCGGGGCGCTCACTTTTACGAAAACGCGATCGCCTAGGGGTTTTACTGTAGAAACGCTTAAAGTTACAGCTGCCATGTTTATTTCTCCAGAGTTAGCACTCTCAACTCCTGAGTGCTAATGTACCCAAAAGCAGCATACAATGGCAATAATTAGTTGAGTACGGGTTCCCGCACAAGACTAGGGCTGAATTACCTAAGTACAAATACTCGATTATTTGAATAGGTCAGATTTTGGTCAATCAGTGACGAATATTCTGATATGGCTAAATTTATGTGCCGAGGCGGAAAGCTGATAAATTCTGTACAAAACAAGTTAGTCTGGTGTTTGGGGGATGACAAAAACAAGGCCAATTCAAGAGCTAACACTTGAACAGCCTCAAAACCATTTCCCATTTGTCTGCTTCAAACTCCAGTTAACTGCTTGCGAGTTTTTTGTTCTAGACCGATAATGGTATTCTACCCAGATGGTGCCTGGTGTTGCCCAGCAAAACCAGAAGTTATTGAGCAAATCATCCCAAAACACTTGATAGGCATAATGGTGGTGGAAGAATGTGCATTTTTAACCCATCTTTTGCCGATGATTCCCCTACTTGCTTGTAAGTACTTTGATAGAGGGTAGACATCCGCAGGATATGGTAAAGCAGTAAGGCTATGAGAGCGCGGGTTGTTTTGAAGTTAGGGTGATCTTGAGCCAACACTTACCTGGTGAATGGGAAGGATAATGATTTAATCAGTGTTTTTTTCACCCGCGACCTTCAAAGCGATCTATAATAACGCATTATCAATACTACTGCTCTACGTATCCTCACCGGAAGTTTGCCCATGAGCTAGTCGTCTCCACCAAAAGTGTCACCACTGACTGTGATCACTACTGTTGAGACATCGAGACAGCAAAGGCAAGTTAAGTAGACAGAAAGGACAGACAACATCTCAATGATCCACCACAAAGGATAACCACTTAAAACCTTGATGGAACGAAGCGCGACAAGTGCCACTGCTATGAAAGAGCCCAGCATGAAAGATCACAAAAGACTTCTACTAATTGATGACGACCCTAACCTCATCTTGCTGGTGAAGGATTACCTGGAATTCAGAGGCTATGAAGTCAACACTGCCGAAAACGGACGAGAAGCTCTGGAAATGCTTGAACAAGAGATTCCAGATATGATCATCTGTGACGTTATGATGCCGGAAATGGACGGATATACTTTTGTAGAACAAATCCGACAAATTGAACGCACCGCTTGGATTCCGGTACTTTTCCTCTCCGCCAAGGGACAAAGTGCAGATCGAGTTAAAGGTCTGAATAAAGGCGCTGACGTATATATGGTCAAGCCCTTTGAACCAGAAGAACTGGTAGCACAAGTAGAATCTTCACTGAAGCAAACTACCCGTTGGAAAGAGCATCAAGCTAAAGGAGGAGAAAACGGTTCCCGCATTCAGGTTCCTTTCGATGTACAGTTGACCCCCACGGAACTGAAAGTAGTACAGTTTGTTGCTAGGGGTTTAGCTAATCGAGAAATTGCTGAAGAATTAAATGTTAGTCAGCGTACAGTTGAAAGCCATGTGTCCAATATGTTGGGCAAAACAAATCTCCACAACCGCACTGAACTAGCGCGTTGGGCGATTGAAAATCAAATGGCTTAAACCTGCTGCTGATTTGTCAAGTTTTGAGTTTTGAGCTATTCTGTCCTAACTCAAAACTCAAGCTGGTGATGATATTTTGACTTCAGATGGAAAACTAATAGATTATGAATTGTGAAGCTAAATTTAGATTTTTTTAATTCAAACTTCACAATTCATAGTTTATGATACATTCCTTTTCTGCTATCTTCCAACCCGGATATCACCTAAAAATATGACTACATTCCCCACCTAAATTTTAGGCTTCCGTAAATGAAATTAACTCAATGGGTCTTCAGTGGAAAGTTGGTATTAAGCCCCACATGAATTACATGAGCAGGAATACAGATCAAAATAATACACTACTAAAACTCGGCGTTTTGTGGTGTGCGGGGGAACGGGATCACATCGCGGATATTTCCCATCCCGGTCATAAATTGGACTAGTCTTTCAAAGCCTAAACCAAAACCAGCATGGGGAACCGTACCATAACGGCGTAAGTCAACATACCACCATAAATCTTTTGGTTCCATTCCTTGGGCTAAAATACGGCGTTCTAAAACTTCTAGGCGTTCTTCTCTTTGGGAACCACCAATAATTTCGCCAATTTTAGGCACAAGAATATCCATGGCGCGAACAGTTTGTTCGTCTTCATTTAAGCGCATATAAAAGGCTTTGATTTGCGCGGGATAGTCTGTGACAATTACGGGTTTTTTAAACAGGTTTTCTGCTAGATAACGTTCATGTTCGGATTGTAAATCTAACCCCCAACTAACTGGGTATTCAAATTTAACGTCGGCTTTTTCTAATAATTTGATGGCTTCTGTGTAAGTCAAGCGTTCAAATTGATTATTAATAATATTCTCGGCTGTTGCCAATACAGTATTATCAATACGGAGGTTAAAAAATTCCATGTCTTCTGGGCATTTTTCTAACACATTTTTAAATATATGTTTGAGAAATGCTTCGGCTAAATCCATATTACCGTTTAGGTCACAAAATGCCATTTCTGGCTCCACCATCCAAAATTCCGCCAGGTGGCGGGAGGTGTTAGAATTTTCTGCACGGAAGGTAGGACCAAAGGTGTAGACGTTAGAAAATGCCATGGCCATGACTTCTGCTTCTAACTGACCGCTAACTGTTAAGTATGTAGGTTTACCAAAAAAATCTTGGCTGTAATCCACAGGTTGATTTTCTGTGCGGGGAATGTTTTTTAGGTCGAGACTGGTAACGCTGAATAATTCGCCCGCGCCTTCGCAGTCGTTAGCTGTGATTACAGGTGTATGTACCCACAAAAAGCCCCTTTCTTGGAAAAATTCGTGAACGGCGGTGGAACAAGCGTTTCTCACCCGGAAGACCGCACTCAAAGAATTAGTCCGCGATCGCAAATGTCCTATTGTGCGTAAAAATTCAAAGGAGTGGCGTTTCTTTTGTAGAGGATAGGTTTCGGGATCGGCTTCACCGTAGACTTTCACTGCTTCGGCTTTTAATTCAATGCGCTGTCCTTTACCTTGAGAAGCCACTAATACCCCTGTCACTTCCACAGATGCCCCTGTATTCAGCTTTTTAATGGTTTCTTCGTAGTCTGGCAAATCTTGATTGATCACGACTTGCAAATTAGCTAATGATGAGCCGTCATTGACTTCTATAAAAGCAAAGCCTTTTAAATCGCGTTTCGTTCTCACCCAGCCTTGAACTACAAGAGAATCATCAGGTTGACCACTCCGCAATACTTCTGCAATTCGTCGATTCATACTATATAACTTTTCTTTTGTCAACTTAGATCACACAGATATTAAGCAATATTAACATTTAATTTCAGCCCACAGGCAAGATATGATATCACCCACTACAAGACTTTAAGATCCAGCCTATGATAACGCCCAATCCACCAAAGCGGACAGCTTGCCAGAAAGGTTGTTTCAGACTACGCCAGGAAAATAACTGGCTTTCTAAATTAATTTCTAAAGCTTCCAACTGCTGTTTAATTTGCTGCAATTCCGCCTTGATTTCTGGTGTCTGGTGTTGATTTTGTTGTAATTCCTGGCGACGCTGTTGCCATTGTGCCTTTTTCTGTCCATCGCTTTGCACCTGATTGTAACGTTTTTTCAAGTAGACCAGCGATCGCTCTAGTTCCTCTAGTTCTTGGTCAAAATCCGGTTCTTGACTTTCCTCTGATGGCTGTGATTGTTGACGCGGATTCATTTTCAGGTAGTAAACTATGATTAAATATTAGGCAATACCGAAAATTTTAACTGCTAACTCAGCATTTGGGATCATGTCTCAACCTACCCAGCTTCCTAAAACCAGTCAACTTAATGAATTTACCACTGTGCAACTAGCCCAAGCTTTGATGGAGAGGCTAAGTATCTCACCTAATGATTGGCATCGCCTCAAATCTAACCGCAATTCTCGGGCTAGTGAGCAAGCTGCCGCTGCTGTTTTATATCTCCTGCAAAATCAGCCACAAGAAGCTATTATTAGACTACAACAAGCTGTTGGTTGGTTAGATCGCTCAATTTCCGCGCCTCCCTGTCCCACTCATGGGAATAAAAGCGAAGATAGCAAGGTGAACTGAACTAAGGCCAGATTCATTACCATTGCCGGGTTCACTCCTGGCTAGTCCATATTATAACTGATTTGCCGAGCTTGATCTGAGTTGGTTTAGTTGGCATTACCCTGTCGTCCACAACCCAAATTCAAAATTTTTCTTGGCCTTGGTTGTAAAACAACAAATATTTGATTGCATATGGTATAGTATATAATCAAGAATCCAAAATCCAAAATTGCTTATTGTAGTCCCCTAACGTCTTAAGGACAGACGGGGACGATTTTCCATTTGTTTACAAAGCCTCAATTCTGTACCCTTGCGATTCCACTGTACTTGATCAAAAATTTGATGTAGAAGACACAAGCCACGCCCATTTTCTGACTCGTCAGGGGGCAAATAATCGGTGGGGTCTTCATCGTCGGCAGATGCCGGAATAAAACCTTGTCCTTGGTCTGATATGATCCACCAGTATTGATTATCTATTAAAGAAAACCGTACTAGTACAGTTTTACTGGGATCAAGGTTGTTGCCGTGTTTGGCGGCATTGACTAAGGCTTCCTGGAGTCCTAGCCGTAATTCTGCTTGGAGTTGGGGGGGAATTTCCGCCAACAGTAAGTCTAAAATTGGACATAGATAGAGAGTTGAGGCGAAACTAATCGTACCCCAACAGCGTCCCAGTGGACGGAGGGAAATAGTAATCACGCTTAGAAACCCCGTAGCTTTCAGTTAGCTAGACATCAGTTTGCTGTTACAGGCACCCTGATAAAAATTGAGGTGATCGTGTTTCCTTCAAACTAGCGTCTTTAAATACTAAGTTTTGAAAATGCTATGGAGCATAGAGTTTATTTATCAAATAAGATTGCTGATACATAAAACGGCTAATGTTAGCAAATATAAAAGTGGGATATTTTAGCCAAGACTGATCAAAGGGTCTGAAAATGCCGATTTTTGCTTTACACAATCTTGTTATTGTGGTTAAAACTTGATGCAGTTTTTAATGTTTGTCACCATTGAGGTTTTTTATGATTGGTTTAATTTGATTTTAGCATTCTTGGTATGCACTTTCAGGCTAAGATGAGAAATTTAAGTTTTTGTAAAAGATTAAGTAGTGGTATCTCAATGTGATAGCACAACAAAGGCGGCAACTTCCACATGGGCTGTTTGAGGAAAGAAATCAGCAGGTTGTATCCGTGCAATAGTGTATTGCCCATTTTGGCATAATAGTTTTAAGTCGCGGGCAAGAGTGGCTACTTTACAACTGACGTAAACGATGCGTGAAGGTTTCGATGACAATAAGGCCTCAATAACAGTGCGATCGCATCCTTTTCGAGGCGGATCAAGTAACAGCACATCTGGTATTATATCCATTTCAAGTAGCAGCTTTTCCACTGCTCCTACTTGAAAGGTGACATTATTAATTTGATTGTGTTGAGCATTGACAATTGCCTGCTGTACTGCTTCTGGTTGTAATTCTAGTCCTATGGCTTGGCGGACTTGTTTTGCTAAAGGTAAAGTCAAAGTACCAATACCACAATAAGCATCAACTAGCAACTCCTGTCCTTGCAGGTTCAGTTCTGATGTAATAATCTGTAATAGTGCTTCTGCGGTTTCTGTATAAACCTGGAAGAAAGTATCTGGACGGACTTTAAACTCTAAATCAGCGAATTTTTCCCGTAGGTAGGGAACCCCAGCCAGACAACGAGTTTGACCCCCAAAAATAGCATTAGTGCGATGGCTATTCCGATTTAAGCACACACCCACCAACAGAGGATAGCGCTGTAACCATTGCTGGGCTTGCTGTTCAATTCCTGGTAAATTCCAGTCCTTGACTACCAAAGTCAACAACATTTCCCCAGTGCGCCTACCAATGCGTAAACTGAGATGGCGGATTAGTCCTTGGTGTTTTTGTTCATCGTAGATTTGCCAACCGCGCTGTTGGATGTCCTGCTTCACTTCAGCCAGTAAAGGATTTAATCTCAGGTCTTGAACCGGACATTGATTTAAATTCACTAATTGATGGCTACCTTTTTGGTAGTAACCAGCTTGTACTTGACCTGTGGAGGAAGTTCCCAGGGGATAGGTGGCTTTATTGCGATAGCCCAAAGGTGCAGCCGTGGTCAATACGGGATCTACTTTTTGGTTGACAAAACCGCCAATACGTTGTATTGCTTGGACGACTTGATCATGTTTAGCTAATAACTGATATTCATAGTTAATATGTTGCCACTGACAACCACCACACTTGTCAGCCACAATACAACTTGGTCGCACCCGATGGGGAGATGGTTGTAAAAGCTGATGAACTTTAGCATGGGCATATTTAGCTTTAACGTGTAGTAAGCGAACTAAGGCGCGATCGCCTGGAACAGTATCGGGGACGAAAACCACCAATTCCTGAAAACGTCCCACACCATCACCAGTATTACTCAAGTCAGTGATAATAATTTCAATTAACTCACCTTGTTGTTTAGTCATTGGTCATTGGTCATTGGTTCCCACTTACTCCATCTGGACCACAAGAATGGGATAAGAAGCACGTTCTTCTATGACGGCTTTTCGGTGTATTATAACATAAAAGTAGTCGGCATGGGGCATGGGCATGACTTTAAACGGGCGGGGAGCGACTGTAAGACTACCTTCGTGGCGAATTGCGGTGAACCGTCAAGAATAACCGACCTTCTAGGACGGTGAGTATGTCAAAATTTTCCTTTCTTTGTGTGCCTCAGACTCGTTAAACTAGCAAATAATATTTCGCGTGGTTGCGTATAATTATGACTGTCATTAGCCAAGTTATTCTCAAAGCCGACGACGAACTGCGTTATCCTAGCAGTGGCGAACTCAAAAGCATCAAAGACTTTTTGCAAAGCGGTGTACAACGGACACGCATTGCTGCGACTTTAGCAGAGAACGAAAAAAAGATTGTTCAAGAAGCAACTAAAAAGCTGTGGCAAAGACGACCTGACTTTATCGCTCCGGGCGGTAATGCTTATGGCGATCGCCAGCGTTCCTTATGTATCCGTGACTTTGGCTGGTATTTGCGCCTAATTACCTATGGCGTACTGGCCGGCGATAAAGATCCAATCGAAAAAATTGGTTTAATCGGTGTGCGAGAAATGTACAATTCTCTGGGTGTTCCTGTACCAGGCATGGTAGAAGCTATCAGTGTCTTAAAAACAGCCTCCCTTGACTTACTCAGCGCTGAAGATGCAGCTGAAGCCGCACCATACTTTGATTACATCATCCAAGCCATGTCCTAATCAAAGCGATGTTATTTCCAGGTATCTCAGGTATGATTAAAATTACCTGTAATAGATTCCTGATGTAATCACATCAACCGCCTCCCCACATTTGATAATAGCTGTGGCAAAATATCTGTCAGGTTATTAACCAAGTGTGGGGAAATTTTCAGGGAAACAATGGCCATACCCGCACATATAGAGTAAATAAATTGATACAATATTTTGTTGTCCTCTTGGTGCATTATCTCCATGACCCCCACCTCCTCTAGTCCTTTTTCACCCCAAGAAATCGCCGATAACGGCTTAAAACCAGAAGAATATACAGAAATTGTCAGACGCTTAGGGCGACATCCCAACAAAGCAGAACTAGGAATGTTTGGGGTGATGTGGTCGGAACATTGCTGTTACAAAAATTCACGACCTTTATTAAAACAGTTTCCCACCACAGGTCAGCGCATTTTAGTTGGACCTGGCGAAAATGCTGGGGTGGTGGACCTGGGCGATGGACTACAACTAGCATTTAAAATTGAGTCTCATAACCACCCCTCAGCCGTTGAACCTTTCCAGGGAGCAGCCACTGGTGTGGGAGGAATTCTCAGAGATATCTTTACAATGGGTGCGCGTCCCATTGCGTTATTAAATTCTTTGCGTTTTGGTTGTTTAGATGATCCAAAAACCCAACGCCTATTCACTGGTGTAGTGGCTGGAATCAGTCACTATGGTAATAGTGTTGGTGTTCCCACAGTGGGTGGTGAAGTTTATTTTGATCGGGCTTATTCTGGTAATCCGTTGGTGAATGTAATGGCGCTGGGATTGATGGAAACCCCAGAAATTGTTAAATCTGGAGCTTCTGGTATAGGCAACCCGGTATTATATGTTGGTTCTACCACTGGACGTGATGGGATGGGAGGGGCAAGTTTCGCTAGTGCGGAATTAACTGATCAGTCATTAGATAACCGTCCCGCAGTGCAAGTGGGCGACCCGTTTTTAGAAAAGTCTTTAATTGAAGCTTGTTTAGAAGCGTTTAAAACTGGTGCTGTTGTGGCCGCCCAGGATATGGGTGCTGCTGGTATTACCTGTTCTACATCAGAAATGGCGGCTAAAGGTGGTGTGGGGATTGAATTAGATTTAGATCAGATTCCCGTGCGGGAAACGGAGATGGTTCCCTATGAATACCTGCTTTCAGAATCTCAAGAAAGAATGCTGTTTGTTGCCCATCAGGGGCGGGAACAAGAGTTAATTGATATTTTTCAACGTTGGGGACTTCATGCTGTGGTTGCGGGTAGGGTGATTGCTGACCCGGTTGTGCGGATTTTCTTTCAGGGTGAAGTAGCCGCGGAAATCCCAGCTGCGGCGTTGGCAGAAAATACCCCTCTTTACTATCGGGAATTATTGACAAATCCCCCAGAATACGCTACCCAGGCTTGGCAATGGTCACCCGATTCTTTACCCCCTAGCACAACTGCTGGGATTGAAATTGAAGGAAAACTGCAATCTTGGCATGATATTCTGTTAACTTTGCTGGATACCCCCACCATCGCTTCTAAAAGTTGGGTGTATCGTCAGTATGATCATCAAGTGCAAAACAACACTGTGATTTTGCCCGGAGGTGCAGATGCGGCAGTGGTGCGCTTACGTCCTCTGGAAAAAATCAAGAATCAAGAATTCAAAGCTGCCAGTTTTACATCAGGGGTGGCGGCCACTGTAGACTGTAATTCTCGTTATGTTTACCTTGATCCCTATGAGGGAGCTAAGGCGGTAGTGGCAGAAGCTGCCCGTAATCTCAGCTGTGTGGGTGCTGAACCTCTGGCGGTGACAGATAATCTCAATTTTGGCAGTCCAGAAAAACCCATTGGTTACTGGCAATTGGCGGAAGCTTGTCGGGGGCTGGCGGAAGGTTGCCAAGAGTTGGCTACACCAGTGACAGGGGGCAATGTGTCTCTGTACAACGAAACTTACGATTCCCAAGGATTATTACAACCAATTTATCCCACTCCTGTGGTGGGTATGGTGGGTTTGATTCCCGAATTAACCAAAATTTGCGGTCAAGGTTGGCAAACATCTGGTGATCTAATTTATCTTTTGGGATTGTCTCTGACATCCTCTGTTGGTTTGGTTAGTTTGGGTGCATCTGAGTATTTAGCCACTATCCACAACACCGTAGCCGGCAAGCCGCCAAGGATAGATTTTGATTTAGAACGTCGTGTGCAGCAAGTTTGCCGGGAAGGTATTCGGGCTGGTTGGATACGTTCAGCCCATGATTGTGCTGAGGGTGGAGTGGCTGTTGCTTTGGCTGAATCTTGCCTGGCTGGTAATTTAGGGGCGGAAATTAAGGTGGAAGTCTCACCAACTCAGTTAAAACGTCTAGATCAAGTGCTGTTTGGGGAAGGTGGAGCAAGAATTTTAGTTTCTGTCGCATTAGCCCAACAAAAAAACTGGGAGTCTTATTTACAGACCCATCTGGAGCAAAATTGGCAAATACTGGGTACAGTGGGTAATTTGGGTAATTCTGAAGCAGAATTGAAAGTGTTAACTACTGATAACCAAACTTTAATCAAAGTTACTATGGAGGAAATGCAAGCACGCTATTTCCATGCGATCGCCCGCCGTCTTAATTTTGCCAATCCCCCATCCCCGGATAATTAACTAATGTTTTAATAGATAAATGGTTAAATATTCCTTAAGGATTTGCCAACTATCCAGCGACATAATTTCAGTCGTCATTGATTACAGAATATTCTGACTTGACACCCAAACCAGGAGCAATAGCTAATGATTCCCACCCATTCCGTTACTGCGGATGAATACCCCAACCAGGCGACAGACCCCATTAGTCATGACCATCGGCTTGACAAACCAGAAGAAGCTTGTGGTGTTTTTGGCATTTATGCACCAGAACAAGATGTGGCTAAAATGACTTATTTTGGATTGTATGCCTTGCAACATAGGGGTCAAGAATCAGCTGGAATTGCAACTTTTGAGGATGAAAAAGTACACCTGCACAAAGACATGGGCTTAGTATCTCAAGTCTTTAATGAATCGGTCTTAACTCAGTTACCCGGAAACCTGGCTATTGGTCATACTCGTTATTCCACTACTGGTTCCAGTCGCAAAGATAACGCCCAGCCTGCTGTGATCCCAACACGGCTAGGGTCATTAGCTCTAGCACATAATGGTAATTTAGTCAATACTGTACAACTGCGAGAAGAGTTAGTCGAAACTAAAGTTAGTTTAGCCACAACAACGGACTCAGAATTAATTGCTTTGGTCATTGCTGAAGCTGTTAATGCAGGTGCAGATTGGCTAGAAGGTGCAAGTAAGGCGTTTCACCGTTGCCAAGGTGCTTTTAGTTTAGTGATTGGTACTTCAGTTGGTGTAATGGGTGTTCGTGACCCTAATGGTATTCGTCCTTTGGTGATTGGTACTTTACCTGGTAATCCAGTCCGTTATGTTTTGGCTTCGGAAACTTGTGGTTTAGATATTATTGGGGCTGAATACTTACGAGATGTGGAACCAGGGGAGTTAGTTTGGATTACTGAAGAAGGTCTAGCTTCCTACCATTGGAGTCAAAAACCTCAGCGCAAGTTATGTATCTTTGAGATGATTTATTTTGCCCGTCCTGATAGCATCATGCACAACGAAAGTTTGTATAGCTATCGCATGAGGTTAGGGAAACAAATAGCGGCAGAATCGGCTGTAGATGCTGATATTGTCTTTGGTGTTCCTGATTCTGGTATCCCTGCGGCCATTGGCTTTGCCCAATCCTCTGGTATACCATACGCTGAAGGATTGATTAAAAATCGCTATGTGGGAAGAACTTTTATTCAGCCTACACAATCTATGCGGGAGTCAGGAATTCGCATGAAACTCAACCCCCTTAAAGATGTATTGGCTGGTAAACGAGTAATTATTGTGGATGACTCCATTGTCCGGGGTACAACCAGCAGGAAACTAGTTAAAACTTTACGTGAAGCTGGTGTAATAGAGGTGCATATGCGAATTTCTTCTCCACCAGTCACACATCCTTGTTTTTACGGTATTGACACTGATAACCAGGATCAACTAATTGCTGCTACCAAGTCGGTAACAGAAATTGCCGAACAGTTGGGAGTCGATAGTCTTGCTTATCTCAGTAGGAAAGGAATGCTAGAAGCAACTAGGGAAGATACCAATAGTTTCTGTTCAGCTTGTTTTACTGGGGATTATCCTGTGACTATTCCTGAGCAAGTAAAGCGTTCTAAGTTGATTTTAGAAAAGGTTGCAGTTTAATCAATTTTGGATTTTGGATTTTGGATTTTGGATTAGTCAATTGAATAATAGGACTTGAGAAATGCTCAAAACTCTGTTGCCTGTTTCCTGACCAAATTACGGTAAAATTCTCTCTATGGTGGGAAATAACTTGTTGAGAAATTTTAAAAATATTATTATTAAACTACTTACTGGGGGTGCGGAAATTGACTATAACACCCTGTCCAGTGAACTAACTTTAGCAGATGCCATCGCTAAAATTGATTGGCTGTTCGGTTGCGAGGCTGTGTTAAGGGAATTTAATTCTGATTTTACTATATCCTACTATAGCCAAAGTGAATGGGGTTATCAAATCTATCACTCTGGACAAGATGCCATCCATATGGCATTGAATCCCGATGGCATATTTGATCCAGATGGTTATTATGCTCAACCGCGAGTAGTTGCTGAACAAATTAGTGAACTTGATGCTCAGAATGTTTTAGAATTAGGATGCGGCAAGGGATTTAATAGTTGTTTTTTAGCAGAGCAGTATCCACAAGTTAATTTTACTGGAATTGATTTAACTTCAGCACATATTAAAATAGCACGTCGCCAAGCAAATAAATTTTCAAACCTATCTTTTAAAGAAGGTGATTTTAATCAATTAAATTTTTTAGATAAATCTTTTGATATTGTTTTTGCCTTTGAATGTTTATGTCACGGATCTGCTGATGACATACCACTACAACAAATTTTTCGTGTGCTGCGACCAGGGGGAAAATTAATTGTATTTGATGGATATCGGAAAATTAAGTGGGAACAAGTTCCTAAGTTGCTGCAAACTGCAACTCAACTGGTTGAAGTTTCTATGGCAGTGCGTCATGGATTTTCAGAAATTGATAGTTGGAATGCGATCGCAAAGTCTATTGGCTTTGAAGTTGAAGTAATGGAAGATGTTTCTTGGGCAATTCAGCCTACTTTATTAAAATTACAAAAGTTGTCGCTTAAACTTTTTTCCTTGTCTTGGAAGGCAAAAATACTGGCTTATCTTTTGCCTAAATATTTGGTGAGAAATTCCATTGCTGGTCTTTTAATGCCCTTGACTGTTAGCCCTAAAGGAGAGGCTTTCGGGTATTATAAATTAATCTTAAAGCGCCCTTGATAAATTTCAGCCATCCCCAGTCAATTAAGATTCTAAACGAATCCTGGGGTCGGCTACCCTCAACAGTAGGTCTGCCATCAAATTGCCTAAATTCAGCAATAGGGCACTCATGACCAGGCTAGCCATGACTAAATATTGATCTTTTGCCATCACCGCTTGCAAAGTCAATCTCCCTAAACCCGGCCAGTTAAAGAATTGTTCCGCAATGAATGCTCCTCCTAATAAACTGGCTAATTCAAAGCCCAACAAAGTAATTAAGGGGTTGATGGCATTACGGAGAGCGTGAACGTAAATCACTCGATTTTCTGGTAGTCCCTTGGCGCGGGCGGTTTGGATGTAATCTTGACGCAGAACATCTAATAATTCACCGCGAGTGATTCTTTGCAAACCAGCAAAGCTAGTGATACTTAAGGCGATGGTGGGTAAAATCATGTGCCAGCCAATATCCAGGATTTTACCAAACCAGGATAATTGAGCATGATCGATGCTAGTCATACCACCCACCGGGAATAAAGGTGAGGTGACTTGAGCAAATATGAGCAGAAATAAGGCGGTGATGAAACTGGGAAATCCCTGTCCGGTGTAGCTAATCACTTGTAAAATGCGGTCTGTGGCTTGATTTTGTTTGACAGCCGCGATAATTCCCAAGGGAATGGCGATCGCCCAGGTGCAAAATAAAGATGCGATGGCTAAAAGTAAGGTAGCTGGTATCCTCTCCCACAACAAAGAACCTACTGAGCGCTGGTAAACAAAACTTGTGCCAAAGTCTCCTGCTGTGAAGATGCGCCATAACCATAGTCCAAATTGTTCTGGCCAAGATTTATCCAAACCAAACTGTTGGCGCAATTCCTCAATTCGTTCTGGAGAAATTGTCGGGTTTTGCCGCAGGGTATCTACATAATCCCCAGGTGATAATTTCATGATCAAAAATGACAGCGCCGTTGCCAATAACAAGGTTAACAAGGCTTGTAAGAACCGTCTAATTACATAAATAAATGTTTCGTTTTTGACTATTCTTAGTAGCCAATCCCCGCTTGTCTCCCAGGAAATTTTTGTATAATTCATAGCAATTTAGTCAATGGAACACAGCACCCCTGATTAATATTCAATCAGGGAAATAATCGGCACATCTGGTAAATGTTTACGTCCTTGTAATTCCCGTAGCTCGATAATAAAACCAAATCCCACTAGTTGGCAGCCAATCTTCTGGACTAACTTAGCCGTGGCCTTGGCTGTACCACCCGTGGCAATCAAATCATCCACAATTAAAACTCGGCTATCTGGATGCAGAGCGTCTTGATGCATTTCCAAACAGTCTGTACCATACTCTAATTCATATTCAATTGAGTAAACTGCTGCTGGTAACTTTCCTGGTTTTCGGACGGGAATAAAACCCGCTCCTAATTTGTAAGCTAAAGGAGGTCCAAAAATAAACCCTCGGGACTCCATACCCACAACATAATCAGCCTGTAATCCTGAATCAATACATTTTTGGGTGAAAAAGTCAATAGTATAACGCAATCCTTCTGGATCACGCAATAAAGTAGTTATATCCCGAAATAAAATTCCGGGTTTAGGAAAATCTGGGATGTCGCGAATTAGAGACTTTAAATCCATAATATCAGTATAAGGTAGTGGGGATGAGGAAGTCAGGAAGGATGATTATAAGCTGTTGTGCAGCTAAGTCCAATCAACTGTTATACAAATTAAGTGGGTAATAGTTTAGTACTTAGTACCTGATTCCCGATGCCTCGAAAATTTTACAATATAATGTCATACGCTGGGAATTTTGCAATCAACACAGGAAGGTAAAGAAATGCTTTGAAAACTGGAACTTCAGTATAGACAATGATTTAAGTAGAATAAGTAATTAATATATGTCAGGTAGTATTCCTATTGCCATAAGTCTCATGTTCTTGTTGATCCACTGACCTTAAATTAGTTGTACTAATTTTATTGAGTCTGTTAAAACTGCACAAGGTATTTTATAGAATGAACGTCTCAGCCAGCTTAACGCCATTGAAAAGTCCTACATACCCATCATTGCCGATGATTCTGGATACTTTACCAGACCCTGCCATCACCGCAGAGGGTTGTCCTGCTAGAACCCGGCTGCAAGTTGATTTGATTCTACTGGCGATTGAAGCTTTAGAATTGGGTAGCTCTGAAGCTATTTTGGCTTTTGCTGACGAGTTGGAACTGAAGGGAATTATTAAACACCGGGTAAATTTATGGCAGATGCGGAGTTCCAACCCCATGCGGAAAGCACATATTCGCCGTCCCTTAACCATCATAGAGGCAAAAGCTTTAGTGGTAATTGCCAGCTACATAGCCAGGCGCTTAACTGTGGTTATTCGCCAAATGCTGATGACTTATCAGCAAATGAGTGAAAAGCAGATCCCCTTGGCACAAAATTTGCGCCTATCTAATTATCTGGAGCGATTTAGAGTACATTTCAAAAGTAGGATGAATGCTAAACGTTCTGGTGTGATGTCCTTGAGTTCTGATGAAAAATTAGATGAGTTAGCAATGAATTTGTTAGGACAATTACTATTTTGTACTGGTACAGCTGGAATGCAGCGATTCTGGATTAGTCTTTTTGACGGTGAAGTAGAATGAATATCCAACGTAAGTACAGTCTACCTAATTGTACGCTGCTGTTAGAGGGTTTAAGTGATGCTGGGAAAACAGCACATTACCCAGAGGTGCGTCCAGAATTATCAATATTGGTAAATGCAGAATGCCATATATCTGGCCATAATCAGCCCTTGGTGGGGGGACGAGAATTTTTTGAAAGTTTGGTTAGGGCGGTGAGTGGCTATGCTCAAGAATTTTTGAGCAATGTGTCTAATCCCCAAGCCCACAGTCAAGATTCTGAATTGGTGGAATTCCAAAAAATTGCCAGTAACCGCCATAGGTTAATTGTGCATTCGGAAATCACCCCAGATGGCTTTGATTCTCAGCCTGACCATAAGAAACTGGCTATTCAACTGGATTTGAACACGGTGCAGTTATTTGATTTGGTGGAGGCTGTGGATCAGTTTTTTGCTGACAGCCAAACTTTACCGGAGTTATCCCTAGAATTACGTCCTGTGGCTAGAGGTTATGGTGGTGCTAATCAACTGATCCGTAAGGAAGCAGTACCAGCAGGTATAGGAGTTGCTAGTTTAGCAGTTGCGGCTATGGCTTTTAGCTTAATTCCCGCCCCAGAGTTGCGCCCCCCAGAACCAAAGGTAGAGGAAAAAACCAGTTCTACCACACCTCAAAGCAATTCTCCTACACCCAAGGCAACAACACCACCACCTGTAAATGTGCCGACTCCCACACCAGAGACCCCCCCTACAGTGGCGGATTTAGAGGCACTGTTAAGTAAAACTACAGAGATTAGTAATCCCTCCCAATTACGTGTTCTCAATGGCAAACTTTATGACCAAATCAATAGGGGTTGGAATACTCGCTCAGAGTTAACAGAAGATTTAGTCTATCGTGTGGGTGTAACTGCTGATGGGGCGATCGTTGGTTATAAAGCGGTGAATCAAGGAGCAAATCAAGGCATAGAATTAACTCCTCTCCCTAAACTGCTTTATCTTCCTGTTAATCCTTCTCCCATCGGCAATGAACCTATAGCCCAATTTAGAGTAGTTTTTACGAAGCAAGCTATCCTGCAAGTTAGCCCTTGGTGGGGATACAGACCTCTCCCTTAACCTCATGGCTGGACAGTTTCCGTTCCCTGTTCCCTTGTTTTATCTAACAATTTGCCTCATGTAATTGCCCCACAGTTGTGCTGCTTGGCCACTGCTGCCGGATGTGGGGGAGTTATTGTCATTACCTAGCCAAATACCAGTGACTAGCTGACGACTAGGGATTGAGCCAATAAACCATAGATCCACGTTTTTATCAGTGGTGCCGGTTTTACCACCTTCTCCTAGTCCAATAGATGCGGCGCGACCAGTACCGTTAGTCACAGCCTGGCGCATCATCCGGGTGAGTTCCGCCGCTATTCTTTTGTCTAATGCGGGCTGGTTAGCACGTGGATCTTCGTCAAAGGAATAAACTACACGGCAAGTGGTTAAGTCATTACGATCTTCACAATCACTACTGTCGAGGATGCGGCTAATGGCATGGGGTGGATTCCATACACCACCATTAGTAATAGCCCCGAAAGCCCCAGTCATTTCTAAAACATTGACCACACTTTGACCCAATACTAATCCGGGAACCGCTTCAAGTGATGACTTGACTCCTAAACGTTGGGCTGTGGATACGACTCTATTTAACCCTACTTCTCTCGCTATTCGCAAAGCAATAGGATTTTCCGATAGGGCAAAACCAGTAGTCATATTTAATACGTTTCCTGCACCAGTTCTACAGGGTTTGTAGGTAAAACCTTGCCAAGGGAGGGCTGCGCAGGAATAGGTTTTAGAAGCTGGTATTTTTTTTTCCAGGGCGGCTGCAAAGGCAAAAACTTTAAAGGTGGAACCTGGTTGTCTTTGGGCTTGGACAGCACGATTAAATTGGCTTTTTCTAAAATCTGTCCCCCCCACCATAGACAAAATACTACCGGTTTTAGTGTCTAGGGTTACGATCGCTCCCTGAGAAAAGCGAAAAATTGATCCCGCGTTGTTAACTGAATTACGCAATGCTGTTTCTGCTTGGGCTTGGATGAGGGGATCAAGTTTGGTTTCTATTATATAGTTACCTTCTCTGGCAGATCCCACTCCCAAAATTGATTCTAGTTCCTGAAATACATAGTTGTAAAAGTAAGGAGCAATAGTACTCGCTTGCTGTTCGCAAACTTTGGGGCTAATTTGAATTGGCGATCGCCTGGCGCGATTGGCTTCCTGTGGGGAGATTTTCCCCAGGTCTAACATTCGCCTAATTACCCGATTCCGATATTCTACGGCTTGAAGTTTATTAGGACTATCTCCGCAAAAGTTGAAAGCGTTGGGAGCAGGTAAAATTCCCACTAGTGTGGCTGCTTCTGACAGAGTTAATTCTTTAGCTGATTTCTCAAAATAATAGCGAGCCGCATCCTCAAAACCGGATGTGTCTACCCCCAAGAATACTCTGTTTAAGTAGGTGAGTAAAATGTCATCTTTGCTGTAAAAAGTTTCCAGCTTCAAGGAGACAACAACTTCCCGCACTTTGCGCCCCAAAGAGTCCTGAGCGCCCACATAGTCACGGAATAAACTCCGGGCTACTTGTTGAGTAACGGTGCTGGCTCCCTGCTGCACATCTCCACTGCGAGTATTAATCAGCACCGCTCGCAAAATTCCCAAGGGATCAACACCAAAGTGCCAATTGTAACGACTATCTTCCGAAGCCACCACGGCTGCGGGTAAATATGGGCC
Organism: Chrysosporum bergii ANA360D; assembly: GCF_029891735.1. GTDB lineage: Bacteria > Cyanobacteriota > Cyanobacteriia > Cyanobacteriales > Nostocaceae > Umezakia > Umezakia bergii. The sequence continues at coordinate 52,892 of NZ_JANQDH010000079.1, forward strand.
GAAGTCCTCCAAACGCTTCATATCCACATGGGAGGTACTGCGGGGCTGACGCAGGGGAGTGGAACCATCACGAGCATAAATCACGATGGGCGCTCTGGTGGCTGTGGGTAGAGGTCGGACGGAAAATTGGAGCCATTCCACACCTATAACTAAAGCTAACAAGGCACTGATACCACCAATACCGTAAGCACTCCAAGTTGTTACTTTGACATGGAATGGGGGTGGATCGACATATTGCAGGCGCACTGAAGCGGCCAGTTCTGGTGGTCCTAACGTGAAAATATCACCATGACGGAGTTCTAAAGTATTAATCCTGCGTTTACCGCGATAAATACCGTTGGTGGAATTTTCATCTTTAATCACAAAAACAGGGCTGCGTTGAGTGGAATCCCTGGACAGTGACAGATGAATTTGGCTGACAACTGGGTTGCGCACCACTATGTCACAGGATTTGGAACTACGACCTAGGATGTAGCGATCGCCTAACAACGGATAGACCTCCGCCTTGTCCGCCCCCCCATCCTGCACCCATATTTCTGGTACTTTGGCATTGGGCTTGAGCGCCAACTTGGAAAAGTCAACCCTTGCTTGAATGGTATGTACTGCTTGAGTCAGTTGACCAAGTAAAGTTTGTGGCTTCTGGGGGGGTTGGGGGGAACTCATCGGCTATTTACATCACAATTATTAGCAAACAATCCAGCGGATAACATTCTGAAGACAGAATCTTCCACTATTTTACTCATCAGCCAAACTAGAAATTAGCTGTACTTAATTCTCAGCGTTTCACTTTTACACTAATATCATATGGACTACAAAAAATCCTCACATCATTATGTATTATAATTAGCGTGACTTTTCACTGGAACTTGGTGTTTTTTGTAAAGAAGCAATTAACAGACAAACAATACCAATTGTAATAAATGAATCTGCCAGGTTAAATACAGCAAAATTAATCAAGCGAAAATCGAGGAAATCAACCACATAACCTAAAACGAACCGATCAATACCATTGCCCATTGCTCCACCCAAAATCAAACCGTAACCTAATTGATCCCAACGATTTAACTCTTGACCAAGCCAGGCCAAGGCGATCAACACCAAACTTACAGCCAACGACAGCCACCTTAACCATTCTACCTTTCCACTGAATAGACTAAAAGCTGCCCCAGTATTAGTGACATAGGTAAAATGAAATACATCAGGTATGATGGGTAATGTCTGTCTCAAACTAAAGGTCTGCACTACCCAATATTTTGTCAATTGATCCAAGAAAAAACCGACGAAAGCCACAATCCAAAAGAGATGATTTTTTACACTCATGAAACCAGGGGGTAAACAGTGGGAAGTTACAGCTAGTGCGGTCAGCAAGATTCACCTAGCCATAAGCCTAACTAATAAAACATTAAATGACGTAACACATATGCTATTACAGTAACAGCACATACTATAGCTAATTGACCAGGTAGTGCCAACCAAGAGTATTTGAGGATTGCTTGCATTAGGGCTAGACCTTCGCGGCCTTGCCATTGAAAAATATAACTGATAATCAAATAAGTAATACCGCAGAAGTGGACAGTTAACAAGCCAGTAAAACAACTAAAAGCCAGAGTTTCTAACCTAGGTCTAGCTTTAAAGGCCAAAAATCCACAAATCCACGCTCCCGGAATAAAGCCTAACAGATAGCCAAACTGAGATAGCTTAACATAACCAAGACCGCCTCCATCTGCAAATACTGGTAGTAAGGTTAAACCCATGACTAAATAGGCGATTTGCGATAGTGCGCCCGCATTTTTCCCTCCTAAACAACCCACTAACAGCACTGCTCCAACTTGACAGGTGACACCTAGAGAAAAAATCTGGATTCCTTGCTTACCCCAATTCCAAGGTAAAGCAATACCATAAGCTTCTAGGAAAGTACCGCCCATTGTCAGCAGCAAACCAACCATAGACCAAAGTAATTGAATTGTTCCTACATTTTCCACACTTCCAGCCATTTTACTTACACAAATGCTCAAATTAATCTTTTAAAAAACTATTTTCCGTACCTTGCGCACTATATTTAAGGTTATTTTATACTAATTATTGACATTCATACTTAATTAATAGTGATTTTTCATTATGACAAGTGAATCATATTTTTAGTTTCTTGTGTACCCTTTTAATTTTAGATTTTGGATTTTGCATTGGTTTAATTGGTTAAAAACTATAGAAAAAGTTAGCTAAATATTTACAAACTCAACAAAATATTTTTCATTGTGAAGCAATTAAAAATTAACTAATCTATATATTAACAACCGCAATTAACATATTTTCTGTGTGTTGCCAAGATTATCAAGTCTCATTAGCCATAGGGCAACACAAATATATATAAATTGAGGTTACTAGGAAGTTTTAATCGGTTTAATCGAGAAAAATTGAGGATTTTTATAATGGAAGATTCCATGATTTTGACAGAAGATTTGATTAATAATGGTGACGACAACACCACCACTAATAATGATCAAATGATGGATTTGCTGCAACAGTCACCTTTTGCCCCCCTGCTAGAAATTGATGGTGTCACCCCAGAAACCTTGATTAATTCCTTTGCCACTGCTTTTGGAGATTCGGATTCTAGTGTTGATGCCAATCTGTTTGCTGATGGTGGCGTTCTCGGTACTGATCCCTTTGCTGACTTTGGCAACCCCACGGCTGAAGGTAACCCCTTGACTGGTGGTGTCAACCCTTGGGCTGATCTTGAGATTTACTTCGCATCTACTGGTGGCGGTGTACCTAGCCCCGGTGAAGATGAATCTTCTGTTGATGGTGGTGAAAACACCACTACTAACAATGATGAGACGATGGATTTACTTCAACAGTCACCTTTTGCGCCTTTACTAGAAATTGATGGTATAACCCCGGAAAGCTTAATTAATTCCTTTGCCACTGGTTTTGGAGACTCTGATTCTAGTGTTGATACCAGTCTGTTTGCTGATGGCGGCATTCTAGATACTGATCCTTTTGCTAGCTTTGGCGACCCCATGGCTGAAGGTAACCCCTTGACTGGTGGTGTCAACCCTTGGGCTGGTATTGACATTGACTCCGGCTCTACTGGTGGGGGCATGGGGGGCGCTGATTCCTCAAGCGGTGACTCGTTAACTGGTGGGGGTATGCCTAGCTTTGGCGGCGGTGGCTTTGGCAGTGGTGACTCCTCAAGTGGGGGTATGCCTAGCTTTGGCGGCGGTGGCTTTGGCAGTGGTGACTCCTCAAGTGGGGGTATGCCTAGCTTTGGCGGCGGTGGCTTTGGTAGTGGTGACTCCTCAAGTGGTGGTATGCCTAGCTGTGGCGGCGGCGGCTTTGGCGGTGGTGACT
>NZ_JANQDH010000080.1 GCF_029891735.1 Chrysosporum bergii ANA360D
AGGACTGGTGACTGGGGTGAAGTCGTAACAAGGTAGCCGTACCGGAAGGTGTGGCTGGATCACCTCCTTTTAGGGAGACCTACCCATTGAAGAATCGAAAGTCGAAGGCGAATAGAGAATCAAATGGTCTACTCTAGGTCGGTCGAGAACTGGTCAAGTCTCTTTCAAAGTATTATATTTCCGGTGATTCCCAGCAACTAGGAAAGACCTAGACTGCTGGTAAGAACCAGCCAGAACCTTGAAAACTGCATATAGATAGATAAGAGAGCCGAAATCGAAAGATAGAAGTAAGTGAAGAACCAAGTGGTCAAGCTAATAAGGGCTCATGGTGGATACCTAGGCACACAGAGGCGAAGAAGGACG
>NZ_JANQDH010000081.1 GCF_029891735.1 Chrysosporum bergii ANA360D
AGGACTGGTGACTGGGGTGAAGTCGTAACAAGGTAGCCGTACCGGAAGGTGTGGCTGGATCACCTCCTTTTAGGGAGACCTACCCATTGAAGAATCGAAAGTCGAAGGCGAATAGAGAATCAAATGGTCTACTCTAGGTCGATGACGTGAGATTGTGAAGTCTTTCAAACTAATATTTGGTTCGCGGGCTATTAGCTCAGGTGGTTAGAGCGCACCCCTGATAAGGGTGAGGTCCCTGGTTCGAGTCCAGGATGGCCCACCTGGGGGTTTAGCTCAGTTGGTAGAGCGCCTGCTTTGCAAGCAGGATGTCAGCGGTTCGAGTCCGCTAACCTCCACATTAGGTATTATCAGCAACTAGGAAAGACCTAGACTGCTGGTGAGAACCAGCCAGAACCTTGAAAACTGCATATAGATAGATAAGAGAGCCGAAATCGAAAGATAGAAGTAAGTGAAGAACCAAGTGGTCAAGCTAATAAGGGCTCATGGTGGATACCTAGGCACACAGAGGCGAAGAAGGACG
>NZ_JANQDH010000082.1 GCF_029891735.1 Chrysosporum bergii ANA360D
TGTGGCTACTGGTTTATATCCGGGAGAACCAAAGATATTACTAAATCCCACATAGTTGGTGCTATCCATTAACCATGCTGTATTCCATCCTTGACTGGGATTAGTTAAGAGGATATCTGTTTTACCATCATTGTTGAAGTCTTTAGAATTAGCACTAGGTAAAACTGTGACGGAAAACCGAGAGTCTACAAACTCACCCAATAAATTTGTGGCTCGAATGGAAATATCTGTGGTACCGCTTTGGTTAGGAAAATAATTGAGTAAAAGTTGATTACCGTTGATGGTGGGGGTGACTAAATCAGGTTTGGAGTTGCCAAGGATGGTAAAATTAAGTTCGTCTCGTTGTGAAATTGTAATGTTACTGTAACGGATAAAATTATCATCTTGGTTCACAACAGGTTGCGCTGGGTTCTCGACAATGAGAGGAAGATCCGTAAAAGCTGGATTAACTTGAGTACCGTCATAAGTTGGTATAGATGCGATCGCATCTATAGTACCTAAGTCATTATTGGAAATGGCTTGACCAAATACGGTAAAACCGCCATTCTGATTATTGAGGTTACTGGAATTATCGTTCAGGTTGAAAAACCATTGATTAGTGGCACTGTTGGGATTATTACCCAGTTTAGCCATGGCAATGGTTCCTCTTACATTAGAACGCCGTGTACTAAACTCATTTTCCACTGGTGCATTGCTGGGAACTATTCCAACCCTTAAATTATTTACAGTAAATCCACCACCCTGGATAACAAACTCAGGAGCGGAACGATGAATAATTGTATTGCTATAGCTGCCACTGTTGACATAGTTCTGGAAATTTTGTACCGTTTTGGGTGCGCCTAGTCCGTTTTGGTCAAATAGCACCACATTGATTCCGCCATTACCTATTGATGTGTTAGATAACTGAAAATTAGCTACTAACCCAGTTGTATAGGGGTCGTCAAAGTAATTAATTAAATTAAGGGTTGTATGTGCTGCATTTGCTCTGACAACAATATTATTAATGGGAGTAGTAACAATGGGAGCGGAGACGTTGCTTAAGGCTTGATTAACACTCATGGCTCAGTTTGTATACTGGGTGTAATTGGTTTTGTTCAATCCGGGCAGTATCTATTTATGCCAAAAAATAATACTTCAAAACTGCTGTCATCTAAAAGCTAATTATTTTTTCCCTAAATTAAAACCTGTTTTTAAATGCAACCAAATTTCTCTCAGTTGCCAAAATTTACTTGACTGGATCATGGCAATTGTATTTTTGGATGTTTCCAATTCTAGCTCAAGATTTTTCATGTGCGCTCTTAGTTGTGATAATTCCTGACTTAATTGAGATAATAGCTCAGGGTCAGATTCTTGTGATTGGGAGTTAACTTGATTAATGCGTTCCGCATAAATTTTACTGGGTGGTGCTTCTAAATAGGGAATATGACCTTGAAACCCATAAACAAATTTACCATCTTCAGAAACTAAAGAATCTTCTTTTAAATACAAAGGTTGCTTAGTTAGAGGACAAGCCAGAAGCGGTAAAAACCAATGTTGATCAGTTGTATTAGCCAAAGCTTGAATATAGTAAGGTTTGATATTGATATCACCTGGTTTCCGGACAATAACATAGTGAGTATTGTGAGTATTAGGACTATCCCCCTTAAGTAAATTACCTAATGAGAGGTGACGAATCAGATTGCGCCAAAAGAACCAAGTCAACTTGTGGGGTGGGTGAAACTGTACATACTCCCACAGTAACCAGGCTAAAGTTTGACCGAAGTGATGTACATAAGTACTATCAATGATTTCAAAACCTGCACATTTAAATATTTCTATCAATCCATTTTCTGTAAATCGAATGTAGTCTCCTGGAAAGTTATGCTGAGGTTGTAGAAAGGGAACAGCAATAACCCCGTATCCCATGGGTCTAAGGACTCTATAAAATTCCTCAGCAATTTTCCACGGTTGTTGAGTATGTTCTAATACAGCAATAGATACGATGGTATCCACCGATTGATCTAGTAAAGGAATATTATGTAAATCCGCCAGTATATCTGGTTTATTCCACTCTGTGATATCAATGTTTAAATCTTTTTCACCTAACTGAATGCTTCTTTGTCCAGAGCCGGCATTGAGAACAATACCATAACAGTATTTACGAAAAGAACTGATTTCTTCACTCAAAGGCATCCAGACCAAGGGATTAGGAAAAATGTTCATAGGTGGTAATGGAATTTTATTGTTGAAAATATCATACACTTTTAAATTTTTTTTGATAAATTTATTCTCAGGTAATGTCCAAAACTCAAAATCCCTCTCCTAACTAAGAAGAGGGACAAATGTTACCTCAAAACCAGACTAAGCACCTACAGCTTCTTTAGCTGCATACAGCACTTCCGCGTTAATTTCTTTAAAACCTCGCTCACGAGCAAATTTTTCGGTGTTACGCTTGACTTTACCACGCACAAATCCAGGAATTTTGTTTAATTCTGCTTGACCGTCCTTAGTCCAGTTGAGGTCAGATTCCGCAGAAATTCCCTTGGTAATCACTTCTTTGGTGTCGTGACCACCGAATATTTCTAAGAGGTGGTCTTCCATACCCAAGGTAAAGGAATTGTAAATCAAGTCTGTGATCTGGTTTGTACCTTCGTAACCTAAAAATGGTTTGTAACCAATGGGGAAATTCTGCACGTGAATAGGTGAAGCAATGACACCACAGGGAATATCTAACCGTTTACCAACGTGGCGTTCCATTTGAGTACCAAAAATCGCTGCGGGTTCAACACGAGCGATCGCATCGCCAATTTCCCCGTGGTCATCGCTAATCAGCACCTCATCGCAATAGTCCTTCACCTGTTCCCGAAACCAGTCAGCATCATATTTACAGTAGGTTCCAGCCCAAACAACATGAATCCCCATTTCTCTAGCCAAAATTTTAGTGATTCCCGCAGCGTGGGTATTGTCACCAAACACCACCGCTTTTTTACCAGTCAAGTTTTGACAGTCAATGGAACGGGAGAACCAAGCGGACTGAGATACATACAAAGTCTGTTCATTGATAAACTCTTCGTAGTTGACATCAGCGCCTTGGTCATTAATCACCTGCTGAATCTTGCGGATACATCGAGCAGTTTCTACTACACCTATAGGGGTAATATCCACATAAGGCGTGCCAAATTGGCCTAACAAATAATTAGCCGTGGCTAAACCCAGTTCTCGGTAAGGAACCAAGTTAAACCAAGCTTGGGGTAGTTTTTTCAATTCATGAACCGTCGCGCCTTCAGGAATTATGGTATTGACTTCAATTGCCAAATCAGCCATCAGCCGCTTCAGTTCGGTACAATCGTGGTTGTTGTGAAAACCAAGAGTAGAACTACCAATAATGTTAACAGAGGGTTGTGCAGTTTTACCTAGTGGCAATTCTCCCCGCTTTCTGGCTTTTTCGATGTAGTATTGAACGATTTGATTAAGGGTGCGATCAGCGGCTTGTAATTCGTTAAAGCGGTAATGGTTAACATCTGCTAACATTACATCCCCTTTGGCTTCTAGCTGCGCCCGTTCGACAAAGTTGTGTAAATCTTCCTGCAAGATGCTAGAGGTACAGGTGGGAGTTAAGACAATTAAATCTGGGTGTTCCTCAGCATCTTTGCGGGTGATGTTGTCTACCACCTTTTCTTGCGAACCCCTTGCTAAAACGTTGCGGTCAACCACACTGGTTGTCACTGGGGTGAAGTTTCTTTCCCGCGATAACATAGAACGCATGACGTTAAAGTAGTCATCCCCTAGTGGAGCGTGCATAATCGCATGAACGTTTTTAAATGAGCTAGCCACCCGCAGAGTACCAATGTGGGCTGGTCCTGCATACATCCAGTAAGCTAATTTCATGACTGTGTTCTCCCTTTGCAACTGAAAATAACTATAAGTGGATAATTATCAAATCGCTTGACTATTGTCTCAAAACTGAGATGGGGGTTTAAAGTTAGTAATTAATAGCTCAAACCTATTCTATGATAGGGTTTTAGCCTTTATATTTAACAATGTTTCTGTTTTTTAATTAAATAACTCTTAATGATTTGAAAAATATTTTATTAATTATTGGTTTAACTTACTAGTATTAATTAGTTCACTAAACGTGGGAAGATGCGGAGATAAAAATACAAGTATTACAAGTATTAGCTCTAAACTAAATTAGTCGCCCGTCTTCCATGTGAATTATTCTGTCTGCTATGTCTAAAATGCGGTGGTCGTGAGTTACTATTAAGACGGCGCAGTTTTGTTCTTTGGCTAATTGTTGCATCAAGTTAACAACATCTCTTCCCGATTTACTATCTAAAGCTGCGGTAGGTTCATCAGCTAGAATTAATTGAGGACGACTGACCAAGGCGCGGGCGATGGCTACTCGTTGCTTTTGTCCTCCTGAAAGAGCAGATGGATAGTAATTTACTCGATGTCCCAATTTTACAGCATTGAGCATGGCTTCTGATTGGCGGCGCGCATCTGCTGCGGATATGTTTTTATGTAATTCCAGAGTCATTTGTACGTTTTGTCTAGCTGTTAAAAAATCTAATAAGTTGTGAGCTTGAAAAATATAACCAATACGACGACGCACTTGTACTAATTGCTCATTGCTGGCTTGATAAAGTTCCTCTCCTAAAAATTTAAGGCTTCCTTCTTGAACTGAACGTAAGCCACCAATTAAGGTTAGTAAAGTTGTTTTTCCTGAACCTGAAGGTCCGGTCATAATTACAATTTCTCCTGGTTGAATAGCTAAGTTAATATCAAACAAAATCCGAACTTGTAACCCTTTGTTACCTAGGTATTGATTGAGGTTATGGATTTTAACTATGTATCGTTTTTCCGGTGATTTAACTATCATTTTGATGGCTATAATCGGTAATTAAGCTTTTAAAAAATATCTGCTGGGTCTAAATTTCTTAACTTGATTGTAGATAAAAATCCAGATAATAAGCACATAAACGTTGCCATAAATAACACAATAAATGCTCTATTTAAATTCATAATCACAGGTAGATTAGTGGCATTTTTAGCCAGGTCATACAAACCCAGCGATATGGCAAAACCTGGAATATACCCTAAAGATGCTAAAATTAGGGCTTGTTGAAAAACTATATTTAAAAGGTATTTGTTTTTAAAACCCATAGCTTTGAGTGTGGCATATTCGGTTAAATGAGTAGAAATATTACTATAGAGAATTTGATAAACAACAATGACACCAACAATAAATCCCATTATCACCATAAAGTTAAACACAAAGCCAATGGGTGTTCTTACAGTCCAATAATTTTTTTCTAAATTTATAAAGTCCTGACGACTAATCACCCTCACATCTTTAGGCAATTTACTTATTAAATCGCCTACAAGCTTCTTAACATTAGCACCTGACTTGAGCTTAATTAAACCTATATCTATATTTTGTACTGAACGGTCTTGAAATATCCGCATAAAAGTGGAAGTACTAACTATTAAATTTCCATCGACTCCAAAAGAAGGACCTAAACTAAATAAGCCGCCAATCTTGACTTTATAACCAATTAGTCCAGTGTAACTAAATATTTCCGCTTCTACAGAGTTTCCCTGATGAAATTTTTCAGCAATAGGTCCAAATTCTGTCCGAGAAGCGCGGTCAAATAAAACCTGATCGGGAAGTCGTAGTAAATGGATATTTTGCTGAATGCTTGGTAAAGTAAAACTTGATATAACTGGTTCAATACCTAAAACGTATATAGGGTATTTTAGTCCAGTTTTTGGGTTTTTTAGTTTAGCGAATTGCACATATAAAGGACGCACAGATTCCACATCTTCAAAACCTAAACTCTGATATAAACGCTGGCGGGGAAAACTTTGATTAGATGTCAAAGATTGATATTGAACACTAATTAAAAATAAATCGCCATCTAGATGATTATGCAACTGTGTAGCACTGTCATAAAGAGCATCTTGGAAACCAATTTGTAGAAACATTAAGACAGATACAAAGGAAATTCCCGCTAAAGCAACAATAAAGCGAACTCTTTGTTTGGCTAGTTGTAGCCAAGCTAGAGGTATGTTAAGAATCATTCAGAACACCTCAAATTATGGGTTTATATAGTTTATATATAAATGAGTACTTGTACTTGTAAATCAGTCAGAGTACTAACTTGTTGGTGATTAGGTGGATGATCAAGGCGGATTTTGACATCAACTACTTTGTGATCTGTATCTGCTTGTGGATTAAGGTCAAAAATATTTTGTCTATTTACTTGTAAACCAATATCAGTGACTTTTCCGCGTAGTTCTCCCGCAAAAGCATTACTAGTAATTACAGCAGACTGACCTAAACGCACCTTTTGAATATCAGTTTCATAGACTTCTGCAACTACATACATTTGCTGTGTACGTCCTAATTCTATTATTCCGGTGTTGCTGATAATTTCCCCAGGACGAGTATTAACTTTCAGCACTTGGCCATGGATGGGCGATCGCACTGAAGTTAAATCCCAGTCTGCTTCAGCCTGTTTGACTGAGGCGATCGCACTTTCAACATCAGTTTGTGCAGCTTGCACATCAGTAGGACGGACTTCGGTAATACTCTGGAGTTTAGCTTTAGCTTCTTGTAACTGCTTTTTTAGAGTTTCTACAGTTTGCTTAAAAGCAGCTTTAGCCTCATTAAGTTGTTGTCGGACAGTATCTACTCGCAACTGTTTAGTTTCTGAGTTAGATGCTGAAATTGCACCTTCTTGATATAACTGTTGATATCGTTGATTTTCAGTGTCAGCATTACGTAACTCAACTTTTAAACGAGCAATTCTGGCTTCTTGTGCGGAAACTTCTCCCATTAACTCAGCTTCCAAACCAGCAATTCTGGCTTCTTGTGCGGAGATGTCTCCGGCTTTCGCTCCTGCTGTAACCCGATTAACATTAGCTTGAGCGACTAAAACTTGTTTTTTGGCTTTTTCCAAAGCTGCTAGGCGAGTGTAGTAATTGTCAAGAATAGCCACTACTTGTCCTTCAGAGACCCAATCTCCTTGATTAACCAAAAGTTTGGCCACCCTCAGCGCACCTTGAGAATTAGCAGCAGATAAACGAATCACGTCACCTTGAGGTTCTAAACGTCCTAAAGCAGCAACAGTAGTTATACCGAGGGAGCTAGTTGGTATGATTGGGGGTTCTAATGTAGAAGTTAAACCACTTCTTGACCATCTGTACCAAGTAACTATACCCATAGTTAGAGGTATAGAAATTACCAAAATTATAGATAACTGACTTATGGGTTTTCTGAATAATTGCTTTTGTTTAGTTACCATAATCATTTTTTTAGTTAGAGATATTGAAATATCTACAAACACATTGATATTTAAAACCTTCTGTACTAGGAACAGGTGTAGAGTGTAGTGTTTTATTGCAAACACCCCACACCCTTGTAATATCAAAGATTTCAGCTGGTTTTATTACTATTTAGTGTTGTTTCTTTTTGATTCTGCATAATTGCTAAGTATTCACTACGTGTACCATCTATCCGATAATGGTCGCAAATTTGGCAGAGTTTCAAAATATCCAATCGGCTGAACAATTTTTGATGCTCAATTTTATTATCAGTTCTCCATCGCCAAAATGTTGTTCTATCAATGCGTCGGTTACTCTCAGGCCATCTTCGTCGCGATAAGAAATCTATTATTTCTTGCTCATAAAACGAGTAGCCTTTTGGTAACTTTAGAAGTTCTTCTCTTAACTCAACTAGCGGTATGAGTGGATCTAACTCAGATAGTCTCATGCCAGCAATTCCTTATAGTTTTCTGTCAGTTTAATGATGTAGAATGCTTGATGCAGCACGGTTTATATGGAATTTGACCCTCATTCTGCCTCAATTTCCATGAAAGAGACATGAGATATTTAAATAAGTTTATATCTCTGTATTTCTCTACTGGAAAATTTAACAGTTTTTAATTACCTTTTATATTAAATATAATAAACACCTTGATGCTCAATTGCAACCCATACGCAACATCTTTAATAAGATATCAGCAATATATATATTAGTAAATAAATTTACTGGGATTAAATAAGGACTCCTTTAATGTTTCTTCTAGCTATAGAATCAATCTTTAGGTAGATGAAATCAGTTATTAATTAAATAATTTTCTCAAATTGATTTATATCCTGTAGTATGAAACAATTAAATTAAAGCATAAAATATAAAATTCGTAAATAAAAAACATGAAAACTAAATATATGCAATTTTTATGCAATTTTTACAAATATGAACTTAGTGTATGGCAGAATAAAAAATCAAGGATTGAATAAGTATTCAATTAATAGTTAATGCCCTCTAAAGAGCATATACACAATGAGATTACAGCGATTCATGCTCTCGTTACCAAGTTTTGATAATCAGAGGCTAATTTTTCATGCGGCTCGTCAAACTCTTCGTAAAGCAGAAATGGCGCGTTTATTGGTGCATGAATGGCTCAATCAACACGATTTTGAGCTAGAAGAATGGAAAAACAAAACCGCTTCTGAGCTTGGTATTAGTATTAGTCAGCTAGAGCAGAAACTATTATCTAATAATCAAACACAAGCAATGAAGACAAAAAACCATGATCATACTGATTCCGAAACTAATTATTGAACTATTTACCTATGATAGTGCAAAATCAATCATTCATTCTAGGTCATAAATATGGAGTTGCATATAAGTTGCGATCCAGAATCAATTATTCTAATATAACTACAACTAGCAAATTCATAGAATGATCTAGATTAAGCTGAGTTAAAATAATTTGTCTTGCTAGTTTCCATACATCTACAAATTATTTGCCAACCGAAATATTTTACCTTGACAAGCATAATAGTGAATCTCAAGTCATGGCTGCTTCTAAAATCGAAGCTGAATTAAAACAGTTGCAAGATCAAATCAGCAATTGTGAAACTTATCTACTCAAGCAAATAAAAGAGAAAAAAAAACCTATGGCGAATCATAGCGAAATCAGCACACAAACGCAAGATACACCAATTGCTATTGTTGGCATGGCTTGTATATTTCCCCAAGCTGGGAACTTAGAGGAATATTGGCAAAATATTATTCAGGAGGTTGATTGTATTACTGATGTTCCGCCTTCTCGTTGGGATATAGATGATTATTATGATCCAAACCCCAAAACTGCCGACAAAACCCACTCAAAAAGGGGTGGATTTATTCCAGGAATTAATTTCAACCCCGTAGAATTTGGGCTGCCACCTAATATATTAGAAGTGACAGATATATCTCAACTTTTGAGCTTAGTAGTCGCTGGGTCAGCATTAGCAGACGCTGGGTACAAAAAAAGGGAGGAAAGTAACCACCACAGGACTGGGGTAATTTTAGGAGTGGCAGCCGGGAGACAATTGGCTGTGTCTCTGGGGGCAAGACTGCAATATCCAGTGTGGGAAAAAGTTCTTAAAAACAGTGGTTTGTCAGATGAACAGACTCAAAACATAGTGGAAAGAATTAAAAATGCTTATGTGGGGTGGAATGAAAATGCTTTTCCGGGAATGCTGGCTAATGTAATTGCTGGGAGGATTGCTAATCGCTTTAATTTAGAGGGGATGAATTGTGTAGTTGATGCTGCTTGTGCCAGTTCTCTGGCAGCTGTACAAATGGCTGTTACTGAGTTGGCGACTAGGCGGGCAGATGTGATGTTGACGGGTGGGGTGGATACAGATAACTCCATTATGGCTTATATGTGTTTTAGTAAAACACCCGCTGTTTCTTCAAGTTTATCTTCTAAACCTTTTGATGCTAGTGCTGATGGGATGATTTTGGGGGAAGGGATAGGGATGTTGGTGCTTAAACGTTTAGAAGATGCGGAAAGGGATAAAAACAAAATTTATGGGGTTATTAAAGGGGTGGGGGCTTCTAGTGATGGTCGGCACAGGAGCATATACGCTCCTCGCTCAGAGGGTCAAGTTACTGCTCTACGTCGGGCTTATGAAGCGGCGCAATGTTTACCTGGTTCTGTTGGCTTAGTGGAAGCCCACGGTACTGGAACGATCGCAGGAGACTCAACTGAAATCACATCAATGATGGCGGTTTTCGGTGAAAACAATCACCAGGGGCAATATATAGCTCTGGGGAGTGTTAAATCTCAGATTGGACATACCAAAGCAGCAGCGGGGGCTGCGGGTTTAATTAAAGCGGCTCTGGCTCTACATCATAAAATATTGCCTCCTACTATTAATATTTCTGAACCAAACTCTAAATTGACAATTAAAGATTCCCCCTTTTACTTAAACACCCATACCCGACCTTGGATAAGTACTGCTAATCAACCAAGACGGGCTGGGGTAAGTGCTTTTGGGTTTGGTGGTACTAACTACCATGTGGTATTAGAAGAGTATAAGCAAGAGCATAGTAAACCTTACCGGGTGCATTCCACCCCTGGATCAATACTGATTTGCTCCCAAACACGAGAGGGGCTATTGTCACGCTGTGGGGAAATTCAATTTCAGTTACAGTCTGTTAATAGAGAGAAGTATTACCAAAGTTTAGTGGCTGAAAGCAAGGTTTTAAAAGTACCTACCACATACCCTAGAGTCGGGTTAGTGGTCAATAGCTGTAGTGAAGCTGGGGACTTACTAGAAAAGTTTGTTGATTTTTTAGCAACCCAACCCAGCGTGGAAACTTGGCAACATCAGGAGAGAATTTACTACCGCTTCCATGGCATGGAGAAACACAAAAAAGTAGTGGCTTTGTTCACGGGGCAGGGTTCTCAATATTTGGATATGGGTAAAGAATTAACCATCAACTTTCCTGGTTTTCGTCAAATCTACACAGAAATAGATCAATTGTTGACAGGTAGCAAGTTACAGCCCATTTCTTCTGTTGTTTTTCCTCCTCCCGCCCTTGACTCTGGGGTTAAAACCACACAAAAAGAAATTCTACAAAAAACACAATATGCACAACTTGCCATAGCAGCTTTTAGCTCCGGACTTTACCAACTTCTACAACAAGCAGGATTTAAACCAGATTTTCTAGCTGGTCATAGTTTCGGGGAACTAACTGCTTTATGGGCTGCTGGAGTTATGAGTCAGTCTGATTACTATCGTTTAGCTAAAGCTAGGGGTCTAGCCATGGCAGTTCCAGAAAATTCAGAGTTAGACAGAGGAACCATGCTGGCAGTAAAAGGAGACTTTCAAGCTATTAAACAAGCGATCGCTCCTTTTCCAGCCATAACTATTGCCAACTTTAACTCGTGCCAACAATTAGTTATAGCAGGAACCACAGCAGACATCAATGCAATTACCCCCCTACTGAACGCCCACGGTTTTCATACAGTACCTTTACCAGTAGCTGCTGCCTTCCACACCTCTCTGGTGGGATATGCTCGCCAAGCCTTCACCCAAGCCCTAGAAAATATAAACATTAATTCACCCAAAACACCAGTTTATACTAACTTCACAGCCACACCCTACCCCCCACAACCAAAAGTAATTAAAAACATCCTCTCCGAACACTTAGTTAATCCAGTTTTATTTCAGCAACAAATAGAAAACATATACGCAGAAGGCGGTTACTGTTTTGTAGAAATCGGACCCCGGAACATTCTCACCAAATTAGTTACAGAAATTCTAGGCGAGCGATCGCACCTAGCCATACCCTTAAACTCACATCCTCACAAGGATAGCGATCGCAGTCTACGAGAAGCAATAATTCAACTGCGAGTAGCGGGAGTACCTCTAACAGACCCAGACAGTTACTCAATTCCAGCCACCATTCCACCCCTAAAAACACCTTCAACTGTAGTGCTAACCGGCATTAATTACACATCTCCCCAACTTCAAGAAAGACAGCAGCAAATAAACAACCAGCAGGTAACCATGAATAACCTACAACAGACCTTAACCGAACTCAACCATCATCAAAATCAAGTACTGCAACTTCACCAACAATACTTAACATCCCAACAACAATACACCCAGCAAGTCCTCCAGTTACTTCAACAACATCAAGTTCCCACAGAAAAAGACCTGCTAATTACCATCGATAACACCCCCCAACCCCCTGCCATACCTGAGCCACCATCAAAAGCTACAGAACCTAACACTAATTCCACCACCTCCAGTGATTCCCTAGACCAAACTCTACTAAACATAGTCAGCGACAAAACCGGTTATCCCGTAGAAATGCTAGAAATGTCCATGGACATAGAAGCAGACCTAGGGATTGACTCAATCAAGCGAGTAGAAATTCTCAGTGCATTACTAGAAACACAACCAGAATCACACCCCGACTCATCCCCTCCCAACCCAGAAGAACTAGCCCAACTACGGACTTTACAAGAAATAGTCCATTATATACAAGAAAAAATCAACATACCCCCCCAAACCACAGCAACCACAGACACCATTCACCCCAGACTTATTGAACTCCAACCCCTCCCCTTACCAGACACCTTAGAAACCACCATTCCACCAAACCACATTGCTCTAATCACCGATGATCACAGCCCAGTAACAACTAAACTAGCAGAAGCCTTAGATAAAAAAGGATGGAAAACAGTAATATTAAGCTTTCCCCCTAAAAATACTCAAAACAACCCAGAATTAGATAACCTCAACCGAGTAGTACTAGAGTATTGGGGCGAAGAAAATCTACAGCAACAACTCCAGAGCATAGCTTCTGAACATGGTTCCATAGGAGCTTTTATTCACCTCCACCCTTCAGAACCCCCAGATTCCCTTACAGAGAAAAACCTCCTAAGTCACGTATTCTTAATTGCTAAATACCTAAAACAACCATTAAACCAAGCAGCCCAACAAGGACAAGCTTACTTCCTCACAGTGACCCACTTAGACGGTCAACTAGGACTAGGACAAGAAATCAACCCTAGTTTAATAGCCGCCGGACTACTTGGATTAACCAAAACCCTAAAACAGGAATGGACCAATGTATTCTGTCGGTCCCTGGATATCAGCCCCCATCTAGATTCCCAAACAACAGTACAACATATCCTAGCCGAACTCCACGACCCCAACAACTTAATTACAGAAATAGGTTACACCCCTGACCAGCGCACAACCTTAACCACCACCCCCCAACTTAACCACATCCCCGTCAAAAATAGCTCCAGTCTTAAAGATCAAATTTTTCTAGTCAGTGGAGGAGCAAAAGGCATAACCGCTCAATGTGTAATAGCCATAGCACAGAAATATCAATGTAAATTCATTCTTTTAGGTCGTTCTACTTTTGCGCCAGAGCCTGACTGGTCAATTAAACTAACAGAACCGTCTCAACTAAAACAAGAAATAATCACCAGGAATCTAGCCAAAAACATTCAACCCACACCAGCCCAAATAGAAAAAGAACTACAACCAATCATCTCCAGTCGAGAAATAGCAGCCACCTTACAAGCCATTAAACAAGCAGGAGGAGAAGCAAGATATATATGCGCAGACATCACCAACCAAATACACTTGACTCAAGAACTCAAAAACATAACTGATCAATCAGGTCTAATTACAGGAATTATCCACGGAGCAGGTAACCTAGCCGATAAGCTAATCCACAAAAAAACCTTACAAGACTTTGAACTAGTTTATAACCCAAAAGTTGATGGCTTAGAAAACTTATTACAGTGCATTCCCCCCGAACAACTACAATACCTAATCTTATTTTCCTCCGTAGTCGGAGTTTATGGTAACCCAGGACAAACCGATTATGCGATCGCTAATGAAATCCTGAACAAAACCGCCCATACTATTAAACGCAAACATCCCCATTGTCACACCCTAGCCATAAACTGGGGACCCTGGGAAACCGGCATGGTCACACCAGTCCTAAAAAAAGCCTTCTCAGAACGCCACATCAAAACTATTCCCATCCAAACAGGAACCCAGATATTCATCCAACAACTCCAAAAGAACCATGGACAGCCCCAAATAATTATTGGCAATCCCATCATCCCCCCGCCCCCACCACTTAACCCAGAATTAAAAACAATTCGCATTCACAGACAATTAAGCCTAGCCGCCAATCCATTCTTAATAGATCACGTGATTGCTGGTAAACCCGTCCTCCCCGCCACTTGTGCCTTAAATTGGATAGTTAACGCCTGTGAACAGCTTCATCCCGGTTACTTATTCTTTAGCTGTAAGGACTTTAAAGTTTTAAAAGGTATTGTATTTGATGACCATACACCACAAAAATACACACTAGAACTAGTAGAAACAGCTAAAACCAATGAAATTGAACTAAAAGCCCAAATCATCAGCAATAATTCCGGAGTACTTCGTTATCACTTTAGTGCTGAAATTCAACTAACGCGAGAAATACCCCCACCACCTTTCCACTCACCTACCAAATACCAATCTTCATCAACTTTAGGTCAACCCTATGATCAAAATGGGACATCAAAGCTATTTCATGGCTCCAGCTTTCAGGGAATTAAAACAATTCTGGAACTTAGTCCCCAAAGAATTGTAACCAAATGTAAATTACCTAACCTGGATTCCTCTAAACAAGGACAATTCCCAGTCCAAAGCTTTAACCCCTACATAGTCGATGTACAAATTCAATCCTTATGGATTTGGTCACAATATTTTTATCAAACAGGAAGCTTACCAGCCGGAATCACCAAATTTGAGCAATTCGCGCCACTACCATTTGACCAAGAATTTTATATCTGTAGTGAAATTAAATCAAAGTCAGAATCAATAGTTACAGCAAATATCATCACCCATGATGTCCTAGGGAAAATATATTGTCAGATGACACAAGCTAGAGGAACCCTTCTTTCTCGTCCATTAGCCAAAGCTTAATCACCACTTAAGGGGTGGAAAGTAATACACCCCTTAAATAAAACCTACTTAATATTTCTTCACACTTGAATTATGAAACCAATCAAACCAGCAAACATAACTCAAATAACCAACCTAGCAATTATTGGCATGGATTGTTATCTAGGGGTTAACTGTCCCGACTTACAACACTTAGAGGAGTACATTTACCGCGGAGAACAAGGGGCTTCTTTCATATCTGCGGATACAGTTGATTCCCATATAAATTCAGTTTTAACGAATAAAATCCTGGAAAAAGCCCAAATTCAACCCCAATCAAAAATAGCCATAGTTGTCATAGCCAATTTAAGTGTAACCATACCTCAAGACTTGCACCACTCAACAAACACCTTAGTATTTAAAGTAGAAACAATTTTTCAGGCATTAACCTTAACTCAACAAATATTAACCACTGAACAAGCCAGCGTAGTTCTGTTGCAAGCCTTCCAAGATGCTATTAATCAAGAAGCCGTCGGTGTTTTACTGTCCTTAGAACAAACCGCCATCAAGCAATCTTATTGCATATATGCAATAATTAACGGTTTAGTTAATACAGAAGATATTTCCCAGCTTAAAGCAGAATTACTGAAAATAGATGACATAAAACTCCAAGACATTGGTTACCTAGAACTAATCAACAAAAACAACCAACAAGTTAACAGCATAATATCCGCTCATAGTCATTGTCCTGCCCTTAATTGCGCCCTGGGTGGTAATCCTTGGGGAGAGTCGGTTTTAACCAGCTTAGTTAAAACAGCCCTATCCTTACATCACAGCTACATTCCCACCTTAAGTAAAAGCTGCATCCCCAAAAACCTAGAAATCTGGGAGAATAGCTGCTTTTATCTCCCTAGAATGTCTAAACCCTGGTTTTTAGAACCTGGACAGCATAAAAGAATAGCCGCCATCCTAGAATTGAACCAAACTTATACATATATTGTTGTTTCAGAAGCCAACAAAACAGTTACTAACAGTGCAACAGTGCAGGACAACTCCTTGCGCAAATCTAAATATTTATTCCCTATCGCAGCCAGCGATCGCTCTACCCTATTAGAACAAATTAACCAACTGTCAGAAATTCTCCGTAATCAAACCGACCTAGCTACAATAGCCAAAGATTCTTATCAAAAGTTTCAACAACATAGCCAGCCAAAACACATCCTCTCTATACTTGGGAGTAACCACAAAGAACTAAACCAACAAATTCATCATGCCATCCCTGGAGTAAACCAAGCCCTAGCAACTCAAACTCCCTGGCAAACCCCCAATGGTAGTTATTTTACCCCCGAACCCCTAGGGAAAAACTCTCAACTAGCCTTTGTATATCCTGGTTCCTTCAACTCCTACATTGGCATAGCCAGAGACTTATTCCGGTCATTTCCCCAAATTTACCATAACCCAGCCATTAGCAGCCTTTACCACCGGGTCGCTAAAATTGATAGAGTCCTATACCCCAGAACTATTCATGAACTTTCACCAAGAGAGTTAGGGAAATTAGAACAAGAATTAATTAACCACCCATTAATTATGTTGGAAGCAGAAGTAGGTATTGCTGGATTATTAACAGCAATACTTAGAGATTACTTTCACATCAAACCCAGCCGTGTATTTGGATATAGCTTGGGAGAAATTAGCATGATGTTTGCCCAGGGCGTATGGCAAGACTTCAAGCATAGCAGTGATGCCTTAAATAACTCCCTTCTCTTTAAAAACAGAATTAATGGAACCAAAGAAGCAGTGCGAGAGTATTGGGGGCTAAACTCCAACTTACCAAATGATTTTTGTGGTAATTATCTGCTTCTATGCCCACTTGAGCAAGTCAAAGCAGCTGTTGATTTAGAAGAACGAGTTTACATCACATTAATAAATACTCCAGACGAAGTAATTATTTTTGGAGAAACTCTCGCTTGTCAACGAGTGATTAAAAAACTTAACTGTCATGCTTGCACCGCTCACATTAATCATGTAATTCATTGCCAGCCCATGGTCTCTGAGTACCAAGAACTAGTTAAAATCAACACCCTCCCCGTTAATTGTATTTCAGAAACCTTATTTTACTCAGCCGCTCACCACAACCCCATAAATCTTGAGAGTCACTGTATTGCTGAGAGCATAGCTCAAGGATTGTGTAAACAACTTAACTTCCCTGAGTTAGTTAACCACATCTATAATCAAAACTGCAAAATTTTTATAGAAGTGGGTGTAGGGAGTAACTGTTCTCGATGGATTAACAAAATTTTATCCGGTAAACCACACCTAGCCATACCCCTAAACAAAAGAAAAACAGACGACTACACAAACATTATTAAAGCCATCGCCCAGCTACTTAGTCATCAAGTAGATGTAGACTTATCAACATTATTTAACCAACCAGACAGCTAAACAAAGCAACCGTTTTTATTACTTAAAATCTTTCAGCTTACCCCTACCCTTCCCACCTTACCCCTCAAAACATCATTCTCAAAAATCATGCTTACTAATTCTAAACCCAGCAACTCTCTACTACAGATTTCCTCCCAACCCTCCAACAGTTATAAAATATATTCTCAGTCCTTAAATGACATTTCCTTTGATGGCAATGGTATTAAATCTAAATTACTTAATTTTAGTCAACCCTGTTATATTGTCAAAATTGATGACAAAATAGGCATCACTAATCACGAAATAGAGGACAGACAGCAACTAATATCTATCCCCCCTATAGGTCTGGCACAGTTAGGGGACAGAGATTTTTTAACTTTTCACCAACTCAAATATGCTTACATGGCCGGCGCAATGGCTCAAGGTATTGCCTCAGAAGAACTAGTCATTGCATTAGGTAAAAATCAACTTCTTGGTTGTTTTGGTGCTGGCGGATTGTCTTTAAACCGCATTGAAACAGCCATCAACCGCATTCAAACAGCCCTACCTCACGGACCCTTTGCCTTTAACCTTCTCCACAGTCCCGGAAATTTAGCAAAGGAGTACAGCACCGTTGAGCTATATCTAAAAAAACAAATCACCACCATAGAAGCCTCTGCTTTCCTAGAACTAACAGAAAGCTTGGTTTATTACCGAACAGCAGGTTTAACCTTAAACTCCCTTAATCAAATCCAGATTAAAAATAAAATCATTGCTAAAATTTCTCGCCCAGAAGTCGCTATCAAATTTTTACAACCGCCACCCTTTAAAATTCTCAAAAGATTATTACAAAATAATCTGATCACCGAACAACAAGCCAACTTAGCCGCTAAAATTCCCATGGCCGACGATATCACAGTGGAAGGAGACTCCGGAGGTCATACCGATAATCGCCCCCTGGTGTGTTTATTACCCTCCATTTTACAACTCAGAGATGAAGTCCAAGCACAATATGGCTACCAAAGCCCAGTCAGAATAGGAGTCGCCGGGGGAATTGCCACCCCCCGGTCAGCCTTAGCAGCCTTTATGATGGGCGCAGCTTATATTGTCACTGGTTCCATCAATCAATGTTGTGTCGAAGCCGGCACCTCCGATTACACCAAGCAGTTGCTAGCTCAGGCGGAAATGACTGATGTGATCATGGCTCCAGCAGCTGATATGTTTGAAATGGGTGTTAAATTACAAGTCCTGAAAAAAGGTACTCTCTTTCCCTTGCGATCGCAAAAGCTATTTGAATTGTATAAAACCCATAACTCCATTGATGATATTCCCCCCCAGGAGAGAGAAAAACTAGAAAATCAGGTATTTAGGAGTAGTTTAGATAGCATTTGGCGAGAAACAGTTGATTATTTATCCCAACACAACCCAGAGAAGCTCCAGCAAGCCATAACCTACCCAAAAATCAAAATGGCCGCAATTTTTGGCTGGTATTTAGGACTATCTTCCCGGTGGGCTAAATCTGGGGAAAAAAATCGAGAAATAGACTATCAAATTTGGTGCAGCCCCGCCATGGGTAGTTTTAATAGTTGGGTCAAAAACTCTTATTTAGCTGAACTAAGTAATCGTCGAGTAGTAGATATTGCCTACCATATCATCAGAGGAGCAGTATTTTTACATCGTCTACAAAACTTAAAAATCCAAGGACTGCAAATTCCCCACAGCCATAGTCAATATTACCCAGAATAAAGCATGGTCACCAGAAAACTCAGCAACCTTGAACAGGCCATGGAGAAACTAAATACCAGTGCTAAAACCTGGAATATAGTCACCATCAGCCGCATTCAAGGCAAATTAAACCCCGAAACAATCAGACAAGCCTTAAATCTAGCCCAAAACCGCCACCCCCCTCTAAAGTCTCGCATTATCACCATTAGGGGATATCTACAGTTTCAAACAGAAGGTACAACCAAAATACCCCTGCGTATCCTTGACCCTTCTCCGTCCTCCTGGGAACAAATCGTTAAAGAAGAAATGAATCAACCAATTGACAGCAGTAAATGCTTAATGCGAAGTGTATTTATTTACAATCACTCCCAAAAGCATTATTTTATTACCACATTGCATCATGCCATCGCCGACGGTTTATCATCCATAAAACTACATGGAGAAATTTTTTCCTATTGTCAACAAATTATTACCAGAAAATCAATTAACTTAGTTCCTTTACCAGAATTACCACCAGTAGAAGAATTATTACCTAAGTGGACTCAGCAACTAAAAGGTAAAATCAGCAGCCTGAACTTTTTTCTAAAAATAGCTTATCAAAGACTTTCCCATGGTCTCTCAACCTTAGCCATAGAGAAACCTTTGACCATTGACCAGCGCCAGAGTAATTTTATTCACAGACAACTTAGTCAAGAAACCACCGAAAAATTAGTTAACAAATGTCGTCAAGCAAATACAACCGTCACCAGTGCATTAAGTGCCGCAATCATATTAGTAATTGCCAAACAAATCAACCAAAGTAAAAAGAAAAACATCAACATTAGTTGTTTAACTCATATTGATCTGCGACGACGATTAACCTCAATAATTAGTCACGAACATATGGGAGTCTTAGCCTCATCCATCATCAACTTTTTTACCGTCAGTAACAAAACTAATTTTTGGCAATTAGCACAACAAATTAAACAGCACATAACAGCTACCAGTAAAAACAATGATATTTTTAACATGGTTTTACTAGCTAAACACTTGATTAACCTTACCTTTAGTCAAATACCAGCCACAACATCCATATCTAATGTCGGAGTAATTGATATACCCAAAGTTTACGGAAACTTAGAACTAGAAGAAATTACTTTTATAAGTTCTCATGCCTTATATGTCGGTATGTTTGTTGTTCAAACTTCAACTTTTAGAGGAAGAATGTCTTTAAACTTTGTCTTTTCTGAACCCGCCATTAATCGAGAGAGAATAGAAAACATCGTTAATCAATTAATGCATTACATTTCATTTATTGTCCTTGAAAAATCCAGCTTACATTCTTTAACTTCAGATTTAACAACCTAGATTCTTCAGCCCCTTACCCGTCCTCTACCCCTTTTTTTGAAAATGATTAACACCACCGAAACAATTCAACATTGGCTAGTAGACAACATAGCCAATGTACTAGACCTAGAAACCACCGAAATAGACGTAAATCAGGACTTAGAAACATATAACATAGATTCCACCAAAGCCATTATTTTAGTCAGCACTTTAGAAAAAAAATTAGGGCTTAACCTCTCACCCGTCTTATTATGGCATTACCCAAACATTAAATCTCTTGCCCAGTATTTAGCCCACGACTTAGAATCCAGTTTAGAAAATCCCAAAAATCTAAATAACCATTCCCTTATCAACTTAGATCATGAAATAGAGCTTGACCCTACCATCCTTCCCAGTCAGCCTCCAGAATTTTGTAATACTGAACCCAAACAAATATTTTTAACTGGTGGTACTGGCTTCCTAGGTGCTTTTTTAATTTGGGAACTACTACAAACAACCAAAGCCGACATATATTGTTTAGTCCGCGCTGACAACACCCCAGAAGGCAAGAAAAAGTTACAAAATAACTTAATAAAGTATAAAACTTGGAGCAGTGAATTTAATTCTCGTCTAATTCCCGTAATCGGAGACCTATCCCAACCCCTATTAGGCATCAGCCCTCAACAATTTTATCTTTTAGCCAACCATATTGACATCATCTATCACAGTGGAGCCATGTTGAATTATGTTTACCCCTACTCAGCATTGAAACCCACTAATGTTTTTGGCACTCAAGAAATACTGAGATTAGCTTGTGCAGTTAGAGTCAAGCCAGTACATTACATTTCTAGCATAGCAGTGTGGGAATCAAAAGCTTACGCTAACCAGGTAGTAGAAGAAGACAACCAACTTAATCATTGGCAAACAATTTATCTTGGTTACTCTCAAAGTAAATGGGTAGCCGAGAAAATAGTTCAACTCGCCAGACATAGAGGTTTACCCGTCACCATTCACCGTCCCCCCTTAATTGGAGGACATAGCCAAACAGGCATTAGTAACCCCAACGACTTCATTAACTTAATGCTTAAAGGTTGTTTACAGATGGGCATCTTTCCAGACCTAGACTATATGTTAGATATCTCACCCGTCGATTACGTCAGTAAAGCCATTGTTTATCTGTCAAAACAACCACAATCCATAGGCAAAGCATTTCATTTACAACATCCCCATCCCATATCCTTCAAAGATTTATTTAACTGGCTACAGCAGTTTAGTCATTCCCTGAAAATAGTTCCCTATAAAAAATGGCAGTCAGAGTTAGCCCATAACGTCACCGACACCAGTCATCCCTTATACACCTTACGCCCTTTTTTATTAGAACAGTGGTCTGAGCAGCAGTTAACCATTCCCGAATTGTATTTACAAGGCACAAGAGCAAACATCACCTGTAACCAAACCCTTAAAGCCTTAGCTGGCAGTCACATTACTTGTCCCCCCATCGACACCAAACTCCTAACACTTTACACCCTTTACCTAAATTCCCTCCATTAGTTCCCCCTTAGAATCTTCTTTTTAGCTGACACCCACCAAGTTACAAACCCGCCCAAATAACCCGCCTAAAGGTAGAGGCTACTACAATCATTCGGGCGCGCGTGTAAATACCGTGAAGTAGTAGCCACAGAAGCATGACCCAAACTTTGACTAACCAAATGAATAGGCGCACCCCTATCTAGTGAATGTGAAGCGTGTCCGTGCCTTAACCAGTGCGGACTAAGGTCATTCAAACCTACTCTCCTAGCAGCCCTTTTAACAATTTCCCAAACCATAGCACGGGTTAAAAAACCCATTCTCCCTTGGCGACCGCAAAAAACTGGATATCCCTTATCACCATCACCCCTTAACTGCAACAATTCCTCATATAACTTACAGGGAATAATCACCACCCTAGTTTTACTACCCTTGCCACATATAGTAGCTTGACCATTTCCATCATAACCATGTGACAAATCCCCCCAAGTCAAATTAGTCAACTCTGTAGCACGCAGTCCACAGTAATACAACATTTTTAAAATCAACCCATTCCGTTGGTTAGTTTCTGACTGTATCAGTATATTTATTTCCTGCTCAGACAGTATGCGTTCCGTCAGTGCATCCCTTGGTTTAGGAGTTTTTATCATTTTACCCACGTTATACTGCGTAATCCCCAACTCGTGAGCAAAAGTCAGCAGTGACTTAACTATATTAGTATAAGTTTTTTTAGTGTTATCATTAGTACATAGTAAATTATCAACCCATTGTTGGACATCATCCAACGCAATATTAACAAGTGGTTTGTTTACAAAAATTAAGAACTTAACAGCAATACGCTTGTAACTGTCTTGAGTAGACCTACTCTTACCATGTAGCCACATATTAAGTAGTACATCAATAGGTTTATCAGCATATTGTGTTACTGGTGTAAATTGACTTAGCGTAGTGAGCGTCATTTTATTATTAACTCTGTCCTATTGGTTTCCTTGAGCAGATTTTTCACCGTGATAAAGTTATCAAGATTTTTATCACGTTTATCAAGACTTTTATCACGTTTATAAAAATTCAGAGCCTGGAAGCCTTACAGCATCTAGGTTTTCCTACCGTGATAAAGTTATCACGATTTTTATCACGTTTATCAAGACTTTTATCACGCTCATAAAAATTCAGAGCCTGGAAGCCTTACATCGCCTATGTTTTCCTACCGTGATAAAGTCATCAAGATTTTTATCACGCTTATCAAGATTTTTATCACGTTTATCACGTTTATCACGCTCAGAGCCTACAACCCTTACAGCGCCTAGATTTTTCTACCGTGATAAAATGATCAAGATTTTTATTACGCTTATCACGTTTATCACGCTCGTGAAAATCCAAGCCTGCAACCCTTGCCAATCCTAGATTTTTCTACCGTGATAAAGTCATCAAGATTTTTATCACGTTTATCACGTTTATCACGCTCGTGAAAATTCAAAGCCTGGAACCCTTGCCAATCCTAGATTTTTCTACCGTGATAAAATGATCAAGATTTTTATCACGTTTATCACGTTTATCACGCTCGTGAAAATCCAAAGCCTGGAACCCCTACAACATCTAGGTTTTCCTACCGTGATAAAATGATCAAGATTTTTATCACGTTTATCACGTTTATCACGCTTGTGAAAATCCAAAGCCTGGAACCCCTACAACTCCATTGACATGATTGTAGTTAGCTTTTACCGAGGTTCAGTCAAAATAGCTGAAAAGGTTATTTTTCCGTTTTAACCTGCGGTTCCTTACTGCATAAAGGTTTCAGCCATTTTGATCATCGGTTTATCGGTAATTCAGCCATGATTTTTCCTGACCTTCGGAAACCGTGTCTAGACTTCTTACCAGCTAAGGGTTTAAAATAGGGGGGTCCCCACTCGCTGGGGATATCATTTGAATGGAAACCCCCAGTTTTCATCCTCTACATACCATTTATAATTAGGATGTCCCCACTCGCTGGGGATATCATTTGAATGGAAACTGTATGCTTGATACAGAAGGGATTTAGAGAATATGGTCCCCACTCGCTGGGGATATCATTTGAATGGAAACGTATTCATCTTGATATTTTTCAATAAATCTTCCGAGGCAATATGTCCCCACTCGCTGGGGATATCATTTGAATGGAAACATCTATTGATTTGATAGCTTCTACTGGGTACTCATCCCCCTTATAGAAAGTCCCCACTCGCTGGGGATATCATTTGAATGGAAACAAGGCGTTTATGTAAACGCCTCCTACCTTTTTTCTAGTCCCCACTCGCTGGGGATATCATTTGAATGGAAACCCCTCCATCACATAGGATGGATAATAGTCTAAGTCGTCCCCACTCGCTGGGGATATCATTTGAATGGAAACGAGGGAACAAACCCTTTTTCTCCTTCTCCTTCTCCTTTGTCCCCACTCGCTGGGGATGTCATTTGAATGGAAACCTTTTGAAAATCATGCAATCATCACCCCCACTAACGTCCCCACTCGCTGGGGATATCATTTGAATGGAAACGTTTTACTTCTAGTGAGTTCCCTCAATTCTCGTTGAGTCCCCACTCGCTGGGGATATCATTTGAATGGAAACTTCACAAGGAACATAGCTACCTCCTATTCCAGCTTTTAGTCCCCACTCGCTGGGGATGTCATTTGAATGGAAACTCACACAGCGCAAGTTTACTTAAAATTAGGAGCTAGTCCCCACTCGCTGGGGACATCATTTGAATGGAAACCCGGCTACTCATGACTGCCGGTTAATTTTTCCTAATCCCCACTCCCTGGGGACATCAATTGAATAGAAACAACGAACCCGACAACCAACTGTAATCATTACAGTCAGTTGGGTTCTATTTTTATCCCACCTTGTCTGACATAAGTACTGTTATGTCAAACTGGATTTTTTAAATGCCAGCACAACTTGTATTGACAGTCTATACAAGAAACTTATACAATTTGTATTGACAGTCTATACAAAAAACCTATACAGCTATGAAGGAAAAATTAGCATCATTTCGGGTTGACAAAGAGTTGTGGGAAGCTTTTAAAGCCGTAGCTAGTGATCGTGGGACTTCTGCCAGCTGTTTGCTTGTGGATTTCATCGAATCGGTTGTTAGTAATAAAGATTGTATTGACAATTCCGCGGTAGACAGGCGATAAGTTTGTAAGCTGTAGTTTTATTAAAACCCACAATCATAGGAATCCCTGTATCGTTTATTTATCATTTCTAATGCTTCCTGTGTATTCCATTTTTCGTCTTTAGGCAAATCTTTTATTGATTCTAAAGATGCAGGAACTGGAGTATTTGTTAATTGATAAACTACTTTTGCAATTTCTTTCGCACAGCTATTCGCGTAACAACATACCTGTTTTTCTGAAAAGCGAATAACTATCCACCTTTTATTAATAAAAAAATTATTTCTTCCGGTGTCGTTAGTATGACAAGTTATGTATTCATCATCTACTTTTGTATACGGTTCATCTATCTCAATATCAAAAAAAAGTCCATCTTGGATATAACAGATATCTGGACTATATGGATAAGGGAAACCATCAATATTTAGATAAGCTCCTGTTATCAATTCTCCTGGTAAATATTTTCTTATACTATTCCTTAAAAAATGTTCACATCTACCTTCTCTAGCATTATTTCCAACCCCATCATATTTATATATTTCCTTGATAAAGATATCGATTAATCCTTTATGGTATTTTTCTATGCTTTCCGGTAATTTTAGCTTTTCTACTTCCTCCCCATATTTTCTCATTTCATCTTCAAATATTGATAATAATCCCGGATATCTTGTTTTTTCTGTTCACCGAGTTGGGAGATAGTTTAATCAACTCTTAATGTAGTTTTGGTTTGTGGTTGAGTGGGTGGTTATTTTTTTGATAAAACCCACAGTGCAGTTGATCTGTAATGTTGTTTACAGTAATTTTCAGCTTGATTAAAGTATTAGTAAATTAACTGGCAAGAACTAATATTTAGGAGATGACCTTGAAAAATTTATTAGCTTTTATAGCTAGTATAGTTTTTAGCGTAATTACAATAATTTTCATTCACAACCTGAATTTGCCTGTATTTATCACCTTCACCATTACAATTATTGCCAGTTATAGTTTGATATTTTTGGTAACGTGGCATAATTGGTATAAGAATCATAGAAATAAATAAACTTGTGAACTTTAATCGCCATATGCCCTTACGTCAAAGTTTATCAAAACATGGCATTGAACTTTCCTATTTAGAGTGGAAAGAAGGTAAAAAACCTCTGCTGCTATTACACGGTTTAGCAGATAATGCCTTGGTTTGGTTACAGTTAGCAGAACACTTAGCCCCAGACTATCACATAATTGCCCCAGATATGCGTGGTCATGGTGACAGCAGCAAGCCAAAATCAGATTATACCTTTGCCAGTGCGATCGCTGACTTAGAGGCGTTGATGGATCATTTGGGTTGGTCTTCTGCACAGGTTGTCAGTCACTCTTGGACAGGGAAACTAGCAGTCATTTGGGCTAGAAACAATCCCCAACGTTTACGCAGCATGGTTTTAGTTGACCCAATTTTTATTTGGAAAATGCCTAGTTTATTGCGGTTAACTTTTCCCCTGTTATACCGTTATTTACCCTTTCTCAAAACTATGGGTCCTTTTACCAGTTACTCAGAAGCAGAAGCACAAGCCCGCCAGTTATATCAATATCAAGGCTGGAACAGCTTACAGCAGCAAGTATTTCAAGCCGGAATTGAACAAAAACCAGATGGGAGTTGGGGTAGTAAATTTACTGTTGCTGCCCGTGATGGTATTTTTGCTGATGTCCTCAGTGTACCTGGTTTCATTCACCCCATTGACACACCAACATTATTTGTCCAGCCTGAAAAAGGTCTTAACCGTCAAGAGTGGCAAATCCAACCCTACAAAAAGCATCTAAAAAACTTCCGCCTTTGCCAAGTTCCCGGTAATCATTGGCCATTTCTCACTCAACCTGAAGCATTTAACCGGACTATAGCCGCATTTCTCAGAGAACATAAATGAATGATCATAATCTGGTGGTGGGAGGAAGATGCTCGCTGCTCTTAAAAAATCCACCAAACCCAAAATCTAAACCAAAATCTAAAATTGAAATTGCCTATGTTCACAAAAAAAACCGAAAAATTAGATTTAACAGCTTTATTTGCAGCCCTATTAACATCCTTAACCTTACTCAGCTTCACGGCTTTATTAACACTTTCACCCAGATTTGCTACTTTAGCAACAACAGCACAAGCCCCACATAAAAAAGGTACTATTGACTACTTTCCTTATAAAATCGGCAGAGATAAACAAGGTAGAACCGCTTTGTTTAACATAGCCATCTTATCTAATCAATATAAATGGCTACCGGGTAGTAATTTTCAAATTCAATTC
This sequence comes from Chrysosporum bergii ANA360D, assembly GCF_029891735.1. Classification (GTDB taxonomy): domain Bacteria; phylum Cyanobacteriota; class Cyanobacteriia; order Cyanobacteriales; family Nostocaceae; genus Umezakia; species Umezakia bergii. The sequence goes on from NZ_JANQDH010000082.1 coordinate 27,112, forward strand.
AACCAAGAAATTATTAGTCTTGAACTGTTAAAATTGAAACTCAACCAAGAAAGCCTACAGGAAATAATGGCAGAAGCCACAGCAATAATTGCCGTGGGTGTGGCTGGTTGTGGCGGTAGTCAAGCAGTTCAAGAAGGTCTGGCTTTAGAACGGTCCCAGGAAATTCAAAAACTAGCAAAAAGTTTATTTAAAAACACTCCCAGCGTCCAGAGTTACTATTTATTAAATCTTGGTCAATTTCAAACTAGTAACTGTCAGGAAAATCAAGATTTAACCGCCTACCAAAAAAGCATAATTATTATAGGTGTTAAACCAGAGTCAGAAGACGTAATTTTAGACCAAGCTTTACAAGATAGATTGCAGAATAAACCTTTTGCAGATTTTAAATTAAAAGATTACTCCCTGGCAACAATGGAAACTTTGAAAATTATATCTAGTAATTAACCACACCATCCCCACCGGGTAACTTAACAGTAAAAGTAGCCCCTAACCCCTCCCCCTGACTAAATACCTCAATAGTACCTTGGTGCAGTTCTACCAAATGACGAGCGATGGCCAATCCCAGCCCTAAACCATGTTGTTGTCCATTAAAATTTCCCTGACAATACCTTTCAAACACATAGGGTAGCAATTCTGGCTGGATACCAATACCTGTATCACTAACTTGAATTACTATTAAAGATTGATCATTTTTGGTTAGTTGCACTTGCACTCGTCCACCCGCGGGAGTGAACTTAACAGCATTGGAAAGTAAATTATTTAAAACCTGTAGCAAGCGGTTACTATCAGCCAGAATAGGAGGAATAGACTCATCAATTACAGATTCTAAATAAATGCCCTTAGCATTAGCTAGGGGGTAAGCAGTTTCTACAGAAGTCTTAACAATGTTGTCTACCTTCACCGGGCTGATTTCCAGTTGCAACTGACCCCGGAGAATGCGGGACATATTCAACAAATCTTCCAGCAGCTTGGCCTGAGATTGAGCATTGCGTTCAATGGTTTCTAAGGCCTTGTTGGCGGTATCTGTATCTAACTTACGAGTCCGCAGTAACTTTGCCCAACCCAGGATAGCATTAAGGGGCGATCGCAAATCATGAGACACCATAGCCACAAACTCATCCTTTGTTTGGTTAGCTTTTTCCGCAGCATTGCGAGCGGCTTGTTCCATCTGTAACAAGCGATTTCGTTCCGCTTCCAATTGCTTGCGAGCATCTATATTAGTACCAGTACCAAACCACTGGAAAATCTCTCCCTGTTCATTTTTAATGGGTACACTTCTCACCAAATGCCAACAATAGCTACCATCATGTTTTTGATAGCGCATTTCTTGTTCATAGGACTTCCCTATCTGTAATGCTTTGATCCATTTCTCCATCACAGAGCCAATATCATCTGAATGTATAACCTTTGTCCAGCCAAACCCCATAGCCTCCTCAACCTTTTGCCCTGTAAATTCATACCATTGTTGATTCACATACTCACATTCCCCTTGAGTATTGCAAATCCAGACAAGTTGAGGTATCAGGTTAGATAAATAACGATACCGTTCCTCACTAGCCCGCAAAGCTGTTTCCACCTGTTTTTTGTCGGTGACATCTCGCCAAGCAGCCACAAAGCCGTCTCCCATTTTGGTAAGGCGAATATCAATAACCCTGGTTAATTCCCGTTCACCATTTAAACCAGTATCAACAACAGATTCTTTAACCAAAGGTTTACCAGTTTCCACAACTTGGCAACATTGCTCAAACAGTCCATTTTCTCCCATATTTAAAAGCAGTTGAGCCAGATATTCTTCTGCTGCTCCTAAATTCATCCCTGTAAATTCCCACGCTGCGGCGTTCATATAGTCAACACGAAACCGGAGGATTTTGCCAGCGTCATCGCGTACAGTTGAAAAAATGCCGAAACAATCCAGCATATTCTCAACAGAGGTGCGGAAACGTTCCTCACTGCGTTGTAACTCTTGGCTGAGTTGAGTATTCCTAATAGCTGAGTGAATTGTAGAGCGCAAACGCTCACCAGTGGTTTGTCCCTTAACTAAATAATCTTGGACACCACTTTTCATTGCTTGTACAGCCACAGCTTCATTACCATAACCAGTTAACATAATCACTGCTGGCATAATTTGCTGTGATTGCTGTTTTAATTCCGTCAAAAATTCCAAACCATCCAAATCTGGTAATAAAAAATCTAATAAAATAACATCCGGCTGAGACTGCTGACACAATGTCAAAGCAGCCTCTCCCGATTCTTCTTCCACAATTTTATAACTATATTCTTCATCTTGGAGGAGATAGCGACAATAAACAAGCCGATCTTCAGGACAATCATCAACAATTAGAACATTTAGCGGTTGCAGCATAACTATTAGCCCACACCATCAGGGAGAATTACGATATCTAACCAATAAGTGATGAAAGTTTGCAGAGTCTCAACTAGCCTATTAATATCAATTGGTTTCAACATATAACTAGCAACGGAATATCGGTAACATATTTCTATATCTTTTGGATTAGATGAAGTACTAAATATAACCACAGGAATATATTTCAGATTTTGATCCCCTTTGATTTGCTCTAAAACTTCTCGCCCATCAGTACCCGGTAAATTAAGGTCAAGCAAAATCAGCGCCGGACGGGGAGGGTTTTGCCCACTGTAAACCCCCGTGCGGTAAAGAAAATCCAAAGCCTCATCCCCATCGCTACAGCGAAAAACAGGATTAATAACACCTTGTTTACTCATGACTCGACAAAAAGCTTCAAAGTCTTCATCGCTATCTTCAATTACTAGTAAAGGCTTGACAAAATTACCAATCATGAGTCATAGCATTTCCTAAAAAATTACAAAATCAATGATACAAATCTTCTGGTGTGGGCATCTTCCATAATGTGGCAAGTTTTGGTAAAATTCCCCCTTAACTAAATGATGAGAAACCCGTTTACTTTTAGTCAGTGGTTGCGTCCGCTCCCTGTAATGTGAAATAAAAGGTACTCCCTTCACCGTAGGTAGACTCCACCCAGATTTTACCGCCATGTCGTTCTACTATTTTTTTAGCAATAGTCAAACCCGCTCCAGTACCCCCGCCATATTTACTCGGCCCATGTAATCGTTTAAAAATGCGGAAAATTGACTCAAAGTGTTGTTTTCTAATGCCTATACCATTATCCCGCACGTAAAATGTAATTGGGGATGGCGGCTCATCTATATAACCAATTGCAATCCATTTTTCCGGTTTATCGTTGTATTTGATAGAATTAGCAATTAAATTATTAAACACTTCAACTAACTGGACGCGATCGCAATACACCTTTGGTAGAGGTCGGGGAATATCAATATTTACTTTCATTTCCTCAATGCGAGCGCTCAACAAATCTAAACTATGATGTACCACCTGATTTACATCAGTTAGCTGCATAGAAAGGTCTACCCTTCCGAAACGGGAAAATTGCAGCAGTGAGTCAATTAAATCCTCCATGCGTTGAGTGAGACGAATCAATGTTTTTAACTTTTCCCGACCTTCTTCCTTGAGGGTGTCGCCGTAATCTTCCATGAGGAAATTAGAGTAATTGTGAATACCCCGCAGTGGTTCTTTTAAATCATGGGAAGCAATATAAGCAAAAGCATCTAGTTCATTATTACTGCGTTCCAGTTCAATATTTAGCTGTGCTAGTTGATCTGCTTTCCGCAGCACCATCCCAATAATTGCACTTCTCAACTCTAGCGCTGCATTCACCTCATAAGATTTCCAAGGTAGGGACTTTAATAAAACCATTTCTTTCCATAACTCAAAAGACTTACGGGGTGATAAGTGGATACTGCCATTTTCTGTTACTTCTACAGGTTTATTTGGATTACCCCCCCAATTTACAGTTTGAATCACTTCTGAGCGAAACCATAAAACATAGTTTTTCTGACCTTTGGAAATAGACAGGGCCATCAAACCACTACCCACATCCCGGAATTTTTCTGCTTGTGGGTAAACTTGAGATAAAGAATCAGTGTAGAAAATTTCCTCCTGCTGGTTTTGACTCAGCCATTGGATTAAATCTTGAATATCTTGTTGTTCGGGTGTTTTTCCTAATGTAAAATAACTGTCATGAAAATAAACTGCGGCTCCTTGAGCATTAACAAGATTGAGGAGATTTGGTTGTAGATTAATTAAACCGTCGATGAAGCTATTTTCTGATGACATATACTCCACCAACTTGGAGTAACAAGACTTTACCCGTATTTTAGATTCTACATCTTCGCTATCTTCTTTAGCAGCCATTTCTAATGATGTAATTTGCCCCAAAAATTCACAAGCATTACGAATTTCGTAGGGAATATATTTAGGTGATTGATGATGACAGGCGATTAGTCCCCAAAGTTTTCCATCTTTCATAATAGAAATTGACATAGATGCTGTTACGCCCATATTGTGCATATACTCAATATGTAAAGGCGAAACACTCCGTAATACTGACCTGCTTAAATCTAAAGGTTGGTCAGTTAAAGGATTATTTATGGGTACAATTGCCGCAGGCTGATAGTAGGTATTTGGTATTAATCTTAACCAGTTTTGGCTATATAGTTTTCTGGCTTGTGTGGGAATATCAGACGCAGGGTAATGTAAGCCTAAATAAGCTGTCAGATATTCTGGCTTGTCTTCAGCGATAACTTTACCATTCCAATTTTCATCAAAGCGATAGAGCATGACTCTATCAAAACCAGTAATTTTCTTAACCTCTTTGACAATAATTTGACCCACTTCTGTTAAGCTGGATGCCAGTTGTAGCTTTGACATTGCTACTTTGACTAAGTGGTAAAACTTAAAAAAACCATTGTTTCTTACAGAAATTGTCGGTTCTAGCTCTAAAATTAGCACTGGATGCCATCGGTGAATAATCCCATCAAAATGCACAGGCTGATTATCTACATTAATGGTCAATTCTAAGGGGTTAACAATTGGTAAATCCTCTTGATGTAAACAATCCTTGATGATGGTGATTTGGTCTGACTCCAGCAAGTAGCTTAAGTTTTTATTGAGTAATTCTTGAGGTTGTACACCCAATAAGTTAAATGTATTATCACTCACTTGCAGAATAGTTAAATCTGGTTCTTTCAGGGTAAAAATTACTCCATGGGGTTGAATTAGTCCGGGGATATGAATTGGCTCTTTATTACAGTTGCTGATGTCAAATTGCACAGGGATAGTAATACTATTAATACTCATTTTTTTGGTCTTGGTAGTTACAAGTAGTTTTGAGAGTAGCTGTAAGCTCTTAACCAGTAAATCGAATAATCCGTATGCTTATACAAAATCCTACAGTTACACAAATCAAATGATGTAATAGTTTGGTTGGGGTGATCAAATACTCGTAATGCTTATATTTGCATAGTCCCTACATCTAGGGTAACTATAATCAAGACGGAATTAATGGAAATACTCCTCATGAGTTGTGACTACTTTCTGTCCCATCTCACAATTGATGTAAAACTGTTGTATTTTGGCGTAAACTGTTGTTTAGGGGAGTATAAATAAAGTTGAAATTATGTTAATTTTTATAACAATTTTTATAACAATTTTTTCAATTGATCATTGGTCAGATCATGTTCGCTTGATGACTATTAAACAGGGGGTAGCTGTAGCGGGCAAGATGCCCGCACTACACGACGATCATTTACACTTGTATCTCACGCATTTAAGAAATGCCATAACCAAAAGATCCAAAATCCAAAATTCCAAGAGGGTGGGAGTATCTGACTACATTTCCTCATATTCGGAGGTTTCCACTCTTCTTGCTTCTGTGCGAGATGATGGCAAAAACTCAGCCCGACGCATAGGGCTAAAGGGCTGAGAGGAACCGTTGTAAGGCATGACTTGCACTGTACGGATAGGACGCTGCCGTGGTGAAAATAAAGCTAATACACCCGCTACTACAACACCTCCGCCAATGGTGAGGGTTGCGCCTCCTGCGGCCCAAACGATGGGTGAAGACCACCAAGGCTCCTGAGTTTGGGGCTTAAATATTTCTGATGCAACTTTTTGGCTGTTTTGTTGGGCTAGTTGCATCTGCTGGTTGTTCCAATTTTGGAATTGGAATTGCAGTTGTTGGTTTTGCGCTCTGAGTTGCTCGTTATCACTTTTTAAACGTTCTAACTGCATACTCAGTCGTTCCATTTCTACGCGCTGCTCTGGGTTAGCAGAGGCAGGGGGTTGATTGGGACTGGGATAATATGGATTCACCCCATAAGATGGATACATTGGGGGTTGGGGTATGACGGGCAATGTGACATTGGCGGGCATTTGGGGAGAAGAAGCAGCAAAATTACTCTGCATGGGACCATCTGCACCCCTGAGCAATACCAGCGCCGCCAGCCCGGCCACAGCGACCCCACCGATAAATGCCATACTCTCACTCATGGCTTTTGCTCCTCTCTGTCTTGTGACTGATTCACTCTCACACTGATCATTGTTTGCCTACTCAACTCCAGATAATACTCAACTATAGGTGACCGGACTAGCTAGTTTTTTTTTACAGCATACTGCTGTTAATATTCAAAACTATATTTGCCAAATTGTCCACTAAGTTACACTAAATTGTGGTAAAAAAACAACCCTGTTATTTTTTTATTTTAGTTTTTGGTTTTTGGCAAGTTGGGTGTTGATGGGTCAGGTGTCTTGATGGCTGTTTTGAGAGTTTGGCAAAATTCAGCGATGGCCTGTAGTCCCTGTTCTGGTGTTCCTTCTGCTAAACGTTTGACAAAGGCACTACCGACAATTGCTGCATCTGCCCCCCATTCTTTCACTTGACGAGCTTGTGCAGGAGCGGATATTCCAAACCCTACCCCAATGGGCTTATCTGTAAGACTACGAACTTGAGCTAGTAAATCTGAAACTCTCGATTCTATCTGATTCCGCATCCCGGTGACACCGGTGACACTAACTAAATAAATAAATCCTTGGGAAGAGCGAGCGATCGCCTCTATACGTTGGGGGGAACTGGTGGGAGCCACTAATAAAGTTAAGTCAATACCAATTTCACTGGCGGGTTTGAGTAGTCCTTCTGCTTCTTCTAAAGGTAAATCTGGCACCACTAATCCTGATACCCCGGCGGCGGCAATTCGTTGTAAAAATTTGTCTATGCCACGGTACAAAATAGGGTTGTAGTAAGTGAACAGAATGATGGGCGATCGCAAACTCTGGGTGGTAGTTTGCAACATTTCTAAGACTTGTTCTAGTTTTGTCCCCTGTTGTAAAGCACGGGTTGCGGCTGCTTGAATAACTGGCCCATCTGCTAGCGGGTCAGAGTAGGGGACACCTAGTTCAATTAAATCTGCCCCATGATGGTCTAAAACTTGCAGGGCTGCGGCTGTAGTGCTTAAATCAGGGTCTCCGGCGGTGATAAAGGGAATTAAAGCACACTCTCGATTTTGTCTCAAGGTGTTAAAGCAATCAGAAATGGCAGTCATGACTCAAAAATTATCAATCAGTGGTCAGTGGTCAGTTAGCCAAGGAAAAATAACTGACCAATGATCACTTTACACTCGACCTTGCGATTCTTGTTCGATTTCTGCCTGAATTTTCGCTAGTTCCTCTGGGGTGAGTTCATCCAAACGTTTCTGGAGAAAGGCTTTTTCATACTCTTCTCGTTGCTGATGGTAGGTCATTTTATTTCCCACTGCGCGGAATATGTAGGAAGCTAACCAACCTAGCAAGCCACTCACCAGCAAGACTTGGCTCCAGATTCCTGCTTGTAGATCATCTAAACCTACCAGATCTAGTCCTATATATGCCAAACCACCGGCAATAAAAACACCCAAGCCAATTCCAATAGCGTCAATGCGTCGCATGAGAGTTATGACCTACCAAATTATTAAACTTCTATTTGTCGGGGACGGGGTCGCAGGTTGACAAATGGCGATAACAGCAACAACCCAGGTAAAAAGAAAAACACCATAAAATACATGATAGTGCGCTCTATGGAGGTGGCAACATACCAGCGCTGTTTGAGATACACCATCACCACAACAGGGATGACTAATAGGTAAGCTCCAGCTAAAGCTAGATACAACAGGGCTACAATCATAGATTTTCTCTGGAAGTGGACAAAAAATATAGAGTGCTTCTGTTCTCCATCATAGGCCGAACCCCCTTGTTAAGGAAAGTCTAGCTAGATGAGAGATTAATTTTTGCAAATCTCAAAAAAATTGTTGTCATATTCTGGAATTAGATGCTATAGTGGTCAAGGCAGTAAACAAGACGAAAACTATTACGCATTTCTAAGTTATTAGATTTTAGTAGGTTTTCTCAGTTGCTGTTTAGTACCTGTAAAAAAAAACAAACTACCCGTTCGGGGGTGTGGCGGAATGGTAGACGCTACGGACTTAGAAAACTGAGCCTTGATAGAGAAATCTGTCAAGTGGAAGCTCTCAAATTCAGGGAAACCTAAATCTGTGAACAGACAAGGCAATCCTGAGCCAAGCCGAAACTAATTACTGTTCGGAAGGTGCAGAGACTCGACGGGAGCTACCCTAACGTTAAGCCGAGGGTAAAGAGAGAGTCCAATTCTCAAAGCTAAAGGCTACTACAGCCTAGCAGTAGTGAAAGCTACGAGAGAATGAAAATCCGTTGACCGTAAAAGGTCGTGTGGGTTCAAGTCCCTCCACCCCCATTAACTAATGTTTTGGTTTTCTCAACTGTAATTTTGGCGGTTTTACATGGTGTGTGAGCGATCGCAGTTCGTGGTAAGCACTTTATTAACGTCGGTCTAGAAACGAGCTAGAAAATTTGGAAATCCCCTGTGTCTCAACCAGGGGAAATGTAAGTTTTTATTCGCTCTTTTCTGTTCCCTCATTCTTACTAACACGTTGCTGGAAAGCAGCTAAACTAGCACCAGCAGCTTCAGCAATAATACTGATAAGACGATAACAGGCCATGGCGCTAATCAGCACAGCAGCAGGAAAATGATGTTGTAACAAACTGATGGCGGTCACTTCAAACACACCCAACCCCCCAGGCGCACCCGGAACTACAAAACCCAATAACCAGGCAAAACTAAAAGCCCCTAATAATAGAGGTAACTGGCTCAGATGCAAGGGAGTGAGAGCAAACACAGTTAAAATAAACCCGCCACCACGCAAAAATAAAAAACCCAACTCTCCTAACAAGGGTCTGAGGGGATAGCGTTTTAAGTTGAAGGGAATAGTAGGGCTAGTGGTGGTAGGGTTTTTGCTTTTTAATTTTTTGCTCTTTAATTGATATACCAAGCGGATTACTGGGTTTAAAAATCGGGGATGAACGGCACAAAGCACCACTGCCAAACTAAAGAATTGTAATATTTGGATAAATATAGTGGTATGGGTGGCTGTAAATTGTCCTCCCAAGACAATAATAATGATTAAAGCTGCTGCGGCCATGAGTAAGGGTTCCAGCAATACGCTTAAAGTAGCAGCACCGGCAGGAACATCAGCATTTTTCGCGGCTACAATGCGCCCATAATGATGCCAAACATTGCCAGGTAAATATTTAGCAATATTTGTTTTGAGGTAGACTTGAATAAATTCCGAACTTGGCACAACTTGATTTAATTCTCTTAAAATCCCAGTCCATATCCAACCACCCCAAACATGAGCCAATAGAGTCACACCCGTAGCTATAGAAAGGACTGACCATCCTACTGCATCAATTTGGATCGCCATCACCTCAGACCAGTGACCATTGATGGCTCTACCTAAAAAAAAGAGCGTTACACCCAGAATGAGCCAGCGTAAAATTTGCTTGATCATGTGCCGACAAATATTTGACCTGCTAGATAAAACCTAGAAAAAGCTAGAATTTGCTTCTTACTTCAACGGGAGCAGGGGAGCAGTGCTTGTGTATTTGAACTTATTCCCTATACCTCAATTGATTTTGTAAATACCAGGTTTGTAATGCTAATCGTTGAACCTCGCGCCAGGGAATATTGTACTGTCGAGCTAGTTCTGCACAATCTTCATATTCTGGCTGCACATTGGCAATACAATTATCTTGCTTTTCTCCTAACCATGCTACTTTAACCCGGACCTTGCCATATTCAATTTCCACAGATTGAATTTCCCGTGGTAAAATGGCGCGCTGTTGGGTACTTTGGCGAATTCCTAAAGTGGTGGTTTCCCGGAATAACACCGCTTGACAAGCCAGTATATTCTCAGGATGGCAAATTACAGTTAATAAAATGCCGGGACGGGATTTTTTCATCCCCACTGGCTGGGTAAACACATCCACCGCCCCAACGGCAAATAAAGCTTCAAAAACATAACCGAGGGCTTGGGGATTTAAATCATCAATTTGAGTTTCAAGTACAGTAATGGTTTCTGAACTAGGATGGAAATCTTCATAATTATTAGTGCGATCGCCCAGCCATAGACGTAATATATTAGGAATAGCTAAATTGATCGTTCCTGCTCCCAGTCCCACTTGTTTGATAGTCATGGGTGGTGGTGAACCAAATTCTGTACTGAGGGTAGTAGCGATGGCCGCGCCTGTTGGTGTCACAAGTTCTTTTTCCATACCGTTACTAAAAACTGGACAACCCCGCATTTCCCACAACTTCAATACAGCTGGTACTGGTACGGCCATTTCACCGTGGGCTGCGCGCACTGTTCCCCCACCGGTGGGCAGGGCTGAACAGTATAGTAATGGTAATCCTTGATCATTACTGGCAATTCCCAACCAATCCAAACCCAAACAAGTACCCACAATATCCACAATTGCATCTACTGCGCCCACTTCATGGAAATGTACCTTCTCTGGCACAATACCATGTACTGCCCCCTCTGCCACTGCTAACTGTCGGAACACAGCCAAACTCCAAGCTTTTGCCCGTGATGGTAACGCGGCTTTAAGGATCATATTTTCTATTTCTGGGAGGTGTCGGCCGTGGTGGTGATGGTTGTCTAGTAAATCAACATGAACTTTAGTGGCCTGCTGACCATTGCGTTGCACAAGTTCTGCTCTTAGCTTATGCTGATCAGCAATTCCCAATTTATTGAGTGTTTCAGTTAAATATTCCACCGGAACACCCAAACTCACCAAAGCGCCTAAGCACATATCACCAGAAATCCCCGTCGGACATTGAAGATAAGCAACTTTAGTCATATGGATAAGATAGTCTAGTTTATTTTCATATTTTGCACAATTATAGCATTTATTAAACAGGTGAGATACAAATGTAAATGATAAAATTATTGTATTGCAGGCATCTTGCCCGCTAACCATGTACCTCACTTGGGCAAAAATCGCTATATTCTGATGTTAATCATGGCGTATTTGTGTCACCTATTCATCTACTGAAAATATGTGTAACGCAAAATTCTACATTTACCCCAGAATCCACTATTACTCACCTTTCATTCCCAACTCAATATGGCAAAAATTTTCTCAGTCCATCCTGATAATCCACAAACCCGCAGTATAGAACAAATAAAATCAGCGCTTTCTAATGGTGCAGTTATGCTCTACCCTACAGACACAGTTTATGCGATCGGTTGTGATTTAAATGCCAAGTCGGCAGTGGAAAGAGTGCGGCAAATTAAACAGATGGCTAATGATAAACCATTGACATTTCTGTGTCCCTCACTATCAAATGTCGCTACCTATGCCTTTGTTAGTGATACGGCTTATCGCACCATGAAGCGCTTGATACCGGGAACTTATACGTTTTTACTACCAGCTACCAAGTTAGTACCGCGATTAGTGCAAAGCCCGAAGCGAAAAACCACGGGGATTCGTGTACCAGACCATAGTGTGTGTTGGGCATTGTTAGCAGCTTTGGCAAATCCGATTATTTCAACTTCAGCACATCTTCCACCAGATGATGAACCAGTAGGGCTAGACTTAGAACCCAGACTATCGCGGGTAGAGCTATTTGATCGGTGGGATAAGTTAGTTGATGTAATTATAGACACTGGAGAGGAACCAGGTTATGAGGTGTCTACAATTATCGACCTAACAGGAGATGAACCAATGATCACCAGACGGGGTTTAGGTTGGGAAGCAGCAGCAGCTTGGGTGTGAGAAACAAGTTAGTGATCCAGTTTTGAAACCGTCATACACATAATATCAGGCAGTAGAATCCAACAGGATGGCGACTAATGTCGATCTAGCAAGTCTTTTCCCCATTTTTACAGCGTGTCAGATATCTTTGTGCCATACTCAGTTTGGTTGCTTATCCAAAAACCGACACATTGGTTGACCTGTAACTTTTTTAATTGCCTACAGTCTTATATATCAGCAGTGCTTGCAGAGAGTCGTGAGAATACTAAATGGTTCTCAAGCTTACTCTGGCTTTGCTGTGTTCATATTGTCGTTACGGTGCATACCACACTCTGGAAAAAATCATGAAAGCCAATTTTGCTAATCTACCAGTTATTCAGTCCGCCTTTTTCTGCAACGGTTCAGCGTCAGAGTCAGCAGAACAGCATCCCAATAGCTTGAGACAACTGCTGTATGAAGAAATGCGCGCTCACGTCAAGGCCACGTCTCAGTGTATACAAGCAGTATCAAACCGTATTGCTACAGAGGTTGAACGAATATGTGATAAAAGCTCTCGCATTCAAAAATCTGGGGAAATCGAAGCATGGCAAGTTAATTTAGCGAGACATCGCCTGCAAAAGTGCCTGCACTACTACCAATTGGGTTCCCACCGGGGTAGAGTGGAATTACATAGTAATTTAGGTGCGGTGATTTACCGCCATGTCAGCAATTCTGGTTCTGAGTTTGGATTTAATGCTCGTTACAATCTGATTGAGGACTTTCTGCAAATATTTTACATAGAAGCTATTAAAACCTTCCGCAGGGAAGGTGAACTGCCAGAAAATTACCAACCCCGTACTAAGTTAGAATTAGCAGAGTACATCGCATTTACAGAGCAATATGCTAAACGGCGTATTACTTTACCCGGTGGGAATAATCAGCAATTGATTATCCTCCGCGCCCAAGGTTTTGCCCGTCGTCAGCCCCAAGAAACCACTGTGGATATTGAAATGGCGGTGGAATCTGCTAAAAGTGAAGAAGCAGAAATGTACCAGCGCAACTCGGCAGTTCAACAAATCAGATCACAAATGATTGCCCAGAGTAATTATGATCTATCTGAAGAGTCAGAGCGCGATCGCGTGATTACAGAATTATCCAAATACTTAGAGTCTCAAGGTCAATCTGACTGTGTAGACTACCTGGCGCTAAAATTACAAGACCTATCAGCCCCAGAAATTGACGAAGTTCTCGGTTTAACCAGCCGGGAGCGGGACTATCTGCAACAGCGTTTTAAGTATCATGTGGAAAAATTTGCTAAAAATCACCAATGGCAATTAGTTCATCAATGGTTGGGTGCTGGTTTAGAGCAAAAATTGGGTTTAAATTCTCAGCAATGGGAAAGTTTCCTCAATGTTTTATCTACTCAGCAGGAACAAATTTTGCAGTTAAAAATTAGCGGACATAGTGATCAGGTGATTGCTAAAGCTGTTAAATGTACACCCAAACAGGTACAAAAAAGATGGACTCGTATGCTAGAATTGGCATGGGATATCCGTAATGGTGATGGTCAGGTTCAAGCCAGTTAAAATTTGAAATAGCCCTGGGTTCAACTTTTTAGATAACAGATGTTTTTAACCAGAAATTTCCCCATCAACTACTACATAAAAAATCTTTAACTAAAAAACCCAGTTGAAGGTATCTAGAGATGAAGATGGGGAAATCACCTTACTTATTTTCTTATGATTGTTTATTTGTGCCTGTTCCCGCCCTCATTCCCATAGGAAGTAACTAACACCTCACTGATATTGCCGCGCTTTTTAGCATTAGAATTAATAGACCTTTTGGCTGATATTGTGTGAATGTTGAAGTTTTTATAAAGTTGGCGAATAAACTGACAATCTGAATTAGATAACATCAATTTTACACCACGCTGGGCTAACTCAACAAATATATCCCTGAGTTGAAATTGTTTATTTTCTCCAAAGCAATAGCTACTATAAGCTGTGAAATAGCTGGTTTCACTGACAGGATGATATGGTGGATCAAAATAAACAAAATCATCACTGCTTGTGGCATAGTTAAGAATATCTGTAAAATCTGCCGCTTCAATTACTGATGTTGAGAGTGCTGCTGATGCGGACCGGAGAATATTCTCAGGAGAAATATTAGGATTTTTATATCTGCCTAACGGGACATTGAATTTACCCTGGGAATTAACTCGATACAGTCCATTAAAACAAGTCTTATTTAAATATATAAAACGAGCGGCTCTTTCTAAATCTGTGCATCCTAAACAAGCTCTCATTTCATAATAATATTCTTTATTATGCCGCTTTTGATGTTCTTGCAATAAACAGATTAAGTCTTCAACCTGGTCCCTGACGCAGCGATAAGTAGTAATTAGTTCAGTATTAATATCAGTTAATCTGGCAACTGGCGGAAGGAGATAAAAAAAAATAGCTCCACCACCTAAAAACGGCTCGTAATAAGTTTGATATTCCTGGGGGAAATAATCAATGTATTGTGAAATTAACCGACTTTTACCCCCTGCCCACTTTAAAAATGGACGGGGGCAAGTTTCTGGGGAGATTTGACTGACCATTGATTTACAGCTAAAGTTTGAGGTGAAATTAATAATTTTCCCCCGTATAGATTACAATTAGATAAATACAAAAGCAAATCTAATTCTATAACAAGGCAGCCTATATTCAAATGTTTGACGGATTTTGGGATAACGTCTTTCGCTACCCCCGCTACTTTATTACTATCCTCTTAGGGGTGATGCTGAACACCATTGAGCCTTTGAGTCCACTGTTAAAACGCCCTGTGACTTTGATGGCTCTGCTGGGGTTTATTGTGGGTGGGCTAGTTTTTGTTAGTCTCACCCTCCGGGCTATGCTGGGCTTGAGTACCATCTAAACTGGGAAAATCCTCTGGCTAACCTATATAATTATGTCGTATAACCTCTGTGAGGAGGCAGAATCTTATGGCTACTAATCGCCGCGTTTCCCGCGTTGCTGAATTGATTAAACGAGAAGTTAGCCAATTACTACTCCACGGTATCAAAGATGATCGGGTGGGGACAGGAATGGTGAGTGTGACTGATGTAGATGTTTCTGGGGACTTACAACACGCCAAAGTCTATGTCAGTATTTATGGTACAGAGTCAGCCAAATCAGAAACAATGGCAGGCTTAAGGTCAGCAACGGGTTTTATCCGCAGCGAACTGGGTTCACGAGTTAGGCTGCGTCGCACACCAGAAGTGATTTTTATCGAAGACAAGTCCATAGAAAGGGGTACTAAGGTGTTGTCGCTTTTAAACAAACTGGAGTATGAGCGATCGCCCGAAAGTTTCCCAGGGTGGGAAAATCCTACCGATGAAGATGATCAATCTTCTTCAGAAGTAACTGATTAACAATGTCTCTTGGAGAAGTTGGCTAAACAACTGACCGAAAGATCAACGGCGAGCAGAGCTAATGGCTTCAGAGATGGGGGTTAGCCGTTGGCGATTTTAATCGCCTTCCCCATTTTTCAACTAATTCGCTGGCGCTGGCACTAGTACATCTAACATACTATGCCCTAAATGTTAAAACTACGGTGGTTTTTGTTTTAACTGCATCATGAAGTCAGGAACGTCAGTGACGCTGGAATCCCATCCGATAGCGTGGGGAGTGTCAAAGACCTGATTCCTTCAGGTCTGATTCAATGTAAGCATCACAAATTGTCAAGCGTTGGTGGCGCTAAACAGGTAGCAGGACATTTTCCTGGGGGCTAGAGCCAGGAAACTAACCGTTTTAACAGCCAATCACCAATCCCCGGTAATCACAAATTCAAGTACATTTTTCGGTTTCGTCAGGTTTTGTTGACATTCTTAACATTTCTTTAGATAATTTGAAGGTGTATAGGGTCAAAATAAATTAAGT
Source organism: Chrysosporum bergii ANA360D (assembly GCF_029891735.1). Lineage (GTDB taxonomy): Bacteria > Cyanobacteriota > Cyanobacteriia > Cyanobacteriales > Nostocaceae > Umezakia > Umezakia bergii. The sequence continues at coordinate 43,033 of NZ_JANQDH010000082.1, forward strand.
TCCGTATAGCAAACTACAAAACCCTAGCCACAAGTCTAAATCATTGTCATGTGTTTCCCAGTACTGAATGGGAACATTATCTAATTGTAAACTTTGTGAGTAAAAACATGAGTGTAAATACGGTGCTTTCTATCAATTCTTACTACTCCTTGGATCTAATCCAAGATGAAGCCCGCAGACTGGTACAAAAAGGCATAGTTAGTAGGCAGCAGCCAATCTATACACTCTGCCAATATATTCCAGCTAGAGAGTGGGTTTGTGTTGAATGTGAACTAGAAAAATGTGACTTTTTGTTACGCGATCGCATTGGCGATTTGATTGGTCGTGAAGAATGGGAGAACGACTAGTTAATTCTGTGATTGAGGTTTTGGATTGGGGGTTTTTGGGATGTCTATAATGTGAAAGCCAAGAAATCAACGCTTAAATCCAGGTACAATGTCTAATTTTGATATGTATGTCCCCATCCAGAATTTTAGTTTTTTCATTTAGGCAAAAGCATTAGAATTTGAACGTATCAAAACATAGTGGGGGGGGTTCAACAGGATTTATCCTGTGGTATCCTTAACAAAAGGCTGTGAGTATTCTCAGGGCATTTTTGTTGAGTTAAAATCAAAAAAAGCATCCACAAATTGGTGAAAAACCCCATAAGATGTCAACTCAAGTAGTCACACAGCTAAGTATGATCTTGGTCTAGGTGACTAGGGGAGATTTGACAGTCCCAGGACGATATTTTTTAATAAATCATGTCGTAAAGGTTGTGTGGCGTGTCTGATGACGGGGGAGCAACCCCCATGTCTGAAGCCATTAGCTCCACTCGCTGTTGATATTTCAGTCAACGGTTGACATACTCACCGACCTTGAAGGTCGGTGATTCTTGACAGTTCACAGTAACTCGCAGCCGAAACAGTCTTACAGTCACTCCCTGTCCATTTTAGGTCGTGCCGATGCCCCATGCCGACCATTTTTATATTCTGAGCAGCATTCTCATATCTGTCTGCAAGAGTGTGGCAATTTAAACACAACACTGAGCGAATAGACAAATCAATCTTGCCCCAACGATACCCACAGCAACAGCAAATCTGGCTAGTAGGTTCCCATCTGTCAATTACTCGGAAATCCCTTTTAAGTTTCTCAGATTTAGCCTCACAAAAAGTTCTGAATTGCCGCCACCCTTGCCGGCTAATCGCCCTAGATAGTCTACGATTTTTGAGCATTCCTGATACATTCAAATCTTGCAAAACAATTACTTGGTTATCCTTAACTATTTTGGTTGATAGCTTGTGTAAAAAATCTTTTCTGGTATCAGAGATACGGTTGTGTAATTTAGCTATTACCCTAGCTTTTTTTAGCTCACTTGTTCTAAATATTGGTTAATATCTTCAATAATTCGCGTTAGTTCAGCTTCTGTAGTTAAGCGAATATTCAGATCGCGGATAGTTAGCAGGACTTTGGCAGCAAAGGGAGTAGGCCAAATATTGGGATTACAAAAAACTTCTAAAAATACCTCGCCAGTGTAGCGATACTCCAGAGGAGGTTGAGGAGTGACCTTACCACCTGCGGCGGTGGGTTTAGCGGCCAGAGCTTGGAGGCGTTCGATTAATTGATTGATTGCTGCTTTTAATTCCCGTGCTGCCTGGGCTGAAAAGCTGAAGGACACGGAACCTTCAACCAAATTCAGTGTCAGAGTAGTTGAAGACATGATGAATAAAGACTAATTGATAATTACCTATATTACCGGAATTTTGCGGATGTTTGTTAAAAACAATTGTTACAGGTTATTTAGTTTTGCCTGCCCTTTGTTAAGATCCTCTACCAGTATGTAATACTTTGAAACATTTAATATCGGTTTTAAGATTTACATTTAAGCTCATAGAAACCAATGTTAAATATCTGCCATGACTTAAGGCCACCGCTTGGTGGATTTTGCCGCTCTAATTTCCCTCAGTTGTCTATTCCCTGTTCCCTATTTTTTTCATCTGCTTCTTGAAATAAAGATTTGATTTTGTCCCGCCAGTATTTAGTATCTGGTAGTTTTTCGGGATTATTTCGATAATCTAAAACCTTGTCCCATTCATCATCATCTATGGCTTGATTGATGTCATTAAACAGCGCCTCGGCCTTGGCCCAATCTTTTTGCCACTGATTGATGATAGCAACTGTTTCTTTAATTCCAGAGGAAGTATGACCGGGAATAGAGCGCAGTAAAGCAATGGCTGCTGGGAGATTTCCAGATTCATACTTTTGTCTGGCTTGTTCTAGAATTTTTTGGTTGTGGTTCTCAGGCTGTGATGGATTTGATGTATCTTTTGGCTTAGGCTGAGGAATTGGTCTGGCTGTAATCAAATTAGTATCATCTACTGTGTTAATGCCAATACCTTGATCCCGCAGACAAGAAACCCACTGTTCCTTATTGGTAATTACATCCACGTGGGCCCAAGCCAAACCACCAGATTTAAGTTTAACTTCCACCCATCCGCGTTTTGTGCGGTTGCCAGTTACCTCTAAACCAGTATTTTTACTGGTGGTTTGCACCACAGTATCAGAATTAATGGCGCTGGGTTCAGAACGAATATTAGAATTGCCTGCCACCATAGCCAAGCAGGTGTTAGTATTGGTGTCATTAGCTGTAAAGTTATTAGCTAAATTTCTCACATTGGGATATACGTTAGTGACTATAGCGGCAGCCCCACCCGCTAAAAATAAACCAATTAAGAAGGGCCAAGGGTCGCCTTGGCGAGATTGTACAGCAACTGGTTGAGGGGCAGGATTTGCTGGGGCAACTGCAACGGTTTTTTCCGGCGATATTTGTGAAACAGATTGAACAGCTTGGTGATGCTGACGAGGAAGAAATTTTGGCGGTGTGGTTGGTGTTAATACTGGCTTAACAATGCTTTTACAGGCTTGCAGTGCTTCTGTTGCGGTTTGATAGCGGTCTTTAAAGTGATAATGCACCATTTTAGTTAACAGTGCTGTTAACTCAGGGTTTACCTCTACTAAATGTTGCCACATAAGTTCCCCGGTGTTGGGGTCTTCTTGTAACTCAATGGCGGGTAATCCTGTTAGGGCTTGGATAGCAATAATGCCCAGGGAATAAATATCACTGTTGGGGCGGGGTTTACCCTGCCCTTGTTCTGTGGGCATATAACCGGGGGTGCCAATGGCAACTGTAGCTGTAGGTTGCCCACCAACGCTGACTAGTGGTAATCTTAGCTGCTTGACTGAGCCAAAATCTACTAAAACCAATTTTTGATCACTGGCGCGACGGATAATGTTAACTGGTTTAATATCCCGGTGAATCACCCCTTGACTGTGAACAAACTCCAAAATTTCTAAAATCCCTGCCAATAGTTCTAAAACTTGGCTTTCACTCCAGGGCTGACCGGGTATTAGTTCCTCTGCTAGGGTCTGTCCAGCAATAAATTCTTGTACTAAATAAAATTCTTGGTTTTCATCAAAGTAAGCCAGTAGCCTGGGTATCTGGTCATGATTACCTAATTTTTCTAAGGTTTCAGCTTCGCTGCTAAATAAACGCTTGGCGGTGTCAAAAACTCTGGGGTCGGAAGTTGTGGGTTTAAGGTGCTTCACAACGCAGACAGGATTACCCGGCCGCCTGGTATCTTGGGCAATATAGGTTTGACCAAATCCCCCTTGACCTAGGATATCAGTTATTTGGTAACGGTGGTCTAGTAGCTTGCCGATCATATTTTCCCCTCAGAGTCATTAGCTGATTTTTTCTGCTGGTAATTGAATATCTAATCAATAGCTGCAACTTTTTAACCATGAAATCCGCCAAGTTAGCATAAATATTTGTTATTACAACTTTTAACCATGAAATCCGCCAAGTTAGCATATCATAATAGGAGAAAATCAGCCCCTAGGGGCGTGGGAGAAATTGAATATAGTATGATATGTTATACATAGTACCAATCAAAAATCATTTAGGTTTAACCGACTGTTTATCGAATTTGCCTGTTTACCACCAATGCCACCTAGAATAACTAACCCAACTACATGGCAGCAGGCTGAACTCCTCATGCAGCCTGCTTTTATTCGTGTTGTCGATAATATTCGTAAGCATCTTGATACCTCGAATTGGAAGGGAACTTACCATGATGTTTTGATTTGGCCTGCTAACACCAGTGATGACATCAAGGCTTGGGTAACTCAGTTGTTGCAAGAAATGGAATCTGCAAGTTTAGAACGGGCGGATGAAATTAAGGCCACTCTGGCTGATTTACCTATGCCCTATCCAGGCTATCATTTACGTTTGCAACGTCAAGACCATGAGGTGAGTTTAGACTTGTGGGAAATTTGTTATCAAGTGTGCTTTCTCAATTACTCTCCTGTGAGTGAATCTGTAAGTATTGATACTAGGTTGCTTGATGATGCGGGTGGGGTGAATTGGCAATCTTTGGAAGATAAAACTAAGGATTTAGTGGGGCGGGCATTTGCTAATTTACCAAATTAAATCCAAGTATTCAACCACATTCGCATTTTATAATCTTCAGGGGATAGGGGTAAACCTAAATATAAAGGCATCCAAAAAATAAAACCAGCCACAATTAAGAATATTATGGTGAGACCCATGGCCTGAATTTGGCGGTAATAACTGCAAAGACATTGATCTACACACCAGGCGATCGCTAAAAATGCAAATACCACAGCACTCATATAGTGGTACATAAAAACGCATCTGGTAACTTTTGTCCAAGGTAATAAGTTGGCGGCATAATTTACTATTAAATATAGGGCAATCCAACTATGAATAGTGACCTTGGCAGGTAGTATGTGCTGTTTTTGCCACCAAGGAATGACTACTTCTAACAGTAGCATTACTGCTAAAAACAAAATTGCCCCCACACCCAACCACCATAAAAAAGGATTCCCCATGGCGTGGACATCATAAATAGTTTTGCCTAAGAGAGGTTCACTGCTATTCTGGGTTGTGTGATAGTAATAAGCAATTGGTCGATTCATTAAAGGCCATTGATACCACGGGGCGCAGTAAGGATGGACACTTGGACTGTTACCGCCCATGTGGAGGTGAAATTGCAAAATTTTTTGATGTACTGCTATAAATCCATATCTTTTATCCAGCTGGAGATGAGGAATCCAGATCATGCTGTAAACTACAGCTGGGATAATTCCTAGATAAAATAGCATTGCCAATATATTTATCTGAGTAAGATTTGGTATTGGTGTGTAAGTTGCAGTTGCTGGAGATGTTTGACTGGTTTCTATCCATTGCTGATACCATTGGCGCAAAAAAAGCTGAGTTTGTCTGATTAGTGTTGTGGGGGATATTACCCGGAAGGGTCGATGGGGAAAAGACTGTATTAGTGGAATTATATAAGCTGCTACCCAAATTAAATAAGCACCCAACAAAAACCATAAGCCATTCCATTTAGTGGCGGCTGATGCACCAAAACTGATACCTGCTAGAACTAAACACCAAACACGCTGTTGATTTTGGTTATTTAATGCCAATAAAAAAAACCATTGACCTAATAAGCCAAAAATAATAATATAAATATTATTTAAAGCATATCGAGATTCAACTAAAAAGAAACCATCACAGGCTGTAAATAAACCTGCGAGTAAAGCAAAGCGATAACGATGACTTAATTGATAGGCAATACCAGCCACAACTACAGGAATAAAAGAGCCAGTTACAGCATTTAGCCAACGATAACTCCAGGGCGATCGCACTGACCCTGTGAGTTCATTTACTGTATCTTGCCCAAAAGGAAGATGACTACCCAGCCAGATGCCAATACTAATAATATATTGACTTAGTGGGGGGTGAGCATTAAAAAATGGTGTATTGGTAAGGTAGTTATTGCCGAATTTGGCAAAGTAAACTTCATCAAATACTAAAGTATTAAACCGTTCCAATCCCCAAAACCGTAAGGTGATTGATAACAGAAAAACACCCATCATACCAATTCGGAACCATTTCTTAGACATTTGTCAATACTGATCGGTTTATAAATGATGTAAGTTTGGTAGTGGGGGTATCTGGTTCCCCTATGAATGTACCTGACTAAACCGAGAAGGGCTAGACCGTAGTTAGCTAAAAGCATTTAAATTAACAGTGTACTCTTCCATTGGTAGCAACCGCCAATTAGAACTAGCATCTATTTCTAACACGTACTCATGGTATTGCAACAAACTAGGGCGGTGTCCCACACTAATTAATGTAGTTCCAGAGCTTCTGAGTTTTTCATACAAATTCTTTTCATTAGCTAAATCCAGCGCACTGGTAGCTTCATCTAGAATGACGTAGTTAGGCATACTCAGCAAAAGTCGGGCAAAAGCCAAACGCTGTTGTTCCCCTAAAGAAAGTACATTTGCCCAGTCTAACTCTAGGTCAAAGCCCCCAAATCTTTCTGGTAATTCTGCTAAATTCACCTCTGCTAACACATGGCGCATTTTCTCTTCCCTGATATCATGATCAGTATGGGGGTAAAGTAACTGACTGCGCAGCGAACCCAACACCATATAAGGACGTTGGGGTAAAAACATCATTGCTGAGAGGGGAGGACGGATAATTTGACCAGTACCTGCATTCCACAACCCGGCGATGGCTCTTAATAGGGAACTCTTACCACTACCACTGTTACCAACAATTACCAAGCCTTCCCCTGGCTGTAATCTCAATGGTAAATCCCTCACTAGGGTGCGTTCATAGTTGGGGGTTAATAGGGTGAGATGACGTAATTCAATGTGAGTATCTTCTCTGATATCAATGGTGGTCATTCCTAGCTGCTTTTGGTTGGTGGTTTCCAACGCCTCGGCTAACTCTCCCATCCGTTCAACACCCGCAGCAAAAGCGGTTAAGTTTTCAAATTGACCTACCACCACAGATAAGGCACTAAAAATCTGACTAAAAGCGATGGCTGCTTGGGTAAACGTACCAAAATCTGTTTTACCTGCAAAGTAAATAGGTGCAATTACCAAGTAAGGCAGTGCTGAGACAAAATAGTTATAGCTAGTGGTAAAAAAACCTAAATTACGTTGCCAGTTGATCAATACATCAAAGTTGCGAATTGCCCGCCAGAAACGCTGTTTAAGTTGTAATATTTCTTCTCTTTCACCTTGATAAAAAGCAATGGACTCGGCATTATCTCGCACATGAATTAGTCCATAACGAAAGTCAGCTTCTCGTTTAAGTTGATTAAAATTGATGCCTATTAATCGTTGACCAATCCAAGCAGTAACTACTGTCCCCAAAATGGCATAAACCACCAGCGCTACTGACAGAGCTACTGAGATAGATAATAAAACTCCTGTGAAAGACACTAAAGTAATAACTGAGGTGAGAATCAGCAGGGTAAAAGATAAGCTGGTACGGGTAAAAGAGCGGATATCTTCGGCAATGCGCTGGTCGGGGTTGTCGATTTTTTCGTTAGAATTAATTTGGTAATAAGCGCGATTTTGGAAATATTTATCTATAAAATGGTTAGTTAGCCACTCCCGCCATTGTAATCCCAACTTATCTTGTAGATAGCCATACATGACAACAATCGGAGTACCAATGATCAGCAGCCCGGCATAAAAAATGATGAAGCGCCAAAAGGTTGAGGCATCTTGAGTTTGGGGAAAGGTTGCCAAAGAAGTATCAATATTGCGGAAAATATAGCTAATACCGACATTGATCACATTCACCACTAATGCCAAGAGTAGCAAAAGTGCTAATAGTCCCCTCCCTTGCCATTTTTGTTCAGAAAACCAGTAGGGTTTGGCAACTTTTAGGAATTTATGCCACAACTGCGGGTCTAATCGTTTGGTCTGAGTTGTTGTTGTACTCATTAGTAATTTTGGTCAAAGGTGTGGACAATGGGGGATGGGATAAAGAAAAATTTTCTCTACTCCCACTTCATCCCGGATCCCTAATTATCTACATATTTTGCTCTACTTTTGCCACTTCGAGCATAGTTTTTAAAACTGAATCTGGATTGAGGCTGATGGAATCAATTCCCTGTTCTACTAAAAACTGGGCAAATTCTGGGTAATCGCTGGGTGCTTGTCCACAAATACCAATTTTGCGATTATGTTTCTTGGCGGCTTCTATAGCCATCTTCACCATTCGCTTTACACCTTGACTACGTTCATCAAATAACCGGGCTACTAATGCAGAATCTCTATCTATCCCCAATGTTAGCTGAGTTAAGTCATTGGAACCAATGGAGAAGCCATCAAAAATTTCTGCAAACTCTTCAGCCATAATTACATTGTTGGGTAACTCGCACATCACGTAAACTTGTAGGTGGTTGACACCTTGTTTTAAGTGATTTTTCGCCATTTCTGCCAACACTAAACGCCCTTCATCGGGGGTGCGACAAAAAGGAATCATGGGGATAACGTTAGTCAAGCCCATTTGGTCCCGCACACGCTTGATAGATTGACACTCTAAGGCAAAGGCTTCTTGATAGCCAGGATCATAGTAACGTGCTGCGCCGCGCCAACCTAGCATGGGGTTTTCTTCCTCTGGTTCAAATTGCTTACCACCTAACAGGTTGGCATATTCATTACTTTTGAAGTCTGACAACCGCACAATCACTGGTTTAGGATAAAAACCAGCAGCAATTCTCCCTATACCTTGGGCTAATTTATCGACAAAGTATTGGGGTTTATGGTCATAAAGAGCAGTAATTTGATTAATTTTGGTTTTGACAAATTCATCTTTTAAGTTATGGTAGTGAATTAATGCCATGGGGTGAATTTGGATTTGGTTGGCAATAATAAATTCTGTGCGTGCTAAACCTACACCATCGTTGGGAATTGCAGATAAACTGAATGCTTCTTGAGGATTACCCACATTCATTAAAATTTTTGTGCGGGTGCGGGGTAAGTTTTCTAAAGGTGTTTCTTTAATTTGAAAAGGTAATAAGCCGTGATAAACTTTACCTTCGTCTCCTTCAGCACAAGAAACAGTGACCTCTTGACCGGTTTTTAAAATTTCTGTAGCATTGCCGCAGCCGACAATAGCGGGTACTGCTAGTTCTCTGGCAATAATAGCCGCGTGACAGGTGCGCCCGCCGGAGTTGGTGACAATGGCGCTGGCGCGTTTCATAATCGGTTCCCAGTCTGGGTCGGTTCGGTCTGTTACCAATACATCCCCGGTTTGGAATTGGTGGATTTTACTCACATCTAAAATCAGCTTGATTTTACCTTGACTTATGGCAGTACCCACAGCCCGACCGGTGACTAGGGAATGGGGGGGTTTTTCTGGTTTGATAATGTGATAACTACGTAACAGGTTTTCCTGTTTCTGGGACTGGACTGTTTCGGGACGGGCTTGGACAATAAACAGTTGATTGGTGATTCCGTCCTTGGCCCACTCGATATCCATGGGGGAGTAAGTACCATGGGTTTGGGTGTAATGGTCTTCTATTAAACTAGCCCATTGTGCTAGTTGTAAAATTTCTGTGTCGCTCAGGGCAAATTTATTTTGTTCTGTGGTGGGTACGGCGACGTTTTTAGTAAATTTTGAGCCGTCATCATAGATCATTTTTAGTTTTTTGCTGCCCAGTTTTTTATGAATAATGGGGGAGAAACCTGCTTTTAAGGTGGGTTTAAACACATAATATTCATCTGGGTTAATGGTTCCTTGAACTACGTTTTCCCCCAAACCGTAGGCTGCTGTAATTAGTGCTGCATCTTTAAAACCGCTTTCGGTGTCAATGGAGAACATGACCCCGGAGGTGGCTAGGTCAGAACGCACCATTTTTTGTATGCCTACGGCCAGGGCTATGGTAAAATGATCAAATCCTTTGGTGTGGCGATAGGAAATAGCCCGGTCTGTAAATATGGATGCAAAGCATCTATGACAGGCTGCTAAGACTCCCTCGACACCAACAACATTTAAGTAAGTTTCTTGCTGTCCGGCAAAACTCGCGTCTGGGAGGTCTTCGGCTGTGGCGCTAGAACGCACTGCTACATCTGTATCTGTGTTGTAGTGTTGACATAGTTTTAGATATGCTGTGGCTATGGCCTGACGCAATTCCACCGGAAACGGTGTGTGCATGAGTAGCGATCGCGCTTTTTTGCCTCGTAGTTGTAAATTTTTGACATCCTCAATGTCCAAATCACTGAGAAGTTCCCGCAACTTTGGTTCTAACCCTGCTGATTGGATAAAATATCGGTAAGCATAAGCGGTGGTAGCAAATCCTCCGGGAACTCTGACCCCTTGGGGTGTCAACTGTTGAATCATTTCCCCTAGGGAGGCATTTTTACCCCCTACTAGAGGTACATCAGTAATATTAACTTCATCAAACCAGAGAATAAGCGATCGCTGTTTTTCAGATTGAGTCAATGTGTGTTGAGATACCTTAACCATCTGTGTTACCTCTCAAGTAGATGCTCTGGTTGTCAGTTTGTTATGGCTGGGATCTTGTCCCTATGTTTAATTTTAGATTCAATATTTGGTCTTGTCCTGTGATATGCAACAGATCATACTGTTTTGGTTTAAGGTTGATCAGGTGTTAGGCAGATAAGCTCAGTAAGCGGGCATCTTGCCCGCGCTACATATGATACTTAAGTTTTTGCTCTAATTTGCACATTTAACGCTTTTAATACTGCCATCTTCTTTAAGAGAAATAATTTTTACATCCACGGTTTGCCCTTCTTGAAGCAAACTGGCTTTTCTTGGTTCTCTCTCGGTTAATTTAATGGTTCCTAAAATCTCGTAGGTTACTCTGTTACCATTGATTTTGGTGACTGTGGCTTGTAGTATCTTCCCTTCGTGGAAATCTTGGGATTCTACTAGTTGGGCGATTTCTTTTTGACGTGCTGACTCTGGGGTAAATGCTGAGGGGGGAATAATGTCACCAATGGGTACACCAGCATCTTTGTAGTAACGCATGAGCCGAGTTACCCAGCCTAATATGTGCAGTATGGTGTTGGGATTAGGAATGGTTTTGAGATAATCACTACAAGTTGTTTGGATGTTGGTATAGTATCCTAGGGTTTTGCCACTGTGTCCTATTTGTTTACCGTCTCTGACTAGGGTGGTGAGGTAGGTAAAAAATCTATCAGTGGCATCGCTTTGATTAACTATACTACGTAAGTAGGCGATCGCTTTGCCTAGTTCGTTAATGTCTGTATCTTCTTGTACTAGGGTTTGGGCGATGGCGTGGGCAATTTTCCACTGTTGATCTGTGAAAGATGGGGAACCTAAGTCTGTTATAGTCATAGTTAGTACATTCCTGCTGGGGGTTGGCGATCGCTGGGATAAAGGAGAATGGCGGCGATTTCTTCTAGTTGGGGTTTTTCAATGAGGCGCGAGTGGGCGGCTTGAATGTTTTTCTGTTTATATTTGGCTAATTCTTCGCCGGTTAATTCGTCGGATGTATTGGTTTGGTAGGATGAGTAACGCTGTTTTAAATCTTGGGGTCGGATGATCTTATCTATGGTGACAGTCATGGTTCCCATACCAATGGGTTTACCCCCTCCTACTTTTAAAGCCATGGGATATTTGGGGTCTTGTCCTAAAACAATTAATAAAGTTCCTAATTCCTCTGGTAATAAGTTTTTATAGTGTAATTGGGTGGTGAAGGTGTATTCTCTCCCTGCTTGCTGTACAGCAATTCCCGAATTTTCACCTTTACTAATGGCTTTATTGGTGTTGTAGTAGAATTTCCGTCCGGCGGCTTTCCCTGCGATTAAATATGAGTCATTTTCATCGGGGCGGGGACGATATAATGAGGGCATAAAACCTATGGAAAAATCTACATTAGTACAGGTTGCGTCGTTAAAGTCAAGTAATCCTTGCCAATCTAGCGCCCCAAACACGCGACTAGCTGGGCAAAGTTTTTCTTTGTTCTTACAAGGTGAACGGTCTCTGGGCATTTTATTTATATGCTTAGAAGTTGTGACGGCTAAGGTACTATTAGTAATAGCTTCGTATAGGGAACGAATACAACCTTTTAGGGAACTTCCTTGAATGGAGAGTTTTTGGTCGATGTTTTGCACCATGGTTTTAATCAAGGAAGTTTTGCGGTTCAGGTCGCTACCCAAGACAACTAAACCGGTGGAGACGTGTAAGGAAGTTTGTACTTTCAGGGTTAAATATAAAGTACCATGCAGGCGATCGCTCAGATATTTTTCGTGACCAACTGGGCGTTGTAACTTGGGGGGTTGTGGGGGAAATGAAACGAGTTTGTAAGGTTTGGGTCCAATTTCTGGTTTGGAGGAATCTCTGGGGGTTGGTCTAGGGGTTCTGGTCATGTTGGTTAAATGTGGATGTATATAGATGTATATAGTCTATGGGTGGGTTATTTGATGGTTAAAGCGATAAAGTGGACTTTGGCGGTTTCTGGGTCTATGAAATATCTTTGGGCAATATTGGTTATTTCTGGTGGTAGTTTTTTAGGAAAACGCTGATCTTTGGCATCATGTATATAAGCATCTCGGATTTTAGTTTGCCAATTGTCTCCTATTTTAATCAAGTTTTTAATCAAGTCTGGTTTTTCTGAGGCGACGGTTAAAAGGAGAATTTCATAATTATCGTTAGGTTTTCGTTTCCATCTCAGTTCGCATTGTTGATTAAACATTTGTCCTTCTAGCATGGGGAAGTCTGTGTCTATGGGTTTGGTTTCCCAATCCTGACTAACTTGATGACTCCAACGTAAAAAATAGTAGCTTGGTTCAATGGCTAATTCTGAAATTAGATTTAGTAAATCGCTAACTGATAAATTTTTCTTAACACCAACAAAGGTCATAAGCTGAATTATAGATGGAGGGTATTGGATGTAATGTGAGTTGGGGAGAATGAAGTACAAGTTTGGGGAAGATGTATTAAGCAGTGAGCGGGACTTGTACTGGGCATAGTGGAAGTATAGTCGAGGTATGCTCGCACTACAAGAGGATCATTTACATTTGTATCTCCCGTGTTTGAGGAATGCTATAGGAATTACTATTTATTACTTACTTCTAGTAATTTACTCCAAGACTTGACACTGCGTTGAAATAAATCATGAACAGTACCTTCTCGCCAAGTGAGTTGCACACCAAAACCTAAAGCCATTTCCTGGGCTGCAACTGGTGTATCTTGATGGTCTGGTGTGGGGAAACTATATAACTTTGCTTCTTCTGGTTGTAGAAACTCTCCCACACCTAAAAGGTGGGTGTATGTCCATTGTTTTTGACTACCTAAAGCTACAATTTGTTTGTCCTGCAATTTACAACCAGGATACTGCACTACGGCTTGATTTAGTTGCACTTTTACAGTACCTAAACCACGGGATTTAGCAAAACCTAAGCCAAACCAACCATCATCTAGGTCACGCAATACTAAGCCAATTAAACCTATTTGTGCAAGAGTGAAGTTTTTTAAATGTATTTTGGTGTTAAATTTCCCGGAGACGCATACTTGATAATTAAAAGGTCCAACAGCTACTGAACCAAAAACTCGATCAATGGCTACCCCGTTTCTTTCTTCTAGTTTTAATGATATGCTTGGGTCTGGATGAGCATCTTCTATTCTCAATCTGCTGGCGATGGCAGTATTACCAAAAATTTGGTCAGTAAAGGAAGAGAGTTTATAAATGTCGCTGGTTGATTTGTTTTTGAGATATTCATATTTATCATTTAGTGGGTCGTTAGCCCAGGGTAAGCTGGAGTTGGTTCCGGTTTCTCTCCCTACGGTTCTGACTATGCGTTCTGCATGGGCGCGAATGGCACCTTTTAAGCTGCTTCCTGGTAAGTAAATGGAACGTCCCCCGGCGTGGTAGGTTTCCACAAATTCCATGTCTGGCTTGGTGGGGTCTGCGCCTTCTTTACCGGATTTAATGAGAACTGGTCCGTCGGGTATGATGCTTAAATCAATAGTGCAATGGTTGACAAATTTTTTGTGCATGGCTTTATATGGGGAAGTGTTGAGTTTTAGAAGGCTGGTAAAAGCTGTGTTTAGTTCTCTACTTGAGTGCGATTGGGTATTTTGTTGGTGAGGTGGTCTATTAATCTCTCTACCCAACGGTCTTTGAATTCCTGCGCGTTTTCGTAGGCTTTTTCGTCTCTCATGACCAATTTTTTCAGATAGTTGAGTAGTTTTTCTGGTTGATCTGGGGGATAGTCAAACCAAAGCATTTTGTCTATGTCTAGCTTAACAACACCTAGACCACGCGATCGCCCGCCTCCTAGTGGTATCTGTTCTGTCTCAAACTGATGTAACCCTATCATCAATAGTCCTAATTCCCATTCCTCGGCGTTTTCTACCACGGCTTTAAATTCAAACTGTGTTTGTGCTGGGACTACTTGGAAATCGTAGAGTTTACCCTCTGCTGCGGTTTCTGTATCTCTTTCTATGGCTACACCGTCTCTTTCTTGGTATTGTCCAAACCAGGTTTCAGGTAATACAGTTAAGTCTCGCACTTGAAATTTACTGGCTATCCAGGGTGAACCAAACAGAAGAGATACTAAATCTGTTTGCTTGATAATTTGCTGGGTTAAAGATTGGTCATTGTCAGCAGTGTTTTTTAACTTGTTCATGTTGTCGGTGTTAATTGACCATTCGCTCTCAATAGCTGGATTTGCAGCTAAACTAGGGTCAATACCCCGGACAAAACTTTCAAGACGCGATCGCAATGCTCCTTTAAAGCTAGATCCTGGGATTAATGGTTGACCCAAGGCGTCTTTAATCACTGGTAAATCTGAGCCGGTGGGTTCTGTGGACCGTCCAGCGCTGATGCGTAGGGCGGTAATTGTGGTTAGTACGCCTGTGATTTCTAAGCGGTTTTTGAATGTGTCAAACATAAATTAAGTTAGAAATGATGAATGAGATATGATTTACTCACGCAGAAGGGTAAAGAGAAAACTTATTGCTAGACTCTTTCACTTCGTTGAACATGGTCATGACTTCCGTAGCGTCGTAAAGACAAAATACCTCCTTCTATAACTTTGCAACTAACTCTGAGACTATCGTTAACACGAAAGTGGTCTATTTGATTAGAACCTTGATATCGTGTATAGCCTAATGGTTGAAAAAGTACGCTAGTGTCTCCACTTGATTTAATTAATAAAGCAGAAACTTTAGCCAGGTTTTCTTGTAGAGTTACTTTCTCTCTTGTGTCTCTAATTCTGTTGTAATCTTCTCTAAATGTATCTTCATATTGTAACCTTGCAAAATTTAGTAGTCTTTTGGACAATATATTACGTTTAGATTCACCCCAGATTAATTGACCCCAAGTAGATAAAACTTTTTCCTGGTTATATTCGCCAATCATTGATTCAGGTATATCTCCTACTTCTGATAAAGATATTCCTCCACCAGCATCCATTAAAGCAAATTGCACTGCATAGGGTTCTATCTGTGATTCATCTATTTTGATAGGTAATCTGGGAATTGTGATTAAATTGGATTCCTTACCTTCAAAAATATAAATTATTTCATTGGAATAGAACATACCAATGGTGTTCATGTAGCCTTGTAAGCTCTTAAAGCCACCAACTAAATTAAAACAAATTTTGTAGGTATTTTTCAGAGGTAAAACTGTGTCGCGTAACCACATGATTAAATCATCTATTCCCTCGGAAAATGCTTCAGTTGTAGCAGTTGATAATCCACGTGGTGTATAGATTTCTGTGATTGACAATCCTTGTTTGCTCAAAAATTCTTTGACTATTTCCGCAGTGGCTTTACCTTGTGCGGTATCAGTAGAAATTAACCAATGAATATCTTGTCTCCCATCCTGTAGTTTTTCTGTATACAATCCATAAATGCCATTCAGTTCGGCACTAGCTTCTCTGATATGAGGAATTGAACTTTTTTTTAATTTTTCAATGGCTCTGTTTTTTAGGATCGAAATTATTGCAAGGACTTCTTTAGAAGTATTTTTCTCCGTGAGATTAGCAGCATCTCTTAGTTGAGTATACCAATTTTTTTCTGATTCTTCATAACGGTTGATTTGATTTGTTAGTAAGCTAGTTCCAATAGTAGAAATAACGACTCGCATATCTTTTGACTCCTCTTTTCCAGTAAATATTTCAGGTTACTTTACTTCGCGTTTATACTTTAAATGTCGTGCGCCATAACCTAAGTAGCGGCGGATTAATTCTAACCAAATGGGGTTCAAGTCGGCTTGATTACCATTAGCGATTGTTTCGGCTGCTTGTTTGATTTGTTTGTCAATGTGTGAAATGATTTTTTCTGCGAGAGAGCCTTGACCTCTCCCCCATTTTTTATCTCTACCTTCTTGATAACGAATAAAGTTTTTAATCACTTCTGCGCTCTCGGTGGTGTCAGCTACACGTAATAAGTTACGAAATTGAGCTTCTTCTAAATCTCCATAGCTGGTTTTATTATCCAAAGCTTCTTTAATCCAAATAACTAGATGGTCTTCTGTTTGACGGATATGTTTTTGGATTTTGAATTGTTTGTGTGAATCGGTTTCTGCAATCATTTTGCACTCTCCCTAAATACATTATGAAACTCATTACAAATCTGGACTTGTCCGAAGCCTTCCCAGGTGCGATCGCCTACTCCTTGCAGTTGTAGTTGATTTAATTTATCTATCCATACCTTTGGTTGATTTGTACTAAATAAGTATACACCACCTCTGTTAGTGATTAGTTCTATATCTTTCATCAACCCCCAGGCTGAGTTCCAACCAGAACGGTAGTCATAACTACTATAAGCTACTTCTAGTTTGATAAATTCGTCTCTGGCTGTATCGTTGGGGAGTTGGGAAAATTCTGCATCTAAACCCACATATTCACATAACATGGCTGGGGAAATAACTGTGGTTCTTTGCCAATTTTCGGTAAGTATGGCGTGAGATTGCAGGTCTAGGGTAAAGTAGGTGCGGTTTGCTGATAGGTTTTTCTCTGGTTCTCCAAAGATTGACCAGAGTTTCCAACGTCTTTCTAGTTGGTGATTAAAAGCCGCTATTCTACTACTAACATCTGTGACTGCATCTTCCATGGTGGCTTTGACTTCAACTTTACCTAAACCTCTAGAAATTGCACTACCTAAACGGAAAATCTGGGGGTTGTTATTGAAGAATGCTGTTAAAGATGCTGCTAATTCTTGATCTTGAATTAAAATGTCACTTTGATAGGTTACATTTTGCCAATTTTTCTCTGGGGAATCTGGAGTAAATGACTCGTTCAAAACTTGAATGCTGTATAGTATCTCATCCTCAGACGTAGCCCGTTTTCGGTTGATACCTACTCTGGTTAAAAAACGTTTGCTGACGGAATGTTTACTATATTCCTCGTTTGTACAACTGTAGAAACCGCCGAAGGGTTCAACTCGTGTATCAGTTTTTTCCTCTAATGATTTTGGATCACTGGGGTCAAAGGGATAGTTGTATGCGTCGGCACAAAAACGGTCAATTAAAGTGTCGAAAACTCCGTTTTTTGGGGGTTTAAAACCAGAATCTGTTTTTTTGGGTTTAAAACCAGAATCTGTTTTAGAGCTAACTGCTGTGGCTGGTAGTACCATCACATGATCCGTGGGGTGAGGTACAGCAGGATAGGCGTTATGAAAAATCGCTGGTTGAGAATTTAAAAATAATGCTGCAAAGTCACCTCCGTTGGTGGTTAAATTTTGTGGCTCTACTCCTGATAATTGTAGCATTTGAGATGCCACTGCCCCTCTAATGACGGAACCGGGAATATAGTCTTCTGCTTCACTCACAGAACCGGGTTTTTGATTGGCTATGGACAGGGGGGATAGGGCTGTAATAGTTAATTTAATTCGCTTCATATCTAACCTTGGGTAACAACATTTCCCACTTTTGCTCATCTACTGTTAATTTCAGTTCCTCCCAAATCAGCCAACCCAGCCCGGCTGATTTACTTCCTCCTAAAGCATGAATATGATGTAAGGCTGCTAAAATTAGCGCTTCGGCGTATGGTGGACAGGCTGGTAATAAGTGAAGTTCTCCTGTAAATCTCAATTGATTATGGGGGGGAGAGGTTTCTAGAAAATACAGTTTTTTGTCTTCCGCAATGCGACGACGGCGATTTATGGTGACACCAGGACGCAGAAACGTTGGTAGGTCTTCCCGTGGTAGGTCATTAACCAAATCTTCTACTATAATTCGGGATGGAAGTATGGGATTACCGAAAATTTGAGAGATAAAACAGTGATAGCCTTTGTAGCCTTCCACTTGATACTGCGCTCTAAATTGGCTGCTGACTTCTTCTTCACTGGGACAGAGAATTTCTGCTTTTGGTGAGTCAAAAATCTGCCATCCTAACCCCTTGGCTAGTTTTTCGCACTCATGGCGCAGTCTACCCTTAATTTGAGAACCGGGAATAATCAATTTTCCGGCGGCGTTGCGGACTATGGGTTTATCTGCAAGGGAACCGTCGGAACCACCAGCACCGATACACAAAGCAGTATCAATTCTGGCTGTTAAGGTAATAGTTTTTACCTCATTTCTGTTTATGCTGTTGAAATATATCATTTGGTTTTTTGGAGGTGTCGTTATCCTCTGGTTCAGGAATAAAGGGATATAAATCTACTAATTCTCGCCAGATGGTTTCATAAGTTACTGGTTCTTTTTCGTGTTTTGAAGAAATCCAAGGAGCCAGATTACCAGTATTAGATGGATCTTTGGGTTGACACCATGGGTTTTCAAATTCTTTTTTTAGCGTTTCTTGGTCTTCTTTACTTAATCGCACTCGGAAGTAACGATAATTGAGTATTGCTGTTTGTTTACCTTGTTCTAGTAAACTGCGGATTTGGTAAATTTGCGATCGCGGAAATTTTACAGCTTTTAAGGCTGTGGCTGTGGCTAATAGTCCGCCTATTTCGTGTAATGTATAAGGTGCTGCATACAGTTTGAGGTTTTGTTTTTTCTTGGTTAGTCCCTGGGAACGAAATTCACTAATTTCAGAAGAAATCATGGTTACTGATTTCATCACTAAAAAGTCTATTGTCCCGCCGTATTGTTTTTGTTTTTTCAGGTCTTTAGCCAATTTTTTGGCAGATTTTAACAGTTGTTCTGTTAGCTTTTCCGCGTAGTATATGGGGGTGTCATCGGCGGTAATTAATACTCCGGCGGACATACTTAATTCACATTGATGTGGTGTTGCTGGGGCTAGGCGGTAACGATGTATTGTTGCTGGTTTTGTTTTGTATCCTTTCTTGAACAATATGTTTTCAAATTCTTCGCCAATGGTTTTAGCAATGGCTAAGGCTTGATCTGCGGGAACAATTAGCATCACATCATCCCCGCCAATGGTTAAGATTTCAAAGGGATGAATCCATTGTCCATTCCGCTTTAGTTTATCTTCTTTAATGTTCTCAAGTTTGTGGGGGTGTAAGTGTTCAGCTAGTGCTTGATAAACTGATTCTGTAGTTGCTTCTAAGATATCTTTACTAAATTGCCGATATTCTTCTGGGGTTTTAATTTTCTGGATGTACCCACCCATATTGTTACCATCAGCATAAATATAGGCAACAAAACCATCTGGTTTACTAGCATTGCCAATTTCTATTAGAGAGCGTGCCTCCTCTATACTATTAATGCTCTCATGACGGCGATAATATTGATCAGATAATTGATTATTTTTTTGCTTTTGCAAAAATTTTTCAAACTTCTGCACCCAACTGGGTATATAAATTTGACCGTCTTGCCAATCAAAACCAGCTTTTTCATACCAATGTTTAGAAGTGTCATCTCGTTTAGCTATTTGTCCCACTAGGCGCTTGCGAGCTAAACTTTCAGAAAACCAAGGGTTATTAGGAAGCTCGTCGGCTCTGATAACGGCGGATCCGCGATCGTTGTCATCTCTGATTATACAAGGATGGGTTTCAAACATTGGCGGATAGCGACGACTAGGACGATGGGGAAAGTCATTACCGCTACGTCGCTGATTGAATAATGAGGCTAGTTTACCCGCTAGTTCATTAAAACTTTTGCGGTATTCAAATGCTTGTTGTGGGTTTGATTCTGGTTGATCAAAATAAGCCTTTACTAACTCATGGTTGAGGTTTTGCTGATATTTTTCTAACCAAAATGTTTTCTCAATTTGATTTGGTAGTAAACCAAAGCGAATTTCTAAAGGCTTAAATTTACCGCCAACAGCGCAGGAGTTAGCTGTTAGGGTTTCTTCTGTGTAACGTTTTTCTATGGCGTTGGCTAGGTCATCTACAAAAGCCCCAGGACAAAAAGCCAGGATGTTTCCGCCGGTGGAGTAAATAATTAGTTCTCGAATTAGTGCTGCTTCTAAACCGGCAAAGTTGTTAGCTAACCATTGGGAAATGGTAATTGATTTTTTGCCTTGACCGAAAAATGCAGGTAAGTCAACTAAATTAATTCTGTCTAATAAGGCGGAAGCGCCCCGGATATCGGGTAGTTTAGAGCCTTCAAATACATACTGTTTGATTTTGGTTGCACCACCATAAACTAAGCCGATCTCAGAGTTCCACAGTTGGGGGTATTTTTCGGTTAACCCCTTTAGTTGTTGGACTGTGTGGGGAAATTCTAAGCCCTGTAGTTGTTGTACCTGACTGATTAACTGCTTTAGTTCTTGTGGTAGTTGTTCTGGAAGATTTGAACTTTCTTGTAGGGCTTGGTGCATTTGCTGTAATACTGGCAAATCAAACTGGGGTGTTTTATCTTTACCCCATGCTAAACACCATGCGATCGCTGTTGTCATGGAATTGGGATTGGTCATATCAATTCACTTTTGTGTTTGGTTTCTGCACTCCTGGATTTTTTTTCTCCATCAGTTATCGCATCAATTGTCACTTTACTGATCATACTATATGAAATATTAAACTGTGGAATTAGCAAGAAAATGTTACAAAATATTTACTGATTGAATGTAATTATTTCCCTGACTCGTTTTAACAGGGTTTGAGGAATATTAGCAGCTTGTCCCCGTATCCAGGGTCCAGCAGTGATCTGTAAATAAGGTTGCTGTTGATGAATTGTTTCCACTGTATGCAGCACACTATTAATTACCCCGATGGGTTTTAAGTTACCCCGATCGCGGCAAAATTGATGCCAAGAATCCACAGCCTCTGGCTGGGAAGTAATAATTAAATAATGGGTGCAGGCTTCTAAAATGGGTAATTTCTCTGGCTGTACCATCCCCCCCACGTCCACAATGACTAGGGATTTTTGTCGCCTTAGTTTTAAGATGACTTGGGAGTGGTAGGGAAAAAATTCCGCGCTTAAACTACCGCGATCGCGCATTTTAAATGCTTCTATTTTTTCTTGACTTGTTTCTGGGTCTAGTTCTAAAAGATAGTTACCTTCACCATCCCAGTGGGCCCGTTGTAGATATATATCAGGAGTTTCTGCCAATAAGCTTTGAAATAAAGCATGGGAAAATACGCTTTTACCGCTATCTGGTGGACCCACCACTATTAAAGCCGGACTTAATTCTTTTTGCAGTCCATTGGGAGGCTCCATGGGAATTATATCCCCAATGCTGACTAAATCAGAGTGTGTAGCCACTACTACCGCTCCTAAAAATCGGGGATCATAACAGGCTACCCAAGCTGTGGGATGTAATTCATGGGTGAGGTAGGTATACAACCAAATGGGGCCACGTCCAGAAATAACCACACCACCACTGGTGTCAATTCCAGATGGTAGTTCTAAATTAATGAGGTCTTGTGGTTTGATGACGCGATCGCTTTTGGTCAGAGAAATTAGTAACAATTGGTATTTCCAGCCTTGATAAATTACTGGCTTACTGATTTGTAAACTCAATGAAGGTTCAGCCATTAGTTTTTCTTCCCTTGTTGTAGGTTTGACACATCTACTTGTTGTAAAAATACAGACTCAATGTAATTAGACTCTTCATGGGCTGATATTACATCACGGCGATCGTTGATTACCAAGGTAAATAAAAAGCGATCGCCCACCCATCCCCCGACTAAACTGGTTACAAACACCCCCATAGTACAAATAATCACAGAAAATAACCCCAAGGGGGCAATTATCAAGATAATCCAGGTCAACCCAGCATTGAGGAATGCTACCAAAATGCTGCGGTACATCAGCAGCTTTTTCACCATAGATAAGGACATAGAGCCAGATGTGTTTTTGGGATAAGTTTATTATGACACCACCATAGAAGAGGCGTATTCTAAGTCTAGGGAAAATAGGATCATCAATCTGTTACGCAATTTGCATAACGGTGGCGGGCGGGATACCCGTAGTATCCACCCATACTGGTAAATAGCTGAAAAAACCTCCGGGAATTTGATCCCCATGACCACACTATACTTAACCGAACCAGGAACAGTGATTCGTTACAGCAACGAATGCTTATTGATTATCAAACAGCAGAAGTCCCAAAACTATCGCCTGGCAGAAATCAACCTAGTAGTAGTTTTACCAGGAGTACAGTTAACTGATGCAGTGATAGCGGAGTTATTAGACCAAGGCATAGAGACTATTTTTCTGCGTCAAGATGGTCAATTTCGCGGACGACTCCAAGGACATTTTGCCACTAACCCCATAATTCGCCTGGCTCAATATCGTTGTGTAGAAACTACCTTTGGTATGGCACTAGCTCAAAAAATGGTGAGTGGCAAAATTCGTAATCAAAGAGTGCTGCTACAACGTCAAAACCGTTGCACTAAGGGAGAAATTACCGAATTAACAGAAGCCATTGATTTAATTAGTTCTTACTCTTCCCGGTTAAATAATTTCACTACCCCATTAAATCGAGATGAACTAATGGGTGTTGAGGGTATTTGCGCCCGCACCTATTACCAAGCCCTAAAACATTACTTTCCACCCCAATGGAATTTTAATGGCCGCAACCGTCGCCCACCCCTTGACCCCATTAACGCTCTCTTAAGTTGGGGTTATGGTGTATTGTTGGCGAGGGTATTTTCTAGCTGTGTTCAAGCTGGTCTTGATCCATATTTGGGATTTTTTCACGCCATTCAACCTTATCGCCCCAATTTAGTTTTAGATTTAATGGAGGAATTTCGGCCAGTAATTGTAGATCACACAGCCATTTCCATTATTAAGTCAGATTTATTGCAACAGGAAGATTTTCATCCCTCTCCAGATGGGGTGGGTATTTGGTTGGGGACTTTAGCCAAAAAACTGTTTTTAGGAGAGTTAGAACGTCGATTTCATACCCCGATTTTGTACCCTGCTCAAAATCGGCGTTTGAGTTTGAGTCAAATTATTTTGGAACAAGCCCAGAGTTTAGGTCGCTGTTTAGTAAGTTCAAGTTTAGATTACGAGGCTTTTGTCATTAAATGACTAAATTATGGTTGGTTTGTTACGACATCCCAGACAACAAACGCAGGACTAAGTTGGCCAAGTTGATAGAACAGCGTTGTCAACGAGTACAGTATTCGGTGTTTGAGTGTCCTCTGGATGAAAAGACCTTAACACAACAGTTGGAACAACGCTGGTTACCCATACTGAAGATCAGTGAGGATAATCTTCGGGTATATCCCCTAAATAATTTAGCTAAGGAGCAAACGCGAGTGTATGGAAGTTCACCCCCCTATGAGCCACCAGATTATTTAATTTTGTAACGCGGTGTTTGTCAATTTTCAGAGCATCAAAAGTGCTGAAACAGTTACTTTAGTAGGTATTAGGAGGAATGTTACAGAATGTAAAGCCAGGACAAAAATTGTCGCAGTGAGCTAGGGGAAACGATTGTGAGCTTGAGTTTGTTACAAAGAGTAAATTTATTTTTTTCCCCTTGACTTATTCTAGTTTTGCTGTTATGTTGATTATATCAGCTAGTTTTGCTGAACCAAGCTATTGAATAAAGTACGGTCAAAAATTGATACATAACAAATTTCAGTAGTCAGGTGCAACCGAACCTTGAAAACTAAATATGGCAATAGTTTCCAAGGGGTAGGGTCCTAGACTACCTCTCCCCCGCAAGGGGATGGAAACTTGCATGTCTGTCTGGCTTAAGCATGACTCGGAATCGTCCTAGACTACCTCTCCCCCGCAAGGGGATGGAAACACGTTGGGAACTCCTTATAAAATTTTTCTGCCAAGTCCTAGACTACCTCTCCCCCGCAAGGGGATGGAAACGTTTGATTAGAGATTAAACCACAGCCATTAACAAATGCTTTACTTCTTACAGCAGTCCTAGACTACCTCTCCCCCGCAAGGGGATGGAAACAACAACCCAAAATTCTTGGGTATCTACTATCGTTCGGTCCAAGTCCTAGACTACCTCTCCCCCGCAAGGGGATGGAAACTAACTTTCATAATACAACCTATTTTGATCTGTCTTTTGTCCTAGACTACCTCTCCCCCGCAAGGGGATGGAAACACTCCTTCTGGAGGTTTACCTCCACCTCTTTCAGGGTATGTCCTAGACTACCTCTCCCCCGCAAGGGGATGGAAACTGCGGAGTTAGGGTTTAGCGCTGTTTCGATGGAGTCCTAGACTACCTCTCCCCCGCAAGGGGATGGAAACGCCGTAGTATGGAGCAAATGCTTAAATACAATATGGAAACCTACGCAGTCAGCACTACTAAGGAAGACCCAATTTGTGTCCTAGACTACCTCTCCCCCGCAAGGGGATGGAAACCTAAACATTTCATTTGATACCCTCCTTCTTCTTCTTCGTCCTAGACTACCTCTCCCCCGCAAGGGGATGGAAACGTTTTTGGTTGCAGATCGTCCGCCGTGGTCGATGGTGCGTCCTAGACTACCTCTCCCCCGCAAGGGGATGGAAACTTCCCAAGGTTCAGCTTTGTAAACAGAACCTAATGAGTCCTAGACTACCTCTCCCCCGCAAGGGGATGGAAACCATACATTGTATGCAATACCAACTGCACTTAGATAATGTCCATGACTACCTCTCCCCCGCAAGGGGATGGAAACAATCAGCCCAACGCTGAGTCCACGGGTTGTCTATGTCCATGACTACCTCTCCCCCGCAAGGGGATGGAAAAAACCCCATGTAGTGGGGGCATACTAAAGACGGGAATTCCCTGGTGGTTGGTTGTACGGCTGACAAATACTGATATTAGAATAGGGATCTTCTAGGGAGGCTGTATAATTTTACCTTAATGATGTACTTCACTTGGGCAAAATTCGCCATAGTGTTGTTGCTGGGTAAATTGGCTATTTTTTTACCTGATCAAAACACAAATTAGGAAAGCAAAAATGCAGCTTTTAACTGTTTTAGGTACGGGAAAATATACAAAAACCTGCTATTGTTGGCAAGGTCAGCAGGTGGAAACTTCTTATGTTGCTCATGCTTTGTGTGAGTTTTTTCAACCAGACAAGGTAACTGTGTTAGTGACCCCAGAAGCTAAAGCCGCTCATTGGCATAGTCTACAAAAAACTTTGGGTCATAGCTACCCATGTGAAGATGTGGAAATTCCCTCTGGGAAAGTAGAAACAGAAGTTTGGGAAATTTTTGATGCTGTGGTTAACGCTGTTACCCCAAACTCCCAGGTTTTGTTTGATATTACCCATGCTTTTCGCTCTATTCCACTTTTGGTTTTACTAGCTGCTGCTTTTTTGCAAAAAGCCAGAAATGTGGAAATTTGCGGAGTTTATTATGGTGCGTTTGAGGCTAACCGGGAGCAACCACCGATTTTTGATTTAACTCCTGCTATTAAATTATTAGATTGGTTAACTGCTACTGATAAATTTTTGAGTACTGGTTCTTCTGTAGAACTAGGTAAATTACTGAGTACCATTCAGCAGGACTTTTATCGCAGTGGTCAACAAAAAACAGCAGATATTAGACCAACTCGACTACAAAGTTTTGGCGATCGCATTCAAGCCTTATCACGTTCTATTGAGTTAGTCCGTCCCATTGACTTAATTACACAATCTGCCCAACTTCAAAATATACCAGCAACTCAACTGCAAGAAGAAGTAGGTGCATTTGCCAAACCATTTGAGTTGTTATTGAGTCAAATTCAAGATGATTACAGCCAGTTTGCGGTGATGAACTTTAACGAAGCTAGTCCTGTAGAACAATTACAAAAACAATTTCTGCTCTTGCGTTGGTATGTGAATAAAAAACTGAGTTGTCAGGCAATTTTATTAGGTAGAGAATGGTTAGTTTCTGCCATTTGCATTGCTCATGGAATTAAAAATTATCGAGATAGGGAAAAAAGAAAGGTGATAGAAGAACATCTGGGACAAATGATTGGCGCTAACCATAATTTGGATCAACCAATTGTTCAGTATGTCAGTAGTGCTGAAAAGTTAGCTGCTTTGTGGTCAACTTTAACAGAATACCGCAATGATATTGCTCATACTCAAATGCGTTTTACTTCTATTAGTGCTAGGACTTTAGAAGAATACGCACTGAACCAGTTGCTCCCAGGACTCTCAGAAATACTACCTGAATTTACAGTATAGCCTTCCCTAGTTTCTAAGGGGTAGGGTCCATGACTACCTCTTCCCCGCAAGGGGATGAAAACTTTAGAGACGTTCCATGGAACGTCTCCACTACATTCTAACTATACACACCAACACCTATAAATCTGTAATTGCTAGGGATTTAGACTCATTGATAGTATTATGATCCACTAGACAAACAGCAAAAAATCGGTATTCTTAGTATCCATGATGCCCCAGGCTATCCGTTCCCCAACACCGCAAACCTTACACTGGTTAGCAGGAGGACAACTTGCTAACCGCTTACACCGCGCCATTAGAAACTGGTGGATCTTAAATCAACTCTATGGCAAAGAAACACAATGGGGACATTATCCCCTTAAGGATTTTACCTATTCCCAACTGCGCGATCGCTTGTTTGCGGAAACACACCCCAAGGGCGAAAAGCTGGACAGCCTGGAAATTACGGCCGAATGTGGAGATTTTTCTTGTATTTGCCATCGTACTTGTATGGAAGTGCTGGAGACATCGGGAGTATACGTATCTGAAAGCCAATGGCAAACAGAAATATTACAACTCACTGGCATTAACCCGGAACACTTGGAACAACAACTACAGCAGCGCCCCTTTGCTACGGTACATCGTTCCATTAGAGACGACCTTAAACAGTTGAGTAGTTTGGGATGGTTAGAAAAGCTGAGTAAGGGAAAATATGAATGTCTCCCTTTGTCAGAATTACCCACACCCCCGGAAATACCTATAGCCCAACCTAATTTTACCCAACTGTCTATACCCCAAACCTGGGAACTGCTACACGTTTTAGAATCAGTGGCTTTTCTCCAACCCAACTTAAACTTAATAATTGAGAACCTATGGCAACAAATCGCCCATAACTCCCCGGCTCCACTGATAGAAGCACCACACCAGCGAATATTTCTGCACCTTGACTATATCTTATCCACAGAGGCTCAAGACCAAGTAGACGATTACCAAGAGCAAATAGAACAGCTGTGGGGAAAAAAAGGGAGTGGAGTGATACAGTTTGAATATTGGGTCACAATAGCCAAAAAAGTAGAAGTGACCGTTTATCCTGTTTGTTTGCATTACCACCGACGTGCTAAATATCTCAGTGCCTACGGTACAGACCCAGAAGGTCAATTAGCTTGGCATAACTACCGCCTCGACCGCATCGCCTCAGAAAAATTGCGGGTTCTCCCTTGGGGTGATCCTAGTATCCCCAAGGAATTAAAAGAAATGCGCTACACCGGCAAACTACCCACACCAGCCCAAATTCAAACAGAATTAGATCAGGCTTGGGGTTTTAACTTTTATCTCAAACGAGAACTGCTGATTTTGCGTTTTCCCTCCGCCTTCGCCCAAAGATATGTAGACAATACATTTCGCCATCCCACCTTTCGCCCGATTTCCTACAAAAAACTACCCCAACAAATTATCCAAAATGTACCGCGTCAAGAACAGCAAAAAGTTTTAGATATATTGCAACACAAACCCCCCACAGATGCTTACTACACCGGCTGGATACGCACTGGAGACGTTAACGTTTTAATGCGTCTGCGAGACTGGCGACCCAATGGAGAAGTAATTGCGCCCTTGTCCATTCGAGAAGAACTCAAACAGGAAGCGATGAAAGAATTATCTCATTATCAAGACAGTCCAAGCATTTCTTAAACACGTGAGATACAAACCCTAATCAATCTTGCAGCACAACCACAACCAAACCTGAGAAGGTATTTAATTCTCTCAATTTTAGCTATCATCAGCAACGACTGATCAATGAGGAATGTGGATGAATGGGGAAATATCAGCCCTGGTGGCTAGGGTGCAGAAAATGGTTAACGATTTTATTCTTCTGCTACCCAATATTGTGTTAGGGTTAGTTGTATTTACAACCTTTGTGATTCTGGGTAGATCCATTAAGCGAGTGGTCAGGCGCTTAACCAGACATCGCCGCTACGCCCGGAATTTGGGAATGGTGCTGGGCAGGTTAGCACAGGGTGTTACAGTTTTACTGGGTTTGTTTATTTCTCTCTCTGTTGTTTTTCCTTCACTGAGAGCATCTGATTTAGTGCAATTGTTGGGAATTAGTGGGGTGGCCATTGGTTTTGCTTTTCGGGATATTCTACAAAACTTTTTGGCAGGAATTTTAATTCTACTTACAGAACCTTTCCAAATCAATGACCAAATTGTTTTTAAAAACTTTGAAGGTACGGTAGAAAACATTGAAACAAGAGCTACAACCATCAAAACCTACGATGGTCGCCGCATTGTTATTCCTAATTCTGAACTGTTCACCAACTCAGTGACTGTCAATACAGCCTTTGACAGTCGTCGCCTAGAATATGATGTGGCTATTGGCTATGGGGATGATTTAAAGTGGACTAAACAATTAATGCTAGAGGCTATACATGGTGTAGAACTGGTGTTAAAAGACCCCCCTCCTGATGTGTTGGTGATGGAACTGGCGGAAAATAGTGTTAATATTCGGGCGCGATGGTGGATCAAACCACCCCGAAGATACGATGCGTTAGATTCCAGAGATCAGGTAATCTCTGCAATTAAGCAGAAACTTTATGTGGAAAATGGCATTGATTTACCATACCCCACCAGACAGATTTTATTCCATGACCAAACAGAAGAAACAGATGGCGATCGCTCCCGTCAGCGAGAAGGCTGGCCTGCGGGTAAAAACCCGGTTCCTCAACCGCGCAGCATTAGCCAGTCACTGCAACAATTAGCAGAATTACAAGACCGCAACGGCAAAAAATTATGAATGATATCAAATTATCTAAGCTGTGGGATGCACTTCTAACTAGTTACTGGTTTTTACCCGGTATGCTGGCAATAACTGCGGTGATTTTAGCATTTACCATGCTGCATCTTGACCGTACCATTGTTACCACTCATAAAAAATGCCCACATTTGCGGGCATAAGTAGGCTTTCTGTCACTTTTATTGGCTACAATCATGTTTGAGCATGATGCTTTTATTTTTCTCTATTCCCACTGATAAATCAACTCAAAAAAACCACAACTTTAGACATAAATCAGGCAATTTTATCTAATAAATTTTCTATGTAAACTCTGAAAATAAGATCACTAATAGCTGATTTCCATACTAAACAGTGTTTGCTAATTATCCTGAAGATATTTTCTGGATAATTTAATAATTAATTACCATAAATATGTTTTTTCTAAACAAGATTTATAGACAAAATTACTAGATTTATGTCTGTTGAATTTGATGATTATGCCTAATTTTCTATTAAAAATAGAAGTGTGGTCAGGTTGAAAACCCCAGGTGTTCCCAGTCCTGGGGTTTTACTTTTTCCCCGTTGTAATACAATGATGGTGAGGTGAGCATCCTACACCCCTTGATATTGCTATATATAAAAGCCTTATGACTAAATGGTTTAATACTGCTGGCCCTTGCCAATCGGATATTCACTATATGTTACCCACAAGTGAGCGCTTACCCCAATTAAAGCGACTCATAGATCAGCGCAATTATTTTGTGATCCACGCCCCTAGACAAACTGGAAAAACTACTGCCATGCTCACTCTAGCACAGGAACTTACAGCCAGTGGTGAGTATACTGCTGTTTTGCTGTCTTTGGAAGTGGGGGCGGTATTTCCCCATGATCCCGGTACTGCTGAACGTGCAATTTTAGACGAATGGAAGCAGGCTGTTAAATTTCGTTTACCCCCCACCCTACAACCACCC